>NZ_JBIVKB010000010.1:0-394623 GCF_044750545.1 Streptomyces sp. NPDC088794 | reverse complement strand
CCCGCTGTGTGGTATTCCCCACCGGCTTGGGGCCCGGGTTCGCACCCACGACGCGGCGGGGTGCCCTTTCCGGCGTCGACGAAACCGTCCTGGGGGGGGCCGCCTCTAGGAACCTGGCGGGGCCCCGCTCCAAGGTCACGCGTACGAGGGGTCGTACGTGATCAGACCTCCACCACCACCGGGAGGATCATCGGCCTGCGCCGATAGGTGTCGGAGACCCACTTGCCGAGGGTGCGGCGGATGAGTTGCTGCATCTGGTGCGGCTCCACCACGCCGTCCTGGGCCGACCGCTCCAACACCTCCGAGATCCTCGGAGTCACCTCGCCGAAGACGGAGTCGTCGATGCCCGAGCCGCGGGCCTGGATGTGCGGGCCCGCCGTGATCTTGCCGGTCGAGGAGTCGATGACCACGAAGACCGAGATGATGCCCTCGTCGCCGAGGATCTTTCGGTCCTTCAGGGCCGGCTCGCCGACATCACCGACGGAGAGACCGTCGACGTAGACGTAACCCGCCTGGACCTTGCCCGAGATCTTCGCCTTGCCCTCGATGAGGTCGACGACCACGCCGTCCTCGGCGATGACGATCCGGTCGTGCGGGACGCCGGTGAGGGCGCCCAGCTCGGCGTTGGCCCTTAGGTGGCGCCATTCGCCGTGGACCGGCATCAGGTTCTTCGGCCGGCAGATGTTGTAGAAGTACAGGAGCTCGCCGGCGGACGCGTGGCCCGAGACGTGCACCTTGGCGTTGCCCTTGTGGATGACGTTGGCGCCCCAGCGGGTGAGGCCGTTGATCACGCGGTAGACCGCGTTCTCGTTGCCGGGGATCAGGGAGGACGCCAGGATCACGGTGTCGCCCTCGACGATCCGGATCTGGTGGTCCCGGTTGGCCATGCGGGACAGGGCCGCCATCGGTTCGCCCTGGGAGCCCGTGCAGACCAGGACCACCTGGCTGTCCGGAAGGTCGTCGAGCGTCTTGACGTCGACGACTAGGCCCGGCGGGACCTTGAGGTAGCCCAGGTCACGGGCGATGCCCATGTTGCGGACCATCGAGCGGCCGACGAAGGCGACCCTGCGGCCGTGCTCGTGGGCCGCGTCCAGAATCTGCTGGATGCGGTGGACGTGGCTGGCGAAGCTCGCCACGATGATCCGCTTGCGGGCGCTGCCGAAGACCTGGCGCAGCACGTTCGAGATCTCGCGCTCGGGCGGGACGAAGCCCGGGACCTCGGCGTTCGTCGAGTCGGCGAGGAGCAGGTCGATGCCCTCCTCGCTGAGCCGTGCGAACGCGTGCAGGTCCGTGAGGCGGTTGTCCAGCGGGAGCTGGTCCATCTTGAAGTCGCCCGTGTGGACGACCATGCCGGCCGGCGTGCGGATGGCGACCGCCAGCGCGTCCGGGATGGAGTGGTTGACCGCGACGAACTCGCAGTCGAAGGGGCCCACCCGTTCGCGGTTCCCCTCCGCCACCTCAAGGGTGTACGGGCGGATGCGGTGCTCCTGGAGCTTCGCCTCGATGAGGGCGAGGGTCAGCTTGGAGCCGATCAGCGGGATGTCCGGCTTCTCCCGCAGGAGGAAGGGGACACCGCCGATGTGGTCCTCGTGTCCATGGGTCAGGACGATGCCCTCGATGTCGTCGAGGCGGTCCCGGATGGACGTGAAGTCCGGCAGGATCAGGTCGATTCCGGGCTGCTCCTCCTCAGGGAAGAGCACTCCGCAGTCGACGATCAGCAGGCGGCCTCCGTACTCGAAGACCGTCATGTTTCGGCCGATCTCGCCGAGGCCGCCCAGTGGGGTGACCCGTAGGCCGCCTTCGGGGAGCGACGGGGGCGGGCCGAGTTCAGGATGCGGATGACTCAAAAGACTCTCCTCACCACGCACGCCACGTACCGATGGGCACGTGGCGTGCGTGACGTTCGTGCGTGTAGCAGTTGTCATTGTGGATTGCAGGCATCGGTGGCCCGCTTATTCAGTTGTGAAGTCTGGTGTCAGAGCTGTACCCCGCCGGCGGCAAGATCGATCTTGAGCTGCTCGATCTCTTCGGAAGTGCACTCGACCATCGGTGCGCGCAGCGGTCCGGCGGGCAGTCCCTGGAGGGTGAGCGCGGCCTTCGTGGTCATGACGCCCTGGGTGCGGAACATGCCCGTGTAGATGGGGAGCAGCTTCTGGTGGATCTCGGTGGCCTTCTGTACGTCGCCCGAGACGAAGGCGTCGACGAGGGCCCGCAGGTCGGGTGTGACGACATGGCCGACGACCGAGACGAAGCCGACCGCGCCCACGGAGAGCAGCGGCAGGTTGAGCATGTCGTCGCCGGAGTACCAGGCGAGGTCCGCGCGGGAGATGGCCCAGCTCGCGCGGCCGAGGTCGCCCTTGGCGTCCTTGTTGGCGACGATCCTGGGGTGCTCGGCCAGTCGGACCAGGGTCTCGGTGGCGATGGGGACGCCACTGCGGCCGGGGATGTCGTAGAGCATGACCGGCAGCTCGGCGGCGTCGGCGACGGCCGTGAAGTGTCGGTACAGGCCCTCCTGCGGGGGCTTGTTGTAATACGGGGTGACGACGAGGAGGCCGTGTGCGCCGGTCTTCTCGGCGGTGCGGGCCAGCTCGATGCTGTGGTGGGTGTTGTTGGTGCCGACGCCGGCCACCACGTGGGCCCGGTCGCCGACCGCCTCCAGTACGGCTCGTACGAGATCCGCTTTCTCCGCGTCGCTGGTGGTCGGGGACTCACCGGTGGTGCCGTTGATGATCAGGCCGTCGTTGCCTGCGTCCACCAGGTGGGTGGCGAGCCGCTGTGCGCCGTCGAGGTCGAGCGCGCCGTCCGCCGTGAAGGGCGTGACCATGGCGGTGAGGACCCTCCCGAAGGGGGTCTGCGGAGTGGAGGTCGGAGCCATGGGTAACACGCTACTCGCTGCTCAATGCGGGGTCTGCCCTTGGGGTGCGGGATAAGTCCGGACAAAGGAGGAGCCCGGTACTGCCTGCTCGGG
Source organism: Streptomyces sp. NPDC088794 (assembly GCF_044750545.1). Taxonomy (NCBI): domain Bacteria; kingdom Bacillati; phylum Actinomycetota; class Actinomycetes; order Kitasatosporales; family Streptomycetaceae; genus Streptomyces; species Streptomyces sp. NPDC088794. The sequence goes on along the minus strand of NZ_JBIVKB010000010.1, from coordinate 391,655 downwards.
GGTTCAAGCAGTACCGGGTCCGTTTGATCAGGCTAGATGAACTTCTCCAAATGCCGCAATACGGACACTTCGCTCGGCTGATCCGTACATGTGTGCCGGGTTACGGGGCGACACGGCCGTTGGTGTTGAAGGCGGCATGGGTGAGCGGCATGAGCTTGGCCCACTCCTCCTCCATCTTCTCGCCGACCATCTCGATCTCCCGCTGCGGGAAGGACGGCACCTTGGCCAGCTCGTGCTGGGTGCGCAGGCCGAGGAAGTGCATCAGCGAGCGGGCGTTGCAGGTGGCGTACATCGAGGAGTAGAGGCCGACCGGGAGGACCGCGCGGGCGACCTCGCGGGCGACGCCCTCGGCCAGCAACTTCTGGTACGCCGCGTACGCCTGTTGGTAGGACTCGTCGAGCACCGACTGGACCGCGGCGCGCTGGGACGGGGTTCCGTCGACGAAGACGTACTTGCCCGGACGGCCCTCCTGGACGAGCTTGCGTGACTCGTCGGGGACGTAGAAGACCGGTTCGAGCTCCCGGTAGCGGCCCGACTCCTCGTTGTACGACCAGCCCACGCGGTGTCGCATGAACTCGCGGAAGACGAAGATCGGGGCGCTGATGAAGAAAGTCATCGAGTTGTGCTCGAAGGGGCTGCCGTGCCGGTCCCGCATCAGGAAGTTGATCAGGCCCTTGGAGCGCTCGGGGTCCTTCTGCAGCTCTTCCAGGGACTGTTCGCCGAGGGTCGAGACGCGGGCGGCGAACAGGACGTCCGAGTCCGAGGCGCTGGATTTCACCAGCTCGACGGTGACGTCGCTGCGCAGGAACGGCTGGGTGTCGTCGCCGGAGGTCAAGGGGGGTCCTTCCCGTCACATCTGTGGTTCGCGCCCACAATACGGGGCCCCTGTGACAGGGAGGGAGGTGCCTTGCCGGAGGGAAATCTCGTGAAACGGGGCACCAATTGGGGCATTCACTCGTCTGTGGAGATGAGAGACGTTCGTTCGATCCCCGAAGGGAGAAGCACCCCGATGTCCAGTCGGCGCGAACCCGTCCCGTTCGCCTTCCTCGCCGAAGCCGACAGGTTCCGCAGCAATGTCGCTCCGCCGCCCCGGGAGCGGGCGTCCTTCGGCCAGACGGCCGGGCGTTGGCTGCTGGGGCTCACCATCGTCGCCGGGATAGCGGGTTCGCTGATCCTTGGCATGCCGGCGCTGTCCACCCCCACGTCCACGCCGGCTCAGCAATCACAGGCATCCCAGGGGCGTTGACTCCATCCGGACCCCACAGGTGGTGAGTGCGGACACAGCCGGATAACCTCACCGGGCACAGCCCATGCATGGATTGAGTGAGGACCAGCCGTGCCCCTGCCCTTCCTGACGGCCGACCGAACCTTCGAGACGGCGGACGACATCGCGCTGCCGTTCGACGACCGCGACCGCTGGCGGCGGCCCTACCGTCCCGGCCCCTGGCGCGTCGGCATGGCGGCCCTCTGGCTGCTGCTCGCCTCGTTCGTGCTGTTCTCCGCGGTCATCCTGGCGCTCACCACCTCGGCGTCCGAAGCCGGCGTGATCCTCGCGATCGCGTTCGCCGTCATCCTCTGCTCGCTGCGCCTGCTGCGCGTGGGCGTGTGGGTCAGCGCGCACGGGCTGCGCCGGGTGAGCTTCTTCGGCACGCGGACCACGCCCTGGGACCGGGTCGTCGCCGTGCGGACGGTCCAACAGCCGGTGCGCTGGCTGGGGTTGCCCCGGACCGTGCAGGGACAGGCGCTGGTCCTCGTACGCAGCGACCGCGGCCCGGAGGACGCGCCGGTGCTGTTGACGACGCACAACGCCGACTTCCTTGCGCGCACGGGGTCGTTCGACCGTGCGGCGGACACCATCGAGGCCTGGGCCGCGGAGAATCGTCGGCGCTGACGCCGACGGTCGTACGCAAGTCGCCTGTACTCAAGTCGAAGGGGCCGGCCCGCAGTTGGTGCGGGGCGGCCCCTTCGGCGTATCGCGGCGCGGGCATCCTTCGAGGATGCGGTCAGGCCTCGATGGTCCGGCCGTCGTGCAGGGCGATCGCCCGTTGCATCGCCTTGCGGGCGCGCGGGGTGTCGCGGGCGTCGTGGTAGGCGACGGCCAGCCGGAACCAGCTGCGCCAGTCGTCGGGGGCGGCCTCCGTCTCGGCCCTGCGCTTGGCGAACACCTCGTCGGCCGAGTCGCGGTCGATACGGCCGCCGGGGGTGCGCGCCAGTTCGTCGACGGGCAGGCCGCCCTCGGCGTCGAGTTCGGCGGCCAGCGCGTTGGCCCTGCGGACGAACTGGGTGTTCTTCCACAGGAACCACAGGCCGATCACCGGCAGGATCAGCACCGCCACGCCGAAGGTGACGGTCAGGAGCGTGCCGGACTGGATCAGCATGACGCCGCGGCTGCCGACCAGGACGAAGTAGAAGACCAGGACGGCGGCCGTGACGGCGTAGGTGAGCTTGGCTCGCATGGCAGGTGTCAGCCCAGGTCCAGGAAGTGTTCCAGGCCGAAGGTGAGGCCCGGAGTGGTCACCACGCGGCGCGCGCCGAGCAGGATGCCCGGCATGAAGCTGCTGTGGTGCAGGGAGTCGTGGCGGATCGTCAGCGTCTCGCCCTCGCCGCCGAGCAGGACCTCCTGGTGGGCGAGGAGGCCGCGCAGGCGGACCGAGTGCACGGGGACGCCGTCCACACTGGCGCCGCGCGCGCCCTCCAGGGCCGTCACCGTGGCGTCCGGCGCGGGCGCCGAGCCCGCCTCCGCCCGGGCCTCGGCGATGAGCTGGGCGGTCCGGGCGGCGGTGCCGCTGGGGGCGTCGACCTTGTTCGGGTGGTGTAGTTCGATGACCTCGACGGACTCGAAGTAGGGCGCGGCAATCTGCGCGAACTTCATGGTGAGGACGGCGCCGATGGAGAAGTTCGGCGCGATGAGCACGCCGGTCTCCGGGGACTGGGCGAGCAGGTCCTTGAGGTGCGCGAGGCGGTCGTCGGTCCAGCCGGTGGTGCCGACGACCGCGTGGATGCCGTGCCGGACGCAGAAGTCGAGGTTGCCCATCACCGAGGCGGGGGTGGTCAGTTCGACCGCGACCTGGGCGCCGGTGTCCGCCAGCGTCTCCAGCTTGTCGCCCCGGCCGAGGGCGGCGACCAGCTCCATGTCCTCGGCCGCCTCGACGGCCCGTACCGCCTCCGCACCGATCCGGCCCTTGGCACCGAGGACGGCCACGCGCAGCTTGCTCATGTTCCTGCTTCCTTACCGGAGGGGTGTCAGGCGACGGCTTCCTGCAGACGGGACGCCTGTTTGTCCTTCAGCGGCCCGATGACCGACAGCGAGGGCCGCTGTCCCAGGATGTCGCGGGCGACCGCGCGGACGTCGTCCGGGGTGACCGACGCTATCCGGGCCAGCATGTCGTCGACGGACATCTGCTCGCCCCAGCACAGCTCACTCTTGCCGATGCGGTTCATGAGCGCGCCCGTGTCCTCGAGGCCCAGGACCGTGGAACCCCGGAGCTGGCCGATCGCGCGGTCGATCTCGTCGTCGGACAGGCCGTGCTCGGCGACCTGGTCGAGTTCGTCGCGGCAGATCTTCAGTACGTCGTGGACCTGCGAGGGCCGGCAGCCGGCGTAGACGCCGAAGAGGCCGCAGTCGGCGAAGCCGGACGTGTACGAGTACACGCTGTAGGCCAGGCCGCGCTTCTCCCGGACCTCCTGGAACAGGCGGGAGGACATGCCGCCGCCGAGGGCCGTGTTGAGGACCCCGAGCGCCCAGCGGCGGTCGTCCGTGCGGGCCAGGCCGGGCATGCCGAGGACGACGTGCGCCTGTTCGGTCTTGCGGCCGATCAGTTCGACGCGGCCCGCGGTGCGCAGGGCGCGGCGGCCGTCGCGCGGGGCGATGGGCGCGGCGTCGGCGCTCTTGAAGGCGCCCGACTTCTCGAAGGCGGCGCGGACCTGGCGTACGACCCTGTTGTGGTCGATGTTGCCGGCGGCCGCCACCACCAGGTGGGTCGGGTCGTAGTGCTTCTTGTAGAAGCGGCGGATGCGGTCGGCGGTGAGGGCGTTGACCGTGTCGACCGTGCCGAGGACCGGGCGGCCGAGGGGGTTGTCGCCGAACATCGTGTGCGCGAACAGGTCGTGCACGCAGTCGCCCGGGTCGTCCTCGGTCATGGCGATCTCTTCGAGGATCGCGCCGCGCTCGACGTTCACGTCGTCCTCGCGGATCAGCGAGCCCGTGAGCATGTCGCAGACGACGTCGATGGCGAGGGGGAGGTCGGTGTCGAGCACGCGCGCGTAGTAGCACGTGTACTCCTTGGCGGTGAACGCGTTCATCTCGCCGCCGACCGCGTCGATGGCGGAGGAGATGTCCAGCGCGCTGCGCTTGGAGGTGCCCTTGAAGAGCAGGTGCTCCAGGTAGTGCGTGGCGCCGTTCAGGGACGGCGTCTCGTCACGGGAGCCGACGTGCGCCCAGATGCCGAAGGTGGCGGAGCGCACCGAGGGCAGCGTCTCGGTGACGATGCGCAGGCCGCCCGGGAGGGTGGTCTTGCGGACCGTGCCGATGCCGTTGGTGCCCTCGATGACGGTTTGGGTACGGGCGACGGCCCGCGCCTCCGAAGAGGTGCGGGCCGTCGCCGTGGAGCCGCTCGACGTCACTGGTCGGTGTCGTCCTTCTTCTCGTCGTCGCTCTCGCCCTCGATCACGGGGATCAGGGAGAGCTTGCCGCGGGAGTCGATCTCGGCGATCTCGACCTGGACCTTGGCGCCCACGCCCAGCACGTCCTCGACGTTCTCCACGCGCTTGCCGCCGGCGAGCTTGCGGATCTGCGAGATGTGCAGCAGACCGTCCTTGCCCGGGAGCAGCGACACGAACGCACCGAAGGTCGTGGTCTTGACGACCGTACCCAGGTAGCGCTCGCCGACCTCCGGCATGGTCGGGTTGGCGATGCCGTTGATCGTGGCGCGGGCGGCCTCGGCCTGCGAGCCGACCTGGGCACCGATGTAGATGGTGCCGTCGTCCTCGATCGTGATCTCGGCGCCGGTGTCCTCCTGGATCTGGTTGATCATCTTGCCCTTCGGGCCGATGACCTCGCCGATCTTGTCCACGGGGATCTTGACGGTGATGATCCGCGGGGCGTTGGGGGACATCTCGTCCGGCGTGTCGATCGCTTCCATCATCACGTCGAGGATGTGGAGGCGGGCGTCACGGGCCTGCTTGAGGGCCGCGGCCAGGACGGAGGCCGGGATGCCGTCCAGCTTGGTGTCCAGCTGGAGGGCGGTCACGAACTCCTTGGTGCCGGCGACCTTGAAGTCCATGTCACCGAAGGCGTCCTCCGCACCGAGGATGTCGGTGAGGGCGACGTAGTGCGTCTCGCCCTTGATCTCCTGGGAGATCAGGCCCATGGCGATACCGGCGACCGGGGCCTTCAGGGGCACACCGGCGTTCAGCAGCGACATGGTGGAGGCGCAGACCGAGCCCATGGACGTCGAACCGTTGGAGCCGAGGGCCTCGGACACCTGACGGATCGCGTAGGGGAACTCCTCGCGGGTCGGCAGGACCGGGACCAGGGCGCGCTCGGCGAGCGCTCCGTGGCCGATCTCGCGACGCTTCGGGGAGCCGACGCGGCCGGTCTCGCCGACGGAGTACGGCGGGAAGTTGTAGTTGTGCATGTAGCGCTTGCGGGTCACCGGGGAGAGGGTGTCCAGCTGCTGCTCCATCCGGAGCATGTTCAGGGTGGTGACGCCCAGGATCTGGGTCTCGCCACGCTCGAACAGCGCCGAGCCGTGCACGCGCGGGATGGCCTCGACCTCGGCGGCGAGCGTACGGATGTCCGTGACGCCGCGGCCGTCGATGCGGACCTTGTCCTTGATGACGCGCTCACGGACCAGGGACTTGGTCAGCGAGCGGTACGCGGCGGAGATCTCCTTCTCGCGGCCCTCGAACTGCGGGAGCAGCTTCTCGGCGGCGAGACCCTTGACGCGGTCCAGCTCGGCCTCGCGGTCCTGCTTGCCCGCGATGGTGAGCGCCTGGGAGAGCTCGTCCTTGACTGCGGCGGTGAGCGCCTCCAGGACGTCGTCCTGGTAGTCGAGGAAGACCGGGAACTCGCCGGTGGGCTTGGCTGCCTTGGCGGCGAGGTCGGCCTGGGCCTTGCAGAGCACCTTGATGAAGGGCTTCGCGGCGTCCAGACCGGAGGCGACGACCTCCTCGGTGGGCGCCTCGGCGCCGCCCGCGACCAGCTGGATGGTCTTCTCGGTGGCCTCGGCCTCGACCATCATGATGGCGACGTCGCCGTCCTCCAGGACGCGACCGGCGACGACCATGTCGAAGACGGCGTCCTCGAGCTCGGTGTGCGTCGGGAAGGCGACCCACTGGCCGTTGATCAGCGCGACGCGGACGCCGCCGATCGGGCCGGAGAAGGGCAGACCGGCCAGCTGCGTGGACGCGGAGGCCGCGTTGATCGCGACGACGTCGTACAGGTGGTCGGGGTTGAGCGCCATGATCGTGGCGACGACCTGGATCTCGTTGCGAAGGCCCTTCTTGAAGGACGGGCGCAGCGGGCGGTCGATCAGGCGGCAGGTGAGGATCGCGTCCTCGGAGGGACGGCCCTCGCGGCGGAAGAAGCTGCCGGGGATCTTGCCGGCGGCGTACATCCGCTCCTCGACGTCCACCGTGAGGGGGAAGAAGTCGAGCTGGTCCTTGGGGTTCTTGGAGGCGGTGGTGGCCGACAGCACCATGGTGTCGTCGTCCAGGTACGCCACGGCGGAGCCGGCGGCCTGCTTGGCCAGGCGGCCCGTCTCGAAGCGGATGGTGCGGGTACCGAAGGTGCCATTGTCGATGACGGCCTCGGCGTAGTGGGTCTCGTTCTCCACTAGCGTGTTCTCCGTTACTTTTCGTCTGCTTTTCGTCTTTTGTCCCGATCCGCCCGTATGGCGGGGGGACATGAGCGGAGAAGCGCTCCACCTGTTGCGGGCCGGTCTTCGATCGAAGCACCCGGGTTCGCATTGCCCGGGAGCCACTACCGAGGACCGGCGGCGGCGAGGTGCGCTTCTCCTCGTGCTGTTGCGTTGTGCTACCACACTACAAAGCGGGTGTGACACTCCGCACGTTTCCGCACGTACGGCGGCACAAACGGCGAAGGGAGCGGCCCCCGATCGCTTCGGGAACCGCCCCCTTCACGGCGTACTACTTGGCGCCCGCCGCACCGCGACGGATGCCCAGGCGGTCGACCAGCGCACGGAAGCGCTGGATGTCCTTCTTGGCCAGGTACTGGAGCAGCCGGCGGCGCTGACCGACCAGGATCAGCAGACCACGACGGGAGTGGTGGTCGTGCTTGTGGGTCTTGAGGTGCTCGGTCAGGTCCGAGATGCGGCGCGAGAGCATGGCGACCTGGACCTCGGGGGAGCCGGTGTCGCCCTCCTTCTGGCCGAACTCGCCGATGATCTGCTTCTTCGTGGCGGCGTCGAGCGACACGCGTACTCCTCATGGTCTGTGTGCCTTCGAGTGCCCCCGGTCTAATTCTCGGGGGAGCTTCGGTGACTCGTCAGGCGGAAAGCCGTAACACAAACGGCCGTCACTCAGGGTACCAGGAGCCGGTGGGCGCCCTTACCAGCTCCGCGAACCCCGGAAGGCGGGCGTACCAGGTCACTAAGGTTGGCACACGGATCACGTCGGGAAGGGGTCGCTGCGGCATGGCGGAGACGGAAGAGCAGATCAAGGCGCGCAAGGAGCGCGAGCGCGACGAGCTGTACGCGCTCGACATCTCCGGCGTCGAGTGGCGCAGCGCGCCCGGTACCGAGGAGCACGAGGAGCGGGTCGAGATCGCCGACCTTCCCGACGGGGCGGTCGCCATGCGGTCCTCGCTCGACCCGGACACCGTGCTGCGGTACACCGAGGCGGAGTGGCGGGCCTTCGTGCTCGGCGCGCGGGACGGCGAGTTCGACCTGGAGCCGACGACGCGCAACGGGGGCCTGTCGGCGGAGTGAGCACGCGCGCGTAGGCGATCGCGAGAAGGAGTAAGGGGCGGCACGTATACGTGCCGCCCCTTACTCCTTCTCCTACGGCCCTCAGTGCTTCAGTCCCGCGGTGCCGTAGCCGACGGTCACCAGGACCGGGTCCTTCGGGGACTTGTCGTCGCGGGACAGTTCGCGCTTGGCGAAGAAGACCCGGCCCTGTTCGTAGACCATGTCCGACTGCTCCGGGTCGCCGAGTTCGGAGTCGTCGTCCTCCGGCAGGCTGAACAGCAGCAGCGGGGTCTCCCGGTCCGTACGGGCGTTCCAGCTCACCACGGCCGCCGACTGGAAGCCGGTGCGGCCCTGGCGGAAGATCAACAGCTCGTCGCCGTTCATCCGGAGCGGGAAGACCTGCTGGAACGGGCGTCCGTCGAACTTCCCCTGACCCCGCCCGGTCTTGAGGTCGAACGCCACGATCCAGTCCGCGGCCTGGGCGGGGTCGGTGGACTCCTTGCTGGTGACGTACGCCCGGGTCGGGCCCACGACCACGCCGTCGCAGTTCTCGACCGTGCCGAAGTACGAACTGCCGAAGTACCGGTCGTCGCACTTCGCGTCGTAGCCGCCCAGCGAGATGGTGGCCAGGTGCTTGCCGTCGCCGTCCAGCGTGATCAGGTCGGTGACCAGGCTGTCGCCGGCCGCCACGGCGAGGACGGGCGGGTCGGACGAGGGCAGGTAGACGTCCTGCACACCGCTCGCGAGTCGGTACGTCCACTGCGCCCTGCCGGTGCGCGGGTCGAGCCGCTGCACCTCGTACCGCGTGTCGGGCAGCGCGCCACAGGCTTCCAGCGCGAGGAGTTCGCGCCCGCCGGCGAACCCCTTGTCCTCGCACTCGGAGGTGGAGGTGCCGTTCCAGAGCTGCTTGCCGCTCTTCATGTCGTACGCGACCGAGCCGTGCCCCCAGCCCACCGCGACGACGCCCTTGGCGAGGGTGATGTTTGTGTTGGTCACGAACGCGGCGCGGGCCGACGGCATCGTCTTCTGCCAGAGCTTCCTGCCGGTGTCCAGGTCGACGAGGACGACCTGGTCGCACACGCCCTCCGACTTCGCGCCCTCGGGCTGCGGGGGCTGGACGACGACCGCGGTACGTCCGTCGGCGGTGACGTGGTCCGTGACCGCGCAGAGGTGGCCGCCCAGGTCGAGGGTCCAGGCCCTGTCGCCGCTCTCGTCGCCGATGCGGTAGCCGTCGACACGGGTGGCGATGCCCTTGGCGAGGATCGTGCCGGTGGCCCAAGTGCCGGGCGCGTAGCGGGGGTCGGTGTCGGGGCGAGCGGCGAGTCCCTCCTCGCTGAACTCCAGCACGTTCTGCCCCTCGGGCGATACGGGTCGCTTCTCGACCGTTTCCCTGACGTCGTCCGGGGCCTGCGCGACCACGGCCGTCTTCTGGTCGCCAGGCCCGTCGTCGCCCGACATCAGGAGCCGGCCGCCGACACCTCCGACGGCGACGACGGCGGCCGTCACGGCGCCCAGCAGACGGAAACGGCGGCGCCTGCGGGACTGGTCGGCCGCCAGTGTGGACTGGGTGTAGATCGAGGGAGGTGGGCCGAAGCTCACGCGAAGAAGTCCTTTTCGGTCAGATTCCGTCGGGGGGTGGTCGGAGCGGCCCCCACTATGCCCGCCGCCTGCTGGAACGCATGGCGTGGGGTGGGACGCCGTTTCCCCAACACCCTTGCAGGGAACGTCTCTTCGGGTGTAAGCGCAGGCACCGCGGTGTCGCTCCCTGTCCGGCACGTTCACGGATCGTGCCCGATTTGTTCACCGATGGGGCGGCTGAGTACGGCACTTCTGGGCTGGTTGTGACGCACCGGGAAGGCGCTCAGGGGTGGACGGGCCTGCCGAGGTGGGGCCCCTGGTGATTAGGCTGGGAGGGGGCGCGTCGCCAGAACCCGTGGACCGGGCGGTGGTGTCCCAGGGGGAGAGCCGGTGGATCGGACTACCTCGGACAACGTAAGGACGACAAGCGATGGTCGCCCCGACACGGCATGAGGGTTCTCGACCACACCAGGAGGAATTGTGAGCAGCGATCGGGACGGGAACCGCGGGGGCTGGGCCACACCCGGCGATGACCAGCCCGACGCGGAGGCCTCCGTCGAGACGACCGGCGAGTTCACCATCGATTACGCGCCGCCCGCCTGGTACACGCAGAACGCGTCCGGGGGGTCGGGTTCGGGATCGGGTTCGGGATCAGGGCCGGGTTCGCAAGAGGCACAGGGGGCTGCTCCGGGTCAGGGGCAAGGTCCTGGACAGCCGCAGGGTTCCGGTCATGGTCCGGGGCAGGGGTCCGGGCAGGTGCCTGGGCAAGCACCCGGACATGGGGCGAACTCCGGTGCGCCGGCAGTTGGGCTCTCTCCTGCGGACTTCTCCGCGCTTCCTGGGCTGACTCCGCCTGCTCATTCGCTTCCGCAGCCGCCCAGGCCGGGTGCCTCCGGCGGTCCTGCCTCCATTCCGGCTCCGGCTCCGGCTCCGGGGGCGCCTTTCACCCCGCCCGCGCCGCCTGCGCCCGGGGCTCCGTTCACGCCGCCGGCGCCTCCCGCGCCCGCGCCTGGGGGTGCCTTCACTCCCCCAGTTGCTCCCTCTGCGCCGCCCGCGCCTGTGCCGGGGGCTCCTTTCGCGCCGCCTGTCACGCCGGGTGCGCCGGTGGTCGGCGGGCCGGGGGCGGTACCCAAGCTTCCGACGGGGAGTGGATTCGAGCCGCAGGGGGCGCAGCCGACGCCGCCCGCGCCTGCCCCAACTCCCGCGACAGCTCCGGCTCCGGTCGCGGACGTCTCGTCTCCGACCGCCGTGCCGAACGTTCCCGTCGTCGGGGTCCAGCCGCTCGTGGGTCCTTCCGACGCCGCGTCGGATTCCGGGGACGAGTCCGGGAACGGTGATCTGGAGAGCGGCGCGACCATGCGCATCTCTCCCGTCGCCCTGAAGCGGGACTTCGCGGAGCGCACGGCTGCCGCTGCTGCCGCCGCCGAGGAGGCGGAGGGCGCCGGTGAGGTCGTTGCGACCGACGGACAGGACGAGCCCGAGGCCACGGAGCCTTCGGCGGTCGAGCCGGAGGAAGCCGAGGAACCGGAGGAAGCGGAGGCCGTTGACGCCGGGAGCGAGCCCGAGGCAGAGGCCGCCGCCGAGCCCGACGTGAACGGGGAGGCCACTCCGGACGCCGAGGTCGAGGTCGAGACCGAAGTCGCGCCGGAGACCGAGACTGACGCTGCTGCGGAGACCGAAGCCGAGCCGGAAGAGGCCGAAGCTCAGGACACCGCGCCTGCCGACCCCGAGCTTGCGGGCTCGGTGACTGGCGATGCGGAGACCGAGGACTCGGTGGCCGAGGACGCGGTGGCCGAAGACTCGGTGGCCGAGGACTCGGTGGCCAAGGACGCGGTGGCCGAAGACTCGGTGGCCGAGGACTCGGTGGCCAAGGACTCGTTGGCCAAGGACTCGTTGGCCGAGGACGCCGTAAACGAAGACGTCGTGCACGTAGACCTCGTGGACGAGAACGTCGTAGCCGAGAACGTCGTAGACGAAGAAGCCGCACCCGCAGACGCCGCGCCCCAACACAACGAGCCGCAGGACAACGCCCCGGACGAGGAGCCGCAAGACGACGCTCCCCAGGCCGCCGCCGAGCCGCAGGACGCTCCGCCGGTCGGGCCGCCCGTCTGGACTCCCCCGCCGGCGCCGCAGAGCGGGTTGCCGCCGTTGCCGCCGTCGTACCAACTCGCCGCGCCCGCACCGGCGGCCGAGTGGCCCGCGCAGCCTCAGCCGCAGCAGGCGGAGCCGGTCGCGCCCGCGCAGCCGGAACCGGCAGCCGTGCAGGCCCAGCCGCCCGTGCCGCCGTTCCAGCCGCAGGCCCCACAGCCCGCCCCCGCGGCCTGGCACCAGCCGCCGCAGCAGCCCCCGGCCCAACAGCCGGTAGGCCAGGGCCACCCGCAGCCGACCCCGCCCGCCCCCAACACCCCCGGCGCCTACGGCTTCCCGCACCCCGGGGCACCCACGGCACCGCAGGCGCCGACCGACGCCCCGCCGCCGAACGGCTACGGCTTCCCTCAACCGCCGGCGCCCAACACCCCCGACGCGCCTGGCGGTTACGGCTTCCCGCAGCCCCCGGCCGCCCCCAACACACCGCCCGCCCCCGCGACTCCGCAGGCACAGACCGACGCGCCCCCGCCGAACGGGTACGGCTTCCCGCACCCCGGAGCGCCCGCGCAGACGCCCGCCACACCGCAGGCCCCCGCCGACGCGCCCCCGCGCGGCTACGGCTTCCCCCAACCGCCGGTACCCAACACGGCGACCGCCCCGCCCACACCCGCCCCGGCCCCCGCAGCACCACAGGCTCCCGCCGACGCGCCCCCGAGCGGCTACGGCTTCCCCCAACCGCCAGTTCCCAACACGGCGACCGCCCCGCCCACACCCGCCCCGGCCCCCGCAACGCCGCAGGCCCCCGCCGACGCACCCCCCAGCGGCTACGGCTTCCCCCAGCCCCCGGCACCCAACACCCCCGACGCGCCCGGCGGTTACGGCTTCCCGCAGCAGCCCGCGCCCCAGGCCCAGCCCCACCCGGGCGTCCCCCCGCATCCCCAGCCGCAGGCTCACCCGCAGCCCAACCCCCAAGCCGTGCAAGCCCCTCAGGCCCCGCAGAACCCCCAGTTCCCGCAGGCCCCGCACGCGCCCGCGCCCGCGCCCGCACCACAGCACCCGCAGGATCCCCAACACCCGCAAGCCGCCCAGCCCGCTCCCCAGGACCCGCACGCGCCGCAGGCCCAGCAGCCCCCCGTCGACCCCCGCACCGGTACCTCCTGGCCGCAGCCCATGCAGCACGACCAGCGGCAGATGACCAACCCCGGGGCCGCGCCGCTGGGTTACACCGCCGCCGTGGAGCTGTCGTCCGATCGGCTGCTCAACAACAAGAAGCAGAAGGCGAAGAGCGGTCGGCCAGGCGCCGCGCCGTCGCGGTTCAAGATCGGCGGGAAGAAGGAAGAGGCCGAGCGGCAGCGGAAGTTGGAGCTGATCCGGACGCCCGTGCTGTCCTGCTACCGGATCGCCGTCATCAGCCTCAAGGGCGGGGTCGGCAAGACCACGACCACCACCGCGCTCGGCTCGACGCTCGCCACCGAGCGGCAGGACAAGATCCTCGCCATCGACGCCAACCCGGACGCCGGCACGCTCGGCCGCCGGGTGCGGCGGGAGACCGGGGCCACCATCCGTGACCTCGTCCAGGCGATCCCGTACCTCAACTCCTACATGGACATCCGGCGGTTCACCTCCCAGGCCTCGTCCGGTCTGGAGATCATCGCCAACGACGTCGACCCGGCCGTGTCGACCACGTTCAACGACGAGGACTACCGGCGCGCGATCGACGTGCTGGGCAGGCAGTACCCCGTCATCCTCACCGACTCGGGCACGGGTCTGCTCTACAGCGCCATGCGCGGTGTGCTCGACCTCGCCGACCAGCTCATCATCATCTCGACGCCGTCGGTGGACGGGGCGAGCAGCGCCAGTACGACGCTCGACTGGCTGTCCGCGCACGGGTACGCGGACCTTGTCTCGCGCTCCCTCACCGTCATCTCCGGTGTGCGCGAGACCGGCAAGATGATCAATGTCGACGACATCGTCCGGCACTTCGAGACGCGTTGCCGCGGTGTCGTGGTCGTGCCCTTCGACGAGCATCTCGCCGCCGGTGCCGAGGTCGACCTCGACATGATGCGGCCGAAGGTGCGTGAGTCGTACTTCAACCTCGCGGCGATGGTCGCCGAGGACTTCGTACGCCACCAGCAGGCGCACGGCCTGTGGACGAGCGACGGGAACCCGCCGCCGGTCGCGGCCCCGCCGCTGCCGGGACAGCAGTACCAGCAGGTTCCGGGGCAGCCGTACCCGCAGCAAGGTCAGCCGTATCCGCAGCAGGGCCAGCCGCCCTACCCGGGGCAGCAGCAGCCTCCCGCGCAGCCGGGCCCGTACCCGCCGCAGCAGCCCCAGCCGCCTCAGCCCGGTCAGCCCCAGCCCGGCCAGCCGTACGCCCAGCCGGGGCAGCCCTATCCGCCGCAGCCCGGACAGCCGTATCCGCCGGCCGGTTACGGCTACCCGCAGCAGCCGGACGGGCAGGTTCCGCCCCCGCCGCCCCAGCAGCAGTAGGCAGCCGCAGACAGACGAAGGGCGGCCGGTGTCTCGATGAGACCGGCCGCCCTTCGGCGTTCGTTCCGTTCCGTTCCGCCGCGCGGACTTACTCCGCCGCCGAGATCAGCTCCCGGCATCGCTTCACGTCCTCGGCCATCTGCACGAGCAGCGCGTCCAGGGACGCGAACTTCGCCTGGCCGCGGACGAAAGCGAGGAAGTCCACGGCGACGTGCAGGCCGTACAGGTCGAGGCCCACGCGGTCGATCGCGTACGCCTCCACCGTGCGCTCGGTGCCGTCGAACTGCGGGTTCGTGCCGACGGAGATCGCGGCCGGCATCGCCTCACCCTCGACGTGCAGCCAGCCGGCGTAGACGCCGTCGGCGGGGATGGCGGTGTGGGGCAGGGTCTCGACGTTGGCCGTCGGGAAGCCGAGCTCGCGGCCGCGCTGGGCGCCGCGTACGACCACGCCCTCCACCCGGTGCGGGCGGCCCAGGATCTCGGCGGCGCCCTCGACCTCGCCCTCGGCCACCAGGCGCCGGGTCAGGGTGGAGGAGAAGGGTTCGCCGCCGCCCGCCTCACCGGTCACGAACAGGTCGACGACCTCGACCTCGAAGTCGTAGACCTTGCCCTGCTCGATCAGGAACTCGACGTTTCCGGCGGCCTTGTGGCCGAAGCGGAAGTTCGGGCCCTCGACGACCGCCTTGGCGTGCAGCTTGTCGACCAGGACCTTGACGACGAAGTCGGCGGGCGTGAGCTTCGAGAACTCCGTGGTGAAGGGGAGGATCAACAGCTCGTCCACGCCCAGCTCGGCCATGAGTTCGGCACGGCGGTGGTGCGGGGCGAGCAGCGGGGGGTGGCTGCCGGGGCGGACGACCTCGCTGGGGTGCGGGTCGAAGGTGACGACGACGGAGGGGACACCCAGCTCACGGGCGCGCTCCACGGCATGCCGGATGATCAGCTGGTGCCCGCGGTGGACCCCGTCGTAGGAACCGATGGTGACGACGCTGCGCCCCCAGTCCTCGGGGATGTCCTCCAAGCCACGCCAGCGCTGCACTGTGACCGCTCTCCTCGAACCCGTGTCCGTATCTACCGACCTGTTACGCAGGTCTAAGGGTGCCATGCCGGGCGGCCCCCGCCCGCATCGGCATAGGGGCTGTGACCCGATGCACGTGGGCGCGCGCGTGGCGGCGCGCTCAGGCGGGCACGCGGACACCGGACAGGTTCTCGATCATGCGGCGGGTGCTCGGGCCCACCACGGCCGCCCAGGCCTGCGGGGTGTCGGTCAGCCAGCCCGCCATCCGGGCCGCGAACCCGGGCACGTGCCGGCCCAGGTCGACCAAGCCGCGGTCGAAACGGGCCGCGCCGTCCGGGGTGCGGACCAGGAGGAGGCCGGTGCGGTGGACGAGGTCGCGGACGTCCTCGCCGTCCTGGCGGGCGGTGGCGTGCAGCAGGGCGTCCAGGACGGCCGGGGCGTGTTCGTGGGTCAGGAGAAACTCCAGCAGTTCGTGCCGGAGGGGGCGGGAGACCGGGGTGCCGGGGGCGGCGAGTACGGCGGCCAGCGCGGCCCGCACCCCTTCCTGACCGCCGTCCAGCAGGCCGGTGACCAGCGGCTTCAGCACGGACCGGGCGGCCGGACCCTGGTCCAGGCACCGGTCGACGTACGCGGCCACGTCGGCGGCCGTCTCCGGGCGCCGCTCGACGGCCTCGCGGACGAGTTCGGCGACCCGGCGGGCCAGCGGGGGCGTGGTGACGTCGGCGAGGGTGCGCAGCGCGTGTCCGCCGTCGGCGCGGCGCAGCCGTTCCCGGAAGGCGTCCAGGACCGGCTCGGGGTGGGTGGTGAGGGCGGCGATCAGCGCGTTCGGCGGGAGGTGCGGGTCGCCGGCCGCGAAGTGCCGCAGCGCCTGCGGGAGATGACGGGCACGCGTGCGTGGATCGCGGACCAGGAGGGCGAGGGCGCCGCCGTGCAGGGTGCAGTCGGCGGGGCGGGCGAGGAGGAACTGGGCCGCGTAGCGCAGGAGTTCACGGTCGGCCTCGGTCCGTACGTGCGGGGCGGCGCGCAGCCCGTAGGCGATCGCCGCGACCCGCCGGGACGGCCGCTCGTCGTGCGCCCACCGGTCCACGGCCCGGCACACCGCCGACGGTTCGTCCTCCGCCAGCACCGCCAGCAGCTCGTCCGCCCGCCGATGCGCGCTCTCGACGAGCACTTCCGTCAGGTCGTCGAGGGCGAGATGCCGGTACGTGTGCAACAACGCCTGCGCGGCCTTGGCGACGCTCGCGTGCGGGGTCGCGGGCAACGGCCGGTCGTCGTCGAACCAGCGGGTGAGCAGCGGTTGTACGGCGGTGGGGTCGGCGGCGAGCAGCCGGGAGGTCTCGTCGAGGAACCGGGGCGGGAGCTCCGTGCCGTCGCGTGTGCCTGTGCCCGAACCGCCGTCCTGGGGTGGGCCGTCGGCGAGCACGAGCCGTCGGAGCAGGTCGAAGCGATCGGCGTCCGCGAGGCGCAGGCCGGTCCAGAAGGCGGGCGTCAGGGCCCGGCTGCCGCCCTCCCCCCGCATCCTCACCACCAGTTCCGCCAGCGACCGCAACGGCTCCAGGTACGGCGTCGCGTCCGGTACCCGCGTCAGGGTCTCCGTGAGGAGTGCGGTGGCCCACCAGGAGTGCGGGTCCGCCTCCAGGGCGTGCGTCAACTCGTCGAGCCGGAGGGCGAGTCGGGGCGTGCCCTGCTGGCGGGCCAGGAGGAGCAGGGACTGGACTACGGGGCCGATGCGGTGGTGCGGCACGGGCAGGGGGCGGGTGTTCCGCGGGGTGGGGCGGCGGTGGACCAGGGCGCGCAGGGCTTCGTCGAGGTCGAGATGGACGCCCTGGATCCAGTCGGCGAGTTCCTCGTGGGCGAACCGGTAGCCGCCGCCGGCCGGCACGAGGAGGCCTTCGGTGAGGACGGCCGACGCCCAGCCGGTACCGCCACCGAGCCGCGCCGGGGCCTGGCCCCAGGGGAACACCGCCTCGAACGACCGTCGGTCCAACTCCCCCTGTCCCGGCCCGAGGCTGCGCCGGGCCGCCTCGTGCACCTGCCCGGAGACCCTGGCGGCGAGCCGGCGTACGGCGGTCCCGCGCAGGCCGTTCTCGGCGGCCAGGCGGACGGCGATCCGCAGGCACATCAGGTCCAGGTAGGCCGAGAGGACCTCGTCGCGGTCCACGCGTGCGTGCGGGGCGTCGGGGAGGGCGGCGCGGACCTCGGAGAGCAGGCGGAGGGTGAGGGGGTGCCGGTCGTCGGGCTCGTCCAGTACTCCTTCCGGGATGCCGTGGCGGGCGCGGGCGCGCTCGGCTTCGTCGGGGGTGAGGTCGTCGAGGCGGACGCAGGGCGGGAGGCGCGGATCGGCACGCCCTCCGTCCCGACCGTCCTCACCGGGCGGTGATCCCCGGTGCAGCACCTCCCCCGGAAACTCCGCCCCCGCCGCCTCCCAGTACTCCGCCCGGCACGCCACCACCAGCCGCGCCCCGGTCTCCCCCAGCCACTCCGCCGTCCCGGTCGTCCACTCCCGCAGCCGGTACGCCAGGACCGACGGCATCTCCTCGGGGCCGTCGAGGAGCAGCAGCAGGGGGCGTCCCGCCGCGCGGGCGACGTGGGCCAGGCGGTGCGGTGTGATGTCGCCGAGGTCCCCTCCCTTGAAGCCTCCGAGATCCCCTCCTCTGCTGTCACCGAGGTCTCCTCCCCTGAGGTCACCGGGGTCCCCTCCCACACCCCCGAAGGCCCTCTCCCCCGCCGCCACGATCCGCCCCGCCCGGGCCAGCGCCCGCGTCACCGCGTCCGCGAGCGACACGTCCTCGTCGTGCAGGTCGGCCCCGCGCAGCCACAGCGTGGGGGCCGGTTCGGAGGCCTGGTGGCGGCGGGCGGCGAGGGTCGCGAGTTCTGTCGTACGACCGCTGCCCGGTGCTCCGACGAGGGCGAGGACCGCGGCCGGGCCCTGCGCGAAGGCGGCGAACTCCCTTGCCGTGGCCGCCCGTTCGACCGGTTGCACCGAGCCGGGGGCGTCGGCGTCCGCGCGGCCGACGTATCCGGCGAGGGTGCCCGGCGGGCCGTCCTGGCCGACCGAGGTGGCCGTCAGTTCGAGGACGCCGGCGAGGTTGAGGTCGGCGCCGTAGGCGGGCACGGTGGCCGCGTTCTCGGTGAGCAGGTCGGCGAGCGGGCCGCGGACGGGGTGCAGCGGCACGGCGAAGCCGGCGTCCCGGTGGCCGTTGTGCAGGGCTGTGCCCAGGACGCCGATCACGGCGCCGGTCGCGGGGTCGAGGACCGGTCCCCCGGCCGCTCCGCCGCCCAGCCGCAGTGCGTCCCGGCCCGCGGTGCCGATGGCCAACTCCAGGGCGTCGTCGAGGAGATGGAAGCGGTCGGTCGCGGTGTACGTCACGGACGTCGTGCCCAGCACCCGTGCCTCGCGCCAGCAGCCGGCGGCGATCCGGACGTACGCGCCCGTCTCGATGTCGTCCCGCGCGCTGATCGGCAGCGGGTCCACGCCGAGGCCCTCGGTGCGGACCAGGGCCAGGTTCAGGTCGGGCAGCACGGTCACCGCGTCCGCGCTCACCAGGCAGCTGCGGTCGCCGGCGGCGTACAGGATCAGCCGGGACAGGCCGTCGACCGCTTCGTGGCTGGTGATCACCGTGCCGTGGTGGTCGGCCAGGAAGCCGGTGCCGCGGGGGCGTCCGGCGAGATCGCGGACGCGGATCAGGGAGTCGTCGCCGGGCGCCGACTCCTCGTCGTGGGCTCTGTCGCGTGCTGCCGGCCGCGGGCCCCGTCCCGCCATGATCGACCTCCCCGCCGTACACCTGTGCCCTGTCTTCGACGGTAGGCGCGGGGTGATCGGCGGGACAGATCGCGTGGCGAAAGCGCCCCCTTCCGCTCCCTCGGTTCACTCCGAGCGCCTGCCCGGACGGGTGAATAGGACGGGGGCGATGGATACACCCTAGGGGTGGGGGAACCGAGGGGGACCGTGGAGCGGCGACACATCTTGACCCCGTGATCGCCGCTCCACGGGCGGGTACCGGGCGGGGTGACCGCCCGGTGTTCCGAGTGCTGTCAGCCGAAGACGGCCAGGCTCTTCGCCTTGCCGTTCTGCGCCTCCACCAGCGCGAGGAAGGTGCCCGCGGGGTCGAAGACGGCGACGGCGCCCCGGCCGGCGTACTCCTCGGGCACGTCGAGCCGTACGCCGTTGGTGAGCAGCCGGGCCCTTCTCGTGTCCACGTCCCAGCGCGGGAACGCGGCCGCGGCCGCGTCGGCGAGCGGCAGCACGGTCAGCTCCTGCTGGAGCTGGTCCAGCGTCTTCGCGGTGTCCAGCTTGTAGGGGCCGACGCGGGTGCGGCGCAGGGCGGTCAGATGGCCGCCGACGCCGAGCCCGGCGCCCAGGTCGCGGGCGAGGGCGCGGATGTAGGTGCCGGAGGAGCAGACGACGGAGACGACCAGGTCGAGAACGGGGGTGCCGTCCTCGGCGACGGCCTCCCGGACGTCGTACACCGCGAAGGAGGAGATGGTCACCGGGCGGGCCGGGATCTCGAAGTCCTCGCCGTCACGGGCCCGCTTGTAGGAGCGCACGCCGTCGATCTTGATGGCGCTGACCTTGGACGGCACCTGCATGATCTCGCCGCTCAGCTCGGCGATCCCGGCGTCGACGGCCTCGCGGGTGACCTTCGAGGCGTCGACCGACCCCGTGATCTCGCCCTCGGCGTCGTCCGTGACCGTCGTCTGCCCGAGCCGGATCGTGCCCAGGTACTCCTTCTCCGTCAGCGCCAGATGCCCGAGGAGCTTGGTCGCCTTCTCGACGCCGAGGACGAGCACGCCCGTCGCCATGGGGTCGAGCGTTCCCGCGTGCCCGACGCGGCGGGTGCGGGCGATGCCGCGCATCTTGGCGACCACGTCGTGCGAGGTGAAGCCCGACGGCTTGTCCACGATGACAAGGCCGTCGGGCGTCCGGATCTTCTCGGTCATTCGGCGGCGTCGTCCTCGTCGTCCTCGCCCGGCTTCTTGTACGGGTCGGCGTCACCGGCGTACGCGGCGCCCGCCGAGACCTCGCGGACCTTCTCGTCGGACTGCCGCGCCCGGTCGAGGAGGTCCTCGATGGTCTTGGCGTTGTCCGGCAGGGCGTCCGCGACGAAGGCGAGCGTCGGCGTGAACTTCACGCCGGCCGCCGCGCCGACGGCCGAGCGGAGGACGCCCTTGGCGCTCTCCAGCCCTGCGGCCGCTGCCGCGCGGTCCTCGTCGTCCCCGTACACGGTGTAGAAGACGGTCGCCTCCCTCAGGTCCCCGGTGACCCGGGTGTCCGTGATGGTGACGTGCGAGCCGAGCCGCGGGTCCTTGATCCCGCGCTGCAGCTTCTGGGCCACCACCTCTCGGATGAGGTCCGCCAGCCTCTTGGCACGCGCGTTGTCGGCCACTGGTCCGTCTCCTTAGTAACTACGTCTTGCTGTTGCTTCAGTCTTCGTCGCTGTGGAGCCTGCGTCGAACCGAGAGCAGTTCCACCTCGGGCCGCCCGGCGACCAGCCGTTCACAGCGGTCCAGTACGTCGGTGAGGTGTCCCGTGTCCCCGGAGACCACCGCGAGCCCGATCTCGGCCCTGCGGTGGAGGTCCTGGCTGCCCGTCTCCGCCGCGCTCACCGCGTACTTGCGCTGGAGCTCGGCCACGATCGGACGGACGAGAGAGCGTTTCTCCTTCAGCGAGTGGACGTCGCCGAGGAGCAGATCGAAGGACAGAGTCCCCACATACATGTGTGCCCGGATGTCCCGCCGGTTCGGGGTATGGGCGCCTTCCTGGGCGCCGATACCGGAACCGTACACGCAACGGCCGGGGCCGATCGACGGAAATATTCTCTCCGCCGATCGGCCCCGATCGCGTGCTGCACCGGTCAGACGCGCGGCTTCTCGCGCATCTCGTACGTCGCGATGACGTCGTCGACCTTGATGTCGTTGAAGTTGCCGAGGTTGATACCGCCCTCGAACCCTTCGCGGATCTCGGTGACGTCGTCCTTGAAGCGACGCAGTCCGGAGATGTTGAGGCTCTCCGCGATGACCTTGCCGTCGCGGACGAGGCGCGCCTTGGTGTTGCGCTTGACCTCGCCCGAGCGGACCAGGACACCGGCGATGTTGCCCAGCTTGGACGACTTGAAGACCTCGCGGATCTCCGCCGTGCCGAGCTCGACCTCCTCGTACTCCGGCTTGAGCATGCCCTTCAGGGCCGCCTCGATCTCCTCGATGGCCTGGTAGATCACCGAGTAGTACCGGACGTCGACGCCCTCGCGCTCCGCCATCTGCGCCGCGCGGCCCGCAGCGCGGACGTTGAAGCCGATGACGATCGCGTCGGAGCCGGTCGCCAGGTCGATGTCCGACTCGGTGACCGCACCCACGCCGCGGTGCAGGACGCGGATGTCGACCTCTTCGCCGACGTCGAGCTGGAGCAGCGAGGACTCGAGAGCCTCCACCGAACCGGACGCGTCGCCCTTGATGATGAGGTTGAGTTCCTGCACCAGACCGGCCTTGAGGGCCTCGTCCAGGTTCTCCAGGGAGAACCGGACTCCGCGCCGGGCGAAGTTGGCGTTGCGCTCGCGCGCCGCGCGCTTCTCGGCGATCTGACGTGCCGTGCGGTCCTCGTCGACGACGAGGAAGTTGTCGCCGGCGCCCGGGACGTTGGTGAGACCCAGGACCAGGACGGGGGTCGACGGAGTCGCTTCCTCGACGTTGTTGCCGTTGTCGTCGAGCATCGCCCGGACACGGCCGTACGCGTCGCCGACCACCATCGTGTCGCCGATGCGCAGCGTGCCGCGCTGGACCAGGACCGTCGAGACGGCACCGCGGCCACGGTCGAGGTGGGACTCGATCGCGATGCCCTGCGCGTCCTGCTCCGGGTTGGCCCGCAGGTCGAGCGAGGCGTCCGCGGTCAGGACCACGGCCTCCAGCAGGGAGTCGATGTTCAGACCCTGCTTGGCGGAGATGTCGACGAACATCGTGTCGCCGCCGTACTCCTCGGCCACCAGACCGAACTCGGTGAGCTGACCGCGCACCTTGGTCGGGTCGGCACCCTCGACGTCGATCTTGTTGACCGCGACCACGATCGGCACGTCGGCCGCCTTGGCGTGGTTCAACGCCTCGATCGTCTGGGGCATCACACCGTCGTTGGCCGCCACCACGAGGATCGCGATGTCGGTCGACTTGGCACCGCGGGCACGCATGGCGGTGAACGCCTCGTGACCCGGGGTGTCGATGAAGGTGATGCGACGCTCTTCGCCGTTGACCTCGGTCGCGACCTGGTACGCACCGATGTGCTGCGTGATACCGCCGGCCTCGCCCGCGACGACGTTCGTCTTGCGGATGGTGTCCAGCAGTCGGGTCTTACCGTGGTCGACGTGACCCATGACGGTCACGACCGGCGGACGCGCGACGAGGAACTCCTCGCCACCCTCGTCCTCGCCGAACTCGATGTCGAAGGACTCGAGCAGCTCGCGGTCCTCCTCCTCGGGGCTGACGATCTCGAGGACGAAGTTCATCTCGTCCGCGAGGAGCTTCAGCGTCTCGTCGGAGACGGACTGCGTGGCAGTGACCATCTCGCCGAGGTTCATCATCACGCCGACGAGCGACGCCGGGTTGGCGTTGATCTTCTCGGCGAAGTCGGTGAGCGAGGCACCGCGCGACAGACGGACGGACTGTCCGTTGCCACGAGGCAGCATCACACCGCCGACCGACGGGGCCTGCATGGCCTCGTACTCCTGGCGCCTCTGCCTCTTCGACTTGCGACCGCGACGCGCGGGACCACCGGGACGACCGAAGGCGCCCTGTGTGCCACCACGGCCACCCGGACCACCGGGACGACCGCCGAAGCCGGGACGGCCACCGCCGCCACCGGCGGGAGCACCCGGACGGCCGGCGAAACCGCCGCCACCGCCACCGGGACCCGCGGGACGACCGGCGAAACCGCCACCGCCGCCACCCGGACGACCGGCGAAACCGCCGCCACCGGGACGACCGCCGCCGCCACCGGGACCGCCGGGACGACCGCCGCCACCGCCGGGACCACGGCCACCGGGGCCGCCGCCGGGACGAGGGTTACCCGCAGCGGGACGCTGCGGCATCATGCCGGGGTTGGGACGGTTGCCACCGGGGCCACCGCCCGGACGCGGAGCGCCGCCCTGCGGGCGAGGCATGCCGCCCGGGGTGGGACGCGAGCCGCCCGGAGCGCCGGGACGGGGACCGCCCGAAGCACCCTGGGGACGAGGACCGCCCTGACCGGCACCCTGCGGACGCGGAGCGCCGCCGGGAGCACCACCCGGGCGGTCCTGGCCGCCGGGACGCGGGGCGCCACCGGGACGAGGAGCGCCGGGGCGCGCCATGCCGGTGGAGCCACCGGAGGTGAAGGGGTTGTTGCCCGGACGGGGACCGGCCGGACGAGCACCGGGACGCGCGCCCTGGCCTGCCGGACGCGGAGCACCGGGACGGGCACCCTGGCCGCGGTCGCCGCCGCGGTCGCCACGGTCCTGGCCGGGACCGCTCGGACGGGAACCCGGACGCGGCGCCTGGCCGGCCGGACGCGGAGCGCCCGGACGCGGACCCGCGGCGGGTGCGGGGGCCGACGACGCGGCGGGAGCGGCCGGGGCGGCGGGAGCCGCCGGAGGCGCGGTGAACTCGGGCGCCGTCGGCGCCGGAGAGGCCGGAGCCGGTCGCGGCGCGGGCCGCGGGCCCGGGGTGGGACGAGTGCCGGAGGAAGCCGGCGCGGCGGGAGCCGCGGGCTGCTCGGCGACGGCCGGCTTGGGAGCCGGCGGGCGCGGGGCGGCCGGACGGGCAGCCTGCGCCGGAGAGGGGGCGCCCGGCTTCGCCGGGGCAGCCTTACGCGCGGAAGCGGGCTTGCCGCCTCCGTTGCCCTGATTGAGGGCGTCCGTCAACTTACGGACGACGGGCGCTTCGATGGTCGAAGACGCCGAACGGACGAATTCACCGAGTTCCTGGAGCTTGGCCATGACGACCTTGCTCTCGACCCCGAACTCCTTGGCGAGTTCGTATACCCGGACCTTAGCCACTTCGCTCCTTTTAGGTCCGGGTGCGTCCGGACCGTCGCTACTTCATGGGCGTACTCATCGCGTGCTCATCGAGTGCTCATCGCAATCTCGACCTACTTCCAACTCGCGGAATACCGGGCCGCACGGAGGTTCCGTACGACTCGCTCTTACGGTGTTGCCTGCTCGACATAGAAGCGCAACGCCTTTGTGTCGAGCGCTCCCGGGGCGCGTAGCGCCCGTGTGAACGCCCGGCGACGTACCGCCAGGTCGAGACAGACCAGGGCGGGGTGCACATAAGCACCCCGGCCGGGCAGCGTACCGCGATGATCGGGGACGCACTCGCCCTCGACCGCCACGATGCGCAGCAAGTCCTTCTTGGCCGCTCGCTCCCGGCACCCCACACAGGTGCGCTCAGGGCATGCGCGGGCTCGCGTCCGGCCAGACACTCTTAAGTCTACCTCCCCGCACCGACCTCACCCCTTTGGGGCAAGAATCGAACGGTTGTTGTCGTGATCTCAGCCAGTGACGGCTCAGATCTATTCCTCGGGCTGCTCCGTGTCGGGCCGGATGTCGATCCGCCAGCCGGTCAGCCGGGCCGCGAGGCGGGCGTTCTGGCCCTCCTTGCCGATGGCCAGCGACAGCTGGTAGTCCGGCACCGTCACGCGCGCGGAGCGGGCCGCGAGGTCCACCACCTCGACCTTGGAGACCCGGGCCGGGGAGAGCGCGTTGGCGACCATCTCGGCCGGGTCGTCCGACCAGTCGACGATGTCGATCTTCTCGCCGTTCAGTTCGCCCATCACATTGCGGACCCGGCCGCCCATGGGGCCGATGCACGCGCCCTTGGCGTTGAGCCCGGAGCGGGTGGAGCGGACGGCGATCTTGGTGCGGTGGCCGGCCTCGCGGGCGATCGCGGAGATCTCGACGGACCCGTCGGCGATCTCCGGCACCTCCAGCGCGAACAGCTTCTTCACCAGGTTCGGGTGCGTGCGGGAGAGGGTCACGGACGGACCGCGGACACCCTTCGCGACGCGGACGACGTACGACCGCAGCCGCATGCCGTGCTGGTACGTCTCGCCGGGCACCTGCTCCTGCACCGGCAGGATGGCCTCCAGCTTGCCGATGTCCACGAGCACGTTCTTGGGGTCGCGGCCCTGCTGGACCACGCCCGTGACGATGTCGCCCTCGCGCCCGGCGTACTCACCGAGCGTCGCGTCGTCCTCGGCGTCGCGCAGCCGCTGCAGGATGACCTGCTTGGCGGTGGTGGCGGCGATACGGCCGAAGTCGGACGGGGTGTCGTCGAACTCGCGCGCCTCCTGCCCCTCCTCCAGGTCCTCGGGGTCCTCCTTCGCCCACACCGTGACGTGACCCGTGTCGCGGTTGAGCTCCACGCGTGCGTGGCGGCGGCTTCCGTCGGTTCGGTGGTAGGCGATGAGGAGGGCCGACTCGATCGCCTCGACCAGCAGGGGGAAGGAGATCTCCTTCTCCCGTACCAAGCCCCGCAGGGCACTCATGTCGATGTCCATGGCTACGCCTCCTCTTCCTTCTCGTCGGACACGTCGTCGGACTTGTCGTCGGACTTGTCGCTGTCCTTGCGGTTGAACTCGACCTGCACGCGCGCCTTCTCGATGTCGGCGAAGGCGAGTCTGCGGCTGGTGGCCTTGCGGCCCTTCACGCCGGGCACTTCGAGGTCGAGGCCCTCGTCGTCGACCGCCAGGATCCTGGCGACCAGTTCGTCGCCCTCGACCGGCTGGAACTTCACCAGCCGCCCCACGGCACGCAGGTAGTGCCGGTGTTCCTTGAGGAGGCGCTCCGCGCCCGGGGTCCCGACTTCGAGCGTGTACTCGCCCGCGCCCATCGCGTCCGTCTCGTCGAGCTTCGCCGAGAGCGCGCGGCTCACATCGGCGATCTGGTCCAGGTCCGCCCCGGTGTCGGAGTCGACGACGACACTCAGCACACGCTTGCGTCCGACGGAGTCCACCGCGATCTCTTCGAGATCCAGTCCCTGGGAGTTGACGAGCGGCTCCAGGAGCTCTCGCAGCCTCTCGCTCTGGGTGGTGCTCATCCGGGTGACTCCTCGGCCGCGTGTGCTGTTGTGGGAAGGTCGCGTGTCTGGTCAAAGGGTATCCGGTCGCGGGGTGTGTTGCCGTCCACGTACGGACCATCGACGGCCCTCGCACACACGGGCGGTGCCGGTGAGGGGTACCGGGCGGGGGCGCGGGTACGGTGATCACCTGCGGGCCGCCCTTCCCGCCCGCGGATTCGTACGAGCCTTCGAGGACGACTGCCGTGCCGTACCCCCCGCCACCGCGCACCCCCTCGGGTCCGCGCAGAAGAACCCTCCTCGCCTCGGCCGCCGGCGCCGCCCTGCTCGCGGGCTGCTCCTCCGGGTCCGGCGGGGACGAGGAGAACACCAGCGGCAGCATGTCCGCGACCGCACGCGTGCGCGCGCGTGCGGCCCGGGACAGCTCCGGTCTCGTCGAGCGCTACGACGCCGTGATCGCCATGTATCCGGCCCTAGCGGAGCGGCTCGCGCCGCTGCGGGCGGAGGTCGTGCGGCACACGGTGGCGTTCGGGGGTTCGGTGGCCGGGCCGAAGACAGGGAGTGCGGGGAGCGAGGAGAGCGCGAGCGCGGCCACCGATGCGGGTACGGCGTCCGCGTCGGCCTCGCCGTCCGGTACTCCCGTCCCCGCGACCCCTCAGGACGCCCTCGTCGACCTGGCCGCCGCCGAGCGGGCGCTCGCCGACCGGCGCACGACGGCGCTCCTCGACGTACCCGGAGAACCCGCCCGGCTGCTGGCCTCGGTGGCGGCGGCCGGGGCGGCCCACGCGTATCTGCTGACGGAAGGTGCCCGGTGAGCGACGGCGAGAAGAAGGCGGCCAAGGCGGAGCTGGCGGCCTTCCAGGCGGCGCTCGCGGCGGAGCACGCGGCCGTCTACGGGTACGGGGTCGTCGGCGGCCGGATCCGTGAGGGGCGTCGGACCGAGGCCCGGTCGGCGTACGACGCCCATCGGGCCCGGCGGGACGCGCTCGCGCGGGAGGTGCGGGACCTGGGCGGTACGCCGGTCGCGGCCTCGGCCGCGTACGCGCTGCCCTTCCCGGTGACGGACTCGCCCTCGGCCGTGCGGCTCGCCGCGGAGGTGGAGGACCGGGTGGCCGGAGTGTACTCCGACCTGGTGCGGGCGACCGACGGTGAGCGGCGACGGACGGCCGCCGGAGCGGTACGGGAGGCGGCGGTGCGGGCGGTGCGCTGGCGCGGCGAGAGCGTAGCCTTCCCAGGGCTTGCCGAACGGGCTTCCGACGCCTCGGCCTCAGTGACGCCCACGGCAACGCCCACTGGGTAACACGTAGGGGAAAGGAACTGCTCGCGTATGGCTTTCGAACCGCCGCAGCGTCTGGTGAGAGCGCTCGGTGAGACGGCACCGGACGGTGACGGCTGGTTGGAGAAGCTGCCCGCGGCGGCGCAACAGGCCGTCGCTCTACGCGAGTTGACCGTGGAGCGGGTACAGGTGCCCGGTGGGCGCAGCAGCCTGGTGGTGCTGGTGCGGTGGGCCGACGGGACGCCGGCCGTGCTCAAGCTGGCGCCGGGCCGTGCCCGGCCGGAGAGCGAGCGGGTCGCGCTGGCGCACTGGGGTGGGCGGGGTGCTGTGCAGCTGCTGGAGGGGGCTGAGGTCGGGGGTGAGGGGGTGCTGTTGCTGGAGCGGCTGCATCCCGATGTTTCCGTGCGGTCGTTGCCGGAGGCGAAGGCGTTGCTCGAGGCGGCGGGGGCGTTGCGGCGGCTCTGGGTCGAGCCGCCGGGTGGGCATGTGTTCGAGACCGTGGCCGAGCGGACCGGGCGACAGGCCGAGGCCATGAGAGCGGGGGCCGGCGGGGAGGTTGTCTCGCTGGTCGATGCGGCGCTGGTGGCGCGGGAGGAGTTGTTGGCCGCGCCACCGGAGGTTCGGTTGCTGCACGGGACGTTTCGGCAGAGCAAGGTGTTGGCGGGTGAGCGGTCTCCTTGGTTGGCGGTGGGGCCGGATCCGGTGGTGGGTGAGTGTGCGTTTGATCTTGCGCGGTTGGTTCGGGATCGGGTGGAGGACTTGATTGCTTCGCCCTCTGGGGCGGCGACCACTCGGCGGCGCGTCAAGAGGCTTGCTGAGTCGTTGGAGGTTGATCAGGAGCGGTTGCGGGGGTGGACGTTGTTCCGGGCTGTTGAGTCGGGGGTGCGGGCGCTTCGGGTGGGGCGGTTGAGGGATGCTGAGTTGTTGCTGGAGTTTGCTGGCTGGCTATAGGGGTTGTGTTTCGTCTGCGGGCCCGTTGTGGCTGGTCGCGCAGTTCCCCGCGCCCCTTCAGGGCGTCACCTCGTCGCCAACTTGAAAGCCAGGACCGGACAGTCGGCCGCTGCCCTCTGCGCTCGCTTTGCCGTGCGGGGCGGTACAGGAGACCCCTCCACCAGCGGGTAGCCCCATTCGTCGAGGGTGATGTGGTCCGGGAGCAACTCGGCGCACAAGCCGTGCCCTTGGCACGCCGTCCAGTCGACCGTGATGTGTTGGTCCATGTCAGTTCTCCTGAGGGACTGGCAGCAGGGGTGTCTGGGTGGTTGCCGTGCACAAACCCCTTGCGTGGGCGTCCAGTTCGGCCGTGAACGTGGTGAGCGCGCTGCGGGCCAGGCGGGTCGTGCCATCGGGGTGGTGGCAGGCGCCTCTGCCCTCGACCAGGCCCGACCAGCGAGCTATGTCGGTGCGGGCGGTGCCTTGGGGGCCGGGGGTGGCCAGGGACCGGAACGCGGCGGCCATGCGGGGCAGGCCGTTGAGGCAGGGGCCGCACTGGCCTGCCGACTGGAGAGCCAAGTAGCGCAGGACGCGGGCGGTTTCGGCGAGGCCGCAGTGGGTGGTGGGGAGGGCGGCCAGGACACCGGCGCCCATGGTGGTTGCGTCCAGGGGGAGTTGGGCTGCTTCGGGGGCCGGGATCCAGGTGCCGTGGTAGCCGCCGAGGAGGATGGCCGATGTGGTGGCGTCCATGGGGATGATGCGGCTGAGCGGCATGCCGAACGGGGCTTCCACCACCCGGACTTGGCGGCCGGGGACGTGAACCGTGCACAGGGCGCTGCCGGGTTGGGCCGGGGTGCCCGCGGTGCGGAACCAGTCGGCGCCGTAGCGGGCGACCAGGGCCAGGTGGGCCAGGGTCTCGACGTTCTGGACGAGCGTGGGCGCCCGGCGCACCCCGCGTTCGCGCACCGGCGGGTCCTGGTGGGCCGGCAGTGCGGCGGCCCCGGAGAGGTACTGGGCCAGCGCCGAGGACTGCCCGGACAGGAACCGCTTCGGCACCCGTACGACGGTGACGCGGAGCGGGTCGGCGCGCCGGGCCAGTGCGGCCTCCAGGTAGGAGGCGCCGTCCTCGACCGCGAGGTGGGCCTCGTCCGCGCCGACCGCCTGGGCGGCGATCTGCAGTCCGTCCAGGACCAGGTGGGGCGAGAGGCGCAGCAGCGTCTTGTCCTTGTGGCTGGCGGGCTCGCCCTCGGCGCCGTTGGCGACGACCACCGGGGCACGGCCGGTGCGGCGGCCCGCGTCGGCGACCGCGACCAGCTTGCGGTACACCGCGAACGCCGCTCCCCCGCGCCCGGTCAGCCCGGACTCCGCGACCGCGCGCAGGACGCCGTCGGGATCGCCGTACGCCAGGGGCCCGTACCGCTGGTGGTGCGTGGCGAGATCGGCCGGGGTGCCGCCGGGGGCGAGGAGCCGCGGGGACATGTGCAGGTCGGGGACGGTCGCGGTCATGAGCGGGCTCCTTCGGCGGTGCGCAGCAGGGCGGCGGGGGTGCGGCGGGCGGCGCGGGCGGCGTGCGCCAGGCGGATGCCGACGGCGGCGACGACCGCGGCCACGCAGGAGACGGTCAGCCAGGTCATCCAGTCGGCGCCGGTGTCCGTGCCGATGCCGATGCCGTGGATCAGGGCGACGGGCCAGGAGGCGTACGCGAGCCAGTGCACCGCGCGCCATGCGCGGTGGCCCATCCGGGCGCGGAGCAGGCTGGTGACCACGACCGCGAGCATCAGGTCGAGGGCGACCGTGCCCAGGCCCAGCCACAGGGGCTGGTAGTTCGAAGCGAACGGGACGACGACGTCCACGACCGTGATGTCCACGTAGCTGTCGATCACCGCGAACGCGATGTGCAGGGCCAGGAAGACCATCGCGGAGAGGGAGAGGCTGCGGTGGAGGGAGACCGTGCCGAAGCGGGGCAGGCCGGGGAGCCGGGTCCGCAGACGGACCGCGATCCCGAGCAGGACGACGACCGTGAAGAGGACCAGGCAGACGGCGCCGGTGGCGCGGTTGGCGTACCAGAGGATCTCGGAGCTCACGCGGCGGCCTCCAGGCCGGCGGCTTCCGTGGGCCAGCCGGGTGTCGTGACGACCGCCCCGCTGTGTGCCACCAGCCGTGCGGGCAGGCCCAGTCGGGTCAGCCAGCGCTCCGCCCCCGCGCCCTTCACCAGGGCCGCCGTGGTCGCCGCGTTCGCGTCCGCGCAGGTGTCCGCGGCGACCGAGACCGTGCGCCACGGGGAGCGGACCGGGAGGCCGGTGCGCGGGTCGACGATGTGGTGGAGGTCGTGGCCGCTCCGGCGCCAGTTGCGAGCGGCCGTGCCCGAGGTGGCGAGGCCGCCGGAGTGCAGGCCGACCGTGGCGTACGGCCCCTGCGCGGGCGTCTCGTCGACCGCTCCGGTCACGTCCTGGACGCGGATCTGCCAGCCGCCCGCCGGAGCCCGGCCCGCGACGGCCGTGTCGCCGCCGAGGCTCACCAGCACTCCGCAGCCGGCCGCCTGCGCGAGCATCGTGGCGGCCCGGTCGGCGGCCCAGGCCTTGGCGGTCGCGCCCAGGTCGAGGCGGACGCCCGCCGGGACGGTGACCGTGTCCGTGGCGCGGTCCAGGCTCACCGTGCGCCAGCCCGGGGCCCGCCGCACGGTGAGCCGGAGGGGCCGATCGTCTTCCTGGACGAGGGTGAAGTCGCGGTCGTAGCCGATCGCTTCCATCGCCGAGCCGACCGTGGGGTCGACGGTTCCGTCGGTCGACTTGGCGGCGCGCAGGGCGACTTCGAGGGCCTGGGCGAGCAACGGGCTGACCCGGACCGGGCGGCCGTCGGTGGTGTCGAGGGCGGCGAGTTCGGAGTCGGCGCGGAAGCGGCTGCAGGCCGCGTCCACCTCGGCGAGGTGCCGGGCGAGCAGCAGGTTGCAGGAGTCGAGCAGGGCGGGTTCGGTGACGACCAGACGGACGCGGGTGCCGAGGGCACGCCATTCGGTGGCGGCCGTGGTGCGCGGGGCGGTGTCCGCGGTGATGCGCGGGGCGGTGTCCGCGGTGATGCGCGGGGCGGTGGTCATCACGACGCTCCCGACGTGGAGTCGGTGGAGCCGCCGCTGGAGGAGGTGAGGCCCCCGCTGGAGGACGAACTGCTCGATGAGGAGTTGTCGGTCGAGGACGAGCTGTCGCTCGACGAACTGTCCGTCGACGAGCCGCCGTTGGAGGAGCTGCTCGACGTCGACGAGTCCGTCGTACTGCTACTGCTGTCGCTGCTCGTGGTCGTGTTCGTCGAGGACGCGCTCGTGTCCGTGTCCATCGTGCCGATGAGCGCGAACATCCCGGCGGCGGCCGCGAGAGTGACCGCCGCCGCTGTCGCCGCCGTGCGCCGGGCCCCTCTGCGGACCGCGGCCGCGGCACCTCGTTCCCTGCTGTTCATGGCCGTTCCCCTCCCTGGTGACTCTGTGTCACCCACTACGGTCGGGGAACTGCCTGAGAGAAGTCTGTGAGGCGCCCATACGCCCCGGAAGAACTCCCTGAGAGGTGCCTTAAATCAGGGCGTCAGACGGTGAGACGGGCGATCGCCTCGTCCACCGTCAACTCCTCGCGCTCACCGGACTTGCGGTCCTTCAGCTCCAGGACACCCTCGGCGGACCGACGGCCCGCCACCAAAATCTGCGGTACGCCGATGAGTTCGGCGTCCGTGAACTTCACACCCGGGGAGACGCCGGCGCGGTCGTCGACCAGGACACGCAGACCGGCCGCGCGCAGCTTCTCGGAGACGTCGAGGGCGAGTTCGATCTGGAGGGCCTTGCCGGCCGCGACGACGTGCACGTCGGCCGGGGCGACCTCGCGGGGCCAGACCAGGCCGTGCTCGTCGGCGGTCTGCTCGGCGAGGGCCGCGACCGCGCGGGAGACGCCGATGCCGTAGGAGCCCATGGTGACGCGGACCGGCTTGCCGTGCTGGCCCAGGACGTCGAGCTTGAGGGCGTCGGCGTACTTGCGGCCCAGCTGGAAGATGTGGCCGATCTCGATGGCGCGGTCGAGCTTGAGGCCGGTGCCGCACTTGGGGCAGGGGTCGCCCTCCTGCACGACCACGACGTCGACGTACGCGTCGACCTCGAAGTCCCGCCCGGCGACGACGTTCTTGGCGTGCGTGTGCTCCTTGTTGGCACCCGTGATCCAGGACGTGCCAGGGGCCACGCGCGGGTCGGCGATGTACGTGACCTTCTCGCCCCGGCCCTGCGGACCGACGTAGCCGCGCACCAGGTCGGGACGGCCGGTGAAGTCCTCCGCCGTCACCAATTCGACGGTGGCGGGGGCGAAGTGGGCCTCGACCTTGCCGAGGTCGACCTCGCGGTCACCGGGCACACCGACGGCGACGATCTCGCCGTCGACCTTCACCAGGAGGTTCTTCAGGGTGGCGGAGGCCTCGACGCCGAGGTGGGCGGCGAGGGTCTCGATGGTGGGGGTGTCGGGGGTGGGGATCTCTTCGAGGGCGGGCACGCCGGTCGCGTCCACGGACGTCAACTCATACGTGATCGCTTCGGTGTTGGCCGCGAAGTCGCAGTTGGGGCAGTCCGCGAAGGTGTCCTCGCCGGCCTCGGCGGGGGCGAGGAACTCCTCCGACTTGGAGCCGCCCATCGCGCCGGCGGTGGCGGCGCAGATGCGGTAGTCGAGGCCGAGGCGCTCGAAGACGCGCTGGTAGGCCTCGCGGTGCAGGGCGTAGGACTTGGCGAGGCCCTCGTCCTCCGTGTCGAAGGAGTAGGAGTCCTTCATCAGGAACTCGCGGCCGCGCAGGATGCCGGCCCGCGGGCGGGCCTCGTCGCGGTACTTGTTCTGGATCTGGTAGAGGATGACCGGCAGGTCCTTGTAGGAGGACGCCTGGTCCTTCACCAGCAGGGTGAAGATCTCCTCGTGGGTCGGGCCGAGCAGGTAGTCGCCGCCCTTGCGGTCCTGGAGGCGGAACAGCTCGGGGCCGTACTCGTCCCAGCGGCCGGTCGCCTCGTACGGCTCGCGGGGCAGGATCGCGGGGAGCAGCACCTCCTGGGCGCCGATCGCGTCCATCTCCTCACGGACGATCCGCTCGACGTTGGACAGCACCTTCTTGCCGAGCGGCAGCCAGGACCAGATGCCGGCCGCAGTGCGGCGGACGTAGCCGGCCCGGACGAGGAGTTTGTGACTGAGGACCTCGGCGTCCGCCGGGTCGTCGCGCAGCGTCTTCGCCATCAACTGGGACATGCGCTGGACCGGTGCGTTCGCCATGGTTCTCGTACTCCTGCCGGAAAAGGGTGATGGCTAGGAGGTTAGCCGGGCGCGCTGTGGGGGTGGAAATCGGTTAGCGGCGGAGGAGCGGGAGGGGGGCGCCCATGACCGCGTACGGCTTCGGGGCGCTCGGGAAGAGGACGCGGCGGGCCAGGTCCTGGTAGCCGAGGGAGTGGTAGAGGCCGCGGGCCGGGCTGTCGGTGTCGATCGCGGAGAGGATCGAGCGGGGCTCGGCGGCGGTGTCCGTGATCGTCGTGATCAGGGAGCGGCCGATGCCGCGGTTCTGGTGGCCCGGGTGGACGTGCAGCTCGGTGATCACGAAGGAGTCGTCGAGCCAGTTGTCGTGGCCCTGCTCGTGGAGGTAGGGCTCGACGACGGTGGACCACCAGTGGCCGCGGTTGTTGGGCATTCCGTACACGAACCCGACGAGGTGTCGTCCGACGGTCGCGCCGAGGGCCCTTGCGCCGGGGTGGGTCATGTGGCGGAGGACGATCTGGCGGCGTACGGCTACCTCGTCCGCGCCGAGTCCGAAGGCGACGGCCTGGACGGCCAGGGCCTCGTCGACGTGGGCTGAGAGGTCGAGGGGGCCGATGACGAGGTCCATGCGGGGAGGGTACAGGGGGTGTCGGTCGTATGCCGGGTGCGGGCTTGTTGTGGTTGCTCGCGCTCACGCGGCGGAGCCGAAAATCGACACAGCCCCGCGCTCCTGGGGCGTTGCCGCCGGGTTGGCTGGAAGGCGACGCTCGTGAACTAGAACAGGACGCTCATGAAGGCGCCGATCTCCTGGAAGCCCACGCGGTGGTACGTCCGCCTCGCCGGGGTGTTGAAGTCGTTCACGTACAGGCTCACCAAGGGGGCCACGTCCGCGAGGGCGTAGCGCAGGACCGCCGCCATGCCCGGTGCCGCCACGCCTCTCCCCCGGTATTCGGGGGCCACCCATACGCCCTGGATCTGGCACGCCTGCGAGGTCGCCGCGCCGATCTCGGCCTTGAAGACGACCTTGCCGTGTTCGTCGACGCGGGCGAACGAGCGGCCCGCGCCTACGAGTTCGGCGACCCGGGCCTGGTAGAGGAGGCCGCCGTCACCGGCCAGCGGGGAGACGCCGACCTCCTCGGTGAACATCGCCACGCAGGCCGGCATGATCGTGTCCATCTCGTCCTTGCGGATGCGGCGGACGTAGGGATCCGGGGCGATGTCCGTGGGCATGCGGTCGGCGACCATGAGGGGCTGGCGGGAGCGGACCTCACGGGCCGGGCCCCAGCTCGGTTCGAGGAGCCGCCACAGCTGGGAGACGGCCTCGGCGGGGCCGACGACCGAGGAGCAGCGGCGGCCGGCCCGGCGGGCGCGGTCCGCGAAGGACCGTACGGCCTTGGGGGTCGCGCAGATCGGGACCAGGTTGGCGCCCGCGTAGCAGAGGGACGTCAGCATGCCGTCCTCGTAGAAGCCCCACATCTCGCCGCCGAGTCGCCAGGGGTCGAGGCCGGCGATCTGGACGCGCGACGTCACGAAGGCGTTCGCGACGGGCTCGCGGTCCAGAACTGCGAGCGCCGCTTCCAGGTCACTCGGTTCGAGCACTCGGGAGGTGGTCTGGGTCAACACGTGCGGGGCCTCACCCTGAGGGTTCTGCTGATCTGCGCACTGTACCTGCGGAAGCTGAGCAGTGCCGCCCCTGTTTTTGTGCGGGATCTTTCTGCGGCCGGGGTTGGTGTCCGTACCGTCGTCTGGGGGCTGCCGCCCCCAGACCCCCGCTATCGGCCTGAACGGCCTCGTCCTCAAACGCCGGACGGGCTGGAAGATGCGGACCCGGCGTTTGAGATGTTGCCGTCCCCTGCGGGTGGGTGGGGGCTCGGGATGGTGAGTGGCCGCCGCCGAAGACCGGACGGGTAGAGCGATGCGGACCGGCATCGATCCGGCCACGAAAACCGCTCCGGCCGCTGCCGACAACGACCGCCAGGTCACCCTCGGCAACAGCCCTCAGGTCCCCGCCCGCACAAACCCTCAGCCCGCCACCGAAACCGACGGCTCGCCCGAGGCGATTCCGTCTGCTTCCATCTGTTCGGCCAGCTTCATGGCCTCCTCGATGAGGGTCTCGACGATCTTGGACTCGGGGACGGTCTTGATGACCTCGCCCTTGACGAAGATCTGGCCCTTGCCGTTGCCGGAGGCGACGCCGAGGTCGGCCTCTCGGGCCTCGCCGGGGCCGTTCACCACGCAGCCCATGACGGCGACGCGGAGGGGGACCTCCATGCCGGTGAGGCCGGCGGTGACTTCCTCGGCCAGCTTGTAGACGTCGACCTGGGCGCGGCCGCAGGACGGGCAGGAGACGATCTCCAGGCCGCGCTGCCTGAGGTTGAGGGACTCCAGGATCTGGTTGCCGACCTTGACCTCCTCCACCGGCGGCGCGGAGAGGGAGACGCGGATCGTGTCGCCGATGCCCTGGCTGAGCAGCGCACCGAAGGCCACCGCCGACTTGATCGTGCCCTGGAACGCCGGGCCCGCCTCCGTCACGCCGAGGTGCAGCGGGTAGTCGCACTGGGCGGCGAGCTGGCGGTAGGCCTCGACCATGATGACCGGGTCGTTGTGCTTGACCGAGATCTTGATGTCCCGGAAGTCGTGCTCCTCGAAGAGGGACGCCTCCCAGAGGGCGGATTCGGCGAGCGCCTCGGGGGTCGCCTTGCCGTACTTCTTCAGCAGTCGAGCGTCCAGCGAGCCCGCGTTCACGCCGATGCGGATCGGGGTGCCGTGGTCCTTCGCGGCCCGCGCGATCTCCTTCACCTTGTCGTCGAACTGCTTGATGTTGCCGGGGTTCACCCGGACCGCGGCGCAGCCCGCCTCGATCGCCGCGAACACGTACTTCGGCTGGAAGTGGATGTCCGCGATCACCGGGATCTGCGACTTGCGGGCGATCGTCGACAGGGCGTCCGCGTCGTCCTGCGTCGGGCAGGCCACCCGGACGATCTGGCAGCCGGACGCGGTGAGCTCGGCGATCTGCTGGAGGGTCGCGCCGATGTCGGACGTACGCGTGGTCGTCATCGACTGCACCGACACGGGGGCGTCGCCGCCCACCGCCACGGTACCGACCTGGATCTGCCGGCTCTTGCGGCGCTCGGCGAGCCTGGTCGGAACGGACGGCATGCCGAGAGAAATCGCAGTCATCTGCTGTGCAACCCCAAGTCGTGGATCAAGGCCCCGGTCCCGGAACAACGGGCTCCAGGCTTTGAGATTACGTCACCCACAGAGGGCCAGGCACATCCCGCTGGTAAACCCACCCGATGGAGAACGGCCCGGCAGAAAGGATGCCGGGCCGTTGCGAACCAGTAGTGGCTACGAGATTTTCACCGGGTTAACCACGTCCGCCACCAGCACGAGCAGCGTGAAGCAGACGAAGATGCCCGCCACCACGTACGCCACCGGCATCAGCTTCGCCACGTCGAACGGACCGGGGTCCGGGCGGCGCAGCAGCCTGGCCGTGTGGCGGCGCAGGGACTCCCACAGGGCACCCGCGACATGGCCGCCGTCCAGGGGCAGCAGCGGGAGCATGTTGAACAGGAACAGGGAGAGGTTGAAGCCGGCCACCAGCATGACGAACATCGCCAGCTGCTGGCTCGCCGGGATGTCCAGGGTGAAGATCTCGCCGCCCACCCGGGCCGCGCCGACCACGCCCATCGGGGAGTCGTCGGCACGCTCGCCGCCGCCGAAGGCCGCGTCCCACAGGGCGGGGATCTTGCCGGGCAGCGCGACGATGGAGTCGACGGCGTCACCGACCCGGTCGCCCATCCAGGTCACCGAGTCGCCGAAGTCCTGCTTGACGACGCCGGTGGCCGCGCTGAAGCCGAGGAAGCCTGCGCTGACGTACTTGCCCTGGACGATCTGGCCGCTGGAGTCCTTCTGGGCGACCTGGTTGGTGGCGATCGTCGCGTGGAGGGTGACCTCCTTGCCGTCGCGCGAGACCACGATCGCGACGTCCTTGCCGGGGTTGGCGCGGATCAGGTCGGAGAGCCTGTTCCAGTCGTCCGTGCGCACTCCGGCGAAGGAGACGATCTTGTCGCCGGGCTTGAGGCCCGCCGCCGCGGCCGGCGAGGC
Organism: Streptomyces sp. NPDC088794; assembly: GCF_044750545.1. Classification (NCBI taxonomy): domain Bacteria; kingdom Bacillati; phylum Actinomycetota; class Actinomycetes; order Kitasatosporales; family Streptomycetaceae; genus Streptomyces; species Streptomyces sp. NPDC088794. The sequence continues at coordinate 353,957 of NZ_JBIVKB010000010.1, read as the reverse complement.
CGGGTCGCCCGACGTGCAGTTGTCGCGGTTCTCGCTCTGCGAGATCACGCACTGGGAGACCGAGCTGACCGTGGTGGTCTGCTGGGCGATGCCGAAGCCCATCAGGACGGTGAGGAAGAGCGCCACCGCCAGGATCAGGTTCATGAACGGGCCCGCGAACATGACGATGACGCGCTTCCAGGGGGCGCGCGTGTAGAACAGGCGGCTCTCGTCGCCGGGCCGCAGCTCCTCGAAGGCGGCCGAGCGGGCGTCCTCGATCATGCCGCGCCAGGGCGAGGTGGAGCGGGCCTCCAGGCGGCCGTCGGGTCCGGGCGGGAACATGCCGATCATGCGGATGTAGCCGCCGAACGGGATGGCCTTGAACCCGTACTCGGTGTCGCCCTTCTTGCGTGACCACAGCGTCGGTCCGAAGCCGACCATGTACTGCGGCACCCTGATGCCGAAGAGCTTGGCCGTGGACAGGTGCCCCAGTTCGTGCCACGCGATCGAGACCAACAGGCCGAACGCGAAGACGACTATGCCGAGGATCATCATCAAGCTCGTCATGCACGCGCCTCCGCGGTCGCCGTCTGCGCTGTCAGTTCCCGGGCCCGGGCCCGTGCCCAGGTCTCCGCTTCGAGGACGTCCGACACGGTGAGTGAAGTTCCCGCGCCGGGGGTGCCGTGTTCCTCGACCACTCTTGTCACGGTCCCAATGATTGCGTTGAACGGCAGTGCGCCGCCGCGGAACGCCTCCACGCACTCCTCGTTGGCCGCATTGAACACCGCCGGGGCGGTGCCCGCGAGCTCACCCACGTGCCGGGCGAGGTTCACCGAGGGGAACGCCTCATTGTCCAGGGGGAAGAACTCCCACGTCGAGGCCTTGCTCCAGTCGAAGGCGGGGGCCGCGTCCGGAACCCGCTCCGGCCAGCCGAGCCCGATGGCGATGGGCCCGCGCATGTCGGGGGGCGTCGCCTGGGCGATCGTCGATCCGTCCGTGAACTCAATCATCGAGTGGACATACGACTGGGGGTGCACGACGACCTCAATGCGGTCGAAGGGAATGTCGTAGAGGAGGTGCGCCTCGATGACCTCGAGGCCCTTGTTGACCAGGGTCGCCGAGTTGATCGTGATCACCGGGCCCATCGCCCAGGTGGGGTGGGCGAGGGCGTCCTCGACGGTGACGTCCGCCAGTTCGGACTTCGTACGGCCGCGGAAGGGGCCGCCGGACGCGGTGACGACGAGCTTGCGCACGTCGGAGCGGGTGCCGGCGGCCAGCGCCTGGAACAGGGCCGCGTGCTCGGAGTCGACCGGGATGATCTGTCCGGGCTTGGCCAGCGCCTTGACCAGCGGGCCGCCGACGATGAGCGACTCCTTGTTGGCGAGCGCGAGGGTGCGGCCCGCCTCCAGGGCGGCGAGGGTCGGGGCGAGGCCGATGGAGCCCGTGATGCCGTTGAGGACCGTGTGGCAGTCGGAGGCGGCGAGGTGGGTGGCCGCCTCCGGTCCCGCGAGGATCTCGGGGAGCGGCTCACCCGCGCCGTACAGGCCGGTCAGCGCCTCGCGCAGGGACGGTACGACGTCCTCGCGGGCCACCGCGACGGTCCGTACCCGCAGCCGGTGCGCCTGCTCGGCGAGGAGGGCGACCCGGCCGCCGTTGGCGGAGAGGCCGGTGACGCGGAACCGGTCGGGATTGCGCAGTACTAGGTCGATGGCCTGGGTGCCGATCGACCCCGTGGATCCGAGGATCACCACGTCCTTCGGTCCGCCGCCCGCGACCGGGTCGTAGACGAGGTGCGGATCGGCGAGGGGGGCTGGACTGTCGCTCATCCCCCCATTGTGGCCGCATCGCACCGCCAGGAGGACAGCGCGTCCCTCGCGCGGGTGGCTTGTCGCTTCCTGTGCCGAATGAAGCAGAAACCCCCTTTGTGAAGCCCGAGTGAAGATCGTGTGATAGCACTGCTCTACCGACCGGGGGTGAAATCGGTCGGGGGGACGAATTTCTTGGGATTCTTGGGGGATTTCCATGCGGATACGCGCCGCTCTGCCCGCGATCGCGGGCGCCGCCGTACTCACCGGCACCCTGCTCAGCTCACCCGCCGAAGCCGCCGGCGGAGTGATCGTCTACCACGTCTGGTTCGACAGCCCGGGCTCGGACAACCGCTCGAACGCGAGCCTGAACGGCGAATGGGTGCAGATCAAGAACACCAGCCGCTCGGCGATCTCGCTCAAGGGCTGGATCCTGAAGGACACGTCGAGCCACAAGTACGTCTTCAAGAACATCAAGATCGGCGCCGGCAAGTACATGAAGGTGCACACCGGCAAGGGCACGGACACCGCGTCGAACAAGTACCAGGGCCGCGGCGCGTACGTCTGGAACAACACCAGCGACACCGCCACGCTGACCAAGTCGACCGGCTCGAAGGTCGACTCCTGCTCCTGGACGACGCGGGATCCGAGCGACAAGTACTGCTAGACCGACTACGTCACCGGTCGGTGCACGTTCTCGGTCTTCGAGGGTCCGGGGGTCGCGTCCGCGATCCACGGCCCCTCGCCCGACGGATCGACGATCCCCTTCTCCAGCCACTCGTACGTGCCCGCCATGACGCCCTTGACCACCTTGCGGTCGACGGTGTCGGTGTTGCTCCACAGGCGGCCGAAGAGTTCCTCGACGCGCAGCCGGGACTGGCGGCAGAAGGCGTCGGCGAGTTGGTAGGCCTCGCGGCCGTTCTCGCCCTGGCTGCGCAGGAGTTCGGCCCGTACGCAGGCCGCGCTCATCGCGAAGAGTTCCGCGCCGATGTCGACGATCCGGCCCAGGAAGCTCTGCTTGGTCTCCATCCGGCCCTGCCAGCGGGACATGGCGTAGAAGGTGGAGCGGGCGAGTTTGCGGGCGGTGCGCTCGACGTAGCGAAGGTGCGGGGAGAGGTCCACCTCACGCTTGAACTCGCTGTACGAGTTGGGCAGTTGGCCCGGTCCCGCGACCAGCTTCGGCAGCCACTTGGCGTAGAAGACGCCCGCGTTCGCGCCCGCCTTCGCCTTGTCCGCAAGGGACTTGTCGGGGTCGATGAGGTCGCCGGCCACGGAGAGGTGGGCGTCGACCGCCTCGCGCGCGATCAGCAGGTGCATGATCTCGGTCGAGCCCTCGAAGATGCGGTTGATCCGCAGGTCGCGCAGCACCTGTTCGGCCGGGACCGCTCGCTCGCCGCGGGCGGCCAGGGAGGCCGCCGTCTCGAAGCCGCGGCCGCCGCGGATCTGGACGAGTTCGTCGGCGATGAGCCAGCCCATCTCGGAGGCGTAGAGCTTGGCGAGCGCGCCCTCGATGCGGATGTCGTTGCGGTCCTCGTCGGCCATCTGCGAGGACAGGTCCAGGACCGCCTCCAGGGCGAAGGTGGTCGCCGCGATGAAGGAGATCTTCGCGCCGACGGCCTCGTGGTCGGCGATCGGCTTGCCCCACTGCTCGCGCGCCGCGGACCACTCACGGGCGATCTTCAGGCACCACTTGCCGGCCGCCACGCAGGACGCGGGCAGCGAGAGGCGGCCGGTGTTGAGGGTGGTGAGGGCGATCTTGAGGCCGGCGCCCTCGGGGCCGATGCGGTTGGCGGCCGGCACCCGCACCTGGTGGAAGCGGGTGACGCCGTTCTCGATGCCGCGCAGGCCCATGAAGGCGTTGCGGTTCTCGACGGTGATGCCGGGCGAGTTGGTCTCCACGACGAAGGCGGTGATGCCGCCCTTGCCGCCCTCGGTCCTCGGTACTCGGGCCATCACGACCAGCAGGTCGGCGACGACGCCGTTGGTGGTCCACAGCTTCACGCCGTCCAGGACGTAGTCGTCCCCGTCGCGCACCGCGCTGGTGGCGAGGCGGGCCGGGTCGGAGCCGACGTCGGGCTCGGTGAGCAGGAAGGCGCTGATGTCGGTGCGGGCGCAGCGCGGGAGGAAGGCCTCCTTCTGCTCGGCCGTGCCGAACATCTTCAGCGGCTGCGGTACGCCGATGGACTGATGCGCCGACAGCAGCACACCGATCGCCGGGCAGGCGGAGCCGGCCAGCGCGAGCGCCTTGTTGTAGTACACCTGGGTGAGGCCGAGCCCGCCGTACTTGGTGTCGATCTTCATCCCGAGGGCGCCGAGTTCCTTGAGCCCGCCGATGACCTCGTCGGGGATTCTGGCCTCGCGCTCGATGAGTGCCGCGTCCACCTTCGTCTCGCAGAAGTCGCGGAGCTTGGCGAGGAACTCCTCGCCGCGCTGGGCGTCCTCGGCGGCGGGGGTGGGGTGCGGGTGGACCAGGTCGAGCCGGAAGCGGCCGAGGAAGAGCTCCTTGGCGAAACTGGGCTTGCGCCACTCCTGCTCCCGGGCGGCCTCCGCCACCTGGCGGGCCTCGCGTTCGGAGACGGTGGCCTTGACGGGGGAATCGCTGGATGGTGCGGACATGAGGGTCACCTCGCCGCGAATCGGGACCTCGGACCAGTTGGTTACCGACGGGTGCTACCCGATCGTTAGTACCCGATTCCGGGCGACCCCACCACCCTTCGCGCAGCCGTCCGACGGATTGAAGTGTTGCGCCGGGGGTCCGTCCGGGGGACGGTTCGGGTACGCGTCGGGGCACGGCCCCCAACTCGTGGAGCATCGGTTCGAGAAAAGCTGTCGAAGCGCTTCGACAACCTATGGACACCCACCCGCGCCGAAGCTAATGTCGAACCATCCTCACCCGCCCCTGTTCGTAATGCGCACTGTCGAAGCGCTTCACACCGCTTGGAGAGCTGGATGGTCACCCTCGCCGAGGTCGCCCAGCACGCCGGAGTCTCGGCGAGCACGGTGAGCTATGTCCTCAGCGGGAAGCGGTCCATCTCCGTGACCACCCGGCTGCGGGTCGAGCAGAGCATCCGCGAGCTGGGGTACCACCCGAACGCGGGCGCACGCGCCCTGGCCAGCAGCAAGTCGAACATCATCGCGCTGATGATCCCGCTGCGCACCGACATGTACGTGCCGGTGATGATGGAGATCGCCATCGCGGTCGCCACCACGGCCCGGACACACGGTTACGACGTCTTGCTGCTGACCGGCGAGGAAGGTCCGGACGCGGTGCGCCGGGTCACCGGCAGCGGGCTCGCCGACGGCATGATCCTGATGGACGTCGAACTCGACGACGAGCGGCTGCCGTTGCTGCGCGGCACCGACCAGCCGGCCGTGCTGATCGGGCTGCCCGCCGACACCACCGAACTGACCTGCGTGGACCTCGACTTCAAGGCGACGGGCGCGCTGTGCGTCGAGCATCTGGCGACGCTCGGCCACCGCGACATCGCTGTCATCGGCGAGGCCCCCGCGGTCTACGAGCGGCACACCGGCTTCGCCGAGCGCACCCTCGACGGACTGCGGTCGCGGGCCCAGGAGTTGGGCGTACGACTGCTGCACCGGCCGTGCGGGGGCGGGTACGACGCGATGGCGCTCACCCTCGCCCGCATCCTCGACGAGCGCCCGGGCACCACGGGCTTCGTCGTGCAGAACGAGTCGGCGGTGGAGCCGCTGCTCGCCCTGCTGCGCGGGCAGGGCCGGGCCGTGCCGGAGGACGTGTCGGTGGTCGCGATCTGCCCGGAACAGGTCGCCGTGCAGGCCTCGGTGCGGCTGTCGTCGGTCGCCATCCCCGCGCAGGAGATGGGCCGGCACGCGGTGGAGCACCTGGTCGCCAAGCTGGACGGCCACGGCAAGGACGAAGTCGTGCTGATCGCACCGGAGTTGACGGTGCGGTCCAGTACGGGTCCGGCCCCGTCGACGTCCTGACACGCCCCGTTCCAGGTCGCACGCTCCAGGTTCCACGTCCCAGTTTCCCGGTGCCGGTGCGGGTCACCCCTGTCCGCTTTCCTCCAGGAGCACTCCTCGTGAATCAGCCTGCCGAAAACCAGCCCCCGACCGGCGCGGTGAGCCTCGCGCAGTCGTCCCCCACCGTCGGCACCTTCCGCGAGCGGGACGGCGCGCTGGAGTGGAGCGGCCGCCAGGAGACGCTGCGCATCGAGCCGTGGGGGCCGGATGCCGTCCGGGTCCGGGCCCGGCTCGGCGGTCCCGTCCTGGACGGACTGCCGGGCGCGCTGCTCGCGGACGCGCCGCCGGCGTCGTACACCGTCAAAATAGAGGGCGGACAGGGGCAGTTGACCGTCGGCGCGCTCACCGTGGAGGTGGATGCCGAGGGGCTGATCCGCTTCCTGCGCACGGACGACCGCGTGGAGATCCTCGCCGAGGAGCGGGCGCACTTCTGGTGGCCGGGCTCGCGCCTGTACACGGCCGTCGGCAACGGCCACCACCGTCTGGAGCAGCGGTTCGCGGCCTACGACGACGAGAAGCTGTTCGGTCTGGGGCAGCACCAGCACGGGCAGTTGGACCAGAAGGGCCTGGTCCTCGACCTGGTGCAGCGCAACGCCGAGGTCTCCATACCGGTGCTCTCCTCCAGTCGCGGCTACACCCTGCTGTGGAACAACCCGGCGATCGGTCGCGTGGAGCTGGCCCGCAACGGCACGCGCTGGGTGGCCGATTCGGCCCGGCAGATCGACTACTGGATCACCGCGGGCGCCCCGGCGGACGGTCAGCGCCGCTACAGCGCGGCGACGGGCCGTACGCCGATGCTGCCGGAGTGGGCGGCCGGCTTCTGGCAGTGCAAGCTGCGCTACCGCACGCAGGACGAACTCCTCGCCGTGGCACGGGAGTACAAGCGGCGCGGGCTGCCGATCTCGGCGATCGTCTGCGACTTCTTCCACTGGACGCACCTGGGCGACTGGAAGTTCGACCTGTCCGAGTGGCCCGACCCGGGCGCGATGGTCCGTGAACTGGCCGACCTGGGCATCAAGTTGGTGGTCAGCTTCTGGCCGTCGGTGTCGCCGCTGTCGGAGAACCACCCGGTGCTGGAGCAGCGCGGCTACCTCATCGGCACACAGTACGGTCCGATGGCACACGCGGACTGGCCCGACAAGGGCGTCGCCTCCACCGTGCAGGTCGCCTTCTACGACGCCACGAACCCGGAGGCCAGGGAGTTCGTGTGGTCGAAGGTGAAGGAGAACTACCTCGACCCGTACGGCATCACGGCCTTCTGGCTGGACGCCTGCGAGCCGGAGCTGAAGCCCGGGTTCCAGGAGAACCTGCGGTACTGGACGGGCCCGGGCCTGGAGGTCGGCAACAGCTACCCCGCCGAGAACTCCCGCACCTTCCACGAGGGTCTGCTGGCCGCCGGCACTCCGGACGACGAGATCATCACCCTCAACCGCTCAGCCTGGGCGGGCAGTCAGCGCTACGGCGCCGCCCTGTGGTCCGGCGACATCGGCACCGACTTCGCGACCCTGCGCCGCCAGATCGCGGCCGGCCTCAACACGGCCCTGTCCGGCATCCCTTGGTGGAACACGGACATCGGCGGCTTCCACGGCGGCGACCCGGACGACCCCGCGTACCGCGAAGTGATGGTCCGCTGGTTCCAGTTCGGCGCGCTGTCCCCGCTGATGCGCCTGCACGGCTTCCGCGACCCCGGCATGGAGCTGGGCCCCGACATGACCGGCGGCCCCAACGAGGTCTGGTCGTACGGCGAGGAGACCACCCCGATCCTGGCGAAGTACCTGCGCCTGCGCGAGCGCCTGAAGCCGTACGTCCTGGAGGTGATGCGGGAGGCCCACGAGGAGGGGCTGCCGACGATGCGCCCGCTGTTCCTGGAGTTCCCGGACGACCGGGCGACCTGGACGGTCGACGACGCCTATCTCTTCGGCCGGGACCTGCTGGTCGCCCCGGTCCTGACCGCCGGCGCCACGGCCCGCACGACGTACCTCCCGGCGGGCGCGACCTGGACGGACGCGTGGACCGGTGAGACGTACGAGGGCGGCGCGGCCGTGACGGTCGAGGCCCCGCTCGACCGCATCCCGCTGTTCCTGCGGGACGGGGCGCGGCTGCCGGTGGCGGAGTAGACGCGGGGGTGGCCGGTCCCGTGGGGAAGGGACCGGCCATCCGGCGATCAACAACTGCGGATCAACTACTGGTGACGCTCTCGCTGTTGACGGTGAAGTTCAGGCCGCCGGAGGAGGACGTGATCTCGAAGCCGAACTGCACGTCCCCGATGGTCACGTTGCCGAACCAGCCCTTGGTGTCCTTGATCCACTTCAGGATCGGCAGGACGTTGACCGTGCCGGAGCTGGAGTTGGAGGTGCGGATGAAGGAGAACACCTCGTTGGCGCCGTTGTTGCCCTTGTAGACGGTCCAGGTGTGGCCGCCCAGCGTGAGGGTGCCCTGCGAGGTGCCGAGCGGTCCGACGGCACCCGTCTTGTTCATCCAGAGCATGATCTCGTAGTCGTAGTTGGTGTCCCAGATGTCGTACGACGTGTTGTACGCGCCGGACGACGGCACGGAGACGTTGTAGCTGCTGGACAGCGAACCGAGCGCGGTGATCGACTTGTTGATCACCTTCTTGGCGTTGGGGTAGGACTTGATGCCGCCGGTGTTGGGGTGGTTGGCGTTGACACCCCAGTTGGTACCGGAGTTGGCCCAGATGCACTGGCTGCCGGCGCCCGAACCCCAGATGTTGTTGTAGAGCGTGTAGCCGTTCAGCGAGGTGTTGCCCCACTGGTCGCAGGAGCTCCAGACGGCGGCCGAGGCGGGGGCGGAGGCCAGTCCGACGGTGGCGCCGAGCGCGAGGGCCGGGGCCAGCAGCGCCATGGTGATCCTGCCGAGCGTGCGTGTTGCCATGGTGTCCCTTCCATGGGTGGGGGGAACTGCGCGGATCACCACGCCCTCAGGGTGAGGACGCGGTCTTCGCCGGCGACGAGATCGAGCGGCTCCGCGCCGGCGGAAGTCCGGAGTTCGACACGGCGGCTGCGGGTGGGGCGCAGCCGCACGGTCGCTTCGTTCGGGCTCCAGGTCAGATCGAGCACGGCCCCGAACCGGGAGCGGACGCCCAGGAGTTCGCCTTCCGGGTACGTCGCCGGGAGCGCCGGCAGCAGGACCAGCCGGTCCGGCGTCGACTGCACGAGCGTCTCGACGAGCACCGCGGGCAGGGTGTGCGCCGCGTCCGCGTTGTAGACGTCCCGGTTCGGGTAGTGCGCGCTCATCAGGGAGTTGTGGAAGAAGTCGCCCTTGAGGACCTGCCCGAGTGCGTGCGCGACCCGGTCCCCGTCGCGCAACCGGGCGGCGATCAGGGCGTGATGCAGATGCCCGTGCGCGGAGTCGTTCTCGGCGCCGCGCAGTTCAAGCGCGCGGTGGGCGGCGGCCGCGAGTTCGGGGGTGTCGTACGGGGTGATCTCGTCGAGCGGCCAGACACCGTAGAGGTGGCTGAGGTGCCGGTGGTCGTAGCTGTCGTCGAGGCCCGGGTGGGCCCATTCGGCGAGGGCGCCATCGGAGTTGACACGGTGCGGCGGCAGACGGTCGGCGAGCGCCCGCCAGCGGTCGGCGTCGGGGCCCGGGTGGTAGTCGGCCGCGGTCAGCAGGGCGTGCCGGGCGGCGGACAGGTCCATCGCCGCGTCGATCGCGCCCCAACTCCCGTTCGCGGGCCGGTTCTCGGGCGAGTAGGACGGCACGACGACCAACTGCCCCTCCCCGTCCGTCCGACTGAGGAAGTCCTCGTAGAACCGGGCGACTTCGGCGAGCGCGGCAGCGGTACGCGGGTCTCGGGCGCCGCGCGTCTCGTCGTGGTCGACGAGCGGCTTCAGCAGCCAGTCGGCGCCGGCGGTCCACAGGTGGAGGGGGTATTCGCGGCTGAAGTGGTACGACAGCCCGGACTCGCCGTCGGTGTGGGCGGGGGCGACGACGCCTCGGGCGCCGAAGACCGTACGGGCGTTCTCGGCCCAGTCGTCGAGCTGACCGTGGATCAGGGAGGCGAGGGCCTCGGTCACTTCGGGCAGGCCGGCTGATGCGGCGGAGGCGGTCTGGAGGTTGAGGTTGGCGTCGTTGGTGAAGGCACCGGACCAGGCCGTGTCCCATTCGCCGGTCCAGAGCCCGGTCAGCCGGGGCGGGAGGAGACCGCTCGCGGAGAGCAGGTGGTAGCGGCCTGCGGCGAAGAGGCGCTCAAGGAGGGCGGGGCTGTCCGGGTGAGTGAGCAACTCGGAGCCGGGCAGGGCGCGTTCGGCGGGGTCCGCGTGGAGGTCGAGGGTGACGCGGGTGTAGGCGGTGCGGTGGAGGGTGGTGTGGCGGTTCAGGAGGTGGGTGTAGGGGTCGTCGGCGTGCGGGTCGTTGGCGTGTGGGTCGTTGGCATGCAGGTCGTTGGCGTCCGAATTCCCGGTGTCCAGGTCCTTGGCGTCCAGGAACAGGTCGCGCAGGGCGCGGGTGAGGGGCTCGGTGTCCGGCTCGCCGGTGTGCCGCGCCACGCGGGTCAGCAGCAGTACCGAGTCCGCGCCGGAGACCCGAACACCCGGCGGGGTGAGCTGGGTTCGGCCGCCCGTGGCCACGATCAGGGTCGCTCCGGTGTACGCCGTCTCGCTCCCCGGGTAGCGGACGCGCAGGGTGAGCAGGGCGCCCTCAGGCACGAGCACCGCGCCGTTTCCGACGGCGAGCCCGGCGGGTGCGCCCGGGAGGCGGTGGTCGAGGGTGATGTCCAGGTCGCGCCCGACGACGTGCTGGACGATCACGTCGTCGGCGCGGGACACGAAGACGCGGCTGCGGTGGCCCTCGTATGCGGTCTCGGTGACGCCGGTGGTGAAGTCGACGGAGCGGCGGTAGCCGGGCGCACCCGGCCTGTTGAACGCGTCGGGCGTGGTGCGCAGCCGAATCTGGAAGGCCGGATGGAAAGGCTGCACCCACTGCAACTCGCGCCCGTCGGTGAAGGACTCGGCCGCGTGCAGGTCGCCTGCCAGCAAGCTGTCCTGGAGGGCGGGGAGTCGGTCGGCGAGGTGGGGCGGGCGGGCGTGTTCGGCGCCGTTGGGGCGGACCAGGGTGTGATGGGTGACGACTACCCGCTCGTCGTTCGGTTCGCCGAACAGGAGGATGCCGTGGTGGCCGTTGCCACTGAGGAAGCCGTCCTCCCAGCGGGTGGCGGGCCGGGGCTCCCAGGTTCCGTGCGTGAGGGTCATGAGCGCAACACCATCACGCCGTAGCGGCCGAGGGTGATTTCGTCCGTGAACGACGCGCCCGTGAGCAGGTCATGGTGGGTGCCCGGGAGCTCGACGGACACGGACTCGCGGCCGTGGTGGAGCAGGAAGAGCAGGTCGCCACGGCGCACGGCCTCGACCCGGTCGGGCAGTCCGTCGAGGACGGGGCGGGCGCCCGCGTCGGCCGCGATCCGGGCGAGGAGTGCGCGCAGCGCGTCGGGCTCGGGGAGCGTGGAGACGTACCAGGCACGGCCGTTGCGCAGAACCGCGGGAAGCCCGTCGAGTTCGCCGCCCTTGTACGTGGCCTCGACCTCGACGCTCCCGGCGGCCTCGATCTCCTCCGACCACAGGATCCCGCGGAAGCGGTCGGTCTCCACGAACTCCCCTTCGTCCAGAGGCCACCACTCGTGCAGGGTGCGGATGCCGAGGAGTTCGCGGAACCGGGGATCCATGCCGCCGGGGCGTACGCGGTCGTCCTGGTCGGCGACGCCGGTCAGGAAGCCGGAGACGAGGGTGCCGCCGGCGCGGACGTAGGCGAGGAGGTTGTCGATCGCCGGGTCCGTGAGGGCGTAGAGCTGGGGGACGACGACCAGCTTGTACGGGCTCAGGTCGTGCTCGGGGTGGGCGAAGTCGGTGGTGAGGTGGGACTGCCAGAGGGCGCGGTGCCAGGAGGTGAGGACGTCGGTGTAGTCGACGCGGGTGGAGAGGCGGCCCTCGTGGGCGCCGGCCCACCAGGAGTGCCAGTCGTGCAGGACGGCGATGTCAGCGGTGAGGTGACTGTCCGTCACGTGAGCGCCGATCGCCGCGAGTTCGGCGCCGAGCCGCTTGACCTCTTGGAAGGTCCGGCCCTCCTCCCCCGCATGACTGACCATCCCCGAGTGGAACTTCTCCGCGCCCTGCCGGGACTGGCGCCACTGGAAGTAGCAGACGGCGTCGGCGCCGCGGGCGACGGCCTGGAGGGACCAGAGGCGGTTGAGGCCACGCGGTTTGGGGTGGTTGACGCCCCGCCAGTTGACCGGGCCGGCCGCCTGCTCCATCAGCATCCAGGGGCCGCGCGCCTGGGAGCGGGTCATGTCCTGGACCAGGGCCGCGTGTTGGGCGCCGAACGGGTCACGCGGGTCGGGATAGAGGTCGACGGAGACGACGTCCTCCTCCCCCGCCCACCGCCACGCGTCCTGCCCGGTCCACAGCGGCATGAAGTTGGTGGTGACGGGGATGTGCGGGGTGTGGCGCCGCACGATGTCCCGCTCGGCGGCGTAGCACTCCAGGAGCATGTCGGACGTGAACCGCTTGAAGTCCAGCACCTGGGTGGGGTTCTTGAGGTAGTGCGCGTGCCGGGGCGGCAGCACCTCGGCCCAGTCCCCGTAGCCCTGGCTCCAGAAGGCCGTTCCCCAGGCGGAGTTGAGGGCGTCGAGGCTGCCGTACCTCTCCCCCAGCCAGCCGCGGAAGCGGGCGGCGGCCTCGTCGCCCCAGTCGTAGGTGCAGTACTCGTTGTTGATGTGCCACAGGGTGAGGGCGGGGTGGTCGGCGTAACGGGCCGCGAGGTCCTCGGTGATGGCGGCGGCCCGGCCGCGGTATGCGGCGCTGGAGTGCGAGAAGTGCTGGCGGCCACCCCACCATTCGGTCCGGCCGTCCTCGTCACGAGGCAGGGACTCGGGGTGGAGTCGGCCGAGCCAGGGCGGTGGCGAGGAGGTGGGAGTGGCGAGCACGACCCCGATCCCGCTGCCGTGCATCAGATCCATCAGCCGGTCCAGCCAGCCGAAGTCCCGCTCCCCCGGCCGGGGTTCGAGCCTGGCCCACGAAAAGACGCCGAGGGTCACGGAATTGACGCCGGCGTCCTTCATCAGCCGGACGTCCTCGTGCCAGGTCTCCTCGGGCCACTGCTCGGGGTTGTAGTCCCCGCCGAAGAGGATGCGCCCACGGGTCGTGTCGCTGAGCCGGGGCATCAGATCCGCTCCCCGTACTGGATGCCGCGCCCGTTGGTGGCGAGGTAGACACGGCCGTACACGCGCGGGTCACCGGTGATGGCCTGCCCGGTCCAGCCCCACTGGTGCCGGTCGTCATTGATCCGCACCCAGGTCTTCGCCTCGTCGTCGGACCGATAGACGGCGGTGATGGTCTCGGTCGACCCGACCTGATAGATCGCCGGATAGTCCGCACCGTCGGCGGCCTTCCCGAAGCCGAGGGTGTACGAGGCCCAGCAGCTGGCGACCTTGGTGAAGCTCGCGCCACCGTCGACGGACCGGTACAGCCCGTTCCACTTGACGCTCAGCCACAGGTCACCGGACCGACCCGGCGCCGCGACCAGCTGGAACTGGCTGTCCCCGGCCGGCAGTCCACCCGCACGCTCGGTGAACGAGAGGCCACTGTCAGTGCTGGCACGTAGCGTTCCTGTATCGGTGTCGTACGCGTAGAAGAGCGTCGGGTCGGCCGGGTCGGCGACCGGCGTGGCGCCCTTCGGGAAGGAGGAGATCTCGGTCCAGGTCGTGCCGTTGTCGGCCGAGCGGTGGGCTGCGTACTTCGTGCCGTCCCAGTGCACGAAGGACCACAGCAGCACGCTGCCGTCGGCGTTGGTGGCGATCGGCCCCGGTGCGTCATGGGCGAGGGAGGGCTGGGCGGCGAAGGGCGCCCAGGTCCGGCCGCCGTCGCCCGAGTGGGCACCGTTGCCGTTGTCGCCCCAGCCGGTGCGCACCACGTACGCCGGCCTGCCCGCGGCCTGCGCGAGTCCTGTCGCCGACCCGAACACGGGGTTCGTCGCCATGCCGCGGGAGGGCGAGGCCGTGAGCCGCTCGTGGTACAGCACGCCGATGTCCCCCGAGCCGCTCAGCAGGTGCGCCTCCCCGACCGGGGGCGACACCAGCTTGATCACGGACGTCTCCTCCAGGCCACGGATCTGCGGCGCCCAGTGCTTCAGATCCCGCGTGCCGTAGAGCGTGGCCCCGGTCCCGTACACCACATGCCGGGAGTCGTACGGGTCGACGGCGACGGCCTGGATCCACCAGCCGAACTTGGGCTGCTCGGCACCCCACTTGAGGAAAGGAGTCTCGGACACGTCGAAGACAGCGGCGTCCTTGAGGGACGTCCAGGTGCGACCGCCGTCGGTGGTCCGGTACAGGGTGTCGACGGCCGCCCAGCGGTTGTTGGTGGAGACGACGACGGTGCCGGGGCGACGGGCGTCGACGGCGACCCCGCCGTAGCCGAAGGTGTCGCTGCCGCCGGGCCGGACGGGGGTGACGTCCGTCCATCGGCCGGTGGCGGGAGCGAACCTGTGCACACTGCCGTCGGCCTGCCCGTTCGGCCCGGGCGCGTCGGCGTACGACACGTACAGCTCGCGGGTGTGCGCGTCGTAGGCGGCCCGGATCGGCACCTTGGCGGAGGCGCCGGTGGGCTGCGCGGGGACGGCTTCCCAGGTGGTCCCGCCTGCGGTGCTGGCGGCGGTGCGAAACAGGTTGCTCGTGCCGCCGGTGCCGTCGCCCCAGCCGGCGTAGACGGCACGGCCGACGGCGACGAGGAAGGTGATGCCCTGGCCGGAGCCGCTCGGGGTTGCCGGAAAGTCGCTGACGGCTGCCCAAGTGGCGCCCCGGTCGGTCGACTTGAGCAGCCCGTCGTGCCGGGTGCCGAGCCACAGGGTGTCGCTGTCGCGCGGGTCGACGAGCAGCCGCTCACCCGCCCCACGTCCGTCCTCGTTGGCGCCGAGCTTCACGGTGAGGTCGCTACGGGTCCAGGTGGCGCCACGGTCGTCGGACCGCAGGACGGCTCCGTTGCCGGCCCAGGACTGGGCGTAGGTGCCGACGGCGAGGTAGAGCCGGTTCGGATGGAGGGGGTCGATGGCGAGGGCCTCGACGCCGAGGAGGTTCCAGTCGTCCCAGCCGAGATGGTCGGTCAACGGGGTCCAGCGGGCGGCCCGTTCGTCCCAGCGGTAGGCCCCGCCGATGTCGGTACGGGCGTAGGCGAGCCCGCGGACGGAGGGGTGGAAGAGCACACCGGTGACGAATCCGGTACCGCCGATCACTGCGTTGCGCCAGCGGTAGGAGGGGGCGGCGGCCGAGCTTCCGGCGGCGTGCGCGGATTGGGGAGGAAGCGGTACGGCGGTGAGCGCAACAGCGGCTGCGGCCCCACCAAGAACAGTCCGCCGACTCGGTTTCGACGTAGGCATGACATACCTCGCTCTAGGAAATGAGGATCAGGGGAGCTACCTCCAGGGGCGCGGGGAACTGCGCGACCAGCCACGAAATACCCGCGGCCGCCATCAAACAGAAACCAACCCACCCAGTAGGCGGACCGTCACCCCTTCACCGCACCGGTCAACATGCCCTTCTTGAAATGCTTCTGGACGAACGGCGACAACACAGCCACCGGCAGCAGAGCCATCACCATCACCGCCATCTGAACAGCGAGCCCGGACAGTTCCCCGGTCTTGATCGCCTGCCCCAACCCCACCGGCGCCTCCTGCTTCTGCACCAGCTGGATCATGACGTTCTGCAGCGGCATCATGTTCTGGTCGTTGAGATACAGGGACGCGTTGAACCAGGCACTCCAGTACCCGACGGCGTAGAAGAGCGTGATGACCGCCAGCACCGCCCGGGACAACGGCATCACGATCTGCCACAGGATCCGGAAATCCCCGGCCCCGTCGATCCGCGCGCTGTCGGTGAGTTCCTGCGAGATCCCCATGAAGAACCCGCGCAGCACAAGGATGTTGAACACGCTGAGCGCACTCGGCAGGATCAGCGCGAGATAGCTGTCGGTGAGACCGAGCGACTGCACCAGCAGGTACGTGGGAATCATCCCGGCGCTGAAGAACATCGTGGCGAGGAGGATCATCAGCAGCCACCGGTGCCCGAGCGACCCGATCCGCGAGAGCCCGTACGCGCACAGCACCGACACCGTCATCGAGAACACCGTGCCGACGAGCGTGACGAGGATGCTGATGATCGCCGCACGGGTGACCTGGCCGCCGCTGAGGAGTTCCCTGTACGCGACGAAGGTGATGCCCTTGGGCACCATGACCAGGCCGCCGGCCTCGTCGATGGTCCTGCGCGAGGAGAGGCTGGTGACGAGGACGATCCAGAGCGGGAAGAGGATGCCGAGGCAGGCGAGGGTGAGGACGAGTCCCTTGCCCGCGAGGCCGGCCCTGCTGGGTTCCTCCTCCCAGGTCGGCCGGGGCGGCGCGGCCCAACGACCGGGCTGTCGTGCGGACTTGACCGGCTGCACGGCCTTGTCGATGACGGCGGTCACTTCTTGTACACCCCCTGCTCGCCCATGAGATGGGCCACTTTGTTCGCGGCGAGGACCAGGCCGAGGCTGATCACACCCTTGACGAGTCCGGCGGCGGCCGCGTAGCCGAAGTCCTGGTTGCGGACGCCGTTCCACCAGACGAAGGTGTCGAGGACCTCCGCCGCTCCAGGGCCCACGGCGTCGCGTTGGAGGAGTATCTGTTCGAAGCCGACCGTCAGCGCGTCGCCCACCCGCAGCACCAGCAGCAGCGCGATCACCGGCCGCAGCGCGGGCAGCGTGACGTGCCACATGCGGCGCCAGCGCCCGGCGCCGTCCATCGCGGCGGCCTCGTACAGGTCCGGGCTGACGGAGGACAGCGCGGCGAGGAAGACGATGATCCCCCAGCCGGCGTCCTTCCACACGCTCTGCGCGGTGATCAGGAACTTGAACGTGTTGGGGTCGGTCATGACGTCGAGGCCGTCGTAGCCGTGCTGGCGCAGGAGTTGCGAGAACAGGCCCGCCCCGCCGAGCAGTTGCTGGAAGACGGCGATGACCAGCACCCAGGAGAAGAAGTGCGGCAGGTAGAGGATCGCCTGCGAGAGCGCCCGGACCCGGGGCCTGACCACGCTGTTGATGAGCAGCGCGAGCAGGATCGGGATGGGGAAGAAGAGGATCAGCTGGAGGAAGAAGAGGACCAGTGTGTTCCGTACGGCGCTCCAGAAGGCCGAGTCCTGGAAGATCAGCTGGAAGTTGTCGAAGCCGACCCAGGGGCTGTGCAGCATCGAGACGATGCCGTTGTCGCTGACGTAGGGGTCGTAGTCCTGGAAGGCGACGATGTTGCCGAGGATCGGCAGGTAGTTGAAGACCAGGATCAGCAGCAGCGCCGGCAGTGTCATCAGGAGCAGGACGCGGTCGCGTCGGAACCTGAGCCGCAGGCTCAGCTTTCCGCCGGGACGTTTCTGCCGGGTGCCGGTGGCGCCGCCGGACGCCACCGGGGTCTTCCCCGTCGTGTCGGCCTCGGTCCTGCTCCGAGGCACCGTGCTGTGGGACACGGCCGTTCTCCTTGCCTCGGTGCCGGTCAGCTCGCCGCGGTGCCGTTGTCGTCGAGCAACTTCTGGTACCAGTCGCGCAGTCTGTCGCCGCCCTTGCTCTTCCAGTCGGAGACGGCCTGCTGCATGTCGCTGATCTTCTTGCGGCCGCGGGTGATGTCGTCCTCCAACTGCTCGAAGTCGTTGGAGAGGTTGGTGTACCGGCTGGGCTCGGTGATCTGCTGGCCGTAGAAGGTGGACTTCTTGGTGAAGGCGCCCATCCGCTGCTGCCACTCGACCTGCGCCTTGGCGACGTCGGGGAAGTCGGGGTGGGCGATCGTGGCGGCGGGGCTGGCGACCATCACGTAGGCGTTCAGGACCTCGTTGTTGCCCTGGTCGGTCTTGGTGGGCACGCCGTCCTTGACGGTGTAGTGGGTGCCCTCCACGCCGTAGTTGGTGAGCATGTACTCCTTGGTGCCGTACGGCGCGGCGGTGACGTTGGCGACGGCCAGCACGTCACGGATCACGGACTCGGAGGCCTTCTTGCTGATGAAGGCGAAGATCCCGGCGGGCTGTTCGGCCCAGAGGGTCGGGTCGCCGCCGTCGTGGCCGAAGATGTCCATGCCCCAGATCTTGTACTCGGGGTTCTGGGTGGCCTGTTCGGCGGTGCGGCTCCACCACTGCGAGATGTTGTTGGCGTAGATGAGGAACTCGCCGGCCGCGAACTTGGGTCCCGGGTCGGTGGCCGCGCTCTTGCCCAACTTGGCGTCCGGGTGGACGTATCCGGCGGCGAAGAGCTTGCGGGTCCACTCCAGCGCTTCGAGGTACTCGGGGGTCTCGACGCGGTAGACCAGCTTGCCGTCGACGAGGTTCCAGCCGAGCGGCTTCTCGCTGCCCGAGAGGACACCGAAGGCCTGGAAGGCGGTCCACTTCATGTCGAGGCAGGCCCACCGCTTGGCCTTGGCGTTGGTGATCTCCTTGGCCAGGGCCATGAACTCGTCGGCGGAGGTGGGGACTTGGTACCCCTCCTTGTCGAAGATGTCCTTGCGGTACAGGGGCACGATGCCGGTGACGTACGGGGACGGCTGCGGCAGGCCGCGGAGTTTGCCGCCGAAGACCGAGCGCTGCCAGGCGTCCGTCGGGATCGCCGCGAGGTTCGGGTACTCCTTGATCTTGTCCCCGGAGAGATAGGGGCCCAGATCGGCGAACTTGCCGACGATCGCGCTGGGTATCTTGCCGCCCATGTTCCAGCCGGGGATGACCACGACGTCGGGGATGTCGCTGGAGGCGAGGACCGCGCCGAGCTTCTGGTCGTAGGTGTTGCCGTCCTGGTTCTGCCACTCGACGTCGACGCCGATCAGGGCGTTCATCGCCTTGTAGTAGGCGTTGTCCGACTTCGGCGGCGAGCCCCAGAACGGCGACATGATGGAGACCTTGCCGCCCTTGCCGAGCTTCTTGGGGACCGAGGTCTTCAGGCCCGCGAGGTCGAGCTTCGCGGTGAAACCGAGCGCGGAGCCGTTCTTCGCGGGGATGTCGGGGGTCACCACGTTGCCGGCCACGTACGCCGGGAGCAGCTTCTTGACGCCCTTGCCCGACGACGAACCCCCGTTCGACCCGCTGTCCGAACCACCGCACGCGGCGAGCAGCGGCATTCCTCCCGCCACCGCTGCGGCGGCGACCGCCGTGGAGGCGAGGAAACTTCTCCGGCTGGGGGCGGAGGCGTTCGGCGTCATTGCGTCAACCCTTCATGGCGCACCAGGACACCCGGCGGTGGGCCGTCGGCTGCGGTGTCTTGAGTGGAACAGAGCACTTGGCGAACTTGTCGAAGCGCTTCGATGTTGCTGCGAGGTTAAGTGAACACCCTGGGGTGCACAAGGGTCGCCCCCAAGATTCCTCCGAGCTATCAGGGGCGACCTCTTGGTATGCGCTGCTTGAAATGGCGGTGAGCATCCCTTGACACCCACCGGTCCGTCGAATGAGCATCGAAGCGCTTCGAAAGCGTTCCGCCGCTCCATCGCAAGGGGAACCCCACGTGACCGAACAGACGCCGTCCACGCCGCCGTTCCGCGATCCGCAGCTGCCGTTCGCGAAGCGCATCGACGATCTGTTGGAGCGGCTGACGCTCGACGAGCGGATCTCCTTCCTGCACCAGTTCGCGCCCGCCGTCGAGCGCCTGGGCATCGCCGCCTTCCGCACCGGCCAGGAGGCCCTGCACGGAGTCGCGTGGATGGGCCCGGCGACGGTGTTCCCGCAGGCCGTAGGCCTCGGCGCGACCTGGAACCCGGAGCTGGTGCGCCGCGTCGGCGAGGCCGTCGCCCAGGAGGCGCGGGCCATGCGCGCCCGCGACGACCGCGTCGGCCTCAACGTCTGGGCGCCGACGGTGAACCTGCTGCGCCATCCGCTGTGGGGCCGTAACGAGGAGGGCTACTCGGAGGACCCGAAGCTCACCTCGGCCATCGCCACCGCGTACACGCGCGGCCTGCGCGGCGACCACCCGACGTACTGGCGCACGGCACCGGTCCTCAAGCACTGGCTCGCGCACAACAACGAGACGGGCCGCGACGTCACGTCCTCCTCGGTCCGCCCGCGCGTCCTGCACGAGTACGACCTGCGGGCCTTCCGCGAGACGGTCGAGGCGGGCGCGGTCGCCGGGGTGATGCCGGCGTACAACCTGGTCAACGGCCGCCCCAACCACGTCTCCCCGTACCTGCGCGAGCACCTGCGCGCCTGGACCGACGAGGAGCTGCTGGTCTGTTCGGACGCGGGGGCGCCCTCCAACCTGGTCGATTCCGAGCACTACTTCGACACCCACGAGGAGGCGACGGCCGCCGCGCTGAGCGCCGGCGTCGACAGCTTCACCGACCATGGCACGGACGCCTCGCGGATCACCTCGCGGATCAAGAGGGCGTACGAGCAAGGGCTGTTGACGGACGCGGACATCGATACGGCCGTCCGCCGCCAGCTCTCCGTACGCTTCCGGCTGGGCGAGTTCGACCCGCGCTACGACCCGTACGCCGGGGCCGCCGACTTCGACACCCCCGCGCACCGCGCCCTCGCCCAGGAGGCCGCCGAGCAGGCCGTCGTGCTGCTCAGGAACGACGGCCTGCTGCCGCTCGCCGCCGACACCCGGATCGCGGTCGTCGGCCTGCTCGCCGACGAGTGCAAGCTCGACTGGTACAGCGGCACCCTCATCCACCGTTCCACTCCGCTGGAGGGGCTGTACGAGCAGTTCGGCGCCGAGCGTGTGGAGTTCGCGGAGGGCGTGGACCGGGTGCGGCTGCGGACCTCCCAGGGCGACTTCCTCCAGGTGCCGTTGGTGGAGGTGGCCGACGAAGTGCGCGGCGCCGAGGGCGCGTTGGACCCGGCGCTGCTGGCCGGCCGCACCGACCTGCCCCCGCTCACCACCGACCCCGCCGGCACCGAACTCGCGCTCGTCGACTGGGGAGAGGGCGTCCTCACGCTCCGCGCCCCCGACGGCCGCTACCTCTCGGTGGCCGAGGACGGCTACCTCCGCGCCTCCACCGACCAGCCCGGCGGCTGGGTGGTCCAGGAGACGTTCCGCCTTGAACCCCACGAGAACGGTCACCTCCTGCTGCACATCGGTACAGGTCGCCATGTCTGTGTCGCCGCCGACGGCGTGAAGGTTGCCGAGTCGGGGGCGGAGGTGTTCGAGCCGGTCTTCGTCGAGCGCGGCGAGGAGGCGGTGCGGCGGGTCGCGGCACAGGCCGACGTCGTCGTGGTCGTGGCGGGCAACGACCCGCACATCAACGGCCGCGAGACCGAGGACCGTACGACCCTCCGCCTCCCCGCCCAGCAGGAACGCCTGCTGCGCGCGGCCCGCGCCACCAATCCGCGCACGGTGCTGGCGCTGGTCTCCGCGTACCCGTACACCGTCCGGGCCGCGACCCTGCCGGCCGTGCTGTGGACGGCCCACGGCGGCCAGGCGGCCGGCACCGCGCTGGCCCGCGTCCTGTCCGGCGAGGTCTCCCCCGCCGGGCGCCTGCCGCAGACCTGGTACGCGAGCGACGGCGACCTGCCCGACCTGCTCGACTACGACGTGATCGGCGGCCGGCAGACGTACCTCTACTTCGAGGGGACGCCCCTGTTCCCCTTCGGCCACGGACTGTCGTACGCGTCCTTCGCCTACGCCGACCTCGCCGTGCGGGTCGAGGACGGGTCGGCGCACGTCTCCTTCACGGTCACCAACACCGGTGACGTCACCGCCGACGAGGTCGCGCAGCTGTACACGCGGGCCGTGGAACCGTCGGTGCCGCGTCCGCGCCGTGAGCTGCTCGCGCACCGCCGGGTCACGCTGGCGCCGGGCGCCCGGGCGGACCTGTCCTTCGAAGTCCCGCTCTCCGCCTTCGAGTTCTGGGACGTGAAGGGCAGCGGGTGGCGTCTGGAGCCGGGCCCGTACGAGGTGTTGGCCGGCGCCTCCAGCGAGGACGTCCGCCTCCGGACGACGGTTGTGCCGGACGGCGACCCCGGCGGTCCGCGCCGCGTGCTCCAACGGGGGCTCTCCGCCGCCGACTTCGACGAGCAGAGCGGGATCGCGATCGTCGACCGTACGAAGGTGTCGGGGGACGCGGTGACGCCGGCGGACGGCGGCGGCGGTGAACTGGTCTACCGGGACTGCGACTTCGGAGCCGGCGTCACGGAGGTGACTGTGCGGGTGGCGGGCGAGGGGGCGGTCGAACTGTCCCTCGACGGCGGTCCGGCACTCGCCGAACTCGCCCTGCCCACGGCCACGTCGGGGCCGTACGACTACACCGTCCTCGGTGCCGGCATCGTCGCCGAGGGCGTGCACGACGTACACCTCAGACTGCGTGGGCCCTTGCGGCTCGCGCACGTCGGCTTCTCCGGTTGAGGGTCCGGGGCGGGCCGACGCGGAGAAGGGGCCCGGCACCGGAAGGCATCGGTGCCGGGCCCCTTCGAGGAGACTATATGAAAATGGTTCCCATTAGCTAGAGAGGTGCGGTCAGAGCGCGAGGCCCGTCAGCACCAGCACCCGCTCGTACGTGTAGTCGTCCATCGCGAACTTCACGCCCTCGCGGCCGACGCCCGACTGCTTGGCGCCGCCGTACGGCATCTGGTCGGCGCGGTAGGACGGGACGTCGCCGATGATCACGCCGCCGACCTCCAGCGCGCGGTGGGCGCGGAAGGCGACCTGCACGTCGTGGGTGAACACCCCTGCCTGGAGGCCGTACTTGGAGTCGTTGGCGGCGGCGAAGGCGGCGGCCTCGCCGTCCACCTTCGTCACGGTCAGCACCGGTCCGAAGACCTCCTCGCAGGAGATCGTCGTGTCGGCCGGTACGTCGGTGAGGACCGTCGGCGCGTAGGAGGCGCCGTCGCGCTTGCCGCCGGCGAGCAGGGTGGCGCCGGCCGAGACGGCCTCGTCGACCCAGGACTCGACCCGCTTCGCGGCATCCTCGCTGACCAGCGGGCCGACGTCGGTCTTGTCGTCGGCGGGGTCGCCGGTGACCTGGGCCTCGACGGCGGCGACGATGCGCGGCAGCAGCCGGTCGTAGACCGAGGCGTCCGCGATGACCCGCTGCACCGAGATGCAGGACTGGCCGCCCTGGTAGTTGGAGAAGGTCGCGATGCGGGTCGCGGCCCAGTCGAGGTCGGCGTCGCTCGCGTAGTCGGCGAGGACGACGGCCGCGCCGTTGCCGCCCAGCTCCAGAGTGCAGTGCTTGCGCGGCACCGAGTCCATGATCGCGTAGCCGACCTTCTCGGAACCGGTGAACGAGATGACCGGCAGGCGCTCGTCCTGGACCAGCGCGGGCATCCTGTCGTTGGCGACCGGGAGGATCGACCAGGAGCCGGCGGGCAGGTCGGTCTCGGCGAGCAGGTCGCCGATGATCAGACCCGAGAGCGGGGTGGCGGGGGCCGGCTTGAGGATGATCGGCACGCCGGCCGCGATCGCCGGGGCGATCTTGTGGGCGCACAGGTTCAGGGGGAAGTTGAAGGGCGCGATGCCGAGGACGACGCCCTTGGGGAAGCGGCGGGTGAGGGCGAGACGGCCCTGGCCGCCGAGGTCGGTGTCGAGGCGTTGCGCCTCGCCGGCGTTGAAGCGGCGGGCCTCTTCCGCGGCGAAACGGAAGACCGAGACCGCGCGGCCGACTTCGCCTCGGGCCCACTTGATGGGCTTGCCGTTCTCGGCGGAGATCAACTGGGCGATCTCTTCCGTGCGTTCTGCCAGGCGGCGGCTCACGTGGTCCAGGGCGGTGGCTCGGAGGTGGGCCGGGGTCGCCGCGAAGTCCTCGCGGATCGCGTGCGCGGCGGAGACGGCCTCTTCCACCTGGGCGTCCGTCGGGACGGCGACCTTTGCCACCAGGCGGCCGTCCCAGGGGGAGGTCACGTCGAAGGTGTCATCGCCGGTGACCTGGCGGCCGGCGAGCCAGAAGGCGGTGGGGGAAGTCATTGCGGGGTCCGGCCCTTCCGTCGGGGGTGCATGGGGTATTCGCGTCATTCGGGTCCACCGTAGGGCGGTGGGGGTGGGGCGGCGTTTGTCCGGGGTGTAGGGGTGGGGGGCGGCTGTGCGCCGGATTGGCCTAGTGGGGGTGCGGATGATTTTTTCGCCCCCGCCGCCCCTACCCGTCCCATCCTCCAGGGGCTCTGCCCCTTCGACCCCGCTGGGGCTCCGCCCCGGACCCCGCTCCTCAAACGCCGGAGGGGCTTAATTGCCTGCCTTCAAGGCCAGCCACAGCTCCATCCGCACGTCCGGGTCGTCCAAGGAGCGGCCCAGGATCTCCTCCACCCTGCGCATGCGATAGCGCAGCGTATGGCGGTGGACGCCCAGGTCGGCCGCTGCCGCGTCCCATTGGCCGTGGCGGGAGAGCCAGGCCCGCAAGGAGGCGACCAGGTCGCCTCGGCCTGTCGCGTCATGTTCCTGGAGGGGGCGGAGGAGGCCGTCGGCGAAGGCCTTCACCGCGTCGTCGGCCAGGAGCGGGAGGACGGATCCCGCCGCCAGTTGTTCGTGTTCCACCGAGATCCGGCCCCGGCGTCTCGCCACCGACAGCGCCTGTTCGGCCTGTTTGTACGCCGCGGCCGCCGCGATCGGGCCCACCGGGGCGGACAGGCCGACGACCGGTTCGGTCTCGTCGCCGACGGGCTGGTCGCCCACCGCGCCCGTCCGGGCCGCCTCCAGCGCCGACGTGTACTCCCGGCACGCGGCGACCGCGGCACCCTCGTCCGCGGCCAGGACGACCAGGCGCCCGCCCTCGGGCACCACCAGCACCGACTCCCCCGCGCGGGCGGCGGCGGACTCCACGGCCTCGGCGAGTGCGGCCGACGCCGAGGATGATTCGGCCACGACGATGCGGAAGGGGGCGTCGAGGAGGGTGCCGTAGAGGTCGCCGGCGACCGTGCGGGCGTGGTCCGG
Source organism: Streptomyces sp. NPDC088794 (assembly GCF_044750545.1). Lineage (NCBI taxonomy): Bacteria > Bacillati > Actinomycetota > Actinomycetes > Kitasatosporales > Streptomycetaceae > Streptomyces > Streptomyces sp. NPDC088794. The sequence goes on along the minus strand of NZ_JBIVKB010000010.1, from coordinate 329,317 downwards.
TTCGCCGGCCAGGAGCAGGCGCAGGACCGCCGCGTCGATGCGCTGTTCGGCGTCCTGGAGGGAGCGGGAGCGTTCCGTGGTGAGGGTGAGGAGGGCGATGGCCGAGTGGACCGCGTAGCGTTCCGCCGTGCCCAGGGCGGCTGCCGTGCCGACCGCCAGAGCCGCTCGCGGTCTGCGGCCCGTGCCGAGCGAGTGCAGCTCGACGCGGTCCTCGTTCTCCGGGCCGCCCACCACCGAGGACGCGGGGGCCGGTCGTTCCCGCAGTCGCTCCACGTCGGGCGTGAGGCGCGCGGCTCGGCGGCCCGCCCACTCCGGTGCCGCGGCGACCACGGCGCCCGAGGCGTCGTAGAGCGCCGCCCAGCCGTCCACCTGAGTGGCGAGCGCGGCAAGGAGTCCCTCGGGGCCGTTGGCCAGGGTCTGTCTGGTCAGTTCGCGCTGGGCGGCGAAGCCCGCCGTCACCGCGCGGTACTGGTCGGCGGCGATGGCCGCGGAGACCGCCTTGCTGATGGCGAGGAAGGGGGTGCGGCGCGGGACCTCCAGGAGGGGCAGGCCCTCCTGCTCCGCCGCGTCGACCAGGGCCGCGGGGATGTCCTCGTAGTGGACGCCCACGGCGAAGCCGAGTCCGGCCACGCCCGCCTCGGCCAGCCGCTTCACGTACCGGCGCATCGCCTCCGGGTCCTCCGCGTCCAGCTTCAGCGCGGTGATCAGGAGGAGCTCGCCGCCCTCCATGTAGGGCACCGGGTCGGCCAGCTCGCTGGCGTGCACCCAGCGGACGGGCACGTCCAGGCGGTCCTCGCCCGCGCGCACGGTCAGCTTGAGCGCGGAGTGATGGACGAGCGAGGCGAGGGTGGGGCGCATGGGGCCTTCAGGTCGGCGGGCGGGAGCGAGGTGCGGTGACGTGCGGTGAGGTGAATCGGATGGAGAGATCGGATGACCCGAGCTGATCACTTGGCCGCTTCGTATGAACGACCTCTACCGATTCTGCCTCACCGTACGGTCCCGCCGCGTGCCTCAGCTCCGGAGGTCCACCAGGAGCGGTGGCGCGTGTTCGCCCTTCACGTTCGTCAGGGAGAGGACCGCGTGGCCCGCCGGTACGCCGTGGGCCAGCTCGGACGCCGACCAGCGCTCCCGCTCGACCTGGCGGACGGTGACCGCGCGCTGAGTCGGGGCCTTGCCGGTGATCACGCGGCGGACCATGTGCAGGGCCTTGCCCGCGGGGGTCTCGGCGATGATCTGCCGGTCGGTGACGTCCCGTGCCTCGGTCCACTCCTTGCCCCAGACCTCGGCGAAGTCCTGCCCGTCCCAGGGGGTGAGCCCGGCGAGTGCCATCCGGCAGCCGACGGCGCCGAGCAGGGGGTTGCGCAGGGGCCTGGGTACGTCGTCCAGGGTGCGCAGGGTGAGGACGACACCGGCGTTCGCCGACCGCAGCCGCTGGATGCCGCGGATGGCCTCCGGGGTCACCACGCCCGACGCGTCGTCCAGCACCAGACAGGCGAACAGCGACCGGTCCTCCCGCGCCGACACACTCGCCGTGAACTGCGCGAGCACCAGCCGCGCCAGCATCCGCGAGGCGTCCGCGTGCCCGCGCTCGGGCAGGTCGATGCGGACCCGTACGGGGTGGTCGAGCGCCTTGAGCGAGAACGGCCGTGTCTGCCCGGACGTGTCGAAGAACCCGGCGAAGGCGGGCCGGTCCAGCAGCGCCACCCGGTCCGCGAGCACCGGCGCCACATCGCCGGGATGCGCCAACTGTCGCTCCCGCGCGTCCAGTTCGCGGATCAGCGACTCCTGTCCCGAGCCCTGCAACGCCTTGCGCAGGGTGTCCAGCGGGCCGGGCGCGCCGTCCAGCAGCTGCCGCAGTTCCGGCACGGACGGGAAGCGGCCGTGCACGGCCCGGAAGGGGCCGAGGAGTTGGGCCAGGACGGTCGTGGAGCGCCGGCTGTCGTTGCCCGGGTGCGGATCGGCGAGGTCCCCGACCAGCGCCTCGGCGAGCACGGCCGCAGCCTCGTCCGGGTCCGCGGTGCCGCCGTACAGGTCCAGGTCGTAGACGGATTCCGGATTCCCGATCCGTACGACGACGTCGTACGCGTCGACCGGTCCGAGCCCCGCGCCCGCCGCGCCGACCACGACCACCGCGGCGCGGCCGGCCAACGCGTGCAGGCACAGCGACTCGGCGAGCGGGCGGACCAGGGTCCCGGTCTTGCCGGAGCCGGCCGGTCCGACGGCGAGGAGGGAGGTGCCCAGGAGGTCGGGGTCGAGGCCGAGGCCCGCGCCGCGGTAGGCGTAGGGGTTGCGGGGGTCGTCGGCGGTGGTGCCGAGCCGTACCTGTCCGGTCAGCAGGTCGTGGCGGGCCAGCCGGGTCGGCAGGTCACGTTCGCCGGAGGGGTGCAGACAGGCGGCGGAGCCGTCCTTCAGGACGGCACCCGTGAAGGCGGCGAGGGTGTGCCGGCCGCTGCGCACGCCCTGCCAGGCCCGGGTGATCCGGGCGTGGTCGACGTCCCGCATCAGCCCGGACCGCGCCTCGGTCGTCAGCCGCTCGGCGGCGTCCACGGCCCCGGCGGCCCGCAGCTGGGGCCATTCGGCGAGGTCCTGCTCGGGGGCCGGGGGGCGTTCGGTGCGGGGGGTCGCGGAGCGGTTCCAGGCGGGCGGGCCGTAGCGGCGCCAGATCTCCGCCCAGCGGCCGAGCCGGCCCACGCCGATCATGATGATCAGGGCGATCAGCACGTAGTAGGCGTAGACGACCACGACGGAGGCGAAGCTGTGCGGCGAGGCCCAGGAGTCCGGGATCATCGCGTAGAGCGGGAGCAGCCACCAGCCGCCGACGTAGCCGTTCCACAGCAGCGACCAGATCAGCCAGCCGACCAGGAAGGCGATCAGTGCGCCGCTGATCAGCTGGCGGCCCGGGATCCGCTCGGGCTCCTCCTCGGGCCGCGGCCGGTGTCCGAACCGCCAGACCCCGGGCAACGTCTCCGGGCGCGCCGTCCGCAGCCAGGTCAGGAAGGCCGAGCCGTCCGGGCGTGGCGGCGCGCCGGGGGCGTCGGCGGGCCGCGGCGGGATCCGGGGCGGCCCCGCCGGGCGCGGCACGGGATTCGCCTGCGTACCCCGCGTGTCCTGCGTCCCGTCGCTGTCCATCGCTCTCGCTTCCCGACCAGCCGTTCCGTCCACCTTCAGCGGTCAATCTAACGCGCCCGCAAGGGGAGTTCACCGATTGCGCGGCCGGGCCGTCCCAGCACTCCCGGAGTGGGCCATGTCCACGGTGGACAACCGGCGGCACCGAAAACGCCCACATGGAGCATGCCCACCCCCCATGCCCCGTCCTAGCCTGCGAGAAAAGGAAAAGTCACAGCCGACGCCACAGCCGAAGCCAACAGTCCGTTTGGCCGCAACACCCCCAGGAGCCCCTCATGACCGCACTTCCGCAGGAGCGCCGCGTAGTCACCGCCATCCCCGGCCCGAAGTCGCAGGAACTGCAGGCCCGCCGGCTCGCCGCGGTCGCGCAGGGCGTGGGCTCGGTGCTGCCCGTCTTCACCGTGCGGGCCGGCGGCGGGATCATCGAGGACGTCGACGGGAACCGGCTGATCGACTTCGGTTCCGGCATCGCGGTGACCTCCGTCGGCGCCTCCGCCGAGGCCGTCGTACGGCGCGCGAGCGCGCAGCTCGCCGACTTCACCCACACCTGTTTCATGGTCACGCCCTACGAGGGGTACGTGGAGGTCGCGGAGGCGCTGGCCGAGCTGACCCCGGGCGACCACGCCAAGAAGTCGGCGCTGTTCAACTCGGGCGCCGAGGCCGTCGAGAACGCCGTCAAGATCGCGCGGGCGTACACCAAGCGGCAGGCCGTGGTGGTGTTCGACCACGGGTACCACGGGCGTACGAACCTGACGATGGCGCTGACCTCGAAGAACATGCCGTACAAGAACGGTTTCGGGCCGTTCGCGCCCGAGGTCTACCGGGTGCCGGTGGCGTACGGCTACCGCTGGCCGACCGGGGCCGAGAACGCCGGTGCGGAGGCGGCCGCGCAGGCCGTCGACCAGATCAGCAAGCAGGTGGGCGCGGACAACGTCGCCGCGATCATCATCGAGCCGGTGCTCGGCGAGGGCGGCTTCATCGAGCCGGCCAAGGGCTTCCTGCCGGCGCTGAGCAAGTTCGCCAAGGACAACGGCATCGTCTTCGTGGCCGACGAGATCCAGTCCGGCTTCTGCCGTACCGGTCAGTGGTTCGCCTGTGAGGACGAGGGCATCGTGCCCGACCTGATCACCACGGCGAAGGGCATCGCGGGCGGGCTCCCGCTGGCCGCGGTGACCGGCCGCGCCGAGATCATGGACGCCGCGCACGCCGGCGGCCTCGGCGGCACCTACGGCGGCAACCCGGTGGCCTGCGCCGGTGCGCTCGGTGCCATCGAGACGATGAGGGAGCTGGACCTCAACGCCCGGGCCAAGCACATCGAGGCGGTCATGAAGCCCCGTCTGGCCGCGATGGCGGAGAAGTTCGACATCATCGGTGACGTGCGCGGGCGCGGCGCGATGATCGCCGTCGAACTCGTCAAGGACCGGACGACCAAGGAGCCGAACCCGGAGGCGACCGCGGCGCTGGCCAAGGCCTGCCACCAGGAAGGTCTGGTGGTCCTGACCTGTGGCACCTACGGCAACGTCCTCCGTTTCCTGCCCCCGCTGGTCATCGGCGAGGACCTCCTGAACGAGGGCCTCGACATCATCGAGCAGGCCTTCACCCGCATCTAGGGACGCACCGGGGATGCCCACCGGCAGAGCGTGTGAAGAAGGTGTGCGAGGTGCATGGCGGGACTCGATTCCGCCTGTCTTCGCTCACTCCACTGCCGTAGGTTCATTCCAGATGAGAGATACACCCCGCCCACAGGGGACTGTGGGCGATTTCAGGACGGGGCCTCCCCAGCTTCGACCTGGTCGTGCCCTCGCGCACACACCCGGAGCCTCCGGCTCCGGATCTCCTCACCGATCGGACAGTCGCCCGCCCCAAACCCCCCGGGGTGGGCGTCGATCCGATCCGGACGGCCACCCCGGAACCACCCCCCCTGTTCCGGGGTGGCCGACCTCCTCTCTCTCCTTCGTACTTCTCCTCGGGCTTCCCGCCCTCCTCTTCGCGCTGATCACCTGGCAGGTCGTGGCCAACGGCCCCCTGCTGCGCGCGGACGAACGGATCAGCCGGGCCCTCGTCCATCCGGACCGCGCCTCCGAACTCCTCGCCGACCTCGGCAACTTCCAGATCGCGGTCCCCGTGCTCGCCGTCGCCCTGGCCTACGTCGCCTGGCGAGGTCGTGCCACAGGTACGGACCGCTGGTGGCTGCCGCCGCTCGCCGGAGCCGTCCTGATGATGCTGGTCCCGGTGCTGGTCGTACCCCTCAAGGAACTGATCGACCGCCCCGGGACCCCGGCCGTACCGCCCGCCACCGGCTACTACCCCTCCGGCCACACCGCGACGGCGATGGTCGCGTACGGCACCGCGACCCTGCTCCTCCTCCCCTGGCTCCGCTCGGCGAACGCCCGCCGGGCGGTGGTCGTCGCAGCCGCCGTCCTCAACCTCGCCGTCGCCTTCGGCCTGGTCCGCCGGGGCTACCACTGGCCACTGGACGTGGTGGCCAGTTGGTGCCTCGGAACGGTTCTGCTGACCGCGCTGACCCTGGTGCTCGGCCGGCCCAGTCCGCTCGGTTCGCTCAGGGGAAGTACGCGTCGAAGTTCCGCTGGAACTCCCAGTTCGAGTACCGGTCCCAGTTGACCGACCAGGTCATCAGGCCGCGCAGGGCGGGCCAGGTGCCGTGGGTGGTGTACGAGCCGCAGTTGGTCTTCTTCGTCAGGCAGTCCAGGGACTTGTTGACCTCGGACGGGGAGACGTAGCCGTTGCCCGCGTTCGTCGACGCCGGCATGCCGATGGCTATCTGGTCGGGGCGCAGGGCCGGGAAGACGTTGTTCGCGTCACCGGCCACCGGGAAGCCCGTGAGCAGCATGTCGGTCATGGCGATGTGGAAGTCGGCGCCGCCCATGGAGTGGTACTGGTTGTCGAGGCCCATGATCGGGCCCGAGTTGTAGTCCTGGACGTGGAGCAGGGTGAGGTCGTCGCGCAGGGCGTAGATGACCGGGAGGTACGCGCCGCAGCGCGGGTCCTGGCCGCCGAACTTGCCGGTGCCGTAGAACTGGTAGCCCATCTGCACGAAGAAGGTCTCCGGGGCCATCGAGAGCACGAACTTGGTTCCGTACTTGGCCTTCAGGGTCTTCAGGGCCGAGATCAGGTTGACGATCACGGGGGTCGTCGGGTTCTTGAAGTCCGTGTCGCTCGCGTTCAGGGAGAGCGAGTGGCCCTCGAAGTCGATGTCCAGTCCGTCCAGGCCGTAGGTGTCGATGATGTTCGAGACGGACGAGACGAAGGTGTCTCGGGCTGCCGTCGTGGTCAGTTGGACCTGGCCGTTCGCGCCGCCTATCGAGATCAGCACCTTCTTGCCCGCCGCCTGCTTGGCCTTGATCGCCGCCTTGAAGTCGGCGTCCGACTCGACGTTCGCGCACTCCGTCACCGGGCAGCGGTTGAAGCGGATGTCGCCCGAGGTGGTGGAGGTCGGCTCGCCGAAGGCCAGGTCGATGACGTCCCAGCTGTCGGGCACGTCGGCCAGGCGCGTGTAGCCGGCGCCGTTGGCGAAGCTGGCGTGGAGATAGCCGACGAGGGCGTGGGTGGGCAGGCCCGGGGTGCCGCCTGTGCCCGTGCTGGTCGTCGCGGTCACCGCGGCCGACTTCGCCGACTCGCCGGCGTCGTTGCTCGCGGTGACCTGGAAGCTGTACGCGGTGGCCGCGGTCAGGCCGGTCACGGTGGCCGAAGTGCCGGTCGCCGTCTGGACCTTGGTGCCGTTGCGATAGATCGCGTAGCTGGTGGCGCCGGTGGCGGCCGTCCAGGACAGGCCGACGGAGGACGAGGTGATCGTGCCGGTCTTCAGGCCGGTCGGGGTGGCGGGCGGCTGGCCGGTGCTGCCGCCGGGGCCGATGAGGGAGATGTCGTCGGCGTAGTAGGCGCCGGTGCCGTACCAACCATGGGTGTACAGAGTGACCTTGGTGGTGGCGGCGCCGGTGGTGAAGGTCGTGGTGAGCTTCTGCCAGTCGGGGGCGGACTGGGTCCAGGTGGAGACGTCGGTGGTGCCGGTGCCGTTCGCACCGAGATAGACGTAGGAGCCGCGGACGTAACCGCTCAGCGTGTACTGGGAGTTCGGCTGGACGGTCACCGTCTGCGCACACTGGGCGTAGTCGCTGCCGGCCGGGGTTGCCTGCAGCGCGGAACTCCCGCTGTGCACGGGCGATTTCACCGTCGTGGCGGCCGAACAGGTCCAGCTGTCGAGGCCGGACTCGAAGCCTCCGTTCTTCGCCAGGTCCGCGTCGGCCGCACGGGCGGCCGACGAGAGCGCGGTGATACCGGGCACGGCCAGCAGGGTGGCCGTGAGCAGGGCGAGGAAGGGTCTGAAGCGGTCCACAAGGGCCTCCGGACATGGGGGAATTGGAGGGGTGGAGCGCGCTCAATTTGGTCCAGACCAATCCTGTTGTCAAGACCTCCTGCCGCTACCCGCGTTCATCGCCCACTGTCATCGCCCGTCCTCATGGGCTGCCGTCGTCGGTGGCCAGCCCGGCCGCCGCCTCGTGCATGGCGAGTTCGAGCAGGGCCGGATCGGTGAGCGTGCCCGAGCCGTCCGGCGGGACCAGCCAGCGGACTCCTCCGGTGGCACGGCCCGGGTAGGGCACGACGATCCAGGTGCCGGCGCCCGCCGTGCGGATCCCGGTGCCGAGCCAGCGGGCGGCCGTCCCGGGCGGCACGAAGAAGCCCATCCGGTTGTCGCCGAAGTCGACGAGCACAGGACCGGGTTGGTCCAGCACCCGGGTGAGCACGTCGAGCGTGGGATAGCCGAGTTCGCCCGGCAGGATCAGTACGTCCCACGCCTTGCCGGCGGGCAGCAGGGCCACCCCCAGCGGATTGCGTTCCCATTCCCAGCGGCAAGCCTCGGGGTCGGGTGCCACCGATGCCAGCCAGTCGACCGCCGTCTTCGCCCCAGTCATGAGACGACCTCCCTCTGTGTCGTGGACGCTGGTCGCGTCACGAGAGAGAGGGAGGTCTTCCGGGGACCATTACGCGGGTTCCGGCACCCCGTTGGAGTGAACCGGATCACACCTCGCGAAAGCGGCGTTCAGCTGTCGAAGCCCAGGCCAAGCCGGTCCATGGTGCGCAGCCAGAGGTTGCGCCGGCCGTCGCGGGTGTCCGCGCGGGCCAGCGACCACTTGGTGAGGGCGATGCCCGTCCAGGCGAACGGCTCGGGCGGGAACGGCAACGGCTTCCTGCGGACCATCTCCAGGCGGGTCCGCTCGGTGTCCTCTCCGTCCAGCAGGTCGAGCATCACGTCGGCGCCGAAGCGGGTGGCGCCGACGCCGAGACCCGTGTACCCGGCCGCGTACGCCACGTTCCCCCGGTGCGCGGTGCCGAAGAACGCCGAGAAGCGCGAGCAGGTGTCGATCGCGCCGCCCCACGCGTGCGAGAAGCGGACGCCCTCCAACTGCGGGAAGCAGGTGAAGAAATGCCCCGCGAGCTTCGCGTACGTCTCCGGTCGGTCGTCGTACTCCCGGCGCACCCGGCCGCCGTACGGGTAGATCGCGTCGTAACCGCCCCACAGGATCCGGTTGTCGGCGGAGAGCCGGAAGTAGTGGAACTGGTTCGCCGAATCACCGAGACCCTGGCGGTTCTTCCAGCCGATCGACGCCAACTGCTCGTCGCTCAGCGGCTCGGTCATCAGCGCGTAGTCGTAGACCGGGACGGTGTACGCCCGCACGCGCTTGACCAGGTTCGGGAAGATGTTGGTGCCGAGCGCGACCTTGCGGGCCCGGACCGAGCCGTAGGGGGTGCGTACGGCCATGCCGGCGCCGTACGGCTTCAGGGCGAGGGCGGGGGTGTGCTCGTACACGCGGACCCCGAGCCGGACGCAGGCCTGCTTCAACCCCCAGGCCAGCTTGGCGGGGTGGAGCATCGCCACTCCCCCGCGATCCCACAGGCCGGCCTGGAAGGTCGGTGAGTCGACTTGTTGCCGTACCGCTTCGGCGTCCAGGAACTCGACGCCCTCGGCGAGGCCCGCGCGCTCCATCTCCTCGTACCAGTCGCGCAGTTCGGCCGCCTGGTAGGGCTCGGTCGCCACGTCGATCTCGCCGGTGCGCTCGAAGTCGCAGTCGATGCCGTGCCGGACGACCGCGCTCTCGATCTCGTCGAGGTTGCGGGCGCCCAGCTTCTCCAGCCGGTGGATCTCCTCGGGCCAGCGGGCGAGGCCGTTGGGCAGGCCGTGGGTGAGGGAGGCGGCGCAGAAGCCGCCGTTGCGGCCCGAGGCGGCCCAGCCCACCTCGCGGCCTTCCAGCAGGACGACATCCCGTCGCGGGTCGCGCTCCTTGGCGATCAGCGCGGTCCACAGTCCGCTGTATCCGCCGCCGACGACCAGCAGATCGCAGGTCTCGGCGCCGGTGAGCGCGGGCTCGGGGTGGGGCTTGCCGGGATCTTCGAGCCAGTACGGGACCGGCTGTGCGTCGGAGAGCGACTTCGTCCACTTGCTCATGGCGCTTGGGGCCATGATTTCAACTCCCTACAAGGGCTTTGTGCTTACGCCTTCTGCCTGTTGCGGCGATTTCCGAGAACCATGGAGAACAGCACCAACAGTACGGCGACCAGGAACATGGCCGTGCCGATGACATTGATCTGTACGGGTGTTCCGCGCTGTGCCGAACCCCAGACGAACATGGGGAAGGTGACGGTCGAGCCCGCGTTGAAATTGGTGATGATGAAATCGTCGAAGGAGAGCGCGAAGGAAAGCAGCGCACCCGCGGCGATTCCGGGTGCCGCGATGGGCAGGGTGACGCGCAGGAAGGTCTGCGCCGGGCCGGCGTAGAGGTCCTGGGCGGCCTGTTCCAGGCGCGGGTCCATCGACATCACACGTGCCTTGACGGCGACGACGACGAAGCTGAGGCAGAACATGATGTGCGCGATCAGGATCGTCCAGAAGCCCAGCGGCGCACCGAGGTTGAGGAACAGGGTGAGCAGCGAGGCGGCCATGACGACCTCGGGCATCGCCATCGGCAGGAAGATCAGCGAGTTCACCGAGCCGCGCGCGCGGAAGCGGTAGCGGACCAGCGCGAAGGCGATCATCGTGCCGAGCGCGGTCGCGCCGACGGTCGCCCAGAAGGCGATCTGGAGGCTGAGCGAGAGCGAGCCGCACATGTCGGCGACCCCGCACGGGTCTTTCCAGGCGTCGAAGGAGAACTGCTGCCATTCGTAATTGAAGCGCCCCTTCGGTTTGTTGAAGGAGAACACCGTGACGACGACGTTCGGCAGCAGCAGATAACCGAGGGTCAGAAGTCCCGCGATGACGACGAGATGGCGCTTGAACCAGGTGACGACGGGCATCAGACCAGATCCTCCGTCCCGGACCTGCGGATGTAAATGGTGACCATGAGGAGAATCGCCGCCATGAGGATGAAGGAGAGGGCCGCGGCCGTCGGATAGTCCAGGATCCGCAGGAACTGCGTCTGGATGACGTTTCCGATCATGCGGGTGTCGGTGGAGCCGAGGAGTTCGGCGTTCACGTAGTCGCCGGCCGCCGGGATGAACGTCAGCAGCGTTCCGGAGACCACGCCCGGCATCGACAGCGGGAAGGTCACCTTGCGGAAGGTCGTGAAGGGCTTGGCGTACAGATCGCCGGCCGCCTCGTGCAGCCGCCCGTCGATGCGTTCCAGCGAGGTGTAGAGCGGCAGCACCATGAACGGCAGGAAGTTGTACGTCAGTCCGCAGACGACGGCGAGCGGGGTGGCCAGCACGCGGTCGCCGGAGGTCCAGCCGAGCCAGCTGGTGACGTCCAGGACGTGCAGCGTGTTGAGGGCGCCGACGACCGGGCCGCTGTCCGCGAGGATCGTCTTCCAGGCGAGCGTGCGGATCAGGAAGCTGGTGAAGAAGGGCGCGATCACCAGGATCATGATCAGGTTCCGCCAGCGGCCCGCGCGGAACGCGATGAGGTACGCCAGCGGATAGCCCAGCAGCAGACACAGCACGGTCGCGGCGGCGGCGTAGAGGACCGAGCGCAGGAACTGCGGCCAGTACTCGCTCAGCGCGTCCCAGTAGGTCGCGAAGTGCCAGGTGACCTTGTAGCCGTCCTCCAGGGAGCCCGTCTGCACGGAGGTGGAGGCCTGGTAGATCATCGGCAGCGCGAAGAAGACCACCAGCCAGAGCAGACCGGGCAGCAGGAGCCAGTACGGCGTCCAGCGGCCCCGCTTGCGCGGCGGCTTCTTGTCGGGGGCCGGCGCCAGAGGGGGCGCCTCGGTGGCTGCGGCCATCAGGCGGCCTCCTCCTCGATGTCGACGCCGGCGTCGATGTCCTGGGCCGCGTCGAGGCCGAAGGTGTGAGCCGGGTTCCAGTGCAGGACGACCTCGGCACCGGGCCGCAGCCGGGCGTCGCGGTCGATGTTCTGGGCGTAGACCTCGAACTCGGGGCAGACCGGGCTGTCGATGACGTACTGCGTGGAGACGCCGATGAAACTGGAGTCGACGATCTTGCCCGTGATGCGGTTGCGGCCCTCGGGGATCTCGCCGGCCTCGTCGGCGTGGGTGAGGGAGATCTTCTCGGGGCGTACGCCGACCAGTACCTTGCCGCCGGTGGTGGTCGGCGCCGAACAGCGCGCCTCGGGCAGCACGAGCTTGCCGCCGCCCGCCTTGAGGACGATGTCGTCGCCGCTCTTGGTGTCGACCTCGGCCTCGATCAGGTTGGAGGTGCCGAGGAAGTTGGCGACGAACGTGGTGTTGGGGTTCTCGTAGAGGTCGGTGGGCGAGCCGAGTTGCTCGACGCGGCCCGCGTTCATCACGGCGACCGTGTCGGCCATGGTCATGGCCTCCTCCTGGTCGTGCGTGACGTGCACGAAGGTGATGCCGACCTCGGTCTGGATGCGCTTGAGCTCCAACTGCATCTGGCGGCGCAGCTTGAGGTCGAGGGCGCCGAGGGGCTCGTCGAGCAGGAGCACCTTCGGGGTGTTGATCAGGGCGCGGGCCACGGCGACGCGCTGCTGCTGGCCGCCGGAGAGCTGGTGCGGCTTCTTGCGTGCCTGCTCGCCGAGTTGGACCAGGTCGAGCATGTCCTCGACCTGCTTCTTCACCGACTTGATGCCGCGCCGGCGCAGGCCGAAGGCGACGTTCTCGAAGATGTCGAGGTGCGGGAAGAGGGCGTAGGACTGGAAGACGGTGTTCACCGGCCGCTTGTAGGGCGGCAGATGGGTCACCTCCTGGTCGCCCAGGAACACGGTCCCGCTGCTCGGCTCCTCCAGGCCCGCGATCATCCGGAGGGTGGTGGTCTTGCCGCAGCCGGAGGCACCGAGCAGGGCGAAGAAGGAGCCCTGCGGCACGGTCAGGTCCAACGGGTGCACGGCGGTGAAGGCGCCGTAGGTCTTGCTGATTCCGGAGAGGCGGACGTCGCCGCTGTTGTCCGTGGTGTTCATGGTCGTCACGCCCCTGTGAGCTTCGCGAACTTCTCTTCGTAGGCCGTCTCTTCCTTCGCGCTCAGGGAGCGGAAGGCATGGGACTTGGCGGCCATGGCCTGGTCGGGAATGATCAGCGGGTTCTCGGCCGCCGACTTGTCGATCTTCGCCAGATAGGGCTTCACGCCGTCGACGGGCGTCACGTAGTTGATGTAGGCGGCGAGGTCGGCGGCCTGCTGGGGCTCGTAGTAGAAGTCGATGAGCCGCTCGGCGTTCGTCTTGTGGCGCGCCTTGTTGGGGATCAGCATGTTGTCGGTCGACGTCATGTAGCCGCTGTCCGGGATGACGAAGTCGACGTCGGGGCTGTCCGCCTTGAGCTGGACCACGTCACCGGCCCAGGCGATACAGGCCGCGAAGTCGCCCTTGGTGAGGTCGGACGTGTAGTCGTTGCCGGTGAAGCGGCGGATCTGGCCCTTGTCGACGGCCTTCTGGATGCGGGCCACGACCGCGTCGAAGTCGTCGTCGGTGAACTTCGCCGGGTCCTTGCCCATGTCGAGCAGCGTCATGCCGATGCTGTCGCGCATCTCGGACAGGAAGCCGACCCGGCCCTTGAGCTTGGGGTTGTCGAGCAGGTCGGAGACCGACTTCACCTCGACGCCGTCGAGCGCCTTCTTGTTGTAGGCGATGACGGTCGAGATGCCCTGCCATACGTAGGAGTAGGCGCGTCCCGGATCCCAGTCCGGGTTGCGGAACTGGGCCGACAGGTTGGCGTAGGCGTGCGGGAGATGGGACGGGTCCAGTTTCTGGACCCACCCCAGGCGGATCAGCCGGGCGGCCAGCCAGTCGGTGAGGACGATGATGTCGCGGCCGGTGTCCTGGCCCGCGGCGAGCTGCGGCTTGATCTTGCCGAAGAACTCGTTGTTGTCGTTGATGTCCTCGGTGTACTTGACCGTGATGCCGGTCCGTTTGCGGAACGCGTCCAGCGTCGGGTGGTGCTTGCCGCTGTCGTCCACGTCGATGTACTCGGTCCAGTTGGAGAAGTTGACGGTCTTCTCCGTGGCCGAGTGGTCGTCGGCGGACACGCCGCCCTGGGTCTTGCCGGCCGCGGGGATCCCGCAGCCGCTCAGTGCCCCGACGCCGCCGAGCGCGAGCGCGCCGCCCGCGGAGGCGCGCAGCAGCGAACGGCGGGTGAGGGCGGCCCTCCCGTTGCGGAAGCTGCGCCGCATGGCGGCCACCTGGGCCGGGGAGAGGCGTTCGGGCTCGTACTGCTCCATGCGCTTGCTGCCCTTTCAGGAGGGACGAGGTTGGGGCCGTGGTCGGCGGCCGGTCTTCCCGCCCGGCGGTAGCCGGAATCGAACTACAGCCGGTCCCCGAAGATGGTGCGGTGCCAGTCCTTCCTGGCCACCGCCGTGTTGTCGAACATCACGTGCTTGATCTGGGTGTACTCCTCGAAGGAGTACGCCGACATGTCCTTGCCGAAGCCGGATGCCTTGTATCCGCCGTGCGGCATCTCGCTGATGATCGGGATGTGATCGTTGATCCACACGCAGCCCGCCTTGATGTCGCGGGTGGCGCGGTTGGTGCGGTAGACGTCGCGGCTCCACGCGGAGGCGGCGAGTCCGTACGGGGTGTCGTTGGCGAGCGCGATGCCCTCGTCGTCGGTGTCGAAGGGCAGGACCACCAGGACCGGGCCGAAGATCTCGGACTGGACGACCTCGCTGTCCTGGGCCGCGTCGGCGATCAGGGTGGGCCGGTAGTAGGCGCCCTTCTCCAGTTCTCCGCCGGGGGCCTCGCCGCCGGTCACCACGCGCGCGTAGGCACGCGCCCGGTCGACGAAACCGGCGACGCGGTCGCGCTGGACGTGCGAGATGAGCGGGCCGAGGTCGGTGCCTCCGGCGAAGGGGTCGCCGAGCCGGACGGTCTCCATCAAGGCGGCCGTCCGCTCGACGAACGCCTCGTAGAGCGGGCGCTGCACGTACGCGCGCGTGGCGGCGGTGCAGTCCTGGCCGGTGTTGATGAGCGCGCCCGCGACCGCGCCGTTGGCGGCGGCCTCCAGGTCGGCGTCGTCGAACACGACGAAGGGCGCCTTGCCGCCGAGCTCCAGGTGGAGGCGCTTGACGGTGGCGGTGGCGATCTCGGCGACGCGCTTGCCGACGGCGGTGGAGCCGGTGAAGGACGTCATCACCACGTCGGGGTGGCCGACCAGGTGCTCGCCCGCCTCCCTGCCCGTGCCGGTGATGATGTTGACGACTCCGTCCGGGATGCCGGCGTCGGTGACGGCCTGCGCGAACAGCAGTGAGGTCAGCGGGGTCAGCTCGGCCGGCTTGAGGACGATCGTGTTGCCCGCGGCGATCGCCGGGAGGATCTTCCAGGCGGCCATCTGGAGGGGGTAGTTCCAGGGCGCGATGGAGCCGACGACACCGATGGGCTCACGGCGGACGTACGAGGTGTGGTCGCCGGAGTACTCGCCGGCGGACTGCCCCTGGAGGTGCCGTGCGGCGCCGGCGAAGAAGGAGGTGTTGTCGATCGTCCCCGGCACGTCGAACTCGCGGGTCAGCTTCAGCGGCTTGCCGCACTGGAGGGACTCGGCGCGGGCGAAGTCCTCGGCACGGTCGGCGAGCACGGAGGACAGCCGGTGCAGGGCGTCGGAGCGGTCGCCGGGGGTGGCGGCGGACCAGGCGGGGAACGCCTCGCGGGCGGCGGCGACGGCCGCGTCCACGTCCTCGGGTCCGGCCAGCTCGTAGGTGAGGACCTCCTCGCCGGTCGACGGGTCGACGACCGTGTGCGTACGGCCGGAGGTGCCCTTGGTCAGGCGGCCGGCGATGTACTGGGCGCCGTCCGCGAAGCGGTCCTGCGCCGGGAATCGGTCCGGGGTGGCATTGCCCGGCTTGTGCATGTCGCTCTCCTCCGCCGGAGCCCCTCGGTCGCGGGGGCGGGTGGCGTAGCTCCAGCTCGATTTGAGTGCCGATCCTGACAGAGCAAAGGGCGTCCAACAAGTGATTCCGTTGTTGCCTTTTGGTTACGCGACGGAATCTGTCGACCAGGTGTCGAGTGACCACGGGAAAGGACGGACGGAATGTCAGTGGTGGCTGCCAGACTCGCGTGCATGGGACGGATCACGGGGACGATCGATTCACAGGAAACGCTGGTCAAGGCGGTCCGCGCGGGCGCGAAGATCAAGTACCTGCATTTCTGGGGGCACCGGCCGCGGGCGGACGGTCAGGTCGGTTCGAGCTGTCTGAGCCAGTGGTGGCCGGCGCCGTTCACGGTGGACGGGGTGGAGTACGGCACCGCCGAGCACTGGATGATGGCGCGGAAAGCGCAGCTGTTCGGGGACGCGGAGGCGGAGCGGCGCGTCCTGGACGCGGGGCATCCCTCGCTCGCCAAGAAGGCGGGGCGGCTGGTGCGCGGCTTCGACCAGGCGATATGGGAGCGGGAGCGCTTCGGGATCGTGGTCGAGGGCAGCGTCCACAAGTTCGCGGCGCACGCGGATCTGCGGGAGTACCTGCTGACGACGGGCACGCGCGTACTGGTCGAGGCGAGCCCCGTGGACCGGGTGTGGGGCATCGGCCTCGCGGCGGACGACCCGGCCGCGGAGGATCCGCAGCGGTGGCGGGGGCCGAACCTGCTGGGGTTCGCCCTGATGGAGGCGCGGGAGCGGCTGCGGGGTGCGGGTGGCGAGGGTGACGGGGACGGTGAGTGACGCGGACCGGGAGTAGCGGGACGGGGGCGGCTCAGCCCTGGGCCAGCAGGGGGGCCGAGATGCCCGGGGCCGAGTCGTAGTAGGAGCCGTCGTCGGTGCTGCCGCTGTCGTCGTCGTTCACGGCGATCACGATTCCGACGATCACCAGGGCGATCGTGGCGAGACCGAGGACGATCCCGATGATGCCGGTGATGAGGCCGGACTGCGCCTGGCCGCGGTTGGTGGCCTCGCCGCGTTCGGCTCGCCGCTTGCCCTTGACGGCGAAGACCACGGCGAGGACGCCGAGGATGACGGAGAGGATGCCGTACACGCAGAACAGGCAGCAGGACAGGATGCCCAGCACCATGGCGGCGGTGCCCATGCCGTTCTGCGGGGGCGGCTGCATACCGGGCCAGCCGTAGCCCTGCGGGTAGGCGGGATAGCCGTAGCCGCCGGGGCCCTGCGGCCCGCTCGGGGCGAACGGCGGGGGCGGCACGGCGGAGTCGGACCAGCCGGGCGGGGGCGTGCCGGGAGCGCCGTAGGTGGGGGCGCCGAAACCGGGGGTCGTCTGACCGGGTGTGCCGGTGCCCTGGCCGGGCGGGGCGAAGCCGTCGGACGGCAGGGCCGCCATCGTGGCCTGGTCGTGCACGGACGGCGGCTGCGGGTACGCCGGGGGCGGCGGATACGCGGACGGCGGGGCCGCCTGGGGCGGCTCGCCGGGTCCGGGCCGAGCGCCCTTGTCCAGCGACGTCTTCTCCTCGGGCGGCGGCGCCCACGGGTCGCGTTCCGCGCCCGCTCCCCCGCCGGACTGTGTCCCGTCCACCACGTTCCCGTCCCCCTCGATCGATCGCCACGCCATGGTAAAGCCTCAGCCTGAACGGCTGACCGCCCGGTTCGCCGCCCGGCCGGCCGCTGTCTCCCCCGCCCCCACCCACCGCACCCAGCACCCCGCCCCGGCCTACGATGATCCCTGAACCACCGATCAGCCGATCACCCGCGTCCCGCGAGGCCGAGCCGCCCAGGGGCGCCGTTCCGGGGAGGAACCCCTTGACCGACCACCTCGACGCTTCCGCCGCCCCGCGTGAGCTGCACGCCTTCATCGCCGGGCTGCCCAAGGCCGAACTGCACGTGCATCACGTCGGCTCCGCCTCCCCGCGCATCGTCTCGGAACTGGCCGCACGGCACCCCGACTCCCAGGTGCCCACCGACGCCGAGGCGCTCGTCGACTACTTCACCTTCACGGACTTCGCGCACTTCATCGACGTGTACCTGTCCGTCGTGGATCTGATCCGGACCCCGGAGGACGTGCGGCTGCTGACCTACGAGGTGGCGCGCGAGCTGGCCCGGCAGCAGGTGCGGTACGCCGAGCTGACCATCACCCCGTACTCCTCGACCCGCCGCGGGATCGACGCACGCGCCTTCATGGACGCGATCGAGGACGCGCGCAAGGCGGCCGAGGCCGAGTTCGGGACCGTACTGCGGTGGTGCTTCGACATTCCCGGCGAGGCCGGCCTGGAGGCCGCGGAGGAGACCGTGCGGCTGGCCACCGACGACCGGCTGCGCCCGGAGGGCCTGGTGTCGTTCGGGCTCGGCGGGCCCGAGATCGGCGTACCGCGGCCGCAGTTCAAGCCCTACTTCGACCGGGCGATCGCCGCCGGGCTGCGGTCGGTGCCGCACGCCGGCGAGACGACCGGACCGGAGACGGTGTGGGACGCGCTGACGTATCTGCGCGCGGAGCGCATCGGGCACGGGACGAGTTCGGCCCAGGACCCGAAGCTGCTGGAGCACCTGGCCCAGGAGCGGATCGCGCTGGAGGTGTGCCCGACCTCCAACATCGCCACGCGCGCGGTCCGCACCCTCGACGAGCACCCGATCAAGGAGTTCGTGCGGGCTGGAGTCGTCGTCACGATCAACTCCGACGACCCGCCGATGTTCGGCACGGACCTCAACAACGAGTACGCGGTCGCCGCCCGGCTGCTCGACCTCGACGAGCGGGGCCTCGCGGAGCTGGCCAAGAACGCGGTCGACGTCTCCTTCCTCGACCCGGCCGGCCAGGCACGGATCCGTGCGGAGATCGACACCTTCACCACGGCGTGGCTCGCCCCCTGAGTCACGGAGTCACCACAATGGGGTCCATGCAGAAGGTGACCGCAGTCGCCCATCGCGGCGACCCCTACCGCGTCCGTGAGAACACCACCGACTCACTGCGTTCCGCGTTCCGACAGGGCGCGGACGCGGTCGAGTTCGACGTACGGCTGACGAGGGACGACGTCCCCGTGCTGCTGCACGACGACACATTGAAGAGGCTGTGGGAGCACGACCGGCCCCTCCGGTCGCTCTCGGCCGACGAGGTGCGCGGGCTCACGGACGGCGGGGTGCCGACCCTCGCGGAGGCGCTGGCCGCGACCGAGGGCCGCCGGGTCATGGTCGACCTGCCCGGCGATCCGGGGCTGCCCGCCGTGCGGCGCATCATGGACGTCGTGCGCGACAGCGGCGCGGCGGACCGCGCGTACTACACCGCGGACGCCCCCGCGATGCTCGCCGTCCGGGCCGCCGACCCGGCCGCCGAGATCGCGCTGACCTGGAAGTCGCTGGCGCCCCCGCGGCCCGCGCTGCTGGACGCGGTGCGTCCGCGCTGGCTCAACTACCGCTTCGCGCTGGTCGACCGGGACCTCGCGACCTACGTCCACCGCTCCGGCTACCTGCTCTCCGTCTGGACCCCCGACACCCGCCGCTCCATGCGCCGCCTGCTCGACCTCGGCGTCGACTCCATCACCACCAACCGCGTCGACGTCCTGCACGCCCTGCGTGACGGCGACAGCGACAGTGACGTCAACGGCGGCTGAGACACCCGCGGTTGACGGCTAGAGGCGCGAGCGCTGCGCCACCGTCGCCGGGTCCGCCGGGGTCGCGCGGGTGGCGTACTGCGGTACGGGGGTGTCGTCCTTGCCGGTGTCGCGGACCAGTCCGTAGCGGGTCGCGCCCTGGGCGGGGCCGGTGGTGACGTCCTTCTCGACCGCGTCCCAGGTGGTCGGGAAGACGTTCAGGCCGTAGTCGGCGCCGCGTTCGTTCACGGTGAGGGTGACGGCGCCGTCGACGTAGAAGTACTCGTTCTGCCACATCTGCTGCGTGCCGGTGGGCAGGACCGCGAAGCCGGTGGCCGAACTGCCCATGCCGGTGGCGGAGTTGTCGGTGGTACTGGCCCGGTCGTCCATGCGCCTGCCGCCGCCCGAGGCGACGTGGAAGAGCTTGCCCGTCAGGCCGGTCCAGCTCGGCATGACCACGCTGCCGGCCCGGTACTGCGGCGAGATCTGCCAGCGGACCAGGACATAGCCCCGGCCTGTGAGGGTCACCGCGTCCCCGCGGTGGTTCATGGTGGCGTGCGCTCCGCCGGTGCTGGTGACGCCGGATCCGGGGCGGTGCGGGAGGGCGGCGGGCGCGGTGTCGGGGTCCGGGGCCCGGTCGACGGCGTCCACGACACTGCCGTACACCGCGGTCGCCTTCTTCGTGGGTGTCGCGGACGGGGAGAGGGACGGTGACGACGAGGGCGAGGCGGTGGGCGACGGGGAGCGGGAGGTCTGGGCCGTGGGGGTGGTCGCCGCGCGCGGGGGCGGGGTGTCGGCCGGTCGCGTCACCACGTACGCGCCGCCCGCGACGAAGGTCGCGCTCGCCGTCACGGCGACGGCGGGCTTGGTGAGCGCGCCGAGCAGCTTGGCGGACCAGCCGGCCGACCCGGCGGCCGCCGCCGTCTTGCCGCCGAGGGCCAGGAACACGGTGAAGCCGACGGGGAGCGGGACGAGCGCGATGCCGACGAGCAGGCGTTCGGCGGGTACGACGGACTCGCGCGTGTCCGAGCAGTAGGCGCAGCCCCTGATGTGCCGGGCCAGGCGCTTGCGCCAGACCGAGTCGGGCCGGCCGGTCCAGCGGCCGGTCAGCTCCCGCAGCTCCGGGCAGGCGCCGTCCAGCGCCCGCACGATGCCGCGCGCGGTCTCCAGGCGCTCCTTCATCCGCTGGACGCGCACGGCCGCGTGCTGCCGGCTGATGCCGACGGCCGCCGCCAGCTCGCGCCGGGTCACCTCCCCCGCGACCTCCAGCCACCACAGCGACAGCAACTGCCGGTCCTCGTCGTCCAGCCAGCGCACCGCCTCGGCGACCTCGCGCCGCTGGCCCTCCAACTGGAGCCGCAGCACGGTGAGTTCGGCGAAGTCGGTGGCCTCACGGGCGGCCGACTCGTCCAGCTTCTCCGTGGACCTGCGCCGGGCCCGGTCCCGTATCTGCCGCATGGCGATGGCCATCAGCCAGGACCGGAAGCTGTCCGGGTCGCGCAGGGAGCCGAGGTTGTCGACGGCGCGCAGCATGGTCTCCTGGACGACGTCGTCGACGTCCGCGTGGCCGTTCAGGGCGCGGCCGACGACGTTGTAGACCAACGGCAGCCAGCCCGCCACCAGTTCGTCCAGCGCCTGCCGGTCGCCGTCCTGCGCCGCCGCGATGGTGGAACGCCACTGCCGCCCGTCCACGTCCGTCCTCTCCAAGGTCATCCGCCCTCCGACCGCACCTTCTCAGCCGCGCCCTTGGTGGTGACTCCCGGGGTGTGGGGCCGGCAGGTGCGAGAGGAGACGCGGTGGGGGCGGGCGGGATAACACTTTTTGCCCACCGGAGTCGCCCACCCGAGTCGCCCACCCGAGTCGCCCGCCGGAGTCGCCCGCCGGGGTCATCGCCCGTAGGGGACATCCCTCACAACGCCCTTGATACGTAAGGGAGTTGCTCGGGGTTCGGTCAGGGTCCGGCACCCTCCTCGCCGACGATCCGCGCGGCGGCGCCCGCGACAGAGGCTGATCGACGACAGCGACCGCCACCGCAGCCCTCTGGAGCAGCCGATGCGTGCCCGTACCCCCGTTCTCGCCGTCTCTGTCGTCCTCGCCCTGGCAGCGGCGGGCCCGTTGGCGGCGCCCGCCTCGGCCGTGCCGGCCTCGACCGCGTCCGGCAGCCTGGCCACCGTCACTAGCACCACCACCGCCCCGGACGCCGAAGCCCTGCGCGCCGCGATCGCCGGGTTGCCGGACGCGGACGCGACGGCGGCCCTGGTGCGTGTCGGGGGCAGCGACGGGAAGTGGCGGGGCAGCGCGGGCGTGCACGATCTGGCGAGCGGACGGGCGGCGGACCCGGACGCCCGCTTCCGGGCCGGTTCGACGACGAAGGTGGTCACCGCGGCCGCCGTGCTGAAGCTGGCCGCACAGGGCCGGATCGACCTGGGCACGCCCGTGCAGCACTACCTCCCCGGGCTGCTGACCTCGCGCTTCAAGCCGATCACCGTACGGCAGTTGCTGAACCACACCAGCGGCATCCAGCCCGGTGACGGGTGGGGCGACTTCGAGTCCCAGTACGCGCACCGCTTCGACACGCTCACCCCGCGGCAGGTGGTGGCGTCGGCGGTGGCGAAGGGTCCGGCGTTCCGGCCGGCCGGAAGCAGCAGTACCTCAACATCAACTACACGGTCCTCGGGCTGCTGATCGAGAAGGTGACGGGACGCTCGTACGCCGACGAGGCGACCCGGCTCGTGCTGCGGCCCGCCGGGATGCGGGACACGTACTTCCCCGGGACCGATCCCCGGATCCGCGGCCCGCACAACCACGGCTACCAGGCGGTCCAACGGGACGACGGGACGACGGAGTTCGTCGACGTCACCGACTGGAACCAGGCGGACCGGTTCGCGGCCGGGGACATGATCTCCACGACGGCGGATCTGGAACGGCTGGTCACCGCGCTCTTCCGGGGGCGGATCGTGTCCGGGCCGCAGCTGCGGGAGATGTTCACCGTCCCGGCGGGGATCAAGGACGCCAGTTACAGCGCCGGGCTCCAGCGGTTCGTGCTCGACGGGCGGGTGTACTGGGTCAAGTCGGGCTCCCGGTACGGCTACAGCGCGGTGATCGCCGCGACCCGCGATCTGAGCCGGACCCTCGTCTACTCCGTCAACGCGACGGACGCGAAGGGCGAGGAGATGAACGCCGTGGCGCAGCGGATCGCGCTGGCCGCGCTCAAGTAGCCAGTGCCGGGGCGTGGTTCGGGGTGAGGGCCTCAAGCCGCTTGATCTTCTGGCGTACGACGTACAGCGGGACGATCCCGATGACGCCGAAGGACATGTCGATCACCGTCCACCAGAAGGGGATCCCGCGGATCGGCCCGCAGATCAGGGCCAGCGGGATGATTCCGGCGCAGGCGATCATCGCGAACTCGACGACCCAGATGTTGCGGACGGGGTCTCGGTAGGGGCCGTAGAAGGCGACCGCGATGACGAGATGGGCGAACGCCAGCCAGTCCGTGCCGTAGAGGACGAAGGGGTACTCGGCGTCGGCGGTGTCGAGGCCGCGGCGGACGTGCTCGATCCACTCCATGAGCGCGGGCAGGTGCTGCGGCACGGACAGGGAGCGCAGGACGTCCTCGGTCCAGCGCAGTTCGTGGACCAGCGGGAAGGCCGTGGCGCCGCTGAGCACCAGACAGACGACGAAGAGGACCAACCAGGCGCGGATGCCCTTGAGCAGGGCGGCTCTGTCGCTCATGACGGCAGCGTACGCCCGTAGTTGAACATGTTCAAAACTGTTGGCGAGTGGTGTCAGCCACGTGGTGCGGCGGCGGTGCGGCGCGACGACGGTGCCACGGAGGCCGTGTCCCGTGCGTCCGTCGGCGCCGTCGACGGCACCGAGGTGGCGGACGTCGTGGCGCGCTGGCTGGGCGTGGTGCTGGACGGCATCCGGCTGGGCACGGGCGTGGGCGTCGCGGACGTGGGGGCCTGCGTCCGGTCGGGGCCGGTCGTCGGATCTGCCGGCGGGCCGTGCGACGGGCTGCTCGCCGGGGGCGGGGCCTGCGGCAGGACCGGGGCGGACGGGGAGTCCGTGGCGGTCAGCCGCAGGGGCAGCACGACGAGGGCGGCGACACCGCAGGTCAGGGCGGCGCCGACGGCCGCCTTGTACAGCTTGCGGCGGGCCGCGCCGCGGCGGATCGCCTCGTAACGGCCGGTGGGCGGCCCGAGGTATTCGGTGGACGGGCGCAGCAGGACGGTGAGTTCGTCCTCGGGGTCGAAGTCCGGGCCGTCGTCAGAGTGTGTGATCAAGGCTTCT
The DNA here is from genome assembly GCF_044750545.1 of Streptomyces sp. NPDC088794. Lineage (NCBI taxonomy): Bacteria > Bacillati > Actinomycetota > Actinomycetes > Kitasatosporales > Streptomycetaceae > Streptomyces > Streptomyces sp. NPDC088794. Next base: position 306,033 of record NZ_JBIVKB010000010.1, on the reverse strand, counting down.
CCTCAGATGCGCGCGGAGCAGTTCGCGGGCCGCGTGGAGGTCGGCCTTGACGGTTCCTTCCTTGCGTCCGGTCAGCACGGACACCTCCCGGATCGGCATGTCAGCGTAGTAGTGCAGCAGGATCGGCACGCGCAGCCGTTCGGGCAGGGACTGGACCAGGAGCCGTACCGACGGGTCCTCCTGTTCCGGCTGGGGGCGCACGGCCGCCTCGTCGGTGGCGCGGCGCACGGCCCGGCGCTCGCGCTCCAGTTTGCGCCAGTGGTCCCGGACCAGGTTGGCCGCGGTGACGTAGAGGAATCCGCGCGGCTCCGACACGGTCGTCCAGCGCGCCCACAGCCTGGTGAACGCCTCCGAGGCGATCTCGTGGGCCGTCTCGTCGTCGTCGACGAGCCGGCGGCACCAGCCGGCGAGGCGCGGATAGAGGGCGGCGAACAGCTCGGACGCGGCCTTCTCACTGGACCGTTTCAACGTTCTCTGTGTTCTCCATGTGGGGGGTGGTGGCGTTCGCGTTCGCAGGGGAAGAGCCCGGACCGTCGGCTCGGGTTCCGACGGTCCGGGATCCGGGACGGTGTGGAGCGAGCGGCGGTCGGCTACCCGGTCAGCGTCGCGAAGACGATGACGTTGTCCTGGTAGCCGTCACCGGTACGGGGTCCGCCGCACGTGATGAGCCGCAGCTCCGGCCGGTCCACGTCTCCGTACACCTCGTCCGTCGGGAAGTCGGCCTTGGCGACCGTCCGCACGGCCGTGACGGCGAACACCGCGGACCTGCCGTTCTCCAGGCGCGCCACGACCTTGTCGCCCCGGTTCAGCTCCCCCAGATGACGGAAGACCCCGTCCCCGTAGGAGCCGACCGTGACATGGCCGAGGATCACCGAGGGGCCGGTCTGGCCCGGCGTCGGTGAGTGCCGGTACCAGCCCGCCCGGTCGTGCGCGGCGATCGGCGGCACCTCGACGGTGCCGTCGGCCGCCAGCCCCAGCCGCATGACCGACGTGTCGACCCCGATGGCCGGGATCTTCAGGCCGACCGGGACCGAACGCGCCATCGCCGCCGCTGACTTGGCGGGCGGCGGGACGGAGGTCCCGGACGACACCGATGCCGGTGGTGGGCTCGCGGAGCTTCCGGTCGTGGTGCCGGGGCCGCCGCAGGCGACGAGCAGCGAGGCCAGCGCCGCCCCGGCGAGGGCGCGCCTGGAGAGGGGGCTCATACCCCGTTCGCCCGGCGGCGGCGGACGAGGAGGACCCCGCCGCCCAGGACGACCGCCGCGGCGGCGCCCCCGCCGACCAGCGTGCCTGTGCCGGAACCGGAGGAGGGCGTGACCTCACCGGTGTTCGGCGCCCCGCTGGGCCGGACGGAGACCTGGGCGTCGGACGGCGCGCGGGTCGGCTCGGCGCTGGTGGCGGGGCTCGGGGCGGCGGACGGCGCCCGGGTCGGCTCGGCGGACGTCGCCTGGCTCGGGACGGGCGACGGGGACGTGTCGTCGGCGAACGCGGGCACCGCACCCGCCAGGACGGCGGCGCAGGCGAGTGCCATGGCACTGAGGCCGGTTCGACGCATGAATCGCTCTCTTTCATCGGTGGGCGGTCGGTCGACCGTCGGGCGAAGGCCCATGAGCGGTCGGCTGACGGATCGAGCGGAGAGACGAGGCAGCCGGCGGGCGGGTTGTAAAGGGCTGGCAAAGCCGTAGATGACCTTGCGGTGTACGGGAGTTGGCAGGCCGGTTGAGCGTGAGCGGCGACTGGGCGGGAAGTGGGCGGAGCGATCTCCGGCCGCCACGGCGCTGGTTACGTTGAGGCCGTGCGGACACCTCAGCAGTCAGGGAACGGCAGGACCGGCGACTCCCAGCAGACGCCCCCGGCACCCCGCACCACCCGGCCGCCCGCGTCCCCCGCGCACCCCCTGCTCGGCGTCCAGAACTCCGCGGGGAACAGGGCCGCCACCCGGGCCGTGCGCCGCAACCGCGCCGGAGCTCCCCGTCCCGCGCTGCCGGGCGTGGACGAACGCCCGGAGACCGGGCTCGAACTGCCCTCCTACCTACTGCACTTGCAGGCGGCCGGCCTCTCCACGGCCTACGGCCCGACCGGGCACGAGTTCGTGCGGCACGCGGTGGCCGCGGTCGTCGGACGCGGTGACGGCGCCGTCGGTGACCTCGCCGCCGAACTGGCCGGGCGGCCGGAGAGCTTCTTCGGGCAGGGCCGGGCCTTCGCCGTCCAGGGCCGCACCGGCAAGGAGTGGTACGACGTGACGGTCGCCGTCCGCCGCGCTCCCGACGACCGGCCGCCCGCCTTCCAGCCCCCCGAACGCGTGGCCGACGCGGGCCTGGAGACGGGCGAGGCGGAGCTGGAGGACGCCGAGGGCAGGGACACCAAGGTCGACGTCCAGCACAACAGCGGTGCCACGGTGAGCAGTACGGCCGGGAGTTCGTCGAGCAAGGGCGTCGGCGGCATGGGCTTCGGGCTCGCGCCGGTCGTACCCGGTCTCTTCCTCGGCGGCGCCGCCACCGGCAACGTGCAGCCCTGGCAGTCCTCCCGGGAGTCCCGCCGGCAGAAGAACGTGGCCGAGCCGCGCGTCCTGCGCAGCGACAAGGGCTCGGTCGAGGTGACCCGCAAGGTCCTCTACGACGTACGGATCCAGCAGCACGGCAGCGAGGACGCGCGGTCCTTCCAGGGCGCGGGCACGCTCACCCAGCGCGTGCCCACCGAGCATCTGGTGCCGGTCGGCACGAGCGATCCCGGCACCCCCGCGCCCTTGCACGCGGATCCCGTACGGGCCGCCGCGCTCGCCGGCTCGGTCTCGCGGGCCGACTCGCTGGCGCCCGTTGCCGTCGTCGAGACCGGTGCCCCGCAGCGCGGCGGGGGCGGGCTCTTCGACGCGGTCGCCTCCGTGCTGCACCCCTCGATCACCGCGTCCGGCGCGCCCGGCCGGGCCCGGCTGCAGGAGGCGACCGCGACGGCGACCGTCCTGGAGGACCTGCCCCGACTGCTGCGGGACGGGGTGGTCGGCGAGGACCTCCAGTCCAAGGACGGGAAGACGGCGGGCAGTTACCACCTGCGGGCCGTGCCCAGCGGCCTCTCGCCCGCGTGGGGCACCGGCAAGACGCAACTGCGCACCCACCAGCAGGGCCAGGACACGGTCGCGGAGAGCGCGGGCAAGGGGCGGGCGATCTCGGGCGGTGTGGGCCCGGCGATCGGCGTCGGTCTGTCCGGCAGCGCGGCGGTCGTGCGGGCCACGGCCATGCCGGTCGCGGGTGCCCGCAAGGCGCGCTTCACGGCGACCGAGCAGACCGTCTCCAGTCGGCAGGGCGCGGAGGTCCGGGGCGAGAAGGCGCTCTACGTCGGGACGGTGACCCTCAGCGCGGAGGGTACGGGTCCGCGGTCGGCCGAGATGATCCTGCACCCCGAACGCCGGGTCGCCACGCACTCGATGAAGGTGTGGATGAGCCTGCGGGCCGACGAGGCGCAGGCGCTCGGGCTGCCGCTGCCCCCGGGGATGGCGGCCGGTGAGTTCGTCGAGAAGCCGAAGCGGACCGACGAGCACGGCGACGAGGTGGACGTCGAACGCCATCTCCCCTACGGCGGCCAGGGATCCAACGTCGCGCTCAGCCGGATCGACACCGGGCCCATGGTGCGGGCGGTGCGCGAGATGTTCGCCACCGATCCCCGGCTGGCGGGCTATCTCCCCGCGTTCGGCACCAACCCGCCCGGCGTGCACACCAGCAACGAGGAGGCGGAGGTCCAGCGGCGCAACTACCGCGAGCTGATGACCGCCCTCTCGGAGACCAACCTCCGTGTCAACAAGGACCAGTTGCTGTCCACCGGCCTCACGGTCCGGCTGCGCCGGAAGACGACCATGCACGCCCACGACGTCCAGCTGCGGGTCAAGGGCGATCTGGGCGACACCACCTACCAGGGCGACGTCAAGGACTGGCTGGTGCGGGCGCACTCCGGGGTCACCAGCACCTCACAGAGCGGGCGCAGCAGTTCGCGCTCGATCGGCGGTCTGGTGCTCGGCCAGGCCCGGTTGATACCCGGCGTGCTGACCGGCGCGGCCCGCTACGAGCGGCACAGCACCGGCAGCCGGCGCAACCAAGCCGGTCCCACCGGTCGTTCGGACATCGTGGCCAACGGCTCCGAGTCGGCCAGTGCCTTCGCGGCGCCGCTGCGCCTGGACGTGGACGTCACCATGACGTCCCGGCCGCGCAAGCTGGCCCGGACCGTCACCCCCGGCTCTCCGGGCCAGAACGGTCCGGAATCCAGGCAGTTGGGCGGGCTGCATCTGCCGGAGCAAGACGTACGGCTGCTCACGCCGACCGAGTTCACGCTGGACGAGGAGGGCAAGGAGCGGCTCGACGCCGTGGTCGAGGCGCGCAGGGCTCAGCCGTCCGGGCCCGACCACGACTTCGCCGCCGAGGGCATCGGAGATCTGGCCGCGGTGACCCCGAGGCCGTCCGCCGGACGGGCGCTGCGGGACTGGCAGCTGGTCGAGACCCTCGACGGGGAGCCCGTGCGGGCCCTGGCCTACGAGCTGTTGGCCCGGGCCGCCGCCCGCGACAAGGGACTGCGCAGGGACACCGCGCTGGAGGCGGAGGGGCTCGCGCCCCGGCAGGCGCTGGAGGAGCGGTTCGGTGAGCGGTCGATCCAAGGGGCGCTGCGCCAGGCCGCGTCCTCGGGCTGGGTGGTGAAGAACCTCCGCTATCCGCGCCGGCTCGCGGCCCTCAACGGCGCGGTCGGCACCCGGATCGCCCTCGCCAACCCGAAGTTCCTGCACACGGGTTCGGGACCGGGCACGGAGACCTTCGTGCTGGGCGGGCACCAGTCGGCCGGGCAGGTCGGCCAGGGCACCAGCAGCACGGTGCAGATCGGCGCGACCGTCTCGGAGAACGGCCCCGAGTGGCGCACCGGCCAGGGCCTGTCGTCGTTCCGCACCTCGGGCGAGGGCGACACCCGGGCCACCGCCGTGTCCGGCACGGTCGAGCGCAACACCCACACGCCGAAGAAGGCTCCGCTGTACCTGGTCCAGTGCGATGTGCTGCTGAACATGGTCGCGGAGGTCAAGGTGACCGGCGGTGGCCCGTACGTGGCCAAGGGCGCGCGGACGCTGCCGGGGGCGGCGGGCGTGTGGCTGACGGAGGCGCAGTTGCCGCCGCGGATACGGCGGGAGTTGGGGCTGGACGCGGAGACGCCGGCCGCGAAGACCGCCACCACCGCTTCATCCCGGGTACAGGGCGAGAGTCCGGCGGAGAGTTCGCGGATGGCGCAGGAGCGGGCCGGCCGGGAACAGGCGGTCACGGACGCGTCCGGCTCGGCAGGGGCATCCGGGGCGTCCCGTTCCGCGCGGGCCACCGGTCCGACCCTCGGCGCCGACGCTGCGCTCGGCTTCGGCACGATCGAGGATCTGCCGGACTTCGTACCGCTGTTGACCCGGCTGCGGGCGAACCTCGCGACCTCCGGTCAACAGGCCGTCGCCGACGCCGTGTTGCCCCGGCAGCAGACCAAGGACCGCAACGACAACGTGCAGCGGCTGCTGCGCGTGCTGGACCGGGACGGCTCGGCCGGGCTGCTGTCGAGCGCCATGGACGGCGGGGTCACCGTCGAACTGCTCGACGGCCGCAGGACGCCGTACTGGGCGGTGTTCAAGATCAGCCGCAGCGGGCCCGGCACGTACGAGGGTGACGTGGACGACGGCCGGGACATGGAGTACATCACCTCGGCCGTCTCCCAGAGCGCCGCCTCCCACGACGAGGGCGCGACGACCGGCGTCGAGGGCATCGTCGCGGGATCCGGCAAACCCGAGGGCGGGGTGGGCCAGTTGAAGAGCACGGGTGGCTCGGTGGGGCTCGGCCACGCGTCGAGCGACGCGCGCCGCACCGGCGGTGCGGGCCGGGGGCAACTCGGCATGAAGACGGTCGCGGAGGCGGGCGCGGCGCCGTCGGCGAAGATGCGCGTGCCGATCCGGGCGAGCCTCGAACTGTACAAGGGCGACCGGCGGTTGGGGCTCGCCCAGCTGGCCGGGAGGAATCTGTCGCTGACCCATCGCGTCCTGAAGAACGACCTGGCGGCGCTGAGCCGGGTGGTCGCCCCCGTGGCCGACGCACGGCCGGCCGCCGGGCGAGCCGCCGGGGCGACGGCCGGGCGGGCCCCGGGCGGGCTCGGTGCCTGGCGTGCGGGCGGGGTGCGGTTGCCGATGGAGGCGCAGGTCAACGGGTTCCAAGGGGTCACGCAGGTACGGCAGTTGCTGGACTCTGCGGTGCGGCAGGCGGGCGGTGGGGGCCGGTTCCGGGACAAGGGGCAGGCCGCCGCATACGCGCTGAACGAGGCGGTCTCCACCGAGTGGATGATCGCCGCGCTGCCGCTGCTCACCTCCGCGGGGGCCGAGTTGCCGCCGGTGCACGCGTCCGGCGTGGAGGGGCAGGATCTGCGGGCCTCACTGCACGCGCGGTTGCGGCAGGGGCGGGTGCTGGGCGTCGGCGACAAGATGACCTTCGAGACGGTGGGCCAGAGCCACCTGGACGCGCCGCGCCCGACCCAGTCGGACGGCCAGAGCTCCACCGACCGGAGCCGGGCGGCCCGGCCGATGGGGGGTGCGGGGCTGCTCAACGCGGACGAGTTCCGGCTCAACCAGCTGATGGGCAACACGGGCGGTTCGGGCGGCGCGGCGGACGCCACGGCGAACCAGGCGGGCTCGATGCCGCTGCACAAGCCGAAGATGAGGTCGGTCCTGGTCCAGTTCACCCTGGACGTCCGGGTGGTGGCCCACCTGACCAACCGCGTCCGCACCGGCCGCACCGAGACGGTGGAAAGCGAGACGACCCTCGCCCGCCCGGTGGTGATCCGCATGCCGGAACCGCTGGTCCGCCGGATGCTGCGGGCGGAGGGCGCCAAGCTCCAGGACCCGGACGACCATCTGGGGCTCGGCGCGACGGTGGCCCCACCGCCTCCGCCGTCCGGCAGCTAGGGCTCCGAGCACCGTACGCGAGCCCTAGTCGGCCCCCAGCGCCTGCGGCAGCTCTCCCCGTCTCCGTATCCCCAACTTCTTGTACGTGCTGGTGAGATGGGTCTCCACGGTGCGGCGGGCCAGGTGGAGGAGGTCGGCTATCTCCGTGTTCGTGCGGCCCTGGGCGGCGAGTTGGGCGATGCGGCGTTCGCTGCCCGTGAGGGAGCGGGAGCCGGTGCGGACCAGGGACGGGCGGCGGGCGCCGCCCTCGCGCAGGGCCTCCTCGGCGAGGGCGCGCAGCCGCAACGCGCCCAGGCGTTCGGCGCGTTCGGCCGCCTCGCGCAGACACTCGCGGGCCCGGGCGCCCTCGGCGGCGGTCAGTTGCCGGCCCTGGGCGAGGAGGGCCGCGACCAGCTCCGGCTCGGCCGTGGCCGGCGCCGTGCGCAGCAACCGTACGGACTCCTCGGCCAGTTCGAGGCCGCGGCGGCCGCCGGTGACCGTGCCGAGGGTGCGCAGGGCGCGGCCCACCGTGCGGGGTGTGCCCCACTCGCGGGCCAGCCGCAGCTCCTCCTCGGCCAGCGCGAGCGCCTCGCGGGGGTCGCCGAGCGCGTGCCGGCACTCGGCGGCGGCCGAGCGCCACGGCGTGACCACCGGGCTGACCACGTCGCGTGCCGACTGCCGGCGCCCGCACTCCAGGAAGTCGTGCAGCGCCGCCGCCGGATCGCCCGCGGCGGCCCGCTGGAGTCCGCGCGCGTAGAGGAACCGGTTCAACTCCCAGGAGTCCGGCGCCTCCCGCAGGTCGAAGCCGTCCGCGAGCCGCCGTGCCTCGACCGTGCGGCCGGTCTCCACGAGCGCGATCAGGGTGTGCGCGTGCACGTTGGCGGGGCCGTCGTGCAGCCGGACGGGCGGCTCGACCGGGAGGTCCGCCCACTCGCCGCGCACCGCCGCGATGTCCGCGCGGGTGTTGAGCAGCGCCTGGTGCATGGGGTGCAGCATCCCGGGCCGCTGACCGGCGAGGCCGCGCTCCACGAGCCGCTCCGCCTCGTCGAGTTCGTCGGCCCACTGGGCGACGGCGGCCGCCGTGCCCAGCAGGAAGGGCTCGGTCAGCGGGTCGGCCGGCTCGGCGAGCAGGTCCCGTACCTGGCGCATGGCGTCGGCTGCGGAGGTGAGTCCGGCGGTGGCCGCGTACCGGACGAGCAGGGCGCGGGTGGCCGGGCCGACCAACTCCGGTGCGCGCCGGGCGCGTTCGCACAGTCCCCGGTACACCTCGCGGCGGACGGTCTGGTCCTGTTCGGAGAGGAGGGCGGAGGCGCTCTGCAGGATGCCCGCCAGGTCGGGGCGGCCGACGAGTTGCTCGTCCAGTCCGTGCAGCACCTCCACCGCGGCCCGGGCCCGGCCGCGCCCGGCGAGCGCGGTGCCCAGGGCCATGGCGGCACGCACCCTGTCCTGCGGCTGACCCGGCAGTCCGAGCGCCTCGGTGAGCCGGGATATCCCGGCCGAGGAACCGCGGCCCGCGCACTCCAGGGAGCCCAGTTCGGTCAGCAGCCGCTGCCGGCGTTCGTCGGGCAGCGTCTCGTCCAGGGCCCGGCGCAGGTACTCCACGGCGTCGTCGGGGCGGCCGTCCCGCACGGCGAGCGCGCCGGCGTCCTGGAGCACACCCGGCGCCCAGGAGGTGCCCACCCGGTCGGAGACCAGCAGTTGGCGGGCGACCGCCTCGGTAGGGGCGCCCCGGTGCAGCATCGCCTCGGCGGCGGCCCGGTGCGCGGCACGCCTCCGGGTCATGTGCACGCCGGTGAGCACCGCGTCCCGCAGCAGCGGATGGGCGTAGCGGGGGCGTCCGTCGGCGTCCGGGCGCAGCAGACCGAGCCCGGTCATCGCGGTCAGCCAGCCCGCCACCCGCGCGGGGTCGGCGCCCGCCAACTCGGCCAGCAGTCCGCCGAGTCGACCGGCAGGCTCGAGGTCCCAGGCGCCGGCCGGCGCGTGGTCCCAGCCCTCGTCGAGGGCGGCGAGGGCCCGCGCCACCTCGGCGGTGCCCGGCCCGGCGCTGTCCAGCCACCACGACACGGCCGCCGAGTACTCGCCGGGGTAGAGGGCGGCGGTCGTCTCGGGCACGGTCGAGGGGCCGCCGGGGGCGCCCAGGTCGTCGAGCAGGGCACGCAGCAGCAGCGGGCTGCCGGCGCCGGCCCGCACGCAGTCGGCCACCCAGGAGGGGCGGGCCGAGGGGAACTCCGCGCGCACCACGAAGGCCGCCCGGTCCGGGGTGAGCGGGGCGAGGGTGTGGGTGTGCACGAGGGCCGGCGAGAGGGTGTGGGTCAGGCCAGGTGTGGGCACGTCGATGTCGTACTGGCTGCGTTCGGTGACGGCCAGCAGGACGGGCTGCCTTAATCGGCCCACGTGCCGGGCGATCTCCACCAGCCAGCGGTGGGAGGGGGCGTCGGCGAGGTGGATGTCGTCCACCGCGAGCAGCAGGGGGGACTCGTCGACGTAGGAACGCAGGGCGCGGCTCAGCAGCGCGGCCCGGTCGCGTTCGCTCGCCGCGGGGCCGATCTCGTCGAATTCGGGTACGGGGCCCAGCAGTTGGAGCACGGTGGCGAAGGGTGCGGTGGTGTCGCCCGGGGAGCAGCGGGCGCGCAGCACGCGCATGCCGTGGGCGGTGGCGTCCGCGGCGGCGGCCTCCAGGACGGTGGTGCGGCCGGTGCCGGTGGCGCCGCGCAGCAGCACCAGGCTCCCGGTGCCGGCCCGGGCGCGGGCCGCCGCGTCCGCCAACAGCGCGGCGGCTTCCCGATGTTCGCGCGGTCGCTCATGGTGCGCCTGGGACATCCCTGCCTCCTTGCTCGGACGTGCCGTGTTCCGCTGTCGAGGACGACCGCGGAGGCCGATGGGTGACGTGACAAGTCCCACGGTGGCCGGAACCCGTCCTCGGGGAACCGGGCGGTCCACCTCCGTCGTGGTACCCGTACCGCCGATCTCGTGGTGCTGCTCGTGGTGCTCCACGATTGCCGCCGCCCCACCCGCCACACGAGTGTGAGGAGCACACACCTGTCACCGCCCGCACAGAGATGACATGTACGTGGACATGGGGGAAACGCTTGCTCAGCTCATCGCGGACCACACGCTCCGGTACGGCGGACGTGCCCGAGCGGATACCCGTGGCGGTGCACGCGCCCGACCCGATCCTGCGCGAAGGGGCGACCGGCCAGCTGCGCCGGTACCCGGAGATCGAACTGCGCGAGGAGTCGGGCCCCGGCACGGTGGCCCTGCTCGTGGGCGACGTGCTGGACGAGGCCACGCTGACCCGATTGCGCCGTCTGGTGCGCAGCGAGGGCGCGCGGGCGGTGCTCGTGGTGAGTTCGCTGCGGGAGACCGAGCTGCTCGACGTGATCGAGTGCGGGGTCGGCGCCATCGTGTGGCGGCACGAGGCGACGGCGACCCGCCTCGTACAGGCCGTGATCGCGGCCGCGCGCGGCGACGGGGACCTGCCGGCGGATCTGCTGGGCCGGCTCATCAACCAGGTCGGGACACTGCACCGCAGTGCGGCGGGCCGGACCGGCGCACCCTCCTCGGGGCTGACGCCGCGTGAGGTGGATGTGCTGCGGTTGGTCGCCGAGGGACTGGACACCGGAGAGATCGCCGCCAAGCTGTCCTACTCCGAACGCACCGTCAAGAATGTGATGCACGGGCTGACGACCCGACTGCATCTGCGCAATCGGGCGCACGCCGTGGCCCATGCCCTTCGGGAAGGTTACATCTGACCGCAAGGGCAGCCGGGGCCGCCCCCTCGGACAGGACGTTCTGCCCCGCCGCCGTCCCCTGCGTGCCTGCGGGGGCGGGGCCGGCCGGGGGCAGGATCGGAGAGCGGCAGGTCAGGCACGCGGTTGGGCACGGCAGGGCGGGAGCACGACGGTGATCCACGAAGTGGACGAGGTCCTCAAGGAGCTGCTCGGCGGCGGCGCGCTGGCGGGTTCCGGGATCGACGTCGCCCTCGACGCGCCGACCCGCGACTGGGCCGCCCGCCGCAACGCGCCCACGATCAACGCCTACTTGTACGACATCCGTGAGGACGTCAATCGCCGTCAGCGCGGGCACACGCCGGTGCGCGACGAGCGCGACGTGATCGTGAAACGGCGTCAACCGCCGCGCTGGTTCCGGCTGTCGTACCTGGTCACGGCGTGGACGAAGCAGCCGCAGGACGAACACCGGCTGCTGTCCGCCGTGTTGGCCACGCTGATCCCGCGCGAGCTGATCGCCCCCGAGGAACTCCCCGGCTCGCTCGGCGCGTTGGGCCTCACGGTCGGCCTGTCGGTGGCCGGCATCCAGACCGAGGCGCGCTCGCTGGCCGAGATCTGGTCCGCGCTGGGCGGCGAACTCAAGCCGTCCCTCGACCTGGTGGTCACCGCCCCCTTCCCGGCCTACCCCGAGTACGACGCGGGCCCGCCCGTCACGGAGGGCGCCGCGGTCCGCGTCCGCACCATGGACGAGGAGCACCCGGTCACCGAGGAACGCGCCCACCGCCCGGTCCAGGTGGCCGCCGCCCGCGACGCCCGCACGACGGCACGGTTCGACAAGGACCAGGAGACGGACCGCAGTTGACGACGCAGACCCCGCGCGGTGCGGCGCCCGACACCGAGACGTACGCGGAAGTGCCGCACGCCCCGGAGCCGTACGCGGAAGGGCCGCACGAACCGGCGGCTCAGTCCGTCTCCGGCAGCGCCGCCGCGCTCGTCGCCCGGCTCGACGTCCTGCGCGACCGTGTGGCCGTGCTGGTCGAGATCCGCTCCGCCGACGACCCCACCGCCGGCGACCCGCTGCGCGGCCTGTACCTGTCGGAGGAGGCGGTACGGCACCTGCTGGAGCCGGTGGAACCGGTCCGGGAGACCTTCGCCGACGCCCACCTCCGGGCCGAGTCCGCCGCCCCGCAGGACCGTCTCGTCGCCCTCGCCCGGCGCCTGGCCCTGACCGAACTGGACGCGGCGCTGCTGCTCATCGCGCTCGCGCCCGACCTGGACCGCACTTTCGAGCCGCTGTACGGCTATCTGAACGACGACGTCAGCCGGCGTCGGGCCACGGTCGCGCTGGCGCTCGACCTGCTCGGCGTGCCCGTGCACTCGGCCGGCGCCCGGGCGCGGTTCCACGCCGATGCCCCCTTGTCGACGCTCGGGTTGCTCACCGTGGAGGAGCCCGAGCGTCCTTTCCTCAGCCGGTCGCTGCGGGTGCCCGACCGGCTCGTGGCGCACCTGCTCGGCGACGACACCCCGGACGCGACACTCACCGGCCACCTGCACCCGCTGCCGGCGCCGCCTCCGTCGTACGACACGGACGACGCGTACGAGGGTCAGGACCCGTTCCAGGACAGTGAGTTCGCCCCCTTCGCGCACCGGCTGGCCGTTCATCTCGCCGCCGGTCCCCCGCTCGCCGTCTACCTGCGTGAGCGGCGTGAGGGCGAGGGGCTCGCCTGTGTCGCCGCCGCCCTGCACACCGCGGGCGTGCCGGCGCTGCGCTTCTCGGGTCCCGAGGACCGCGTACCCGACCTGGTGCGGGAGGCCCGGCTGAGCGGGCGGGCGATCGTCGTCTCCGGGCTGCCGGACCAACCGGCGGGCCTGATGCGGGAGTTGACGGCCGTCACCGACGTACCCGTGCTGGTCACCGGGGCCCGCCCGTACGACCCCCAGTGGTGCGCGCACGACCCGCTCGTGCTGGACGTGCCCGCGCAGCAGGCGGAGGCGGTACGCACCTGGTCGGCCGCCCTCGGCGAGGAGCCCGGCTTCGATCTGGCCGCCGTCGTCGCCCCGTACCACCTCTCCGGCGACCGCATCGCACGTGCCGCACAGGCCGCCCGTCAGCTCGCCCGCTTCGACGGCACCCCGCTCTCCCCCGCCCATCTGCGCCTGGGCGCCCGGCAGCAGTCCGCGTCAGGACTGGAACAGCACGCCCGCCGTATCCACCCCGCGGTCGACTGGCAGGACCTCGTGCTGCCCGACCGTCCGCTCACCCAGCTGCGCGAACTCGCCCTGCGCGCCCGGCATCGCGACCGGGTCCTCGGCGACTGGCGGCTCAGCGCGGGCGGCGGCAGAGGCCGGGGCGTGCTCGGGCTGTTCGCGGGCGAGTCCGGCACCGGCAAGACGCTGTCGGCGGAGGTGGTCGCCGCCGAACTCGGCCTCGACCTCTATGTCGTCCAACTCTCGTCCGTGGTCGACAAATACGTCGGCGAGACCGAGAAGAACCTGGAGCGCATCTTCTCCGAGGCCGACCGCACCGACGCCGTGCTCCTCTTCGACGAGGCCGACGCCGTGTTCGGCAAGCGCTCCGAGGTGAAGGACTCGCACGACCGGTACGCCAACATGGAGAGCGCCTATCTGCTCCAGCGGCTCGAGTCCTTCCACGGCATCGCCCTGCTCACCACCAACCTGCGGGCCAACATCGACGAGGCGTTCACCCGACGCCTTGACCTGGTGGTCGACTTCCCGTTCCCGGACCGCCACCAGCGGCTCGCCCTGTGGCGGCAGAGCCTGTCCCACGTGCCGTGTGCCGGCGAGGTCGAAATCGGGCCCGTGGCCGCCGACTTCGAGCTGGCCGGCGGCTCCATCCGCAGCGCGGTGGTGACCGCCGCGTATCTCGCCGCGGCCCGCGACGACCTCGTCACCGGGACGGACCTCCTGGAGGGCGCCCGCCGCGAGTACCGCAAGGCGGGCCGGCTGGTGCCGGGCGAAGGGGCCTGGTAGCGGCGGCACTTGGCGACGGTGGCGGCCGGGCTCCCACTCGGCCGCCACCGGTCCCGGTCAGTCCTGCACGCGCCACTTCTGGTTGGGCGTGCCGGAGCAGGTCCACAGCTGGAGCTTGGTGCCCTTGGCGGTGCCGTTGTCCTTGGCGTCGACGCACTTGTCGGCCTGCGGGTTCACCAGGTCGCCGGCCTGGCTCAGCACGAACTGCTGGGCCGGGTTGCCGCTGCACCGGGCGAGCTGGATGTGCGCCCCGTCGTCCTTGGAGCCCCACGCCACGTCCATGCACATGCCGAGCGAGCGCACGGTGCCGTCGCCGCGGAAGTCCCACTTCTGGTTGGCGCTGCCGGCACAGTCCCAGAGCTGGAGCTGGGTGCCGTCCTTGCCCTTGCCGTTCTGGGCGTCGGTGACGTCGATGCAGCGGTCCGAGCCCTGCCCGATGATGAGCTGGCCCACCACCTTGACGGTCTTCTTCGGCGTGGGCTTCGACTCGGTCGACTGCTTCTCGCCGCCGCCCGTCGAGCCCGTGGACCCCGAGGAACCGGACGCGTCGGTGTCCCCCGAGCCGCCCGACCCCTTGTCCGACTCCTCCTCGGTCGCCAACGGGACGGGCGGCTCCGGGGCCGCCTGGGCGAGGTCGGGGCTGGCCTGCGACGACGGGGCGAGCGGGTTGCCGGCCACGACGGGCTTCGGCCTGGCACCGGTACCGACCTGGGGCTTGTAGGCGATCCAGAACATCGTGAAGGCGAGAGCGAGGGCGACGAAGACGCCGAAGAAGGTCGCCAGCCAGCGGGGCAGGAGTCCGCCCTGGAGGTAAGTCCCCTCCACCGGAAGGGGGTTGGCGCCCGACCGCAGGACCGACAGCGCGTACGGCCGCTGTTCCTTCGACCCGAACCAGATGATCCGGCGCGGCTTCAGCGTCGCCTTGACGAAGGCGGCCCGCCCCGGCTCGATCTGCACGCTGCTGGGATGGATGTCGTACGCCAGGTGATCGCCGTGGTCACTCCCGCTGATCGACGCCGTGAGCCCGGTGTTGCCCAGGTTGTCCACGGCGAGGCGCGGCCGCCCCCGGAACCGCCCCTTCACCGTCGGCGGCACCAACTCGGCCCGCACCTCGGTGAACGGGGTGATCGTCAGATTCCCCTCGGGGACGGTCGTCGCCTCGGGGTGCTCGGTCGGCGTGATCCGCACCGCGTACGGGTTCGGGCCCGCCGTCGCATCGGGTGTGCGCGGCGGAGAGAACGTCAGGTCCACCGACCCCGTCGTCCCCGGGTACAGCCGGAGGGTCGGCGGCTCCACCGTCGTCCAGGGTGCGATGGGCCCCACCGCCTCGAAACGGTACTCGTCCACCACGTCACCGGTGTTGCGCAACCGAAGCCGCACGCGCGTGCTGCCACCCGGATCAACCGTCGCCGAAGCAGGTTCCAGAGAAGTCCACAGGCCGGTCACGTCATGCCTCCGTCGGGTGGACGATCCGCCACTCCTGGTCGTCGGTGGTGGAGCAGTCGAAGAGAGTGAGGTTGAGGTCGTTGGCGGACGAGCTGTTGCCGTCCACGTCCAGGCACTTGTTGTTGCTCGCGAAGTTGCGGATCCAGTAGTCGCCGCTCTCCTGCTTGTCGATCCACCACAGTTGGTTGTCCGCGGTCGTGCCGTCGCAGGTGAACTCGGTGATCTTCGTGCGGATCGGCTGCGCCCCGTAGTAGGGCAGGTCCATACAGAGCCCGTCCTTCACGTTCCGGATCTGGAAGAGCGCGGTGCTGCCGGGGCCGCCCTTCGGGTACTTCACCTCAAGGTTCCAGAGCTGGTTGTCGTGGCTGGTGCCGTCGCAGATGTACTGGCGCACCGGGCCGTTGATCGTGCCCTTGTCGTAGTTCGGGATGTCCGCGCACTTGGTGGTCGTGGCGTTGCGCAGCAGGACGTTCGTCGCGGGCACCACGGGCTTCGGTTTCTTCTTCTTGGGCGGCGCCTGTGAACTGCCGCCCCCGCCACCGCCTCCGGCCTGCTCGGTCTGCCCGCCGCCGGTCTGCGCCGCCGGAGCGGACGGCTGCGGAGCGGGAGGTGTGAGGACCGGGCTGGGGGTCGGGGTGGGCGTGAGGGCGTTGCCGGCTTCGACGGGCTTGGGCCTGGCGCCCGTACCGACCTGGGGCTTGTACGCGATCCACAGCATGGCGAAGGTGATCGCCAGGGCGAAGAAGATGCCGAAGAACGTCGCCAGCCAGCGGGGCAGGAAGCCGCGCTGGAGGTAAGTCCCCTCCACGGCAACGGGGTTGGCCCCTGAGCGCAGTACCGAGAGTTCGTACGGGCGTTGTTCCTTCGGGCCGAACCAGATGATCCGGCGCGGCTTCAACGTCGTCTTCACGAACGCGGCTCGGCCCGGTTCGATCTGCACGTTGCCCGGATGGATGTCGTAGGCGAGGTGATCGCCCTGGTCACTGCCGCTGATCGACGCCGTCAGCTTCGTATTGCCGATGTTGTCGATCGCCAGCTTGGGGCGGCCCCTGAACCTGCCCTTCACGGTCGGCGGCACCAACTCCGCCCGCACCTCCGTGAACGGAGTGATCGTCAGATTCCCCTCGGGGACGGTCGTCGCCTCGGGGTGCTCGGTCGGCGTGATCCGCACCGCGTACGGATTCGGGCCCGCCGTCGCATCGGGTGTGCGCGGCGGGGAGAAGGTCAGGTCCACCGATCCTGTGGTTCCCGGGTAGAGCCGGAGGGTCGGCGGCTCCACGACGGTCCAGGGCGCGATCGGGCCCACCGCCTCGAAGCGGTATTCGTCCACCACGTCACCGGTGTTGCGCAGCCGAAGCCGCACGCGCGTGCTGCCACCCGGATCAACCGTCGCCGAAGCGGGTTCGAGTGAGGTCCACAGAGTCATGGCGTCACACCGTCAGCTTGATGGCTTCGATCCAGTGGTTGTTGTCGAAGTTGCCGGCGGTGTTGAGGCCGGGGCGGGCGTCGTTGCAGACCTGCTGGCTCCAGTCCTGTTCGACCTGCTTGACGGTGTTGCAGAGCTGACCGGAGCCGACGTTCCAGACGAAGGTCACCATGTACGGGGCGTCCTTCGCCGTGCTGCCCACGTAGTTGTCCTTGCCGTCCTCGACGATGGCCGTCCACTTGGGCAGCCAACTGCCCTGGCCGTTGGTCGACCCGGGGTTGTGCACCATGGCCGTGCCGGCTGAACCGTCCACGCCGTACACCGCGATGTTCAACGCCGTGACCTGCCTGCCCTGTCCGACCGTGCCGCCGAGGGTGCCGTCGCAGACCGGCTTCTGCCAGCCCGCGCCGAACACGAACGCGCGGTAGCAGACGTGCCGTCCGCCGGGGTCGCTCTTGGCCAGCCGCTTCACGGCGGTCGCCGCCGTGTCCGCCTTGGGCTTGGCGGTCACCGTGGCCTTGGCCCCGCCGCCGCCCCCGGACCCGCTTCCCCCGGCCGCCGCACCGGAGTCGGCGGCCGGCGGTGCGCTGGTCGTCGCGGGGGCCGCCGGTATCACCGGAGCGGCGCTCGCCGAGGGAGTGGGCGTGAGGGCGTTGCCGGCTTCGACGGGCTTGGGCCTGGCGCCCGTACCGACCTGGGGCTTGTACGCGATCCACAGCATGGCGAAGGTGATCGCGAGGGCGAAGAAGATGCCGAAGAACGTCGCCAGCCAGCGAGGGAGGAAGCCGCGCTGGAGGTAAGTGCCCTCCACCGGGTGGGGGTTGGTGCCCGAGCGCAGTACCGACAGCGTGTACGGGCGTTGTTCCTTCGGGCCGAACCAGATGATCCGGCGCGGCTTCAACGTCGTCTTCACGAACGCGGCTCGGCCCGGTTCGATCTGTACGTTGCCCGGGTGGATGTCGTAGGCGAGGTGATCGCCCTGGTCACTGCCGCTGATCGACGCCGTCAGCTTCGTATTGCCGATGTTGTCGATCGCCAGCTTCGGCCGCCCACGAAAACGCCCCTTCACGGTCGGCGGCACCAACTCCGCCCGCACTTCCGTGAACGGAGTGATCGTCAGATTCCCCTCGGGGACGGTCGTCGCCTCGGGGTGCTCGGTCGGCGTGATCCGCACCGCGTACGGATTCGGGCCCGCGGTGGCGTCCGGGGTGCGCGGCGGGGAGAAGGTCAGGTCCACCGATCCCGTCGTCCCCGGGTACAGGCGGAGCGTCTGCGGCTCCACCCTCGTCCACGGGGACACCGGCCCCACCGCCTCGAAGCGGTATTCGTCCACCACGTCACCGGTGTTGCGCAACCGAAGCCGCACGCGCGTGCTGCCGCCCGGATCAACCGTCGCGGAAGCAGGTTCCAGAGAAGTCCACAGGCTCACAGCGACACGTTAGGTGGGGTCGACGGGGCCGGTCAGGAGGCTTTGGGGCACATCGGGTGACCGGCGGGGCAGAGTGGTGCGGTCAGTCCTTCAGTTCGTCGAGCCCCGGCTTCGCGCGCGGTCCGGTCGAGTAGGGCCGCAGGGTCATGTGCTGCGAGCTGTTGCCGGCCATCCGCTGGAACTGGGAGAGGCTCACCTTCAGGGTGATGTTGCCGTAGTTGGGGTCCTTGTAGCGGACCTCCCGGCTCCCCGTGTCGTAGGAGTCGATGAGAACGGCGTGCACCGTGCTCTCCATCGTGCTCGCCAACCGCGAGGTCAGGTCCAGTTCCGGCGCGGACGTGTCGTCGCCCGCCTTCAGCTTGAACCGCCGCTTGATGCCGGCGTAGCAAGGCAGGCTCTGGTGCGTCATCGCGAGGTGGACGTCGTTGAGGCTCTGGCTCGCGTCGATCTGGGCGGGGGCGGTGTCGAGGAGCTTGTTCACCTCGTCACCCTGCGCGCCCACCTTCTGCACCAGCTTCGTGGCACGGTCCTGGGCCTTGGCGTAGACGTCACGGATCGAGGCGAACTGTGCGCTGCCGTTCTGGAAGTCCAGCTTGTCGAGCGAGGTCTCCGCGCCCATGGACCGGCGAGCGAACAGGGCGACCTCGTCGCGGGTGATGTCCGTGACGGACGGGTCCTGGTGCGCGCGCCAGTTGTCGAGCTTGTTCACCATGACGGCCAGCGCCTCGGCCGTCATCATGACCGCGAGCCGGCGGCCCTCGATGCTGTTCCCCCGCTGCTTCTCCTCCCGCTGGCGGTCGTCGCGGTCGGCCGTGGTGGGGTAGGCCCGCATCGCGACGGACAGCGCCTGGATGGGCAGCCCGTGGTGCTCGGCGATGGCCTCCAGCACGTAGAGCCAGCAAGACGGCCCCTGTTGCACGGCCAGCTTGGTGACCCGCTGCACGGCGCCGGTGGGCGCGGGCGCGGCGGACGCCGTCGTCGTCGCCGGCATGCGCTGCACCTGCGGCACCGAACCGCTCATCACCTTGCGGGCGTTGTCCACCGCCCGGCGTTCGCCCGAGTCGTTGACGTCGGAGACCCGCACCCCGGTCCCGTTGTCCGTCCCGGGGACCGGGCCCGCCAACTGGTCCTGGTAGTGGGTCAGTTCGTGCGCCCAGTCCTCCTTGGTCATGGTGTCGCCGACGACCACGTTCGGACCGGAGGTATAGGCCTTGGCCTGGAGCTGTACGGCCGAGGCGCGGGCCGTGGCGCCCGTGTGCACGCGTACCCCGCTGAAGTCGGCCCCGCCGAACCGGGCTTCCATCTCGCCGCGCAGCACCGGGTCCATGGACTGCCCGGGAGAGCGCACCACGTCGTGCACGAGGGCCCGGCGCTGCACGGAGGGTGTGTGCCCGCAGCCCGCGTCGTGCTCGTGGCGCTCCTCCGCGATCGCCTGGGTCACGGCGGCGTTGCCCGCGAGGCGTTGCAGGTCCAGCAGGCGCTGCGCGGGCGGACCCGGTGCCGGGGCGGGGCGTGCCCCCTGCTGGTCGCTGTCCTTGCGGACCGGTGTCCCCTGTGCGCGCACGGCACTCCCTCGAAGCTGGACGTCGACTCCCCAGCGTTACCGGGCCGTCGGGGGACGGGGAAGGACCGTAAGGGCAACGGCGAGGGCACAAGGACCGGGCATCACCGACCGGACTGCCCTTCCGGGCAATCGAGTTGCCCCCGATCAGGCACTGGGGGCCGTTTCGCGGAGAGTTGCGCGCGCGTGAGGGTGGGAGGCGTTCCTGTCTCGTACCCCGAGGAGAGCAGAGCATGCCGTCCTACCTGTCGCCCGGCGTCTACGTCGAGGAGGTGGCCAGCGGCTCGCGCCCCATCGAGGGAGTGGGCACATCGGTCGCGGCCTTCGTGGGCCTGGCCCCGAGCGGCCCGCTGAACGAGCCGACCCTGGTGACCAACTGGACCCAGTACGTGGCGGCCTTCGGTGAGTTCACCGACGGGTACTACCTCGCGCACTCCGTCTACGGCTTCTTCCAGAACGGCGGCAGCGCCGCGTACGTCGTGCGGGTGGGCGGTGCTCCCGGCGCGTCCGCCGGAAACGGCGCCGGACCCGCGGCGGTCACCGGTGCCGCCGCCCCGGCCGCTCTCCCCGCGGGCGAGCCCCGTCAGTTGGGCACGTTCTCCGTGACGGCGCTGGCCGCCGGCAGCGGTGGCCCGCTGAGCGTCGAGGTCGCGGACGCGGAGGGCGAGGGCCCGGCCGAGCGGTTCAAGCTGATCGTCAAGGACGGCGACAAGGCCGTCGAGAACTTCGACGTGACCGCCAAGAAGGGCGGCCGCAACTACGTGGTCACGCAGGTGAAGGAGCGCTCCAAGCTCATCACCGTGACCGAGGCCGCGCCCGCCGCGCAGCTGGCCCGTCCGGACAACCAGACGCTGGCCCTGGTCTCCCCGGCCGCCGCGCCCGCCGGCCCCGGTGGCGCCGACGGCGCCGTCGAGACCTCGCACCCCGGCCCGGCCACCTACCTCGGCGACTCCGCCGACCGCACCGGTTTCGGCGGCCTGGAGGCCGTGGACGAGATCTCCATGGTCGCGGTGCCCGACCTGATGGCCGCCTACCAGCGCGGCGCGATCGACCTGGAGGCCGTCAAGGCCGTCCAGTTGGGCCTGATCGCGCACTGCGAGCTGATGGGCGACCGGGTCGCGATCATCGACCCGCCGCCGAGCCTGAACGCTCGTCAGATCCGGGTGTGGCGGCAGGAGACGGCCGGCTACGACTCCAAGTACGCGGCCCTGTACTACCCGTGGATCAAGTCCTTCGACCCCTCCAGCGGTCAGTCCCGGCTGATCCCGCCGAGCGGTCACGTGGCCGGCATCTGGGCGCGCAACGACTCCGAGCGCGGTGTGCACAAGGCGCCCGCCAACGAGGTCGTACGCGGCGCGGTGGACCTGGAGATGCAGATCACCCGCGGTGAGCAGGACCTGCTCAACCCGATCGGCGTCAACTGCATCCGCTCCTTCCCGGGCCGCGGCATCCGCGTCTGGGGCGCCCGCACCCTCTCCTCGGACCCGGCCTGGCGCTACCTGAACATCCGCCGGTACTTCAACTACCTGGAGGAGTCGATCCTGATCGGCACCCAGTGGGTGGTGTTCGAGCCGAACGACCACGCCCTGTGGGCGCGGATCCGGCGCAACATCTCGGCGTTCCTGGTCAACGAGTGGCGCAGCGGCGCCCTGTTCGGGCAGCGGCCCGAGGAGGCGTACTACGTCAAGTGCGACGAGGAGACCAACCCGCCGGAGTCGGTCGACGTCGGCCGGGTCGTCTGCGAGATCGGCATCGCGCCGGTCAAGCCCGCCGAGTTCGTGATCTTCCGGCTGGCTCAGTTCTCCAGCGGCAACGGGGAGTTGGAGGAGTAGGGCAGGGCCTCCGCTTCTCCAGGTCTTCTGCCTTCACCACCCTCAGCCCCTAGAAGGACAGCGAATTCATGAGTCTCCAGCCGGGTGACGCCCTCACCTCACACAACTTCGGCCTCCAGATCGACGGCGTGATGGTCGAGTACCTCGCCGAGGTCAGCGGCCTGAGCATCGAGCAGGACGTCATCACGTACCAGCAGAACACCCCCAACGGCCAGAACGTGGTCAAGAACCTGCCGGGTGTGAAGAAGAACGGCACCTGCACGGTGGTCCGCGGTATGACCCAGTCGGCCTCGTTCACCCAGTGGATCAACGAGTCCATCTCCGGTCAGATGACGACGGCCCGCAAGAACGCGTCGATCATCATGATGGACTTCCAGAACAACCCGGTGAAGCGCTACCACCTGCGCAACGCCTGGTGCAACAAGATCGACGCGAGCACGGTCAAGGCCGGCGAGGCCGCCGCGCTCACCGAGACCGTGACCATCGCGTTCGAAGAACTGGTCATCGAGTAATGCGTCGTTCGGCTGCCAGGGCCGGCGGCGCCGTCTCGTACTCCGGCGCGGACGCGGCGGCGCCCGCGCCGGAGGCGGACGGGGAGTTCACGGGCGGTCAGCCGGCCGTGGCCCCCGCGCCGCCCGCCCCCGCGCCACAACCCGAGCCGCTGCGCACGGAGTTCGCCTTCCAGCTGCCGCGCGGGTACGTCGACGAGGCGGGCACCGTCCACCGGGACGGGGTGATGCGTCTGTCGACGGCACGGGACGAACTGGTCCCGCTGCGGGACGTGCGGGTGCAGGAGAACCCGGCGTTCCTGTCGGTGGTGCTGCTGGGCCGGGTCATCACCCGCCTCGGCACGCTGCCGATCGTCCACGACGGCATCGTGGAGAACATGTTCGCCTCCGACCTGGCCTTCCTTCAGGACTTCTACCGCCAGATCAACGCGGAGGGCCACACCCGCGCCGCCGTGCAGTGCCCGCACTGCTCGGAGCCGTTCGAGGTGGAACTCGGCGGGAGCCGCCTGGGGGAATCGTGACGTACGCGACCGACCGACTGCACGAGGAGATCGCGTACGTCGCCTACCACTTCCACTGGAGCATGGACGAGATCCTCGACCTGGAGCACGCCGACCGCCGCCGTTTCACGGACGAGATCGCGTCCCTGGTGACACGGGCCGGGGCGGAGGGCTGAGCGGTGGGTTTCCTGGACCGATTGCGCAGCCGGGGTGACTCCGTCGGTGGGCGGGGTGACAGTGGCGTGGGCATCGACGCCGACGGGAGCAAGGGTGACGGCGAGGCAGCCGTCACCCCCGTACCCGTGCCATCGGGCGGTACGGCACCTGTGCTCGCCTCCTGGCCGGGGTTGCCGCCGATCCAGCGGACGCTGGCGCCGGGGCGGGCCGGGGTGGCCGACGCGGCCTTCGGCGGCCGCCTGCCGACCTGGCAGAACCCGTCGTTCATGGCGACGGCGTCCCACGCCGTGCTGGACGGCCGCTCCAGCGCGCTCCTTGGCCGGGCAGCGCAGGTGGCGGCCCGTCCGGTGTCAGGTCTCGAACGGCCCACGGGCTCCTTGCCGTTGGCCGGTCCCGAGCCGACGGCGACACCGGTGCGGCGCGCACCGGCGGTGCCTCTGCGGGTGCTTCCGCCGTCGGTGCCGGGTGCGGGTGGCCGTCCGGCCGCGACCGGCGGCCCTACGGCCGGGGCGCGAACGCCCGTGGTCGGACAGGCCGTTCAGCGGGTGGCCCGGGTCGGTGCGGCCGGTCCGACCGGCGCAACCCGCCCGGGCGGCGATCCCGTTGGGGGCGGAGGTGCGTCGGGGTCGGTTCCCTCTGTTGGCACGTCGGCGCCGGCTCCTTTCGGAGGTGCATCGCCGTCGGGTCCGTCCGGACGTGCGCCGACACCGGCTCCTACCGGCGGTGCCGCTCGTACGAATGCGCCCTCCGTCGCCGCAAGCAGTACGGGTGGAGACAGGACCCCGGTTCAGCGGGTCGCCGCGGCGGGCCCCTCGGCTGCCGCCGCACCGACACGCGCTGTACCCGCCGGACCGAGCGCCGCCCCCGTGGTGTCGCCGCCGGCATCCGGCCTCCGGGTGCGGAATGTCCCGACGGCCACATCGCCGTCCCGAACTCCGCAGTCCTTCACGAGGGCCCGGACCAGTTCTACGGCGGTACAGCGCCGCACGTTGCCGGTCGCTCCGCGGGCCTCCGCGGGGCCTACGGCGTCCGGTGCGAGGACGTCGAGCAGTACGGGTGGTGGCCGTACGGCAGATCCGGGCGGATCGGCGGCGACCTCGGCCGAGAGCGACCGAGCGGTTCGCTCCGCGGGTCCGGCGACAACTATCCCTTCCGTCGGCCCCGTCACCGACGCCGTCGTGCAGCGCGCTCCGGGCGACAGCAACATCACGCCGGTCGACGCCCCGCGCGTCGAGCCCGCGCCGCCGGCTGTCCCCTCGGTCCCTGACTCGACGGCCGCGCTCCCGGTCGTCCAGCGGCGCGTGGCCAGCGGGTCGGTCTCGCCGACCGACGTCAGCCGTACGACGACTCCGAGCCCTGGCCCGACCACGCCCCCGATCTCGGCCTCGCGCATCGCGGACACCAACTCGCCGGTCCCGCCCAGCACTTCACCGCCCTCGGTGCAGCGGTCGACGTCTCCTGAACCTGCGCCCACCGCCGACGGTTCCGCGACACCCGTACGGCAGAAACCGGCGGCTCCGAGCACCACGCCAACTCCCGTGCAGCGCAGCGCAAAGGCTCCCGGCGGCGGCCCGACGCCCGTACCGCAGACGCCGGCAGGCCCCGCCGGCACCGCCGCTCCGGCCCCGCCGCCTACGCCCGGTGTCACACCTGCCACCTCCTCACCCGCGCCGCCCCCAGGCCTCCCGATCCAGCGAATCGCCAAGCCCGCTCCCGGGTCGCCCGCGTCCCCCTCGTCTGCCGCGTCCGCCTCGACCCACGCCGACCACACCGGCCCGGCCACTCCGTCGAGCCCCCGGCCGGCCACCCCGCCGACCCCCGCCTCCACCGCCCCTGCTCCGCCCGACCCCAAGTCGGCCACCACACTGACCTCGCCGACCGCCCCCCTCCCGTCGGTCCAGCGAAGCACCGCGCGCACCCCGCCTCGCCCGCGCCCCGGCCTCGGCGCCCCGTTGTCCGCACGGCCCGCCCCGTCCACGGCTCCGCAGGCGCCCCCGGCCGCGCCGAACCCGGCGTCTCCACAGCCCAGTTCGGTCGCCCCCACGCCTCCGGCGCCCAGCACCCCCGTGCCCGCCGCGCGGCCGACCCCCGCGACCATCACCACGCCGGTCGCCTCCCCTGGCCCGGCTGCCTCCACCGTAAGTACCGGCGCTACGGGCCCTGCCACCCCCACGTCCCCCGTAGCCCCTGCGCGCCCCACCCCCGCCGACTCCGCCACACCCCCTGTCCAGCGCACCCCGGCCACCTCCCCCGCGCCCACACCCACTCCCCGCCGCTCTCCCCTAGGCGCCCCTCTGACCACCCCGCCGGCCGACGCCACGCCCCTCCTCGGCGCGCCCGTCCAGGCGCCCCCGGCCGTCCCCGCAGCCGTACCGGACCAGCCGCTCGTGCAACGGATCGCCGGCGCTCCGGCAGCGCCGACGCCGATCCCGCCCGGTTTCCCGACGGCACCTCTGGTGAGCACGCCTCCCGGCAACTCCCCTTCGGCCACGGCCCCTTCGACCACCTTCGCCCCGCCCGGTTTCCCCCCGGCACCCGTCACGGGCACCCCCCTCGGCCTCCCGGCGGCGCCGCCCATCGCCATCTCGCATCAGCCGCCGACGCATTTCCCCACCACGGCCGACCCGTTGGGCCCAGGCCCGACGCCATCGCCGTCAACTGCTCACTCCGTACCGCAGGTTCAGCGCAAGGCGACCCCCCTCAAGGCCACCCCGCTGCGCCGCCCGGCGCCACCCGGCACCGGCAGCGCCCCGCTGCCCGTGGCCACGCTCACTCCTCCTCCGTTGCCTCCGTCCTCGGGTGTCCAGGGCCCTGCGTCCGCCGCTCCCGGCAGTCAACAGAGCGCCGCCGCTTCCCCTTTGGCCGTCCAACGCGCCCCCTGGAGCAGGTCCAAGTCGCCCTCACCGGCCAAGCACCAGACCACCAGGCACAGCGCCACGGGCGCCCTCGCTTCGGCCGCCGCGGCGACGGTCGCGAGCACGCTCGGCCGGCACACGCCCGCCGCTCTGCCGGGCCCCGCTCGCCGGAGCGAACCGCCACCGCCGTACACCCCCACCGCCTCCGGCCCGCCCCCGAACGACCCACCGCCGCCCTACTCCGTGTCCGCGTCCGCCTCGGCCGCCGCGCCGCCG
The DNA here is from genome assembly GCF_044750545.1 of Streptomyces sp. NPDC088794. Lineage (NCBI taxonomy): Bacteria > Bacillati > Actinomycetota > Actinomycetes > Kitasatosporales > Streptomycetaceae > Streptomyces > Streptomyces sp. NPDC088794. The sequence goes on along the minus strand of NZ_JBIVKB010000010.1, from coordinate 280,372 downwards.
CCCGAGTACACGGCCGTGGCCGCCGGGGGATTCGACCCGCGGGATCTCACCGACTTCCAGCTCGACGAACTCGTGCACCGGATCATCGGCCGGATCACCCGGCTGATCCGCACCGAACTCCGTATGGACCGTGAGCGGATCGGCAAGCTCCGCGATCCTCGCCACTGACAAGCGCCCGACCGACCAGCATCCAACCGCCACTGAACGACAGAAAGGCCCCGTGATGTCCCGCCAGGACCCGGGCTCCACCATCTGGTTCACCCTCAGCATCGACGGGGAGAGCCTCGGCTACTTCAACGGATGCGAGGGCCTGTCGTCCCAGGTGGAGGTGGAGCACCGCCAGGAGGGCGGGAACAACGGCTTCGTCTGGCAGTTGCCGACGCGGGTCACGTTCTCCACGATCCGGCTGACGCGTCCGCTCACCCCGGACACCACGAAGGTCGCCAAGTGGATCTCGTCCGTGCAGACGGGCATCAAGCGGCCCACCGCGCAGATCGCGGCGCTGCGCGCGGACGGTTCGGAGGTGGCGCGCTGGGGTCTTATCGACGTGCTGCCGGTGAGCTGGACCGGGCCCACCCTCGACCCGGCGAGCCCGTCCGTGGCGACCGAGGTGCTCGAGATCGCCCACCACGGGTTCACGGACTAGCGGGGAGCGGGAGACATGGCGAAGGGCAGCAAGGGCGCGGGCAAGAGCCTCGTACACGCCACGCTCGCGATCCACGAACCGCCGAAGGGCAAGAGCAGGGCGCCCGGCGGGATCATCAAGACGTTCGGCTTCGACTTCAACCCGGCGCAGCTGTCGCTGACCCGTCGCGCGCAGTGGAAGGTGACCCCGGCTCAGATCGAACGGGACGGCCCGCTCCCGGAGTTCATGGGTTCCGAGCCGCGCGAGATGAGCGTCGAGATCTTCCTCGACTCCTCCGACGAGCCGACCAGCAACACCGTCATGAAGAAGGTCGAGTCGCTGCTGTCGTGCTGCGAGGTGACGACCAAGTCCATTGCCGCCAAGCAGCCTTCGCCGCCGTGGGTCGTCTTCCAGTGGGGGTCGTTCGCGACGGCCCGCTTCACGGCGTACGTCAGCTCGGCGGAGGCCAACTACACGCTGTTCTCGACGACCGGCGTGCCCATCCGTGCCACCTGCCGGCTGCAACTGCACGAGATCCCCAGCAAGACCAAGGGGCAGAACCCGACGTCGGGTGCGCTGACGGCCCAGCGTGTGCACCGAGTTGTGGCAGGGGACTCCCTTCAGTCGCTGGCCTGGCGGGAGTACGGGAACGCGGCCGCGTGGCGGTCCATCGCCGAGATCAACGGCATCGACAACCCTGGCCACTTGCCCACCGGTATCGAACTCGTGCTGCCGGCCGCCGAGGAGGTGCGTACCTGATGGTGCAGTCCGCGTACTCCAACGTCGTCGACGTGAAGATCGGCGGCGCCAAGCTGCCCCCCGAGTTCGCCCCCGACCTGGTGGAGAGTTACGTCGACCAGGGCGTCGGCGTCCCGGCCGCGTTCCGGCTCACCTTCCGCGACCCCTACCGGCTGCTGCTGGGCAAGCTGAACATCACCTTCGGCACCAAGGTGGTGTTCGCGCCGGTGGCCGACGGCGAGGGCGCCGGCGATCCGCTGCTGACCGGCGAGGTCACCGGACTCGAGGCCGACTACGACGGGACCGGCAGCTACACCGTGGTGCGGGGGTACGACCTCGGGCACCGCATGCTGCGCCAGCGCCGGGTGGCCGCGTACCGCAACCAGAGCGCCTCGGACATCGCCCGCAAGCTGGCCGGCCAGGACGGTGTGCCGATCGGGAAGATCGAGTCGACGAAGACGGTCTACGAGTTCATCAGCCAGTCCAACGTCACCGACTGGGACTTCCTGTCGCGCCTCGCCGACGAGAACGAGATGGTCATGTCCGTCGACGCGGACGGGAAGTTCCAGTTCGTGAAGCCCAAGTCGGCCTCGGGCGCGCCCTCCCCGAACACCGACGGCGACAAGAGCCCGTTCGTGCTCCAGGCCGGGCACGACATCCTGCGGCTGCGGGCCGCCGCCACCGCCGCCGACCAGGTCGGCAAGGTCGAGGCGCGCGGCTGGGACGTGACGACGAAGAAGAAGCTCACCGCCACCTCGCCCGCGACCTCCAACCCGGGCATCACCATCGGCACCACTCCGGGGGCCGCGGCCGGGAAGTTCAAGACGGCCAAGCTGGTCGAGACGGGCACGCCCTACGACAAGCAGAACGAGGTGAAGTTCGCCGCCGACGCCCTCGCCGACGACGTCACCGGGTCGTTCGCCGAGCTGGAGGTCGTCGCGCGCGGAAATCCCAAGCTGCGCCCGGGAGTTCCGGTCGCGCTCGCGGACGTCGGCGTGCCCTTCGAGGGCAAGTACACGGTCACCTCGGTGCGACACGTGTTCGGCGACGGCAAGCACTACGAGGCGTGGGTGACGGTCAGCGGGCGGCAGTGGCGCTCGCTGTACGGCCTCGCCTCGGGCGGCGCGGACACCTCGCCGCGGCTGCCGAGTGTGGCCAACGCGCTGGTGACCGACGTCAACGACCCGCTCAAACAGGGCCGGGTGCGGTTGCAGTTCCCGTGGCTGGACGACACCTACGTCAGCGACTGGACGCGGACCGTGCAGATGGGCGGCCTGGGCGGGGGTGGCATCTTTCCGCTGGACGTCAACGACGAGGTGCTGGTCGCCTTCGACCGAGGGGCACTTGACCATCCGTTCGTGATCGGCGGGCTCTACAACGGGCGGGACAAGCCGACCGTCGTGAGCGATGTGCCGCTGCACGACACCGTGCGCAAGAAGGCGAGCCGGCACACCGTCTCCGACCGGGACGGCAACCGGCTCGACCTGCTCAGCCAGAAGACCGGCATGCGCAAGCAGGGCGTGCGGCTGATCTCCGGCGACAAGATGCTGACCGTCTTCCTGGACCGGACGAAGACCGAGATCACCGTGGACAGCAAGGGCTCGGTCACCATCAAGGGCAGCCGCTCGGTGTCGGTGGAGGCCGGCACCGACCTCACGTTGAGCGCGCGGCGGGCGCTGACCATCAAGAGCGGCGGCCCGCTCAACATCCAGGGCGGCGGCGTGGTCAATATGCGGTCCGCGGGGGTGATCGGGCTGAACGCGGCGGGCGCCCTGAACCTCAACGCGCTGGGTGCCGCGAGCCTCACCGGCGTGGGCACCGTGCAGGTCACCTCGGCCGTCAACACGACGATCAAGGCGCCGACCACCATGGTCATGTCCCCGGTGTTCGGGGTCACCACCATCCCCGTCCCGATGGTTCCGTGAGCCGTTTCCCAGGAAGGCAGGTGCGTTGGTGATGGCGGAGCAGTTCGTCGGGTCCGGCTGGTCGTTCCCGCTGCGGATCGGGCCGACCGGCGGGATCGCGCTGGTCAGCGGCGAGCGGGAGGTCGAGGAGGCGATCCGGCTGGTCCTGTCGACCGCGCCGGGCGAGCGGCCGATGCGGCCCGACTTCGGCTGCGCGATCCACGACCTGGTGTTCGCGCCGGTCAACGAGCAGACCGCGGGCCGTATCCAGCACGAGGTGCACATCAGCCTGGACCGCTGGGAGCCGCGGATCGAGGTCGAGGACGTCGAGGTCACCGCCGGCGGCGACCAGAGCGTGCTCTACATCGACGTCCGCTACTCGATCCGCGGCACCAACAACCCGCGCAGCCTGGTCTTCCCGTTCTACGTCATTCCGTCCCACGAGGAGCCCGACGCCGGCCCCGGCGCGGGCACCTCCCTCGAAAGCGACCGCTGATGGCCCTGCCCTCACCCAATCTCGACGACCGCCGCTTCCAGCAGTTCGTCGACGACGCCAAGCGCTACATCCAGCAGCGCGCCCCGGAGTGGACCGACCACAACGTCTCCGACCCGGGCGTCACCCTCGTCGAGACGGTCGCCCACATGGCCGACCAGATCGTCTACCGGCTCAACCGGGTGCCCGAGAAGAACCATCTGGCGTTCCTGGACCTGGTGGGGATCACGCTGTTCCCGCCGTCGGCCGCGCGTACGGACGTGACGTTCTGGCTGTCGGCACCGCAGGAGGAGGCGATCCCGGTGCCGGTGGGCACCGAGGTGGCCACCATGCGGACCGAGAGCGAGGAGGCGGTCGTCTTCGCCACCGAGCGCCAACTGACGGTCGTGCGGTGCGAGTTGAGCCATCTGCTGGTGCAGCACCGGGGTGAGCCGGCGGTGGACCGGACGCCGGACCTGGCCGTCGAGGACCGGGACCTGCTGTGCTTCTCCGAGTCCCCGGACCCGGGCGACTGCATGCTGCTCGGCCTGACCAACGCGGTGCCGCACTGCGCGGTGGCGCTGGATCTGGACAGCCGGGTGGACGGTGTGGGCGTGGACCCGCGGCAGCCGCCGCTGGTGTGGGAGGCGTGGACCGCGGACGGCTGGCAGCTGTGCGAGGTCGACCGGGACGGCACGGGTGGCCTCAACCGGCCGGGCGAGGTCGTGCTGCACATCCCCAGCGGGCACGTCCTGTCCCGCAACGCCGGCCAGGAGGCCGGCTGGCTGCGCTGCCGGGTCACCGAGCCCGGCCCCGGCCAGCCCTTCTACACCACCTCCCCGACCATCCGCGCGGCCGAGGCCTTCACCATCGGCGGCACCACCGCGGCCGTGCATGCCGAAGCGGTGTACGACGAGGCGCTCGGCGAGTCGACCGGGCTGCCGGGGCAGCGGCTGCGGTTGGCGCACGCGCCCGTGGTCGGCGACGATCCGCCGGTGCTCCTCCAGACCGCCGAGCACGACGGCTGGACGGACTGGCGGGTCGTGCCGCACTTCGCGGACTCGGGCCCGGACGACCGGCACATCGTCGTCGACGCGACCAGCGGCGAGATCGCCTTCGGGCCCGCCGTGCGCGAACCCGACGGTTCCCTGCGCCAGTACGGGACGGTCGCGCCCAAGGGCTCGCCGATCCGGGCCCGCCGCTACCGCACCGGCGGCGGCCGGTCGGGCAACGTGGCGCGCGGCGCCGTACAGATCCTGCGGACCTCCATCCCGTACGTCTCCGAGGTCGTCAACCGCGAGGCCGCGCGGGGCGGGGTGGACGGCGAGACGGTCCAGGAGGCCAAGGTCCGGGCACCGATCACGCTGCGCGCGCAGGAACGGGCGGTGACGCTGCGGGACTACGAGGAGCTGGCCCGCCGGGCGGCCCCCGAGACGGCACGCATCACCTGTCTGGAGGGCGCGGAGGGCGAGCACGGGGCGTACGCGGTACGGGTGTTGGTGGTACCGCAGGCGGTGGCGGACCCCGGCGGCCGACTGCGCTTCGAGCAACTGGTGCCCGGGGACGCCCTGTTGGACCGCATCACCCGGCACCTCGACGAACGGCGCCTGATCGGCACGAGGTTGGCGGTCGGGCCGCCGTACTACCAGGGCGTGACCGTGGTCGCCACCGTGCACACCTTCCGGGGCGTAGACACGGACAAGGTCCGGCGCGAGGCCCACGACGCCCTGTACCGGCACCTCGATCCGCTCACCGGCGGGGCGAACGGCACGGGTTGGCCGTTCGGGCGGCCCGTGCAGTCCGGCGAGGTGTTCGCGGTGCTCCAGCGCGTGCCGGGTGTCGAGCTGGTGGACGAGGTGACCCTGCACCCGGCCGACCCGCTGACGGGCAAGCGCGGCGAGGCGACGGACCGGATCGATCTGTCCGCGCCCTCACTGGTGTTCTCGTTCGACCATCGCGTACGGGTGATCGGGGACGGCAACTGATGAGAGGTTCCATCGACGGCCTGGAGTCGTCCGCGCCGATCGGCATGATGCTGCCCGCCGTGTTCGCCGACGACGACCTCGCACAGCGCTTCGTCGGCGGCCTGGACGAGGTGGTGGCGCCGATCCACAACACGCTGGACTGCCTCGACACGTACTTCCGTCCGTCCCTCGCGCCGCTCGACTTCACCCAGTGGCTGGGGAGTTGGGTCGGCGCCGAGACCGACGGCAGCGAACCGGAGGACCTGCTGCGGACCGCCGTGGCCGCCGCCGCGTATCTGCACCGGGTGCGCGGCACGGTACGCGGCCTCACCGAAGCCGTACGCCTCGCCTTCGGCGTGACGCCGGAGATCACGGAGAGCGGGGCGGCGGCCTGGAGCGCGCATCCCCTGGGCCCGGTCCCCGGCGAGGCGCGCCCGCGTCTCCACGTCCACCTGCGCCTGCCCTCACCCACCTCGGCGGACCACCACCGCCTGGACGCCCTCGTGGCGGCCGCCCGCCCCGCCCACATGCCGTACACGGTCCAGGTGACCGCAGGCGACCCCGCCGAAAGGACCCAGCAGAGATGACGACCACCCAGAACTGCGCCGAATGCGGCACCCGCGCGGAACCGGGCCAGTCGTTCTGCGACGCCTGCGGGGCGGTACTGAGCTGGACGGACCGGGTGGCGGCGGGTGCGAGTGCCTCCGGCGGACGTGCGGAGGGCTCCGGCGCCGGCACGGACGACTTCGGTGGCGATGCGGACGCCGTCGACAGGAACACCGGCGCCGCCAACGGAAGTTCAGGTGCGGCCGGCCGTAACGGGAACGGCTCCGTTCAGGGTGGGGACGCCTCGGGCCGTGGATCGGACGAGGCTGCCTTCGCCGCGTCCTCCGCCGGGTCCGCGTCCTCCGCCGGGGCGGGCGGTTCCTCGACCGGTGAATCCGGCGGGTCCGGCGGGTCCGGTGACCCCGGTTGGGATGCCTTCGCCCGGTCAGACGGGAGTGCGGGGCTGGTCCGTAGTGCGCGGGAGGAACTGCTCGCCTCCGGTACGACGGCCACCGCGGCCGATGCCGGTGGCGCGCCGGTGGCCACGAACGCCTCCACGGGTCCGTCGCCCTCCACCGCTCAGCCCCTCGCCCCGTCAGCCTCCCCCTCTCACCCCACCCCGTCCCCTTCCCCCTCTCAAGCCGCCACCCAGTCCCCCGCCGACCCCTACCCCACCGCCCCGCCCAGGGACGACGACACCCTCCCCAACGAACCCGTGTCCGCCGCGGCGGGGGCGATTCCGAACCCCACCGTCTTCCCGGCGGCCCCGCCCCCCGAGGACCCCGCGTACCACGACGAAATGGCCCACCGCGCCCGGCAGTTGCTCGTGCCGGTCAACGACCCGCAGCCCCGTCCCACGGCCGAGCCAGCCGTCGCGCCGGTGCTGCCCGGGCGCCCCGCGCCGCAGCGGCCGCAGACCGTGCGGGCGCCGGGTGAGGAGCTCGGGGCGGACGGGGGGACGCCCTGTCCCTGGTGCGCCACACGGAATCGGCCCGAGCGGCACTACTGCGCGCGGTGCGCGATGCCGATGGCCGGCGAGGGACCCGTGCCCGGTCGACTGCCGTGGTGGCGGCGGCTGTTGGGCTTCCGGAACCGGGAGACGCCGTGGGCCGGCGACCGGCCGCGACTGCGCCGTGCCTTCGACCGCGTCCTGACCTGGCTGACCGCCGCGGTCGCACTGGCCCTGCTGATCTGGCTGGCGTTCAGCATCCCCAAGGGCGTCCAGGCCACCCGCGACCACTTCGCCAAGCGCGCGCAGGTCGCCCCGGACAGCGTCAGCGCGTCCCGGTCCTACCCGGGCCACAAGCCGGCGCTGGCCTTCGACAAGCTCAACGACACCTGGTGGGGTCCGGGCGTCTCGGCGTCCGGCCGCGGCGAGTGGATCGAGGCGAAGTTCGAGGAACCGACCCGCCTGCTCGACCTGCTCATCACGCCCGGCGTCTCCGCCCGCGCCGACCAGCTCTCCCAGTCGGCCCTGCCGCACCGCATCGAGGCCACCATCACGCTGGCCAGCGGCAAGACGACCAAGCGTGAACTCACCCTCGACCAGGGCGCGGGCGCCCAGCGACGGGCCTTCCGGGTCGGCGAGGTCACCAAGGTCCGCTTCACCATCGAGTCGGCGTACCTGATCTCCTCGACCAAGCAGGTGGCCATCGCCGAAATAGAGTTCTTCGGCCCGTCGAACGCGAACTCCGGCTGATACGGGCGGCCCATACGGGCGGCTGACACAAGCGGCCGAATTGCGGGGCGATTCGTGGCGGTGGCGTGTGGATAGGTTCACACGCCACCGCGGGGCCCACGGAACCCTTGCGGCGTTCACTGCCGTGACGTAACAAGTTGGATCATGAACCTGTTCAACCGTGCTGCGTCCCTGCGCCGCCCGGCACCCCCCACCGAATTTCCCCAATCCCCCACCGAACCCCCGGCCTTCGCCTCCGCCGCCCGGCCCGACCCCGGCCTGGCGGGACTCACCGGGGACTGGCTGATCGACCCCGCGCACAGCCGTATCGGCTTCTCCGTGCGCCACGCCCTGGTGACGACCGTGCGCGGGGCCTTCACGGAGTACCACAGCCGGCTCCACTTCGACGGCCGCGACCCCTCCCGCTCACGCGCCGAGATCGTCCTGTCGACCGCGTCCGTGGACACCGGCGTGGAACAGCGCGACGCCCATCTGATCGGCCGTGACTTCCTGGACGCCAGGAACTACCCGCGCATGCGCTTCGTCAGTACGGCCGTTCGGCTCGCGGGCGACGACGTCTACCGCATGACCGGCGACCTCACCATCAAGAACCGCACCCGTCCCGTGGACCTGGAACTCACCTACATAGGACACGTCACCGACCCCTTCGGATACGACCGGGTGGGATTCGACGGCACGACCACCATCAACCGTTCCGAATGGGGCCTCGCCTACAACGCCCGGCTCGCGGAGGGCGGCGCGATGGTGAGCGAGAAGGTCCGGCTCCAGTTCGACATCGCCGCGATCCGGACCGTGCCCAACGACTGAACCGCTCGACTCCGGAACACCAACGCGCGGGCGTCGACTCCTGGGCGTCAACTCCTGGGCGCGGTCAGGTCGTAGACCACCGTCGAGCCCACCGTCCGCGGGGTGAAGGACGCCGTCACCCAGGCCGAGATCTGCGAGCCGGTGCTGTCCTCGCCCTCGCGGGCGAAGCCGCCCTCTTCGCCGCCCTGGGCCACGAAGTAGTGGATCTCCCCGTCGGCGACGTACTGCTTGAACCGGGCCAGTGTCGGTGCCGGGTCCCCGCCGCTGGGCATGACCGGTCGGCCGGTGGCGAGTTGGAGCCAGGTCTGGTTGTCGGAGGCGACGGTCGCGGCGACCCAGGTGTAGTCCTGGGCGTTCTCGACCAGCGTGGCGCGCAGTTGGGGCGTGACGGCGTCGATCCCGCCCAGCCGGCCGGCACCGCTCTTCCCCGTGCCGGCCGCGCGTCCCGTGCCTCCCCCGGTCGGCCCGCCGTGTCCCTGTGCGTCGGCCGCCGAGGCGGGGCCCGCGAGCGGGGTCTGTCCGGTGTGGGCCGTGGTGACGGTGGCCCAGGTGTAGGAAGCCGGTCCGGCGAGTACGGCGACCAGCGCGAGGCCCGTCGCCCCGAGGGCCAGGCGGCGCGGGAGGAGACGGGTGAGCGCCAGGCCGACTGCCGCGAGGAGCCCGACCACCAGTACCGGCCAGCGGAGTTGGGAGGTCCAGCCGTCCGCGCGGCCGAGCAGCGCGAACGCCCATGCCGCCGTCGCCGCGACCGTCACCGCCAGGACAACGGCCGCCATGGCGTGGCCTCGCAGGCGCCGGAGCAGGACCGTACCCATGGCGACGAGGGCGGCGACGTACGGTGCGAGCGCGACGGTGTAGTACTCGTGGAAGATCCCGGACATGAAGCTGAACGTCACCGCGGTGCACAGCAACGCACCGCCCCAGGCCAGAAATCCCGCGCGGTGGACGTCGGTTCGGGCGGCCCGGCGGGTGACCACCAGCGCGGCGACCAGGAGGATCAGGGCGGCGGGCAGCAGCCAGGAGATCTGGCCGCCCAGCGCGCTGTCGAACATGCGCGTGATGCCACCCTCGCCGCCATGGCCACCGGCGCCACCTCCCTCTGTACCCCCGGCGGGCACGCTGCCGCCTGCGGGCAGGCTGCTCGCCGCCGAACCGCCCCCGCCCGCACCCCCTTTGGCCTCGTCGCCGGTGATGCGCCCGAGCCCGTTGTAGCCGAGGGTCAGGTCCAGGAAGCTGTTGTTCGTGGAACCGCCCACGTACGGGCGGGAGTCGGCCGGCCAGAGCTCGACCAGGGCCACCCACCAGCCGGCGCTGACCACGATCGCGGCCCCGGCCAGCAGGACATGGCCGATCCGCCTGGTGACGGGCTGCGCCGCGCAGACCAGGTAGACCACGGTCAGCGCCGGCAGGATCAGCCACGCCTGGAGGGTCTTGACCAGGAAGGCGAGACCGAAGCAGACCCCGGTGAGCACCATCCAGCGGGCCGCCCGGTGGCCTTCCAGGGCGCGTTGGAAGCAGTACAGCGCGCACACCACGAACAGGGCGAGCAGCGCGTCGGGGTTGTTGAAGCGGAACATCAGTGCCGCGACCGGGGTCAGCGCGAGCAGCGCGCCGGCCAGCAGCCCGGCGGCCGGTCCGTACAGTCGCCGTACCGCCGCGTACAGCACGCCGACGGTGGCGACGCCCATCAGCGCCTCGGGGGCGAGGATCTGCCAGGACCCGACTCCGAAGAGCCGTACGGAGAGGTCCATGGGCCACAGCGCGACCGGCGGCTTGTCGACGGTGATCGAGTTCCCGGCGTCCGAGGCCCCGAAGAACGCGGCCTTCCAGCTCTCGCCGCCCGCCTGCACGGCCGCCGAGTAGAACTCGTTCCCGTAGCCGGACGCGCCCAGGTCCCAGAGGAAGGCGATCGCCGCGACGACCAACAGGGCCCAGAAGGCGGGCCGTTCCCATGACGGAGTGGCGGTGCGGTCGGTGGCCGCGGCCGTTCGTGGTGGCAACGGGCCCTCAAGGACCGAGGGGTTGAGCGTGGTCATGTCTCTCCTTGCGGGGACCTTGTCGCGGCCTTGCGGGGCCTTGTCGCGGCCTTTGTGGGGGGTCGTCGGGACGTGGGAGTTCCTCCTTGGCGCGGCCGTCACCCTGCACGCCGGACTTCTCAGCACGCTCTCAGCTCCGGGCCGGGGCGAGGTGCCTCAGCGTGGCTTCCGTGAAGCCGTGCAGCGGCGCTGACCAGGGACGACAGCGGGCCTCCCACGGGACCGACACCCGGACGCCCGGCTCCCCACCCGCACCCCGGCCCCGTACATCTCAGGCGAATCTCAGATTCGGGCGGTCTGATGGCACGGTGACTTCACGCCCTACGGACCCCGCCGCCCCGGCACATCCCCTGGTCCGCCCCGACGGCTCGCGTGTCCGGGTGCTCGTGGTCGACGACGAGCCCGATCTCACCGAGGTGCTGTGCGGCGCGCTCGCCTACGAGGGCTACCACGCGCGCCCCGCCGCGGACCGGGCGACGGCGGTGCGGGCCACGGCCGAGTTCCGGCCGGACGCGGTGATCCTCGACGTGATGCTGCCCGACGCCGACGGGCTCACCGTGCTGCGCGAGATCCGCGCCGAACTCCCCACCGTGTGCGTGCTGTTCCTCACCGCACGGGACGCGGTCGAGGACCGGGTCGCCGGGATCCGGGCGGGCGGCGACGACTACGTCACCAAGCCGTTCAGCCTGGACGAGGTGACCGCCCGGCTGCACGGCCTGCTGCGCCGGGCCGGCATGGCGCGCCGCAGCGCGGGCGGGACGGCGCTGACCGTCGGCGACCTCGTGCTCGACGAGGAGGCCCACGAGGTCACCCGGGCCGGGGAGGTCATCGCCCTGTCCCCCACGGAGTACGCGCTGCTGCGGCTGCTGATGAACCACCCGCGCCAGGTGCTCAGCAAGACGCTGATCCTGGAGCGGATCTGGTCCTACGACTACGGCCACCACGCGCACGTGGTCGAGCTGTACATCTCGTATCTGCGCAAGAAGGTGGACGCCGGCCGGCCACCCATGATCCATACCGTGCGCGGAGTCGGCTATGTCCTGAAGCCCCCCACCTCATGAACGCGGCGACGCGGGCCCGCCTCGACCGGCTGCGCCCCCGCACCCTGCGGGCCAAGCTCACCTGGGGCCTCGTCGTCCTGCTCGCGCTGAGCTGCGCGACCGTCGGGGTGGCGAGCGTCGTCGCCCTGCGCAGTTACCTCACCGACCAGCTCGATCACCAACTGGCCGACTCCGGCTGCCTGTTCCCCTCCTCGCTGCGGCAGTCCGCGGACGCCCGGCAGCAGTCGGACGGGGACGTCGACTACGGCGACCTCGCGGCCCGCTGGCGTGCCGACACCCGAGGGCAGAGCATCGGCACGTTCGGCGCACGTCTCAACGACGGCCGGATCACCGATGCCGCCGTCGTCCGGGCCAACCGGGGCACCGCCGTCACCCTCGACGCGGCCGACACGGCGACGCTCAACGCCCTTTCCAGCGACGGGAAGGCCCACAGCGTCACGTTCTCGTCCCTGGGCGCCTACCGCGTGTACGCCTGCGCGGGAAAGGACGACGACGTCCTGGTCAGCGGCCTGCCGCTGGCGCCGCTCCAGGAGACGGTCCGGCGCCTCGCCCTGGTCTGTTCCCTGGTCTTCGGCGGGGCTCTGGTGATCACCGGGGTCGCCGGTGCCCTGTGGGTACGACACTCACTGCACCCGCTGCGCCGAGTGACGGACACCGCGGCGGCCGTCGCCGCGTTGAAGCTGGACAGCGGCGAGGTCACCCTGCCGGGCCCGACAGCGGCGGGCGACCCGCACAGCGAGGCCGGTCAGGTGGCCGTCGCGCTCGACCGCATGCTCGGCCACGTCCAGGAGGCGCTGGCCAAACGGCACACCAGCGAGGAGCGGCTACGGAGCTTCGCGGCCGACGCGAGCCATGAACTGCGTACCCCTGTCGCCTCGATCCGTGGCCATGCCGAACTCGCCCTGCGCCACCCCGGACCGGTCCCCGCCAAGGTCGAGCGGGCCCTGGACCGGGTGGCCGCCGAGGCGGCACGGATGAGTGCCATGGTCGACGACCTGCTGCTCCTCGCCCGCCTCGACGCGGGCCGGCCCCTCCAGCGCGACCGGGTCGACGTGACCCGCCTGGTCATCGACTGCGCGGACGACGCCCGGGCGGCGAGCCCCGACCACGACTGGGTCCTGGACCTGCCCGAGACGCCGGTGATCGTCACCGGCGACGCCCACCGGCTGGCGCAGGTGCTGACCAACCTCCTGGCCAACGCCCGGCTGCACACCCCGGCCGGCACGCTGGTGACCGTGCGCGTGGCGCGGAGCGGGCCGGAACGCGGCGAGCCGGGTCGAAGCGGGCCGGGGCATGGCGGGCCGGGGTGGTGCCGCGTGTCCGTCGCGGACGACGGGCCCGGGATTCCGTCCGAGCTCCGGCAGACGCTCTTCGAGCGCTTCACCCGCGCCGACCGCCGGCACCCCGGCACGGGGACGCGGGGAGCGGGCGCCGGGCTCGGTCTGTCCATCGCGGCGGCCGTCGTCGCGGCCCACGAGGGCACGCTGACCTTCGAGAGCGTCCCGGGTTCGACGGTGTTCACAGTGCTGCTGCCTGAGATTCCTCTTTAAAAGAGGCCGCGGGGCCCGTATCCGGCCTGGTCTGAGAGGGAACTGAGAGGTCCGCTGAGGAAGGTGAGGGCAGACCACCGCTTCCGCTCCCGAGGAGCCTCATGAGCAGCGTTCACAGCCATGCAGTGAGCAGAGTTGACAGCCATGCCGCCTTTGCGACCGACCTGCCTGCTCGGTACGTCCACGTGGAACACGTCATGGGCACCGTGGTCTCCCTCGACCTGCGCGACTGCGACCCGAAGGAGGCCGCCGCCGGCGTCGCCAGTGTGGTGCGCTGGCTGCACGAGGTCGACGCCCTGTTCAGCACGTACAAGCCGGACAGCGCCGTTTCCCGTATCGACCGCGGGGAGTTGCCGCCGGAGAACGCGGGCGCCGAGGTGACCTGGGTGCTCAACAGGTGCGCGGAGCTTCGCCGTGCCACGGACGGGTACTTCGACGCGTGGGCGGCAGGCAGGCTGGACCCGTCCGCGCTGGTGAAGGGCTGGTCGGTGCAGCGGGCGGCGGACGCGTTGGTGGCCCGGGGCCTGACGGACTTCTGCCTGACGGCCGGTGGCGATGTCGTGAGCCGGGGAAGCCGGGGAGTCCGGGGCGGCCGAGGCGGCGAGGGCGGTCGCGGAAGTCGGGACAGCGAGGGCGCCCAAAAGATTCGCCAGGACGGTCTGCCCTGGCGGATCGGCATCCAACACCCCACGGACCGCGGCGCGTTGGCGGCCGTGGTGCACGCAGGCGACCTCGCGGTGGCGACCTCGGGGGCGTACGAACGCGGCGAGCACATCATCGACCCCCACACGGCCGCCGCCCCCACCGGGCTGCTGTCCGTCACCGTCTGCGGTCCCGACCTGGGCACCGCGGACGCGTACGCGACAGCGGCCTTCGCCATGGGGCGCCGGGCCGCCGACTGGACGCTGGCCCTCGACGGATACGAGGCGATGACGGTCACGGACGACGAACGCGTCCATCTCACCCCGGGCTTCCCCCTGGCCGACCCCGTGGAGGAGTCACGATGACCGCACCCCACCTCTCCCGGCAGCCCCCGCCGAAGCCGCCCGTCCGCCCGCGCAACTGGCCCCCGCCGTCCGTCCCTCCGTCGTCGCGGCGCGCCGTACGGGTGCCCCGCAGGTTCCCGGCCCGCCGCCGCCCGCTCGTCGTCGACGCCCTGGCCGCTGCCGCGGGTCTCGGCCTGGGCATCTCCCTGGCCCTGGGCATCGGTTCCCAGACCGTCAGCGCGTTGCAGGCGCCGGGCGGCGTCGCCACCGCGCTCGGCCGCGTCACCGGGATGCTGAGCGGTTACGCCATGGTCGTCATCGTCCTGCTCTCGGCCCGCATCCCGCCCCTCGAACGCGCCCTGGGCCAGGACCGGTTGATCCTCTGGCACCGCCGACTCGCCCCCTGGGGCCTGTACTTGCTCCTGGCCCACGCGGTACTGATCACCGTCGGATACGCACGCGCCGCGAAGACAGGTCTCCTCGCGGAGATCGGCCAACTCCTGTGGAGCTACGCCGGAATCCTGTCGGCCACCGTCGGCAGCGTCCTGCTGCTGGTCGCCGGGGTCACCTCCTACCGGCGGGCGCGACGCCGGATGAGGTACGAGACCTGGTGGGCCGTCCACCTCTACACCTACCTGGGCCTGGGCCTCTCCTTCATCCACCAGATCGACACGGGCGCCCCGTTCGTGGGGCACCCCCTGGCCACGGCCTGGTGGACGTCGCTGTGGGTCGGTGCCCTGGTCGTCGTACTCACCTTCCGGATCGGTCTCCCCCTGTACCGGTCCGTCCGGCACGACCTGCGCGTGGCCCAGATCGCGCCGGTGGGACCCCGCACCTGGTCGATCGTCCTCAGCGGGCGGCACCTGGAGAAACTGCCCACGGCCGGCGGCCAGTTCATGATGTGGCGGTTCCTGCGCCGGGAGTTGTGGTGGCAGGCCCATCCCTACTCCCTCTCGGCCACGCCCCAGGCAGGTCATCTCCGCATCACCGTCAAGGAGTTGGGCGACCACAGCACGGCCCTGTCCTGTCTGACCCCCGGCACCAGGGTGGCGTTCGAGGGCCCGTACGGCGTCTTCACCGCCGACGCACAGCGGTCCCGGAACGTCCTGCTCGTCGGCGCCGGTGTGGGCACGACCCCGATCCGCGCCCTCCTCGACGACCTGCCCCGGGACACCCACGTGGTCGTCCTGCTGCGCGGCAGGCACCGCGAGGACATCGCCCACCTCGACGAGTTCGAGCGCCTGCTGGCCAAACGCCGGGGCCTGTTGCACACCCTCACCGGCCCACGGGGCACGCTCCGCCTGGACGCGCCCTCCCTGCACGCCCTGGTCCCCGACATCGCCGGCCGGGACGTCTTCGTCTGCGGCCCCGACGAGTTCACCCGCCGGATCGTCACCGCGGCCCGGGACGCCGGGGTGCCGGCCGCCCATATCCACCACGAGGACTTCGCGTTCTGACCTCGCGTTCCCGACACCCCTGGAGAACCCCATGCGACGAGCCCCGATCGTCCTGGTCACGACCGTCATCGGCACCACCGGCGTGCTGATGTTCAAGCCCCACGAGATCACCCCGACCATCGCGTCGTCGTCCTCCTCGTCCTCGTCCTCCTCGTCGTCGAGCCAGGACGCGACCGTCTCGAAGAGCGGCTCCACCACGACCGCCACCGGCGCCGCGATCAGCACGCAGTTCGGCAACACCCAGGTCCAGGTGACCATCAAGGCCGGCAGGATCACCGACGTGAAGACGCTCCAACTCCCCGCCAACGAACCGCAGTCCGTCCAGATCAGCAACGGAGCCGTACCGACCCTGCGGGAGAGCGCCCTGTCCAAGCAGAGCGCCGCGATCGACTCGGTCAGCGGCGCGACCATCACCAGCCAGAGCTACGCCGCGTCCCTCCAATCGGCCCTGGACAAGGCGGGCTTCAAGGCGGAAGACGGTTCGACGGCGCCGACCACGGCCCCGACGGAATCGGAGGAGCGCGGACACGGAGGCGGCTTCGGGGACCACGGGGCCTTCGGCTAGGCCACCGGGTGCCCGTCTCCCGCTTCTCCTACGGGGGCGAGAACGCAGAACTCATGCCCCTCCGGGTCGGACAGACAGGTCCAGGGAACGTCACCCTGGCCGAGGTCGAGGTCGGTCGCGCCGAGGGCTCGCAGCCGGTCGACCTCGGCCGCCTGGTCGTCACCGGGATACGGCAGCAGATCGAGATGGACGCGATCGGGCACGGTCTTCCCACCGGGCACGCGGAGGAGCTCAAGATACAGTCCACCGCCGCGGGCCGACCGCAACACCGCGTGCTCGTCGGTCACTTCACGCAGAGTCCAGTCCAACGCCTCGCCCCAGAACCGGCCCACGACCCGCGGATCCGCACAGTCGACCACCACCGCGGCGATCGGCCCGGTGTCCCGGTACTCCTCCCGAGGCTCCAGCACGCAGAACTCGTTGCCCTCGGGGTCGGCGAGTACCGTCCACGGCACAGCGCCCTGCCCCACGTCGACGGGCGTCGCACCGAGAGCCGTCAGCCGCGCGACCAACTCCGCCTGATGAGCGAGGGAGTCGGTGGCGAGATCGAGGTGCGTACGGTTCTTCGTCGCCGACTTGCGCTCCGGGACGGGAACGACGTCGACCCCGACGACGACCGGGTCCGGCCAGACGAGACCGCCGCCGGGTCCGACGTATGTGGTCACACCGGGGCTGTAGGCACTCCACCCGAGCGCCTCCGCCCAGAACCGACCGACCGCCGCACTGTCGACGGCCTTGATGTTCACCTGAACAGGTCGCAGTGGCATGCCGGCGATCCTATGCGCCGGCCCACGGTGGGGGCCGTCGACCGGCATCAGTACCAGGAGGGCCCGGCGTTGGTGTACGGCTCCTCCAGCGCCGCCGCCTCCTCGTCCGAGAGGTGGAGGGCGAGCGCGGCCACGGCCTGCTGGAGGTGATGGGGCTCGGTGGCACCGACGATGGGCGCCGACACCAGCGGGTTGCGCAGCACCCAGGCCAGCGCGATCTGGGCCATGGGGACGCCGCGGGCTTCGGCGAGGCGCCGCACGGCGTCGATGACCGGCTCGTCGTACACGCTGTCGAAGGCCTGCACGACGTGGTCGGTGGCGGAGCGGGTGCTCTGCGCACCGACGGGACGGGCGAGACGGCCCTTGCCGTTCGGGGAGTAGGGCACGAGCCCCACGCCCATGTCGCCGCACATGGCCATGAGTTCGGGCTCGTCCTGGCGGCGCAGGAGGTTGTACTGGTTCTGCATGGACACGAAGCGGGTCCAGCCGCCGAGTTCGGCCGCGTGCTGGAGCTTGGCGAACTGCCAGGCGTACATCGACGAGGCGCCGAGGTAGCGGACCTTGCCGGCCCTGACGATGTCGTGCAGCGCCTCCATCGTCTCCTCGACCGGGACTTCGTCGTCGAAGCGGTGGATCTGGTAGAGGTCGATGTAGTCCGTGCCGAGCCGGGTCAGCGAGGCGTCGACCTGTTCCAGGATCGCCTTGCGGGAGAGGCCTTCGCCGCCCGGACCCGCGTGCATCGGACCGCGCACCTTGGTGGCCAGGACGATGTCCTCGCGCCGGGAGTATTCGCGGATCGCCCGGCCGACGAACTCCTCGGAGGTGCCCGCCTGGTAGACGTTGGCGGTGTCCCAGAAGGTGATGCCGAGCTCGACGGCCTGGCGGAAGAACGGCGCGGCCTTCTCCTCGGTCAACGCCCAGGGGTGCGCACGGGGAACGGTCGGATCGCCGTAACTCATGCAGCCGAGAGCGAGCCGGCTCACCTTCAGACCGGTGGTGCCGAGACGGGTGTACTCCATGGTGACGCTCCTTCGCATCGGGTCCGGGCGTGGTCAGCGGGGTGCACGTGTGCCGGTGCGCGGGCCCCCGTACTCCGCGTCGGTGACGTGCTCCAGCCACTCGACCTCGTCGCCCTCCCACAGCGCGATGTGCTCCATGAACCGGTCCGGACTCGCGCCGTGCCAGTGCTCCTCGCCGGGCGGGCAGCCGATGGTGTCGCCCGGGTGGGCCTCGATGATCACGCCGTCCCGGGTGCCGACCAGGGCGACTCCGGACACGACGTGCAGGGTCTGGCCCAGACCGTGGCTGTGCCAGGCGGTACGGGCGCCGGGGGCGAAGCGGACCAGGTTGACCCGTACCCGGGAGGGCTCCTCGCCCCGTTGGATCACGTCCGCCCAGACGTCGCCGGTGAACAGGTGGGGCGGCAGCTTCACGGTCGCGGACTTCTTGAGGATCTCCATGGTGGTGCGTACTCCTTGCGTCGGCCGTCTCAGAGCGGCCGGAACGGGGGGATCGTCCTGCGTCACCACCGATGAAACCGCAGGTCACGCGCATGGAGAAGGACTCGTTGATACGTGTACTGCCAGTACACCCTTCGCACGGAGACACCACCCGACAGCCGACGTAGCCTCGAAACCATGGACAACCGGAGCGAGGTACGCGAGTTCCTGACCAGCCGTCGCGCCAGGATCACGCCCCAGCAGGCGGGGCTGCCCGCCCACAGCGGCAACCGGCGGGTGAAGGGGCTGCGCAGGGAAGAGGTCGCGCTGCTCGCCGGCGTCAGCGCCGAGTACTACGCCCGTCTGGAGCGCGGCAACCTCTCCGGCGTCTCGGAGACCGTCATCGACTCCCTCGCCCGCGCCCTCCAGCTCGACGAGGCCGAGCGCGCCCACCTCGACGACCTCGCGCGTACGGCGAACACCACCCGTCGGCCGGCGCGCCGACGGGCCCCGCAGCCGATCCGGCCCAGCCTCCAGCACCTGCTCGACGCGATGACCGAGGCCCCGGCCTTCATCCGCAACGGCCGCCTGGACATCCTGGCCACCAACCGGCTGGGCCGCGCCCTGTACGACCCGGTCTTCGCCGACCCGGCCCGGCCGGTGAACCTCGCCCGCTACGAGTTCCTCAACCCGGGCGCCGCCGACTTCCTGCCCCAGCTGGAACGCCAGGCGGCCGGAGCGGTGGCGCTGCTGCGCACCGAGGCGGGCCGCGACCCGTACAACCGGGACCTGACCGATCTGGTCGGTGAACTCTCCACCCGCAGCGAGAAGTTCCGCGCACTGTGGGCCGCCCACGACGTACGACTGCACCAGACCGGAGTCAAGTACTTCCACCACCCCGCGGTCGGTGAACTCGCCCTCCCCTTCGAGGCGATGCCCATCCCCACCGAGCCCGGCCTCACCCTCACCGCCCTCAGCGCCGAACCCGGCACCCCGTCCCACGACAGCCTCAAACTGCTGGCCAGTTGGGCCGCCACCCTCGACCAGGATGATCAGGACGACAAGGACGACGAGCCGAACACCGCGGCCGCCGACGGCGGACAGAGCGGATAGAGCGGACAGCCGCCTACTAGTCGTCCTGTTCGTCGAGGGCCCGGCGCGCCGCGTCGGTCTCCGGCTGGCGGCCGCGTCTCCGACATCGTTGTCGAAAACGCGGCCTGCCCGGGGCGTGGACCTACGGGATGCGGAACGCCCCGATGGGGCACCGGACGCCGGGGAGCACAGTCGGCCTACGGCGTGTAGCGGGCGTCACTGCCGTACAACTCCCTGGTGAACGCGGAGACATCGGCGGTGCGATTGGCGCCGTCGAGGTTGTAGGTCAGAAAGACGCCGTAGCCCTCACTGACCGTGCGTCGGGCGAGGCTGGCGGCGGTGCTCTGCGAGGTCCCGCCGATCTGGACGGCCGCCGGCGAGAGCTTCGACTTGGGCAGTGCGATGCCGGGAACCTGCCAGGAGCCGTAGTACGGGTTCCAGGCGTAGTCGAACTTGGACGAGATGTCGACGCCGCCGTAGGACAGGCGCGACGCGGACGGTCCGATGTTGTAGAGGCTGATGATCTTGCCGGGCATGTTGGCGCGCAGTGCCGACACCAGGTACACGAACGAGCTGGCGTTGGGCTGGCCGGTGCCGTTGTTGCCGTAGTCGGCGTACTCGTCGTCGAAGTCGATGCCGTCGAGGCCGTACTTGGTCACGGTGTCCGACAGCTGCTTCGCGAACGTCGAAGCCGTCTGCTGCGACGGGAAGTTGGCGAAGCCCGAGCCCTCGTGGTTGCCGAGCACCGAGAGGACGACCTTGATGCCCTTCTGCTGCAACGGCCGTATCTGCGTGGCGGCGTTGTCGAGGACGCGCTGCACATTCGGGTTGAAGTACAGGGTCCCCGCCTTCGTGCTTGCGTTGTAGTTGATGTTCGCCGCGAAGATCACGGCGATGTCGAAGACGTTGGCGCCGCCGTTGGAGAGGGTGTACTTGCCGACGTTCAGCATGCTGTTGTTGTTCACCTCGATGTACGCCACCGAGGTCGGTCCTTGTTTGGCGAGAACGGCAGCGGGTGCCGCTGCCGCGCCGGTCGTGGCGGTCGCGCCGAAGGCGAGGGCCATGACGGCCGAGAGCGCGAGGGCGGCGGTCCGTACTCTGCTCCGCACCGGAGTGAACATCGTTGATCGGTCTCCCATCGCTTGGAGCGGCGCCCGACCTGTCTACGGGCGCCGGGAAAGCTCCCCGGAACTTTCAGTGCCCATGACAGAAACCCCAGAACCATGCGGGACCGCTCGCGCCCTCACAACCCCACGATCCGGTTCCACTCCTTCGCGAAGTCCACCCGTTCCTTCGAGGTGATGTCCCGCGCGATGGCCAGGTGCTTGCGCATCGTGGCGTCCGGGAAGATCAGGGGGTTCTCGGCGAGGGCGGCGGTGTCCTTGTCCTTGGAAGAGGCCAGGACGTCCTGGGCGGCCGGGACGGGACAGACGTAGTTCACCCAGGCGGCCAGTTCGGCGGCGACCTTCGGCTCGTAGTAGTAGTCGATCAGCCGCTCGGCGTTGGTCTTGTGGCGGGCCAGGTCGGGGATCATCAGGGAGTCCGACCACAGCTCGGCGCCCTCCTCGGGGACGACGAAGCGGATGTCGGGGTTGTCGGCCTGCAGCTGGATCACGTCGCCCGAGTACGCCTGGCAGGCCAGTACGTCGCCGCTGACCAGGTCCTTGGTGTAGTCGTTGCCGGTGAAGCGCCGGATCTGGCCGTTCTTGACGTACTTCTCGACCTCGTCGCAGACGGCGTAGAAGTCGTCGGCCGTCCACTTGGTGACGTCGACGCCGTTGCCCTGCATGAGCAGCGCGAACGCCTCGTCGAGGCCGGAGAGCAGGGTCACCCGCCCCTTGAGGTCGCTCGCCCAGAGGTCCTTCACGTGCCGGATCTCGCGGCCCACCCTGCGGCGGTCGTACGCGATGCCGGTGATGCCGGACTGCCACGGCACCGTGTACTTGCGGCCCGGGTCGAAGGCGGGCGAGCGCAGCAGGGGGTCGAGGTACTCGGCCACGTTGGGCTGGCGGGCCCGGTCCATCTCCTGGACCCAGCCCAGCCGCACGAACCGCGCGCACATCCAGTCGCTGATGACGATCAGGTCCCGGCAGGTCTGCTGGTGGTTCATGAGGGCGGGGCTGATCTTGCCGAAGAACTCGTCGTTGTCGTTGATCTCCTCGATGTAGTCGACGGAGATCCCGGTGCGCTTCTCGAAGGCGTCCAGCGTGGGCCGCTTGGTCGAGTCGTCGTCATCGGTGTCGATGTACAGCGGCCAGTTCGACCAGGTCAGCCGGTGGTCCGAGGCGGAGAGATCGGTCCCGGCCCGCTCCCCGGGACTCACGTACGCGGCAGGCACCCCGCAGCCGGCCAGACCGCCCAGCACCGCGGCCCCGCCGAGCGCGCGCAGCAGGGTCCGACGGGAGGGCGGGGAAGTCTTCGGTGAGAGCGCCATGACCGAAGGATGCAGCCCCTGCCTGTGCCCGGACAATCGACGCAGCGTCGAGCGGCACCGCGCAGGTCCGACACCTTGTCGATACGACAGGTCAAGCCCGCGGCAAGGCCGGGCCCACCGGCGCGACCCCAGCCGCCCCCACCTCCGCCCCCGTTCCCATCCCCGCCCCCGTTCCCGTTCCCGTTCCCGTTCCCCAGCACGGCAGACTGACCTCCACCGTCAGCCCGCCCCGAGGCCGGGTCCGAGCCCATACGCGTCCCCCGTGCGCCGCGACGACGGCGGCGACGATCGACAGACCGAGCCCCACCCCGTCCCGCTCTCGCCCCCTCCCCCGCGAACCCTCCGCACCCTGCGACATCGCGGACCCCTGCGCACCCCGTGAGCGAGCCCAGGCCTGCGGAGCGACACGCTCCGGCCCCACCCGCCGGAACGGCTCGAACAGCCCCGCCGCCTGGTCCGCCGGAATCACCGGCCCGCTGTTCTCGATCCGCAGCCCGGGCCGGCCCTGCGCGTCCACCCCCGTCCACACGCTCACCCAACCCTCCTCCCCCGCCGGGAGGTTGTGCCGCACGGCGTTCTCGGTGAGGTTGACCACCAGCCGCTCGATCAGCTGCGGGTCCCCGAGCACGGGCGCCGGCTCCAGCCGGGCCTCGACCCGACAACCGCCCACCACCGGCAGCCGTTCCCGCACGATGGCCGTCAGATCCACCAACTCCCGCCGCTCAAGCCCCCGTTGACTACGCGCCAGCGTCAACAGCGCGTCGATCAGCCGCTCCTGCTCCTGCCCCACCGCCCGCACCCGCCGCAGCGCGCCCCGCAACTCCTCCTCGGACGCATCCGGATCGGCCAAGGTCACGTCCACGACGGCCTGTTGGAGCGTGAGCGGAGTACGCAGCTCGTGCGAGGCATTGGCGACGAACTGCCGCTGCGCCTCGAACGCCCCCGCCAACCGGGCCAGTACGTCATCGAAGGTGTCCGCCATCGCCTTCAACTCGTCGTCCGGCCCCGCCACGGCCAGCCGTTCGTGCAGATTGTCGGCCGAGATCCGCCGGGCGGTCGCGGTCATCGTCCGCAACGGTGCCAGCACCCGTCCGGCCATCACCCACCCCAGGGCGACGGAGGCCAGCGCCATCGCGGCGAGGGCGAGGGCCGCGTAGACGAGCAGGTCGTGCAACTGGTCCTGGCGGACGACCTCGGCGAAGGCGTTGATGGTGGCCGGGGCGGTGGGTGCGGCGCCCCGGCCCGGCAGACCGGGCCCCTCGACCGACGAGACGGTCCTGTGGACCCCCACGTTGTTCGCGGCGAGGAAGTAGACGAAGCCCAGCAGCAGCGCGCCCGCCGCCACGAACAGGGCGCTGTAGAGCAGGGTCAGCCGCCACCGGATGCTGCGCGGGCGCCACGCGGGCACCTTGGTGAGGCCGTTCCACGCGGACACCCTCGTCAGGCCGTTCCACCCGGGCACCTTCACAAGGCCGTTCACCGGATCCGGTACCCGGCCCGGTCCACCGTCTCGATCAACGGCGGCTCCCCCAGCTTCCGGCGCAGTCTGCTCACCGTCACCTTCACGGTCTGGCTGAAGGGATCCGCCGCCTCGTCCCACCCCCGCTCCAGCAACTCCTCCGTGGACACCACCGCCCCCTGCGCCCCGAGGAGCAGTTCGAGCACGGCGAACTCCTTCGGACTGAGCGGGAGTTGGCCCCCGGCACGGCTGGCCTCCCGCCGCGCCGGGTCCAGCCGGAGCTCGCCCCGGACCAGCACCGGCGGCAACGCGGGCTGCGCACGACGCGCCAACGCCCGTATCCGCGCGACGAGTTCGGAGAAGGCGAACGGCTTGGAGAGATAGTCGTCGGCGCCGAGGCCAAGGCCCGCGACCCGGTCGGCCACCGTCCCGGACGCGGTGAGCATCAGCACCCGGGCCCGGCTGCCGCCCCCGGCCAGCCGCCGGCACACCTGATCGCCGTGCAGACCGGGCAGATCACGGTCGAGCACGACGACGTCGTACCCGTTGATCTCGGCACGCTCCAGGGCGGTCGGTCCGTCGAAGGCGAGGTCGACCGCCATGCCCTCGCGGCGCAGCCCCGCGGCCACCGTCTCGGCTAGCTCTTCGTGGTCCTCGACCAGCAGCACACGCATGGCCGTCAGTGTGGCGGGCGGGGGGTTACACACGGATAAGGGAGGCCGTTCCGCTGCTGTAACCGCCCGGGGAGTTGCCTGAGTTCCGCAAGCGACAACGCCTGATCACAGGAGGAACCACATGCGCGCTCTGGCGACCCGATCGCAGAGCCTAGCCCTCGGCATCGTCGTGCTGACGGCCGCCGCACTAGGTACGGTCGGCGCAACGGCCGCCCAGGCGTCCGGCACATCGACGGCCAAGGCCCCGGGCGTGCGCGTAAGCAAGGAGAAGGGCAACGGTGAACGGCCCACCGAACCGCCCCGAGGCGCCCGCCTCGCGGTGAAGTACGACCCCACAGCCGACGCCCCGGACGACGTCAACGCCGCCAACGACGACTTCGCCGCCTGCATGAAGGAGCAGGGCCAGTCGGTCTTCCCGGACTTCGAGGCGTCCAAGGGCAAGGACGGAGGCATCCTGCTGAAGGTGGGGATCACGAGCCGGGACTTCGACCCGACGTCCAAGAGCTACCGCAAGGCGCTCAAGGCCTGCGGCCCGATCCTGGCGAAGGCCGGCCTCACCTTCCCGGACCCGGCCGACCTGCCGTCCCCGCCGACCCCGGGCAAGCCCGGCACGTCGGGCAAGTCGAATGACGGACTCCCGTCGCTGACCGAGAGCGGCTTCAGGACCGCCTGACCGTCACAGCCATCACGACCATCACAGCCATCACAGCCATCACGGAGGGGGAACGGCGCGGCCCCGGACGGGAGTTCACCGTCCGGGGCCGCGCCTCGCACCCGTACAACCGCCGGAGGCCTACGCGTCGAGCGACGTCATCACGTGCTTGATCCGCGTGTAGTCCTCGAACCCGTACCCCGACAGGTCCTTGCCGTAGCCGGACTTCTTGAACCCGCCGTGCGGCATCTCCGCGACCAGCGGAATGTGCGTGTTGATCCACACGCACCCGAAGTCCAGTCGCTTGGACATCCGCATGGCCCGCCCGTGGTCCTTCGTCCACACCGAGGAGGCGAGCGCGTAGTCGACGCCGTTGGCCCACTCCACCGCCTGGTCCTCGTCCGTGAAGGACTGGACGGTGATGACCGGTCCGAAGACCTCGTTCTGGATGATCTCGTCGTCCTGCTTCAGGCCGGAGACGACGGTCGGCGCGTAGAAGTAGCCGACGTCACCGACCCGGTGACCGCCCGCCTCCACCTTCGCGTGCGCGGGCAGCCGCTCGATGAACCCGGAGACCTGCTTGAGCTGGTTGGGGTTGTTGAGCGGGCCGAACAGCACGTCCTCGTCGTCCGGCTGCCCGGTCTTCGTCTCGGCCGCGGCCTTGGCCAGCGCCGCCACGAACTCCTCGTGGATGCCCTCCTGTACGAGCACCCGCGTGGCCGCCGTGCAGTCCTGGCCGGCGTTGAAGAAGCCCGCCACGGAGATGTCCTCGACGGCCTTGGCGATGTCGGTGTCCTCGAAGACGACGACCGGCGCCTTGCCGCCCAGTTCCAGGTGGACCCGCTTGACGTCCTTGGCCGCGGACTCGGCGACCGAGATGCCGGCCCGCACGGACCCGGTGATGGAGGCCATCGCCGGCGTGGGGTGCTCGACCATCAGGCGGCCGGTGTCGCGGTCGCCGGTGACGACGTTGAAGACGCCCTTGGGCACGATCGAGCCGATGATCTCCGCGATCAGGACCGTCGACGCCGGGGTCGTGTCCGACGGCTTCAGCACGACGGTGTTGCCCGCCGCGAGCGCCGGCGCGAACTTCCACACGGCCATCATCATCGGGTAGTTCCAGGGCGCGACCTGCGCGCAGACGCCGACCGGCTCGCGGCGGATGATCGACGTCATCCCGTCCATGTACTCGCCGGCCGAGCGCCCCTCCAGCATCCGGGCCGCGCCCGCGAAGAAGCGGATCTGGTCGACCATCGGCGGGATCTCCTCGGACCGCGTGAGGCCGATCGGCTTGCCGGTGTTCTCCACCTCGGCCGCGATCAGTTCCTCGGCGCGCTCCTCGAAGGCGTCCGCGATCTTCAGCAGGGCCCGCTGCCGCTCGGCCGGGGTGGCGTCGCGCCAGGCGGGGAAGGCGGCGGCAGCGGCGGCCATCGCCGCGTCCACGTCCGCCGGTCCGGACAGCGGCGCGGTCGCGTACGCCTCGCCCGTCGCGGGGTTGACCACCTCGGTGGTCCGTCCGTCGGCGGCGTCCTTGAACTCACCGTCGATGTAATTGCGCAGACGACGCAGCTCCGTGCTCACTGCCGGCCTCCTGTCAGGGTCGAACCGTCCATTGACTGAGACACCCACCCTAATCCGCCGCCCCACGTTTTCAACACCCCTGGTCCGCGCATTACTGCGAAATCCGTAGGTCTCCGTCACGTAAACAACGAATTTCATCGGTCCGCCCTTGCGGAACCGCTGAGGCCTCGTGCACAGTGAGGGCGTGGCCAGTCGAAGCGCAGAGCACAGGGACTCCCGCGAGTCCAGGAACGGCAGCAGCCCGCACCTGGACGCCGTCTCCCTCGCCATCATCGAGCAGCTCCAGGAGGACGGCCGGCGGCCGTACGCCGCGATCGGCAAGGCCGTCGGCCTGTCCGAGGCGGCGGTGCGCCAGCGCGTCCAGAAGCTGCTCGACCAGGGCGTGATGCAGATCGTCGCCGTCACGGACCCGCTCACCGTGGGCTTCCGCCGGCAGGCGATGGTGGGCGTCAACGTGGCGGGCGACGTCGAGTCCATAGCGGAAGCGCTGACCGACATGCCGGAGGTCGAGTACGTGGTGATGACCGCGGGCTCGTTCGACATCCTCGCCGAGATCGTCTGCGAGGACGACGACCACCTGCTGGACGTCATCAACAAACGCATCCGGTCACTGCCCGGCGTGCGCTCCACCGAAAGCTTCGTCTATCTGAAGCTGAAGAAGCAGACCTACATGTGGGGAACCCGATAACCGTGAGCCAGAAGGACCTCAGCAAGACCGCGTACGACCACCTGTGGATGCACTTCACCCGCATGTCCTCGTACGAGAACGCCCCGGTGCCGACGATCGTCCGCGGCGAGGGCACCTACATCTACGACGACAAGGGCAAGCGCTACCTCGACGGTCTCGCGGGCCTGTTCGTGGTCCAGGCCGGCCACGGCCGCGCCGAGCTGGCCGAGACCGCGGCCAAGCAGGCGCAGGAGCTCGCGTTCTTCCCCATCTGGTCGTACGCCCACCCGAAGGCGATCGAGCTGGCGGAGCGCCTGGCCCACCACGCGCCCGGCGACCTGAACAAGGTCTTCTTCACCACCGGTGGCGGCGAGGCCGTGGAGACCGCCTGGAAGCTGGCGAAGCAGTACTTCAAGCTCCAGGGCAAGCCGACCAAGTACAAGGTCATCTCCCGCGCGGTCGCCTACCACGGCACTCCTCAGGGCGCCCTGTCCATCACCGGACTCCCGGCCCTGAAGGCCCCGTTCGAGCCGCTGGTCCCGGGCGCGCACAAGGTACCGAACACCAACATCTACCGCGCCCCGCTCTTCGGCGACGACCCCGAGGCCTTCGGCCGCTGGGCCGCCGACCAGATCGAGCAGCAGATCCTGTTCGAGGGCCCGGAGACGGTCGCCGCGGTCTTCCTGGAGCCGGTGCAGAACGCGGGTGGCTGCTTCCCGCCGCCGCCCGGCTACTTCCAGCGGGTGCGCGAGATCTGCGACCAGTACGACGTGCTGCTGGTGTCGGACGAGGTCATCTGCGCCTTCGGCCGCCTCGGCACGATGTTCGCCTGCGACAAGTTCGACTACGTACCGGACATGATCACCTGCGCCAAGGGCATGACCTCGGGCTACTCCCCGATCGGCGCCTGCATCATCTCCGACCGCCTGGCCGAGCCGTTCTACAAGGGCGACAACACCTTCCTGCACGGCTACACCTTCGGCGGCCACCCGGTCTCCGCGGCGGTCGGCCTCGCCAACCTCGACATCTTCGAGCGCGAGGGCCTCAACCAGCACGTGCTCGACAACGAGGCCAACTTCCTGCAGACCCTGCAGAAGCTGCACGACCTCCCGATCGTCGGCGACGTCCGCGGCAACGGCTTCTTCTACGGCATCGAGCTGGTCAAGGACAAGGCCACCAAGGAGACCTTCACGGACGAGGAGTCGGAGCGCGTGCTCTACGGCTTCGTCTCCAAGAAGCTCTTCGAGTACGGCCTCTACTGCCGCGCCGACGACCGCGGTGACCCGGTCATCCAGCTGTCGCCGCCGCTGATCTCCGACCAGTCGACCTTCGACGAGATCGAGGGAATCGTCCGCCAGGTCCTGACGGAGGCGTGGACGAAGCTCTAGCCTCCGGCGATTCAGCCGTTCAGCCGTTAATACGGCCCGGGGTGCGCCCATGCGAGTGAGATGGGCGCACCCCGGGCCGTGTGCTGTCCGGGGTCGTACCCCCGGCTCCCTAGCGTGCCTGGTAACCGATCGGCCCTCTTCTCGTTCCCCCGCACGGGGGATTGGCACGGGAAATACGGATCTGAACGAGGTGTACGCGGATGGTGGCCCCGCCGGACAACGACGTGCTCTGGGCACGCGCCCTGCACTTCCAGCACAAGGACGGCTCGCCCGCGCTCAGCGGTGTCTCGCTCGGCGTCCAGCAGGGCGAGATCCTCGCCGTCAGCGGCCCCCGGGGCAGCGGCAAGACGACACTGCTGCGCTGTCTGTCGGGGCTGGTGCCCGCCCAGCGCGGCGAGGTGTGGTTCAACAGCGTGCCGGTGCACACCATGGGCCCGATGACCCGCGAACGGCTGCGCCGCGACCGCTTCGGCTGGATCGACCCGGCGCCCCTGCTGGTGCCCGAACTGAACGTGTGGGAGAACGCCGCCCTCCCCCTGATGCTGCGCGGCACCAGCCGCCGGCGCGCCAAGGTCGCCGCCTTGGAGTGGCTGGAGCGCCTCGACATCGGCGACCGGGCCCGCAAGCGCCCGCACGAGCTCCGCCAGTCGGAACGCCAGCGCGTGGCCATCGCCCGCGCGCTCGCCCCGGCGCCCACGGTCCTGTTCGCGGACGAGCCGACGGCCCCGCTGCACCGCGCCGACCGCGCCCAGGTCCTGCGCACCCTCACCACGGCGGCCCGCTCGCACGGCATCACGGTCGTCCTGGCGACCCACGACGCGGACACGGCGGCCCTGGCGGACCGCACGGTCACGCTGCTGGACGGACGGCGCGTGAACACCGTCCACCTGCCCCCGGTCACCGAGTCGGAAGGCCGGCCCGAGTGCTCGCTCTCCGTCTGAGCCGCGGCGCCCACCCGGCCGTACAACTGCGCCGTCTGCTGGTCGCGGTGGCCTCGGCGGGCACCGGGTTCCTGCTCCTGTGCACCCTCGGCTACGCGATGAGCCACCCGGACAACGCCGGTGGCTCGCTGCTGCGCCTGGCCTGGTGTCTGACCCCGCTCGCGGCCACCGTCCACTTCGCCGTCGCGGTGGCCCGCACGGACCCCGGCACCCGGCCGCGCCCCGGTCTCGCGGCGATCGGCCTGGGCCCGGCCCGCCTGATGGCCGTATCGGCCCTCACCACGGCCCTGTCCTGCGTCCTCGGCTCGATGCTCGCCCTCCTCTTCTTCCTCCACCTCCGCGGCGACCTCACGGGCATGCCGTTCGACGGCGCGGCCTCCCAATTCCTCGCGGCGGACAGCCCGTTGCCCCTCCCGGCGGCCCTGACCCTGCTGTCCCTGGTCCCGGCGATCGCGTCGGCGACGGTGGCACTGGTCCTCCGCCCCCGAGACCTCCACCGACCCCAACCCCGCGCCCTGGGCCGGGCATACGGCCGCTTCGGGGCGTACACCCGCCCGAACGACCGAGAAACCTTCGGCGCCTACGGCCGCTTCGGCGCCCGTCTTCGGCGCACAGAGCCTGACCCCACTCCAACCGAGCCTGCGGGCAGTCGTGCCGCTGGGGCGGCGCCCGTCCCACAGAGAGGCGGCCCCCCGCAAGCGCGGGCGAGCGAACCCACCCCCACAGCGTCATCGGACAGCACCACAGAAACGCCGGACACCCCAACGCCCTCCCAACCCACCACCCCACCGCGCAGCGCAACCGCCGGCCTCCCCTGGGGCATCGCCATCCTCGCAGCCGGCCTGGCAGTAGAGGCATACGCGAGCCGCACCACCCCCACCCCCCGCCTCGCCCTCCCCGGCGGAGTCACCACCGGCACCCCCGCCATCCTCACCGGCTTCGCGCTCGCCGCCCTCGGCCTCGCCCTCGCCGCCCCCGGCCTCACCCACCTCTGCGGACGCCTCCTCCAGTCCGCCCGCCCCGGCGCCCTGCGCCTGCTCGCCGGCCGCGTCCTCATGGAGGAGTCCACCCGCATCGGCCGCCCCCTCGGCATCGTCTGCGCCGTGGCCGCCGGCGCGTACGCCATGACCGCGCTCTACGACACCGGCGGCCCCGACTTCGGCCCCCTGACCACCCTCGGCACCCTCCTGGTCACCGGCTGCACCGTGGCCACCCTGCTGACCGCGGCCGTCGAGGCGAAGCACGCCCGCGCCGAGACCACCGCCGCGCTCGTCCGTCTCGGCGCCCCGGCCACGATGCTGCGCAGCGCCGCCGCGATCCGGGCCGGCGCCCTGCTGGCACTGTTCGTCCCGCTGACTCTGGTCGTGGCCGAACTGGCGGCCCTGCCGCTGACCCGCTGATCCGCTGACTCACCGACCCGTCAAAAAAATCTTCGGGCACCGATGAGTTGTGCGCCGACCCCCGGTCTACCCCACCGAACGACACACACTCGACGGGAGCCTTCCAGCCATGTACCAGCAGATGATCTTCGTGAACCTGCCCGTGAACGACCTCGACGCGTCGAAGAAGTTCTACACGGAGCTCGGCTACACGCTCAACGCGCAGTTCAGCGATGAGAAGGCGGCCTCCGTCGTGATCAGCGACACCATCTTCGCGATGCTGCTCACCAAGCCGTTCTACGCCACCTTCACCGACAAGGAGATCGTGGACGCGACGAAGGCCAGCCAGGTGCTGCTGTGTTTGAGCGCCGAGAGCCGCGAGAAGGTCGACGAACTGGTGGACAAGGCGGTCGCGGCGGGCG
Organism: Streptomyces sp. NPDC088794; assembly: GCF_044750545.1. NCBI lineage: Bacteria > Bacillati > Actinomycetota > Actinomycetes > Kitasatosporales > Streptomycetaceae > Streptomyces > Streptomyces sp. NPDC088794. The sequence goes on along the minus strand of NZ_JBIVKB010000010.1, from coordinate 249,067 downwards.
GCACCGCCAACGACGACGTCCAGGACCAGGGCTTCATGTACGGCCGTTCCTTCAACGACCTCGACGGCCACGGCTGGGAGGTCATGTGGATGGATCCGGCGGTGGTCGAGGGCTGACCCCCGAGGTCCCTAGCATGGGCCCGTGCAGACGAGCCCGGCCCATGCGGCCCCCCACGACGAACGCGAGATCGAGACGGTCGAGGACTTCGACGCGACCGTCTCGGCCCGCGGCACCCTCGCCGGACACCGCGTCCAGGCCGTCGATCTGACGGACCGTACGCGGGAGTTGCTCGCCACCGACACCGCCGGCGCCGTCTTCCTCGGCTGCCCGATGCGCGAGGAGGCCGCGGCGAAGGTCCGTGCCGACGGCGCCATGGTCTTCCCGCCGGTCCCGAACCTGCCGTTCAACCCCTACCGCGGCCATCTCTACACGCCCGACGAGTTGTTCGCCTCGCTCGACAAGGGCTACGAGCAGACCCCGGACGCCCTCGCCTACACCTGGTTCCAGCGGACCAAGGCCGACGGCGACATATACGCGTCGATGCTGCGCGCCGTCCACGACGACTCGGTCTCCGACGCCCTCGACGAACTCCTGCGCGGCGCGCGGGTGGTGGGCGTGATGGGCGGCCACGCGATGGCGCGCGGGACGGACGCGTACGCCGGTGCCGCGCGCCTCGGGCGCGAACTGAGCCGCGCGGGCCTCACCGTGGCGACCGGCGGCGGCCCCGGCGCGATGGAGGCGGCGAACCTGGGCGCGTACGTGGCGCCCTACGAGGACGCCGTGCTGGACGAGGCGTGCGAACTGCTGGCCGCCTCCCCGTCGTTCAGCCCCTCGATCACCGACTGGGCCCGGCGCGCCTTCGAGGTCCGCGCCCGCTGGCCCAAGGGCAACCACTCGATCGGCATCCCGACGTGGTTCTACGGCCACGAGCCGCCGAACCCCTTCGCCTCGCACATCGCCAAGTACTTCGCCAACGCCACCCGCGAGGACGGCCTGCTGGCCCGCTCCAACGCGGGCGTGGTCTTCCTGCCGGGCGCCGCCGGGACCGTACAGGAGATCTTCGACAACGCGACGCCCAACTACTACGAGTCACGCGGCGAACCGACGCCCATGGTGCTGGTCGATCGCGCGCACTGGACGGAGCGGCTGCCGGCGTGGCCCCTCTTGCGGGCGCTCGCCCGGGAACGGTCGATGGAGTCCCGTATCGCCCTCGTTGACCGGATCGAGGAGGCTCCGGAGGCCTTGAAACGTCTCGGAGGTTAATAAGACGGCAAAGCCAACGCTCCAAGTGTGCATATGCATTGACACTCCTTATGGAACGCTTATAGACCTGTGAGCCTCCTGGGGAACGTGAAGCCTCAACACAACTTCGCCTCGCTTCCCCTTCAAGCCCCCCGCAGTTGCTCATCCGTGAAGGGCAAACGTGTCCATATCTCGCCGCACCGCACGCCGTTCAGCGCGCGTCCTGGGCGTTGCCGCCGCCACCACCGCTCTCGCGCTGGGAGTCGCCGGTAACGCGCTCGCCTGCAACATCAACGAGTTCTCCGCCGAAGCCAAGTGCGACGGCAACAAGGGCGTCATCACCGTCACCGACAAGGACGCCTCCGGTACCCCCGCGACCATCACCGTGTTCCTCGAGAGCAACGGCGCCGACTCCAAGCAGGTCGGGGAGCAGGACGTCGTCGGTTCCCGTGAAGGTGTCACCATCACCTTCAACGAGGACTGGTCGCCGAACGCGGAGTACCGCATCCACGTCACGGCCGGGAAGGACAAGGAACACCCGATCGTCGACAAGGACATCGCGGACAACCTGAAGACCCCGTCCGCCGGTTGCTCGAAGGACGAGACGACTCCGCCGGCCACCACGCCGCCGCCGTCGGAGGAGACCACTCCCCCGGCCGAGGAGTCCGAGAGCCCGACCCCGTCGCCGTCGGAGAGCACCACCGCTCCGGCCGACACCCCGAGCAACGCGCCGTCCCCCGCGGTCGGTGACTCCAACCTGGCCGAGACCGGTGCCAACTCCAACACCCCGATGATCGCCGGTGTCGCCGGTGCCCTCGTCGTCGTCGGTGGCGGAGCCGTCTTCTTCGGCATGCGCCGTCGTGGAGCCAACAGCGGTCGCTGACGCCTCCCGTAGGTCACGCGTGTGGCCCGTCCCCGGAACACCGAGGGGGCGGGCCACAGGCATGTCACCGTGCCCGCGGCATGTCCCGATGCCAGGCCAGGAGCGGGCCGCGGCCTCAGAACGTCGCCCGCTCCAGCCAGAACTCCAGCAGCTCGCGCTCGCCGAGCACCTCCAACTCCGGGCTGTCCAGCGGCAGCCGGCGGTAGAAGCCGAGCAGCACGGAGGTGAGCGGCCCGCGCAGGGCCACGGTCGCGCGCTCGTGGCCGCGGCGCCAGGTGACCCCGTCCTCGGTGAGCTCGACGAGCCACTCGGCGTCGAGTCCGGGACCGGTGTCGGTGGCGTGCAGATGGATGCTGCGGCGGCCGGGTCCGCGCAACTCCTCGGCCGCCGGGTGCGGTCGCGTCCGCTGGATGTACGTCACGATCTCCAGCCACTCGTCGAGCGCGTCCGCGGCCACCTCCGGCGCGACCTCGTAGGGCAGTCCGGCGGCGAGCGTGGCGTCGGCGCGGTGGACGGTGATCTCGTGCGTCATACGACGGGCCCAGAAGCCCGCGTCGTGCACTCCGGCCCACCCCCAGACCTTCGTGTCCGGCCCGGCCTCCCGCAGCGTCTCCACGACCGCCTCAGCGGTCTCGGCGAGCCACGCGTCCAGCGCGGCGGCGTCACCCCGAGCCTCGGGGCCGCCGATCCCGGGCACCTGTTCGCCGGGTACGGCCTCCTGGGCCCGCGTGCGCACCAGGTACTCCGTCCAGCGCAGGGCTACGCCCGTATGCCGTACGAGCTGTTCCAGCGACCAGTCCGGGCAGGTCGGTACGGTCGCGGAGAGGTCGGCGCCGGACGTCACCACGGCTCTCAACTCGGCGGCCTGGTGGGCGATCTCGGCGCAGTAGCGGTCATGTGCGAGCAGCGTCATGCCCGCACCCTACGGAGACGCCGACCGGCCGAGCACGACATTTGGCCGGGTACGAGGACCAGCCGAGGACAGCATTTGACCGAGTACAAGGACCAGCCGAGCACGGCATTCGACCGGGTACGAGAATCAGCCGAGCACGACGATCTCGGCCCCGTCGAACTCCACCCCGACCGCGTCCCCCACCTCCGGCGCCTCCCGGAGCGCGCAGGCCGCCTCCAGGCGCGGCGCGTCCTGGGGCTGGAGGTGCACGGCGACGTGGGTGCCCTTGAAGGTGCGCGCGGTCACCGTGCAGCGCAGCCCCTCGTCGGCGGGCAGCAGGCGTACGCCGGCGGGCCGTACGAGGAGCGTGCGCGGCCCCTGGAGGGCGCTCTCGGGCACGGGGAGCTTGCCCCAGGGCGTGACCGCGACCTGCCCGGCCACCGTGCCCTCGACCACGTTGTCGAAGCCGAGGAACCGGGCCACGAACTCGTCCACCGGCCGCTGCCACACCTCAAGGGGCGTACCGGACTGGGCGATCCGCCCGTCCCGCATCACCACGACCCGGTCGGCGAGCGCGAAGGCCTCGCCCTGGTCGTGGGTCACGGCGAGCACGGTGGTGCCCAACCGGCCGAACAGCTCGCGGAGTTCGACGACCAGCCGCTCCCGCAGCGACCGGTCGAGCTGCCCGAGCGGCTCGTCCAGCATCAGCAGCCGCGGCCGGGGCGCCAGCGCACGGGCGAGCGCCACGCGCTGCTGCTCACCGCCGGAGAGCGAGCCAACGGCCCGGCGTCCCGCACCCGGCAGCCCGACGAGGTCGAGCAACTCCCTTACACGCTCGGCCTGTTCGCTCTTCGCCGCGCCGTGCATGCGCAGCCCGAAGGCCACGTTGCCGCCCACGTCCCGCTGCGGGAACAGCTGGTGGTCCTGGAACATCAGGCCCACGCCCCGCCGGTGCGCCGGCACCCCCGCCTGGTCGTGTCCGTCGAGCAGAGCCCGCCCGCCGGTGAGGGGTTGCAGTCCGGCCACCGCCCGCAGCAACGTCGACTTGCCGCTGCCGCTCGGGCCGAGCACGCACACGATCTCGTGCTCGGCGACATCGAGCCCGACGGCGTCGAGCACGGCCCGCCCACCGAACCGCACGGTCGCGTCCTCAAGGCTCAGCAGCATGTTCGGCGGCACGTCGGCCGGCATGTCGGGCGCCATCTAGAACTCCCCCGTCCGGTCGGTGCGGAGCCGCTCAAGGACCAGCAGCGCCACCGCGCACACCACCATCAGAATCGTCGAAAGGGCCATCGCCTGGCCGTAGTTGAGGTCGCCGGGCCGCCCGAGAAGCCGTGCCACCGCGACCGGCAGGGTCGGGTTGTCGGGCCGCGCGATGAACACCGTCGCCCCGAACTCCCCCAGCGACACCGCGAACGCGAACCCGGCCGCGACCAGCAACGCCCGCCGCACCAGCGGCAGATCGACCTCGCGCCACACCCGCCAGGGCGAGGCCCCGAGCACCGCCGCCGCTTCCCTGAGCCGACCGTCCACGGCCCGCAGCACGGGCAGCATGGTCCGTACGACGAACGGGACGCCCACCAGCGCCTGCGCCAGCGGCACCAGGATCCAACTGCTCCTGAGGTCCAGCGGCGGCTCGTCCAGGGCGATCAGGAAGCCGAACCCGACGGTCACCGCGGACACCCCGAGCGGCAGCATCAGCAGCGCGTCGAAGCCCCGCACCAGCCGGCCGGCGTCCCGGCGGGCGAGGGCCGCGGCGGCCAGCCCTCCGATCAGCACGGCGATCCCGGTCGCGGCGAGGGCGTATTCGAGGGAGTTGCCGACCGCCTCGATCGGCGGGACGAGGAAGGTCCCGCCGTCCTCGGAGGTGAGGGCCCGGTAGTAGCCGAAGTCCGGGGCGTCCAGGGACCGTTGCACCAGCACGGCCAGCGGCAGCACGAGGAGGACGAGGACGGTGGCGAGGACCCCGGCCAGCAACGCCCACTGCCGGGCCCCGCGCGGCCGGTGCGCCGTGGTCGACGCGTCCACCAGCCGCAGCGCGGCCTCCCTGCGCCGTACGGTCCAGGCGTGCACGGCGAGGATCGCGCCGACCGCGGCGAACTGGACGATCGTGAGGACGGCGGCCGTGGAGAGGTCGAAGATCTCGGAGGTCTGCCGGTAGATCTCCACCTCCAGGGTGGAGAAGGTCGGCCCGCCGAGGATCTGCACCACCCCGAAGGAGGTGAAGGTGAACAGGAAGACCATCAGCGCGGCGGCGGCCACGGCGGGCGCCAGCGCGGGCAGGACCACCTTGCGCCAGGCCCGCAGCGGCGAGGCGCCGAGCATCCGGGCGGCTTCCTCCTGCCGCGGGTCCAGCTGCGCCCACAGGCCGCCCACGGTCCGTACGACGACCGCGTAGTTGAAGAAGACGTGCGCGAGCAGGATGGCCCAGACGGTGGTGTCCAGGCGTACGCCCCACAGCTCGTCGAGGAGTCCCCCGCGCCCGACCAGCGCCAGGAACGCCGTGCCGACGACGACCGTCGGCAGCACGAAGGGGACGGTGACGACCGCGCGCAGGACGTGTCTGCCGGGGAAGTCGTAGCGGGCGAAGACATAGGCGCCGGGCAGGGCGATCGCCAGCGTGAGCGCGGTGGAGGCGAGCGCCTGCCAGGTGGTGAACCACAGCACGTGCCGGATGTCGGACTGCCCGAGGACGTCCACGATCCGCCCGAAGTGCCACACCCCGTCGACCTTGAGGCCGCGCGCGACGATCGCGGCGACCGGCCAGGCGAAGAAGACGCCGAAGAACGCGACGGGCAGGGCCATGAGCCCGAGCCGCGCCGCGTTCCCTGTACGGCTCGTGCGAACCGCCGGGCCGGCTACATCGGTTACTTCAGTACGAGTGAGGTCCACGACTTGACCCACTGGTCGCGGTCGGCGGCGATCTTGTCGGGGGCCACGGTCTCGGGATCCTCGGCTGCGGGCCCGTACTTCGTGAACTCGGCGGGCACGGTCGCCCCCTTGAGCACCGGGTAGACGAACATGTTCAGCGGCATGTCCTCCTGGAACTCCTTGGAGACCAGGAAGTCGATGAGCGCCTTGCCGCCCGCGGTGTTCTTCGCGTTGCTGAGCAGGCCCGCGAACTCGATCTGCCGGAAGCAGGTGCCCGTCGCGACGCCGGTCGGCGCGGTCGTCGGCTTCGGGTCGGCGTAGATCACCTCGGCGGGCGGCGAGGAGGCGTACGACACGACGAGCGGCCGGTCGGCCTTGGCCTTCTTGCCGCCGGCGGACCCGGAGAACTCCTCGTTGTAGGCCTGCTCCCAGCCGTCGACGACCTTCACGCCGTTGGCCTTGAGCTTCTTCCAGTAGCCCTCCCACCCGTCGTCGCCGTACTTCGCGGCGGTCCCGAGCAGGAAGCCGAGGCCGGGCGAGGAGGTCGCCGCGTTCTCGGTGACGAGGAGGTTCTTGTAGGCGGGCTTGATCAGATCGTCGAAGGAGGCGGGCGGGGCCAGCTTGTGGTCGGCGAAGTACTTCTTGTCGTAGTTGACGCAGATGTCGCCGTAGTCGACGGGCGTGACCCGGTGCTTGCCGGCGTCGAGCTGGTACGCGGTGTCGACCTGGCCGAGCCCCTCGGCCTCGTACGGCTGGAACAGCCCGTTGTCGAGCGCCCGGGACAGCAGGGTGTTGTCGACGCCGAAGAAGACATCGCCCTGCGGGTTGTCCTTGGTGAGGATGGCCTTGTTGACGGCCTGCCCGGCGTCGCCGTCCTTGAGGACCCGCACCTTGTACCCGGACTTCTTCTCGAAGTCCTGGAGCACGCTCTTGGAGACGGCCCACGAGTCGTGGCTGACGAGCGTGACGGTCTTGGAGTCGGCGGACGAGCCGCTGCCGCCGTCGGACGACCCGCACGCGCAGAGCGTGCCGAGACCGAGGCAGACGACGGCAGCCCAATACTTCTTGGTGTTCACAGTGATGACCGAACTTCCTACCCAGAATGACCTGGGCGAGGTTCAGAGGGTCTGCGGCCCGGTTGCCGCACTCTCAGCGCTGTCGCGCTCCCCTGTCGGATATGAAGATGTACGTACGGAGTAAAGATTACCGCTCGGTGGCCGCGAGCTGGCCACAGGCCCCGTCGATCTCCTGACCACGGGTGTCCCGGACGGTGACCGGCACCCCGTGCGCCGCGATGGCCTCGACGAACGCCTTCTCGTCCTCGGGCCGGGACGCGGTCCACTTCGAGCCCGGGGTCGGGTTCAGCGGAATCAGGTTGACGTGCACGGGCTTGCCCCGGAGCAGTCGGCCCAGCCGGTCCCCGCGCCACGCCTGGTCGTTGATGTCCCGGATGAGCGCGTACTCGATCGACAGCCGGCGCCCGCTCCTCTGCACGTACTCGAACCCGGCGTCGAGGACCTCGCGCACCTTCCACCGCGTGTTCACGGGGACGAGGGTGTCGCGCAACTCGTCGTCGGGCGCGTGCAGCGAGATCGCGAGCCGGCACTTGAAGCCCTCGTCGGCGAACCGGTGGATGGCGGGCACCAGGCCGACCGTCGACACGGTGATCCCGCGCTGCGACAGCCCGAGCCCGTCGGGGGCGGGGTCGGTGAGCGCGCGAATGGACTGCACGACCCGCTTGTAGTTGGCGAGCGGCTCGCCCATCCCCATGAAGACGATGTTGGACAGCCGCGCGGGCCCGCCCGGCACGTCCCCGTCCCGCAGCGCCCGCATCCCGTCCACGATCTGGTGGACGATCTCGGCGCTGGACAGATTCCGGTCGAGCCCCGCCTGCCCGGTGGCGCAGAACGGACAGTTCATCCCGCACCCGGCCTGCGAGCTGATGCACATGGTCACCCGGTCCGGGTACCGCATCAGCACCGACTCGACGAGCGTCCCGTCGAACAGCCGCCACAGCGTCTTACGGGTGGTGCCCTCGTCGGTCGACAGATGCCGTACGACGGTCATCAGCTCGGGCAGCAGCGCGTCGCGCAGCTTCTCCCGCGAGCCGGCCGGGATGTCGGTCCACTCGGCCGGGTCGTGCGCGTACCGCGCGAAGTAGTGCTGCGAGAGCTGCTTGGCACGAAACGGCTTCTCCCCGACCTCGGCCACGGCGTCCTTGCGCTCGGCGGGAGTGAGATCGGCGAGATGCCGCGGCGGCTTCTTGGCTCCGCGCGGGGCTACGAAAGTGAGTTCTCCGGGTGCAGGCATAACCCGTCCAGTGTCGCAGATCCCCCGGTGTAGCCCACTCCACTGTGGATACGGGTACGTACGCCATCGTCCCGGCACCCCTCGCCCCGGAATCGTGGACCCCACAGAGCAGCACCCACGCCATCCACGAGGGGACCGTCATGGCCGCCGACCTCCGACGCCGACGCCGTTTCACCACCATCGCCACCGCCGTGGCAGCCGTCGCCCTGACCGCCGGGCTCGCCACCGGGTGCGACCCCGACGACCCCGACTCCATCGACGACTCGCTGGACTGTGCGCGCGGCTACGACGACTTCGTCGACAGCCTCAGGGCGATCCATGAGGCGCCCGACTCCGAGAAGCTCGACGAGATCGAGGTCAGGACCGATGACAGCAAGGTCGGGAAGGCCGTGCGGGACCTGAACAAGGCGATCGCCGACTACAACAAGGCCGTTCTCGACGGCGAGCACCCCGACTCCGACGCGATCGACAAGGCGGCCGACAAGTTCAAGAACGTCTGCTCATAGAACGACGTACGTCTGCTCCTGGGACGCGCTGGAGCCCCCGCCCGACAAGCAGGGCAGGGGCTCCAGCGCTTCGTCCGGTCAGCCGGACCCCACGAACAGCACCAGCAGCAGCCACACCACCGGAGCCGTCGGCAGGAGGGAGTCCAGGCGGTCCATGATGCCGCCGTGGCCGGGCAGCAGCGTGCCCATGTCCTTGATGCCGAGGTCCCGCTTGATCATCGACTCGCCGAGGTCGCCCAGCGTGGCGCTGGCCGCGACCGCGAGACCCAGCAGCAGACCCTGCCACCAGGTGCCGTCGTCGATCAGGAACTGCATGAGCAGCGCGCCCGCCACCATGGCGAAGCTCACCGCGCCGAACAGCCCCTCGCGGGTCTTGCCGGGACTGATGCGCGGCGCGAGCTTGTGCCGGCCGAAGCGCCAGCCGACGGCGTACGCGCCCGTGTCGCTCACCACGGTCAGCAACAGGAACGTCAGGACCCGCCAGGCCCCGTCGTCGGCCATCAGCATCATCGCGACGAACGTGGCCAGGAACGGCACGTAGAAGGCGGCGAAGACGCCCGCCGTGACGTCCTTGAGGTAGCCCTCCGGCGGTTCCGTCATCCGCCATACGAGGACGGCGAGCGCCGTGAGCGCCATGGCGACCCAGGCGCCCTCGGCGCCCCGGACGTACCCGGCGACGACCATCGCCGCGCCGCCGAGCGCCAGCGGGACCAAGGGTGCCTTGATGCCCTTGCGCTCCTGGAGCCGACTGGTCAGCTCCCAGAGGCCGACGACGACGGCGACCGCTATCACCCCGACGAAGGCGGCCTTGACGACGAACAGGGACGCGACGATCACGACACCGAGCCCGACGCCGACCCCTATGGCCGCACCCAGGTCGCGTCCCGCGCTCTTCTTCTGCGGGCGGGGCGCCGGCTGCGGGGCGTCGGACATGGGCTCCGGATTCTGCGGCGCGGCGTAGGGCTGCGCCTGCGGCGATTCGTCGCGGAACAAGGGACCGCCCGTGCGAGCGGCCCCCCGGTCGTCATCCTGGTCTCCGCCGTACGCGGGTCCGTCGGGCACGATGGGCATGGGGCGAGTCTGCTGCGCCTCAGGCGCATCGTAGGCGGGACCCGCCGGGGCAGCCCCCTGGACAGGCCCCTGGTCGGACGGCCCCCAGTACCCGGTCTGTGGCGGCGCCCCCCAGGAAGAGTCGTTCATCAGACCTCGAGCAGCTCCGCTTCCTTGTGCTTCAGGAGCTCGTCCACCTGGGCGACGTACTTGTGCGTGGTGTCGTCGAGCTCCTTCTCCGCACGGCGGCCCTCGTCCTCACCGATCTCGCCGTCCTTGATCAGCTTGTCGATGGTGTCCTTGGCCTTGCGGCGGACCGAGCGGATCGAGATCTTGGAGTCCTCGGCCTTGGTCCGGGCGACCTTGATGTAGTCCTTGCGGCGCTCCTCGGTCAGCTCGGGGAACACCACCCGGATGATATTGCCGTCGTTGCTCGGGTTGACGCCCAGGTCCGAGTCGCGGATCGCCTGCTCGATGTTGCGCATGGCGGTCTTGTCGAACGGGGTCACCACGGCCATGCGCGGCTCCGGCACGGAGAACGAAGCCAGCTGGTTGATCGGCGTCGGCGCACCGTAGTAGTCGGCCACGATCTTGTTGAACATCGCCGGGTGCGCTCGACCGGTACGGATCGCGGCGAAGTCCTCCTTGGCGACCACGACGGCCTTCTCCATCTTCTCCTCGGCCTCGAGGAGGGTCTCTTCGATCACCACTTGCTCCTGCGTGTCTTGAGTGAGGCCCGGCTGCGGTTCCTTGATGGGGCGGCGGCCGGCTGCGTCGCGTCTTCTTTCTGCACGGTTCCCGACCGGCAGGACATTGTCCATCCCCCGGTCAGGGTCCGTGGGTGGTGTTGCCCGTCAGTCCCGGCCGCCCTGTTCACCCACCAGGGTGCCGATCTTCTCACCCTTGACGGCGCGGGCGATATTGCCCTCGGCCAGAAGCTCGAAGACCAGGATCGGAAGCTTGTTGTCGCGGCACAGCGTGATGGCGGTCATGTCGGCGACCTTGAGGTCGCGGGTGATGACCTCGCCGTAGCTGAGGGAGTCGAACCGGACGGCCTCGGGGTTGGCCTTCGGGTCGGAGTCGTAGACCCCGTCCACGCCGTTCTTGCCCATCAGCAGCGCCTCGGCGTCGATCTCCAGGGCGCGCTGGGCCGCGGTGGTGTCGGTGGAGAAGTACGGCATGCCCATACCGGCACCGAAGATGACCACGCGGCCCTTCTCCAGGTGGCGCACGGCGCGCAGCGGGATGTACGGCTCGGCGACCTGGCCCATGGTGATGGCGGTCTGCACCCGGCTGTCGATGCCCTCCTTCTCCAGGAAGTCCTGGAGGGCGAGGCAGTTCATCACCGTGCCGAGCATGCCCATGTAGTCCGAGCGGGCCCGGTCCATGCCGCGCTGCTGGAGTTCGGCGCCGCGGAAGAAGTTGCCGCCGCCGATGACGACGGCGACCTGGGCGCCGTCCCGCACGACGGCCGCGATCTCGCGCGCGATCTTGTGCACGACGTCGGGGTCGACGCCCAGGCCCCCGCCGCCGGAGAAGGCTTCTCCGGACAGCTTCAACATGAACCGGCCGCGTACTTTGCCGTCGTCGCTCTTCTGGGGCTTGGTGGTCATGGGAGATCCCGCCTCTTTCACGTCGTGCGCATACAAAGAAGGCCACTGCCGGTGGGGTGTCGATCGCATCCCATGCTCGGCAATGGCCTCCTCGTCAGATCTGCTGTCGTCCGTCACGCGCGTGCGTGACGGCGTACCGGACGACTGCGTCCGACCCTATCGGGGCCGGGCGCCGATCGCGGCACGGACTCAGATGCCGACCTTGATGCGCGTGAAGCGCTTCAGGGTGACACCGGCCTCGTCCAGGACCTTCTGGACGGACTTCTTGGGGTCGAGCGCGTAGGGCTGACCGAGCAGCGTCGCGTCCTTGAAGAAGCCGTTGACGCGACCCTCGACGATCTTCGAGATCGCGGCCTCGGGCTTGCCCTCGGCGCGGGTGGTCTCCTCGGCGACGCGGCGCTCGGACTCGACGACCTCCGCCGGCACGTCCTCCTTGGAGAGGTACTTCGGCGCGAAGGCGGCGATGTGCTGGGCGACGCCCCGGGCGACCTCGGCGTTGGGCTTGTCGAGCTCGACGAGGACACCGATCTGCGGGGGCAGGTCGGGCATCGTGCGGTGCATGTACGCGGTCACGAAGCCGTCGGCGAACGCCGCGAAGCGGTCCAGGACGATCTTCTCGCCGAGGTTGGCGTTGGCCTCGTCCACGAACGCCTGGACGGTCTTGCCGGCCTCGATCTCGGAGGCGAGCAGGCCGGCCAGGTCGGCCGGCGCGGTCTTGGCGACGTGCTCGGCGATCTGGTTGGCGACGACCTGGAACTTCTCGCTCTTGGCGACGAAGTCCGTCTCGCACTTCAGCTCGACCAGCACGCCGGAGGAGTTGTCGTCGGCGATGACGGAGACCACGGCGCCGTTCTCGGCGGAGCGGCCCTCGCGCTTGGCGACGCCCTTCTGGCCCTTGATACGGAGCGCCTCGACGGCCTTCTCGACGTTGCCGTCGGCCTCGTCCAGGGCCTTCTTGCAGTCCATCATGCCGGCGCCGGTGAGCTCACGAAGCTTCTTGACGTCGGCGGCGGTGTAGTTCGCCATGAGTCGTTAAGTCTTTCTCGAAGTCGGAAGATCTGCCCGATCCACGATCTACACGCAGATGTAGATCGCGAACCTATGGGTGAACGGCGGGGGCGTCACGAATGACCTCGTCCCCCGCCGTCCATCAACCCTGGCGGGTCAGGCCTGCTCGGCGTCCGCGGCCGGAGCCTCGGCAGCCGGGGCCTCGGCCGCGGGGGCCTCAGCGGCTTCGGCGGCCGGCGCCTCGGGGGCCTCGACAGCGGCCTCGGCGGCAGCCGGAGCCTCGGCCCGCTCGGCGTCGGCGACCTTCTCGGTCTCGGCAGAGGTCTGCACCTCGGCCTCGTCCGCCTTCTTCTCACCCTCGAGCAGGTCGCGCTCCCACGCGGCCAGCGGCTCGCCCGCGGCCTTGTCGCCCTTGCCCTCGGTGGCGACACCGGAGCGGGAGATGAGGCCCTCGGCGACCGCGTCCGCGATCACACGGGTGAGCAGGGTGACGGAGCGGATCGCGTCGTCGTTGCCCGGGATCTTGTAGTCGACCTCGTCGGGGTCGCAGTTGGTGTCGAGGATGGCGACGACCGGGATGTTGAGCTTCCGGGCCTCACCGACCGCGATGTGCTCCTTCTTGGTGTCCACGATCCAGACGGCGCTGGGAACCTTGGACATCTCGCGGATACCACCGAGGGTCTTCTCCAGCTTGGCCTTCTCGCGCGAGAGCACGAGAAGCTCCTTCTTGGTGAGACCGGACGCGGCGACGTCCTCGAAGTCGATCTGCTCGAGCTCCTTGAGGCGCTGCAGACGCTTGTAGACGGTGGAGAAGTTGGTGAGCATGCCGCCCAGCCAGCGCTGGTTGACGTAGGGCATGCCGACGCGGGTCGCCTGCTCGGCGATCGCCTCCTGCGCCTGCTTCTTCGTGCCGACGAACATGACCGTGCCGCCGTGGGCGACGGTCTCCTTGACGAACTCGTAGGCGCGGTCGATGTACGACAGCGACTGGAGCAGGTCGATGATGTAGATGCCGTTGCGCTCCGTGAAGATGAAGCGCTTCATCTTCGGGTTCCAACGACGGGTCTGGTGACCGAAGTGGACGCCGCTTTCCAGCAGCTCCCGCATCGTGACGACGGCCATGGCCGTACTCCTTGGTGTTCTCGGTTGTGCCGCGGATGCCGGACGGCTTCCGCGCCTGACGCCCACATGCGCCGTGCCACGAGGGACCGAGGGGCGCTGACAGGGACCGTTGCCGGCCGCGTGTCGGGGCGTGCGAAGTCGACCCGGTGACCCGGATCGCCAGAAGAAGTGTACGGGACCCTGGAGGTACCGGGTGACGCCGCTGTCCACAACCGGTGAGTAGTCCACAGATCCCGGCCATGATCGCCGGATCACGGGACCGTTCTCGCATGCGAGGCAACCGATTTGTACGGCATGTACGGCTGTGGAAGCGCTACGCGGGCCTGCTGGGAGCGGTTCTGCTGATCTCGGCGTCGACCGCCCTGGCCCCCTGGGCCCGAGCGGACACCCCACCACCGCCCCCACCCGACCCGGGCGAACGGGCCCCGGCGATCGCCCGCGCCTGGCCGGTGGGCACCCGCCCCTCTGTCCTACGAGGCTGGCAGCCACCGGCGACGGTGTACGGCCCCGGCCACCGGGGCGTGGACCTGGCCGCGGCCCCGGGCACCCCGGTCCGCGCGGTCGCCGCCGGACACGTCTCCTTCGCGGGCCGGGTGGCCGGACGGGGCGTGATCTCCGTGGAACTGACCGGCACGGATCTGCGGACGACGTACGAGCCGGTAAGGGCGTCGGTGAAGAAGGGCGACGAGGTGGCGGCGGGCGAGACGGTGGGCACGGTGGAACCGACGACCACACACTGCCCTCTCACCTGCGTGCACTGGGGCCTGCTCCGAGGGGACGCCTACCTGGACCCGCTCACCCTGCTCCCACCATGGCTCCTGCGCACGGGCCCGTCCCGCCTGCTGCCGGTCCTGGGCGTACCACTGCCGCCGGAGTCGGTTTCGTACGCGGGGTGACGCCACCCCTGGTCGGCAGGAAGGCCGGTCAGCCCCGCACACCCCGAAGGGCCATGCCGACGGCCGCGTCCGTGATCACCGAGGGCTCCTCGGCGGCGCCGAGTTCGATGCGACGGACGGCCGCGTCCACGACGCCCTGGAGCATCATCGCCGCGAGGCGGGGCTGGGCGTGGCCCAGTTCGGCCAGTGCCTCGACGATCATCGCGACGAGGCCGCCGTGCGCGGCACGGATCTTCTCCCGGGCGCCCGCGTCCAGTTCGCTCGCGGAGATGGCCACGACGGCCCGGTGGCGTCGGTCCCCGACGAGGGCCAGCTGCCGGCGGACGTACGCCTCGACCTTGCCCTCGGGTGAGTCCGCGCGCTCCATGGCGGCCTCGACCTCGGCGGCCCAGACCGGGAAGTCGACCTCGCACAGCTCCTCGACCACGGCGGCCCGCGACCGGAAGTACTCGTACACGGACGAGCGCGCGAGCCCCGTCCGCTCGGCGAGTGCGGGGAAGGTCAGCGCCTCCGTCCCGCCCTCGGACAACAGGGACCGCGCCGCGTCCAGCAGGGCGGCTCGCTGCATCGACCGGTGCTCGGCCACGGAGGCCGCTCGAATCCTTGGCACGTCAACCACTCTACGGACGCGCCTCCCCGGGCGGGAGTCTCTCCGCCGGGACGGACCTCACTCGCGCGCCTTCCGACGGACGTCACTCGCGCTCGCTCCAGCGGGCGGCACCCCACCGCTCAGCGGCCGAAACTCGCCAGCTTCGCGCGCAGCTGCAGCACCGACTTGGTGTGGATCTGGCTGACCCGGCTCTCGGTGACGCCGAGCACGTTCCCGATCTCGGCGAGGGTGAGGCCCTCGTAGTAGTAGAGCGTGACGACGGTCTTCTCGCGGTCGGGCAGGGTGTTGATCGCCCGCGCCAGGAACCGTCTCAGCTCCCGGTCCTCGGCCACCTCCACGGGGTTGTCCGCGGTGGTGTCCTCCAGCGTGTCCATCAGGCTGAGCCGGTCGCCGCCCTCACCGCCGACGTGCAGCAGCTCCTCCAGCGCCACCACGTTCGCCAGCGACAACTGGCTGAACACGGCGTGGAGTTCGTCCACCTGGATGCCCAGCTCGGAGGCGACCTCCCCCTCCGACGGGGTCCGCCGCAGCCGCGCCTCCAGGGTCGCGTACGCGCGCTCCACGTTCCGCGCCTTCTGCCGCACGGACCGCGGGATCCAGTCCAGCGCCCGGAGTTCGTCGATCATCGCGCCCCGGATCCGCGTGATCGCGTACGTCTCGAACTTGATCTCCCGGTCGACGTCGAACTTCTCGATCGCGTCGATGAGCCCGAACACCCCCGAGGAGACGAAGTCGGCCTGCTCCACGTTGGGCGGCAGCCCGACGCTGACCCGTCCCGCCACGTACTTCACCAAGGGCGAGTAGTGCAGGATCAGCTGCTCCCGCAGCCGCTCGTCCCCCGTTGACTTGTACGACCGCCACAGCTCGTCGAGCGTCGAGGGAGCGGGCGGTCGCACGCTGCCACCGTCGCGGGCGGCTGGCGGGATCGCCGCCCGGTCGGACCCGGAAGTGTGCTGGGGCATTCGTCGCCTTGTGCCGTTCTGCCGTGAATCGGGGCTGCGTGGGTGAGCTGTCGGTCTGATGTCGAGTTGCCTGTCTGCGTCGGAATTCAGGTGAGCGTAGCGTGACTGGAGTGTCGCGGTGAGCGAGGACGAGTGGCCGGGGTGCGCCCGAAGGCATCCCGTCGACGACTCACCGCATCACGACAGTCGCTCTAAGTGATCATCACGGAGCGCCAACTGCCCGGATTTCCAAAGGTGTCCGGCCTCCCCCGGACGGCCGAACACGCTCGGTCAGCATCGGCCCCGATCCGCTCCGACGGACGACATCGCCTGGCGTGTCAACTTCCAGCCGTCGCCGTGTCGTTCGACGTAACCGAGCGATCGGAGTTCGTACAGTCTCGCGATCGCGTCGTCCCTCGTGGTCCGCGCATCGCGGGCGATCCCGTCGGCCGGCGCCGCGCCGCGGGCGGGCAGCGCGGCGAGGACGTGCCGGGCCGCCGGGTCCAGCAGATCCCTCGGCAGCACCGGGCCGCGCCGCTCCGGGGCCAGCTCCCCCATGTCGCCGACGAGTTCGACGACTTCCGCGGCGTCGGTGACCAGCACGGCGTCGGCGCGCAGCAGTTCGTGCACACCGGCCGAGAGCGCGCTGGTCGCGGGCCCCGGCACCCCTATCGTGTGGCGCCCCAAACGCCGCGCGGCCCGTGCGGTGACCAGCGAACCGCTGCGGTATGCGGCCTCGACGACCACCGTGCCCCGGGTCAACGCGGCGATCACGCGGTTGCGGACGATGAATCTGCTCGCCGTCGGATGCTCTCCGGGCCCCAACTCGCCCACGACAAGACCCTGTTCCGCGATCCTGCCGATCAACTCGGTGTGTCCGCGCGGATAGGGCCGGTCCACCCCGCAGGCCAGCACCGCGACAGTGGCACCACCGGCGCCGAGCGCGCCCCGGTGTGCGGCGGCGTCGACCCCGTAGGCACCGCCGGACACGACCACCCAGCCGCGCTCGGCAAGGCCGGCGGCGAGGGTGGCGGCCATGTGGGCCCCGTACTCGGTGCAGGCCCGCGCGCCCACGACGGCGACGGATCTGAGCGCCCACATCCGCAGGCTCGCAGGACCGCGCACCCACAGCCCGAGCGGACGCCCGTCCCCAAGGTCGTCGAGCTGCGCGGGCCACTCGGCGTCCCCGGGCCGCACGAACCGCATCCCGGCGGCCCGCGCCACGGCAAGATCCCGTTCGGGCTCGCCCCGCTCGGCCCGCGCCATCAACCCGGCCCACCGCTTATGGGTCACCCCGGCAAGCTGCGCCCCACGCCCACGCAACCGCTCCACCACCTCCTCGGCCCCCAACTCCCGAACCCACCGCCCACAGGTCTCGTCCCCCGGCTCGATGACCCGGGTGAGGTGAACGAGGGCAAGCAACTCAGGCGAGGGACTGCCGTCCGGGGGCTGGGCCTCGGGGCACCCGTCTGCCGACCCGGCCTCGGAACCACCACCCATCGGCTCGACTTGAAGGCCGCCGACCGCCGACTCGACCCCAGGGACACCACCTGCCGGCCCAGCCCCCGCTTCCTCTCCCATCCTCACGCCAGCGCCCCGATAGCCATCGGCACCCCTCGTGGCACTCCCGTGCGGAGTTGTAGTGCCAGGGCCACATCCGTCGCGTCGGGTCGGTCGTGGCCGACCAGGTCCGCCACGGTCCAGGCCACCCGTAGCACCCGGTCGATACCGCGAGCGGTGAGCACTCCCCGCTCCAGGCTGCGCTCGGCGTCGTCCATGGCTCCCGGCGTCGCGTGCCAGCGGCTGCGGAGTTCGCGTCCGGGCACCTCGCTGTTGCTGCGCCACGGGGTGCCCGTGAAGCGTTCCGTCGCGCGCTCCCGCGCCGCCCTGACCCGGTCGGCGACCGTCGCGGTGGACTCGCCCCGGGCGCCCGGCGCGGTCAGTTGGGCGCGGGTCACCGGGTCGACCTCGACCCGCAGGTCGACCCGGTCGAGCAGGGGCCCGGACAGCCGGGCCTGGTAGCGGCGGATCGCCGAGGGCGGGCAGTCGCAGAGGGAGTTGAGCTGCGAGAAGCGTCCGCAGGGGCATGGGTTGGCCGCGAGCACCATCAGGAAGCGGGCCGGGAACCGCACCACCCCGGCGCTGCGCGCGATCACCACATGCCCCGCCTCCAGCGGTTGCCGCAGGGCGTCCAGGGTCTGGCTGTGGAATTCCGGCGCTTCGTCGAGAAAGAGGACGCCTCGGTGAGCCAGCGAGACCGCGCCAGGACGTGGGATGCCCGGGCCCCCGCCCACCAGCGACTGCATCGTGGCCGAGTGGTGCGGGGCGCAGTAGGGGGCCGTGTCGACGAGAGGCTTGCCCGGGGGCAGCAGCCCTGCCACCGAGTGCACCGCCGTGACCTCCAGGGACTCCTCCCTGCCCAGCGGGGGCAGTACGGCCGGCAGGCGTTCCGCCAGCATCGTCTTGCCCGCGCCCGGCGGCCCTTCGAGGAAAAGATGGTGGCCGCCCGCCGCCGACACCTCCACGGCGGTGCGCGCCGACATCTGGCCCACGACGTCGGCCAGGTCATGGCCGTGGTCGTGTTGCGCGGCGCCCATGCTGTGCATGCCCGTGGCCGCTCCGGTGCCCGGTACGCGCAGCCCCGCGAGGAGCGGATCGGGGCGGCCCAGTTCGTCGGGCGCCTCCTCGGGCACCGGCTCGTCCGTCAGTACCGCGATGAGCTGGCGCAGGCTGCGGACACCCAGCACCGAGACCCCGGGCACCAGCGTGGCCTCGGCGGCGGCGCACTCCGGCACCACCACCTGCTCGTAGCCGGCGTCCGCCGCAGCCAGCACCGCGGGCAGGATGCCCCGGACGGGCCGTACCCGCCCGTCCAGGCCCAGCTCTCCGATCATCACGATGTCGGCGAGCACCCGCGGATCGATCCGCTCACTGGCGCCGAGCACCGCGCACGCGACAGCGAGGTCGAACCCGCTGCCCGCCTTGGGCACCGACGCCGGGCTGAGTCCGACCGTAAGTTTCTTCTGCGGCCACTCGCCCCCGGAGTTCACCACCGCCGCCCGTACCCGGTCCCGGCTCTCCGTCAGGCTCTTGTCCGGCAGGCCGACCAGCGTGAACGCCGCGACCCCCGGTTCGAGGTCGGCCTGGACCTCGACGACCACTCCCTCGACGCCCACCAGGGCCACCGAGCACGTGCGTGCGAACGCCATCTCAGGCCACCCCCCGCGCGTGCTCGACCACGGGTGCGCCGCGGTCGGGGAGCAGGACGCCGACCAGGTCGATGCGGACGCCTCCCGGCGGTGCGCCCCCGTGTTCCTGGGCCCAGCGCTCCGCCAGGGTGCGCAGCCGGTCCGCCTTGGTCGGCGTGACCGCGGCCATGGGATGTTCGAAGGGGCCCGCCCTGCGGGTCTTCACCTCGCAGACCACCAGGACATCCCCGTCCCGGGCCACGATGTCGATCTCGCCCGTCCGTCCGCAGCGCCAGTTGCGCTCCAGGACGGTCAGGCCGGACTCGCTCAGTCGCCGTGCGGCGAGGTCTTCTCCGTACTTGCCGAGTGCGCTTCGTGCGTTCATGTCGGCACCACCTCCGGCGCCAACGCTCACGCACCGGGGTGGATCAAGTTGATCTTGGTGCGCTACTCACCGGTTGTGGAAAACCCCGCCACCCACACGAGGGAATCTCACCCGCCCGGCAGCTCCAGATCGCTCTTGTTCAGCTCCTCGATATTCACGTCCTTGAACGTGAGGACGCGGACCTGCTTCACGAAGCGGGCCGGGCGGTACATGTCCCAGACCCACGCGTCCGCCATCGACACCTCGAAGAACACCTCACCCTGGACCGAGTGCACCTGCATCTCGTAGTCGTTGGTCAGGTAGAAACGGCGCTCGGTCTCGATCACGTATTTGAACAGACCGACGACATCGCGGTACTCCCGGTAGAGCTTCAGCTCCATCTCGGTCTCGTACTTCTCGAGGTCCTCGGCGCTCATGGCATGTTCCCCTTCAGCCGTGCGATCCCACCATTGTGCGCCAGTCCCGTATGCCCCTAGACGATTTCTGGGTCAAGGGTCACCGGGCCGGGCGGGGGACCTTCGTCGAGCAGCCTGCGCAGCAGCTCGGCGAGTCTGGTCGGATACACCGTCTCATGTGCCCGGGTCAGTTCCTGACAGGTCCACCAACGCGCTCCGGCGACGCTGCGCCGCTCCAGCTCGGTCAGCCCCAGGGCCTGCGTCGCCGTCTGTGTCGTACGGGCCAGGTAGTACCACTCGTCCTGGTCCCAGCGACGACCGGCGAACGGAAAGGAGCACATCCGCCGCCACAGCACCGGGCCCAGTTCGACCTCGGTGATGCCGGTCTCCTCGGCGAGTTCCCGCACGGCGGCCTGCTCGCGGGTCTCCTCGCCCTCGACACCGCCGCCCGGGGTGAACCACCAGTCGTCGGAGGGGTCGTCCGGTTCGTGGCCGTGCAGGAGCAGGATGCGGTCGTCGGGGTCCAGGAGCACGACCCGGGCGACCTTGCGCAATCCGCCCTCGTAGGTGTCCGTGGCCTCAGGGGGCACCCACGGGCTCCGTCCGGGTCCGGGCGCGGCGGCCGCCCAGCCGCTTGGCGATCGGGCCGTACGCGCCGCCGCCGAGGACGAGCACCGCGCCGACGACGATCAGTACGACGATCAGACGCAGCGGGCCCGGCGTGGACAGGGCGCCCAGTTGCTCGAATCCGGTCGGCTTCTTCAGCATGCCGTTCATGGGCCAGACGACCGCGTCGACGCGGGCCGTCACGGCGGAGCGCGCGACCGTGCCGTTCGCGGTGTCCGTGAGGTGGGCGGTGGAGTCCAGGGAGCCCTGGCGCTCGTCGCCGAGCAGGAACAGCCGGCCCTCGGGGACGGTGACCGACGGGAAGTCCGTGATCTCGGCGAGGCTGCCCTTGGGCAGATACGGCTCGTCGATCTCCTTGCCGTTGACCGTCAGCTTGCCGTCCGTGCAGCAGGAGACCTTGTCGCCGCCGACCGCGACCACGCGCTTGACGACCGCCGAGCCCGTCACCCAGCTCTTGTCGTTGAAGACGACGACGTCGCCCCGGCGTATCTCGCCGCCGTCGACGCGCTGTGCCAGCACCCGGTCACCGGCGTCGATCGTCGGCGTCATCGAGCTGGTGGGCACGGTGTAGGGCCGGTAGACCACCGCTCCCCAGGCGAACCCTCCCAGGAACAGCACAATGCCCAGTGCGACCGCCAGTCCGGACAGTCGCTGTCCGGTCCGGCTGCCCACCGGGCCCGTGCCTGTGCCGCCGCTGTGCGGGGCCGTACGCGTCATGCTCTCGCCACCCATGGATCCGCACCCTACCCGGCGGTACCTGACCCGGTCAGCCCCTCCAGGGGACCGGGGTCACAGCTCCACGATGGCTTCACGAAGGGGGCGGTACGAGCGCCCCCAGCGAGTCACCTCAGCGAGTCACCTCAGCGAGTCACCTCAGGCGGGTCGCCCCACCCGGTCACCCCAGCGGGTCACCTCAGCGAGTCTCGGCGGGTGCGATCCGCCGCCGGCGCCACAGGGCCACCGGCACCAGCCCGGCGACGGCGATCGCGTCGGGCGCGTTCGTCAGGGCGCCGGAGGCCGAGGACTGGTCGTTCAGGCCCGGCTGGTCGAAGGTGTCCGGGACCGGGAGGGTGTCCCAGCGGTTGATCGGCCAGGCGATGACGATGGCGCGGCCGACGACGTCCTTGACCGGGACCATGCCGTGGTGCGCGTCGTCCTGGTTGTAGCGGGAGTCACGGGAGTTCTGACGGTGGTCGCCCATCACCCAGAGGTAGCCCTTGGGGATCTTCACCGTGAACTGGCCGCCCTGATCGTCCACACTGCACGGCGTGTTGCCGGCGTAGACGAACGAAGTGTCGTTCAGCGCCTTGCCGTTGACCTTCACCGGGCCCGTGCCCTTGCAGGAGACAGTGTCGCCGCCGACGCCGATCACGCGCTTGATGAGGTCCTTCTCCTCGGCGGACGGCATCAGGCCGATCCAGCTGAGGACCTTCTGCAGCGCGTTCGGGTCGGCCGTGGGCTCGCCCGCCAGCCAGTTGTCCGGGTCGTGGAAGACGACGACCTCGCCGCGCTCGGGCTCCGACCCGAACCACGGGGTGAGCTTGTCGACGAGGACGCGGTCGCCCTGCTGGAGGGTGTTCTGCATCGAGTCCGAGGGGATCGAGAACGCCTGCACCAGGAAGGTCTTGATCAGCAGCGCGAGCACGAGCGCGATGCCGATCAGGATCGGCAGCTCCTTCCAGAAGGAGCGGGGTTTCTTCGGTCCCGGCGTCGGTTCACCAGGACCCCGCCTCGACGTCGGATCGCCCGGACCCTGGTCATCGGCCCGGGTCCGCTCATCGGACGCCGGGGCGTCACTGGTCGCCCCGGAGTCACTCCCGGGGGTCACGGCGCTGTCCGCGGCCGGGACAGCTGCATCCACGGGGCGTCCGCGGTGCTCCTCGCCGTCGTGTCCGGACCGTGCGCCAACCGCCACATCCCCCACGCCAACTCCTTACTCTGTGCCGCCGCCTGCCCCATGCGCGGCGCAGGCCCACCACTCCCATAACGAGCGGGAGTTCCGCAGGGGTCGGGAGTTGGATCGTTCCGTTCGGATCGTCGGAGGCAACCCTATGCGACAGCTGGGGAGCGGCGGTCGTCCCCGGCGCCGAGTTGGAAACGGAGGCGAAAGTTTTAGGTTCGTTGAGGCTGGTCCAGTGCCCCATGGGCCAGGCGATGACCTTGGCACGGCCCACCACTGAGTCCAGGGACACGGTTCCGCCGTAGTCGGTGTCCTGATGTGCCCGGGAATCGGCGGAGTTGGCGCGGTGGTCGCCCATCACCCACAGTCGCCCCTTGGGGACGGTGATGTCGAACTGCTGGATGGAGGGGGCGTTTCCGGGGTACAGGTAGTCGCTCTCGCTCAGGGGAACGCCGTTGACGGTGATCCGGCCTTGCGTGTCACAGCACTTGACGTTGTCGCCGCCGACGCCGACGACCCGCTTGATGAGGTCCTTCTCGTTGTCGGACGGCAACAGGCCGATGAAGGTGAGCCCTTCCTTGACCTGCTTGATGACGATGGGGTCGCTCTTCTTGGTGGTGGTCTGCTCGTCGTCGAGCCAGCCGCCGGGGTCCTTGAAGACGACGACGTCCCCGCGCTTGGGCTCGGAGCCGAACCACGGGGTGAACTTGTCCACCAGGACACGGTCGCCGATCCGGATCGTCTGCTCCATGGAGCCGGACGGGATCACGAACGCCTGCACGAGGAAGGTCTTCAGGACCAGGGCTATGAGGACGGCGACGCCGACGAGGAGAGGTATCTCCTTGACCGCGCTGCGCCGTCGGCGGCGCTTGACCTTGCGCTGCAGCTTGCGCCGGTCGGCACGGGAACGGCCGTCGCCCGCGGGGGCGCTGGTGCGCCGGGAGCCGGTGGGAAGCAGGTTCTCGGTGCCGAAGGGGTTGCTGGGCACCGAGCCCCGTGGTCTGCCGCGGTTACCCATGCGCACCGTCCCCCTTCTCAGACGCGGTCGCCTCCGCGGCGGGCACGCGCGCATAAGCGCTCGGGCGGTGCAGACGGGTCCAGTGGGCGGTGGGCCAGACGATCCAGTCGGCGCGTCCGACGACGTCGGCCACGGGGATCATGCCGCCGCCGGGCGAGCCCAGATGGTCGCGGGAGTCGCTGGAGTCGCTGCGGTGGTCGCCGAGGACGAAGAGGGTGCCGGCGGGCACGCGGACGTCGAAGGGAACCGTGGACGGACCGTCGCCGGGGAACAGGAACGTCGACTCGTCGACCGACCGGCCGTTCACCTGGAGCCTCCCCTCCTTGTCGCAGCAGACCACGTGGTCTCCCCCCACACCCACTACCCGTTTGATGTAGTCACCGCTCCCGAAGTACCCGGTTCCGTCGAACACGACGACGTCACCGCGCCGCGGATCGGCACCAAAACGGTACGCCAACTTATTTACGAGAACGCGGTCGCCGATCCTCAATCCGTTTTCCATGGATCCGCTGGGAATCTGGAAGGGACGGACCACGAAAGAGTTGAGGAGCAGCAAAAACACCAGGCAGACCAGTGCGGTCAGGGTGATGAACCCACCGGGCAGCCAGTCGGTGATCCACGCCACCAACGCGAAGCGCGACCGGCCCTCCGAACCCTCTGTGTCCGAGATCTCCCCGGATGTCCCCGGGGAGTCGGAAGGGCTGGAGGAGCGGTCGCGCTCCGTCGACTGTGCTTCGGTGTCCATCGGAGCCAGATGTTATCCGGCCCCGATATGACGCCCGTAAGGCGCTCAGTTGTCGCGCTTCTCCTTGATCTTCGCGGCCTTGCCGCGGAGCTCGCGCAGGTAGTACAGCTTCGCGCGACGCACGTCACCGCGGGTGACGAGCTCGATCTTCTCGACGATCGGGGTGTGCACCGGGAAGGTGCGCTCGACGCCGACGGAGAAGGAGACCTTGCGGACCGTGAAGGTCTCGCGGACGCCGGCACCCTGGCGGCGGATCACCACGCCCTTGAACTGCTGAACACGGGAGCGGTTGCCCTCGATGACGCGGACGTGCACGTTGACCGTGTCGCCCGGGCGGAAGGCGGGGATGTCGGTGCGCAGCGAGGCGCCGTCGACGATGTCGAGCAGGTTGGACATTTCATCTGCTTTCTTCGCTGATGCCACAGGTCATCACCGGTACTAGGTTCTCTGAAGGAGGTTGCGCGGGTCGGGGCGGGCGTCGTGTCCCCCTGTGGCAGGGGCGCACGCCGGACGACGCACAACAGCGGCCTATTCTTCCACGCCCTCGGGCCTGCGCCAAAATCGGCCGTGGGCCTCGCCCTCCGGGTCCGGGGCCCAGCCCAGGATGGAGAGCATCTCGCGGTCCTTCTTGTCGAAGGCCTTGGGCTCGCAGCGCTCGATGAGGTCGGGCCGGTGGGCGGCCGTACGCCTGAGCGCCTCGTCGCGGCGCCAGCGGGCGATCTTCCCGTGGTGCCCGCTGAGCAGCACGTCCGGGATGTCGCGGCCGCGCCACAGGGGCGGCTTGGTGTAGACGGGCCCCTCCAGGAGGTTCGCCATCGCGCCGGGCGCGAACGAGTCGTCCCGGTGGGACTCGGCGTTGCCCAGGACACCGGGCAGCAGCCGGGCCACGGCCTCCGTGACGACCAGTACGGCGGCCTCGCCGCCGGCGAGCACGTAGTCGCCGATGGACACCTCGTAGACCGGCATCCGGGTCGCGTACTCGTCGATCACCCGGCGGTCGATGCCCTCGTAGCGCGCGGGCGTGAAGATCAGCCAGGGGCGCTCGGAGAGCTCGACGGCGAGTTCCTGGGTGAAGGGGCGGCCGCTGGGGGTGGGGACGATGAGCGCGGGGGCGTGCGAGTCGCTCTCGTAGCCGTCGGCCAGGACCGAGTCCAGCGCGTCGCCCCAGGGCTCGGTCTTCATGACCATGCCGGGGCCACCGCCGTAGGGGGTGTCGTCGACGGTGTTGTGGCGGTCGTAGGTCCACTCACGCAGATCGTGCACATGGACGTTCAGCTGCCCACGCGCGCGTGCCTTGCCGACGAGGGAGACGTTCAGCGGTTCGAGGTACTCGGGGAAGATCGTGACGACGTCGAGCCGCATCAGGACTCGCCCTCGCCGGAAGCGGCCTCGTCCCGGGCGGACGCCACCTCGGCCCGTCCGTCGATCAACCCGGGCGGCGGGTCGATGACCGCGCGCTGCTCCTCCAGGTCGATCTCCACCACGATCGACTCGACGAACGGGATCATCACCTCGCTGCCGTCGGGCCGCTCGACGATGAAGAGATCCTGGGAAGGCAGGTGCGAGATCTCGGTGATGCGGCCGATCTCGATGCCGTCCCGGGTGACCACGTCCAGGTCCATCAGCTGGTGGTCGTAGTACTCGTCCTCCTCCTCCGGCAGCTCCTCGGGATCGATCTCGGCGATCAGGAGGGTGTTGCGCAGGGCCTCCGCCGCGGAGCGGTCGTTGACACCCTCGAAGCGCAGGAGGAGCCGGCCGCTGTGGACGCGGCCGGTCTCGATGGTGAGCGGGCCGGTGGCGGCCGGGTCGGTGGCCAGGACGGCGCCGGGGGCGAGCCTGAGTTCCGGCTCGTCGGTGCGGACCTCGACGGTGACGTCGCCCTTGATGCCATGGGCGCGACCGATGCGGGCGACTACCAACTGCACTTCTCTGGATCTCCTGTCATGACGACGACGGGCCGGGGACGGCCCACTGGCCCTCCCCGGCCCGAGCCGGTGCTGCGTTTCGGCGTCGACGGACGTGGTGCACGCCCGTCAGTGCGTCAGCGGACGTGATCCACGTCGACGAGGTCGACGCGGACACCGCGACCGCCGATGGCGCCCACGACGGTACGCAGAGCGCGTGCGGTGCGGCCGTTGCGGCCGATCACCTTGCCGAGGTCGTCCGGGTGGACCCGGACCTCCAGCACACGCCCGCGGCGCAGGGTGCGCGAGGCGACCTGCACATCGTCAGGGTTGTCGACGATGCCCTTCACGAGGTGCTCGAGAGCCTCCTCGAGCATGCTCAGGCCTCGGTCGACTCGGACGAGGAGGACTCGGCCGGGGCCTCGTCCTTCTTGTCGGCCTTCTTCTTCTGGGTGATGGCCTCACCCTTGCCCTCGTCGTCGCCACCGAGGGCGTCGAACACCGGGCGCGCGGCCTTCGGCTCGGCCACGAGCAGCGGCGCCGGGGCCGGCAGGCCCTTGAACTTCTGCCAGTCGCCGGTCAGCTTGAGGATGGCGAGCACGGGCTCGGTCGGCTGCGCGCCGACACCCAGCCAGTACTGCGCGCGGTCCGTGTCGACCTCGATGCGCGAGGGGTTCTGCACCGGGTGGTACAGACCGATCTCCTCGATGGCCCGGCCGTCACGGCGGGTACGGGAGTCGGCGACGACGATGCGGTAGTGAGGCGAACGGATCTTGCCCAGACGCTTCAGCTTGATCTTGACTGCCACGGGAGTGGGTTCTCCTGGTTTTGACGTGGTTGGGCACGGCGAGACGGCCGCGTGGGGTTGCGGTACCCGAGTGCCCGATGGACGCGTCAGCCGGAGGCGAGAGGGTTCCTGTGCGGCTGTCGAGTACAGCTAGCCATTGTGCCACACCCTGCGGGTCCCTTCGCCCCCGGGAGTGCGGGGGCATGCCTGAGGAACACCCGGCAAGCCGGGTGCCCTCGGGCTGCGCACGCCACTACGCCGTCCCGAGTGCGGCCGCCACGAGCAGCCGCACCCGTCAGCCGGCCGCCGCGCCCACGACCTCCGGGATCCGGAACGGCTTCCCGCAGCCCCCGCAGACGATCGGCGCCTGGGCGAGGACGGACGGGACCACGCGCACGTTCCGGCCGCAGTCGCACACGGCCTTGACCCGTACGCCGCCCCCGGAGGAGCCGTGGCGGGCGGCCGGGCCGCGGAAGGAGCGGCCGGTGTCCGAGGACGTGGCCGCGGTGTGGGCCTTGAGGGCACGCTGGAGCCGCTCGATGGTCGGGCGGTACCGGCGCTTGGCCTCGGGGTTGAGCGTGACCAGCGAGAAACCGCTGCTCGGGTGCGGCTCCTCCTGGTGGTCCAGGCCCAGTTCCTCGGCGATCGCGAGGAATCTCCGGTTGTGGTACCGGCCGGCACGGGACGTGTCGCGCACGCCGCGCGCGGCGGCGATGCCATGGACTGCCTCATGCAGCAGTCGCTCGAAGGAGAGCTCGTGCCCGCAGGCGGACGACGACTCTCCGATCAGGGACTCGGGCGCGGCCAGATCGGGCAGTTCGGGGTGGTACCGCTGAATGTCGGCCCACGCCTCTGCCAGCTCTGCGGCGAGAACAGGTGGTGTCTGTGTCGTGCTCACGTAATGACAACGAGCCGGAGTGCCCCTGTGTTCCTATTCCGGGCCATCCCAAATAATTTGCACGTACCCGTCAGTTGCCGCTGATGCGTCCGGACGAGGGCGGGTGCGCTGATCTGCGGAGAAGCCTCACAGCTCGTACCAAGCCGGTACGTAGTCTGACGTACGCACCAACGCGTAGACGATGTCCACACGTCGGTGCGACTGCGATCCGCGGATGCGCAAGGGGCGTTTCGGTCGCTCTCGCGACGGAGGGGCCCGCCCTAGTAAGCGCGCGCGACGACCGCGACGTTACCGGGCTGCTCGTCGCTCTCGGGCACCGACCCGTCCTCGGCGACCAGACACCGGACGGTCACGGCGTGCTCGGCCAGCCTGGCCTCGCCCTCCGTGCCCAGATCCGCCCACGGGATGCGCGCCCAGCCACCGGCCCCGGCGACCTCCACGGCCTCCTCGACCGTCGCCACGTCGGAGGTGCGGGACTCCCGGCGCTCCCGCGACTGCGCGAGCAGCAGCGCCTGGTCCTCCGCGAACACCTTGGGCAGCAGTCCTACGAGGGAGTCGAGCGCCACCGGCTCCTTGCCCCCGGGGATCCGGCGGGCCAGCATCGCGGTGCCGTTCTCCAGGTCACGGGGGCCGACCTCGACGCGCACGGGCACGCCCTTGAGCTCCCAGTCGACGGCGCGACGCCCGAACGGGACGTCCGTGCGGTCGTCGACGTGGACCCGTACGCCCGCCGCCTTCAGCTGATCGCCGATCTCGTGGACCTTGGCCAGAACCGCCTCGTCGCCCTTGATGGCGAGGACGACGGCCTGGGTCTGGGCGAGGTTGGGCGGGACGCGCAGGCCGTTGTCGTCGCCGTGCATCATCACCAGGGCGCCGATCATGCGGGTCGTGGAGCCCCAGGACGTCTGCCAGACGAGCTCCTGCTTGCCTTCCTTCGACAGGTACTGGGTGTTGAACGCCTTCGCGAAGGTCTGGCCCAGCTCGTGGCTGGTGGCCATCTGGAGGGCCTTGCCGTCGCCCATCATGCCCTCGAGCGTGAGGGTGTTGATGGCGCCGGCGAACCGCTCCTTGACGGTCTTGCGACCGGCCACGACGTCCATCGCGAGGACCTTCACCATGAAGTCCTCGTAGACCTGGCGGTGGATGTGCGCGGCGAAGTCGCGGGCGTCCTCGAAGGTCGCGTGCGCCGTGTGGCCCTCCTGCCAGAGGAACTCGGTCGTGCGCAGGAACAGGCGGGGCCGCAGCTCCCAGCGGACCACGTTCGCCCACTGGTTGATCAGCAGGGGCAGGTCGCGGTAGCTCTGGACCCACTTCGAGAAGTAGTCGTTGATGATCATCTCGGAGGTGGGGCGGACGACCGCGGGCTCCTCCAGCTCCTTGCCGCCGCCGTGGGTGACCACGGCCAGCTCGGGCGCGAAGCCCTCGACGTGGTCGGCCTCCCGGGCGAAGTAGGACTGCGGGATCAGCAGCGGGAAGTACGCGTTCTGCGTACCCGTCTCCTTGATCCGGGCGTCCATCTCGGCCTGCATCCGCTCCCACAGCCCGTACCCGTACGGTCGGATGACCATGGTGCCGCGCACCGGACCGTTGTCGGCCAGTTCGGCCTTGCTGATCAGGTCCTGATACCAGCGCGGGAAATCGTCCGCCCGGGGAGTGAGTACGGGTGCCTTAGCCATGGCGAGATGGTACGGGTCCAAGTTGCCGGGATGTGAAATCTCGCCACAGACATACCGCAGCCACAAGCGGGACCCGGCAAACCCTGGACGCGGCTGCCGGTGCGGAGTTACCTGGCAATGCGGGGGAAGTACGCGCGAACGTCACGGGGGCAAAGGGAAACGGGCACAGCGACAACTCTCGGCGGATTGGGGCGCTTTAGATGACACCTACGCTCGTGCGGCAGCACCATCCCCATGCGGACGAAACACCCCGCGTGGACCTGTGTGCACGCGCGCGTGACTGGTCCGAGATCCAGGAGCGGATGCTGGTACCGCTCTACGAGGCCGTCTACGAGCGAGTCGAAGTGGGCCCCGGCACCCGGCTGCTGGGCCTCGGCTGCGGCAGCGGCCTCGCCCTTCTGATGGCCGCCGCCTCGGGCGCGGCGGTCACCGGTGTCGACTCCTCCCCCGAACGACTCGCCCTCGCGCGCGAGCGGCTGTCCCCGGCGACCTGGGGAGCACGCACGCGTGGGGACACCCGGATCGTCGACGGCACACCCGGGGACGCGGCCGACGCGGAGACGCCCGCGTACACCCTGGTGACCGCTTTCGAGCCCATCGGGTGTCTGGCGGGCGACTCGGAGGGACTCGGCGGGCAGTTGCGGGCGGCGACTCCGCTCGCCGAGCGCGGGGCGCCCGTGGTGCTGGCCGGCTGGGGTCCGCCGGAGCGCTGCGCCACGTCGTCCGTGTTGCGGGTGGCCACCAGACTGGCGGATCCACTGCGCAGCGCGGGCAGTTGGCGCCCCGCCCTTCGCGACGACCTGGAGGAGGTCGCCCAGCGGGCGGGCCTGAGGCCGGACGGCTCGGGACGGGTGTCGTGCCCGTTCGGGTACGCCGACATGGAGAGCGCCGTACGAGGGCTGCTGTCGACGGGGCTCTTCGACGCGGCGATCACCGCGACCGACCAGGCGCAGGTGGACAAGGAGTTGGCGGAGGCCCTGCATCCGTATCAGCGGCGGGACAGGACGGTGTGGATGCCGAACGTGTTCCGGTACCTGATCGCGCGGACGCCCTGAGGACGACTACGGCTCTTCCTTGAAGAGGCGTGTGACGCCCGCGATCCGGTAGGCGTCCGTCTCCTCCAGCGTCTCGTTCTCCAGCAACGCCGCGGCGAGGTCGTCGAGTTGGCCCCGGTGGTCGCGCAGCTTGCGGCAGGCCTCCTCGTAGCACTCGTCGACGATGCGGCGCATCTCGTCGTCGATGACGTCGAGGGTCCGGGGCGCGGCGGCGAGGCCGTACGCCTGCTGGGCGTCGTTCGGGAGGGCCGAGAGCCGGCCCACCCGTTCGCTCATCCCCCACCGCGCGACCATGCCGCGCGCGAGGTTGGTGACCTGTTCGAGGTCGTTCTCGGCGCCGGTCGTGATCACCCCGTAGACGACCTGTTCCGCGGCCA
Source organism: Streptomyces sp. NPDC088794 (assembly GCF_044750545.1). Lineage (NCBI taxonomy): Bacteria > Bacillati > Actinomycetota > Actinomycetes > Kitasatosporales > Streptomycetaceae > Streptomyces > Streptomyces sp. NPDC088794. The sequence continues at coordinate 218,168 of NZ_JBIVKB010000010.1, read as the reverse complement.
TGCCGCCGAGGGCGCCGATGATCCGGCCGCGCAGGTACTCCTCGGTGTACGCGTACTTGTCCGCGTCCGGCGTCGAGAGCGTGACGCCGAGGGCGCGGCCGCGCGGGACGATGGTGATCTTGCGGACGGGGTCGGCGCCGGGCTGGAGCATGCCGAGGAGGGCGTGGCCGCTCTCGTGGTACGCGGTGCGCCGGCGCTCCTCCTCGGGCATCACCAGCGGGCGTTCGGCGCCCAGTTGGACCTTCTCCAGGGCTTCCGAGAGGTCGGCCTGGGTGACCTGGTCCTGCTTGCGCTTGACGGCGAGGAGGGCGGCCTCGTTGGCGAGGTTGGCGAGTTCGGCGCCGGTCATGCCCGGGGTCGTACGGGCGACCTGGGCCAGGTCCACGCCGGGGGCGAGCGGGATCTGGCGGGTGTGGATCTCCAGGATCGCCTTGCGGCCGCCCCGGTCGGGCGGCGAGACCACGACCACCCGGTCGAAGCGGCCGGGGCGGGTAAGGGCCGGGTCCAGGACGTCGGCGCGGTTGGTGGCCGCGATGACGATGACGCCCTCCGAGCCGGAGAAGCCGTCCATCTCGGTGAGGATCTGGTTCAGGGTCTGTTCGCGCTCGTCGTGACCGCCCATCCCCGAACCGCCGCCGCGGGCCCGGCCGATGGTGTCGATCTCGTCGATGAAGATGATCGAGGGGGCCACCTTGCGGGCCTCCGCGAACAGTTCACGCACGCGTGAGGCACCGACGCCGACGATCATCTCGATGAACTCGGAGGCCGAGGCCGAGAAGAACGGCACCCCCGCCTCCCCCGCGACCGCCCGCGCGAGCAGCGTCTTGCCCGTGCCGGGCGGGCCCGCGAGCAGCACGCCCCGGGGCATCTTGGCGCCCATCTTGCGGTACGCGTCGGGGTTCTTGAGGAAGTCGACGACGTCGTTCAGTTCGCCCTCGACCTCGTCGATGCCGGCCACGTCCTCGAAGGTGGTCCGCTGCTGGCCCGGCTCCAGCTCGACCGGCTTGGGCGGGGCCTTGCGGCCGAGCATGCCGCCCCCGCCACCGAGTCCCGCGCTCATCCGCCGCGCGATGAAGATCCACAGGACGACCAGGAGCAGCATCGGGGCGAGCGAGATGAGCAGATTGGCCAGAAAGCTTCGGTGCTGTACGACCGGCTCCGCCGTGACCGTGACGTTGTGCTTGGTCAGGTCCTCCCAGAGCTGGTCGTCCGCGAAGGTCGGCCGCTCGGTGTTGAACTTGGTGTACTTGCCGTCGCCCTCGGGGTTGTCCTGGCCCTTCTTGAGCTGGCCCTGGATCGCGTCGCCCTTGGCGTAGATCTTGCTGACGTTCCCGGCGTCGACCTGCTTGCTGAACTCCGTGTACGAGATCGTCGGCTCGTCGCCCTCGTTGAAGAACGACAGCACCAGGTTGGCGATCAGGTAGACGACCAGCGCGGTCAGGATCAGGCTCCACCAGCCGCCGCGCATCTTCTTCCCGCCCGGCGACGGCTTCGGCGGCTCGTCCGGGGTGCCCTCGGTACGCCAGGGCTGATCGGGGGACTTGCGCGGCGGCGCGGGGTTGGTCATATCGGCAAGTTACGACACGGGCCAGGCGTCGGCACGCCCAGGATGCACCGAGGGCGCCCTTCCGGAGAGGGGCGCCCTCGGTGACGTGGAAGGGGGCTGTCGGCCCATGAAGCTCCTGAGCCTCGGGGACTGTCAGCCCGTGAACCTCGTGAGCCTCAGCCCATGAACTTCTTGAACTCGTCCGGCAGTTCGAAGTCCTGCGGCGCCTGCTGGCCCGGCACGCCGCCCTGGGCACCGGCCGCGCGCCGGGCGGCCTCCTCCTGCTCCTGCTGCTTGCGCTTCATCGGGTTGCCGGAGCGCTGCTTGCCCTTGGCCTGCTTCGGCTGCTTCTTGCTGCGGCCGGGGCCGCCGCCCATGCCCGGCATACCCGGCATCCCGGGCATGCCGCCGCCCTGGGCCATGCGGGACATCATCTTGCGGGCCTCGAAGAACCGCTCGACGAGGTTCTTGACCGCGCTGACCTCGACGCCGGAGCCCTTGGCGATACGGGCGCGGCGGGAGCCGTTGATGATCGTCGCGTCCTGGCGCTCGGCCGGGGTCATCGACTTGATGATCGCGGCCGTGCGGTCGACGTCCCGCTCGTCCAGGTTGTTGATCTGGTCCTTGATCTGGCCCATGCCGGGCAGCATGCCGAGCAGCTTGGAGATGGAGCCCATCTTCCTGACCTGCTCCATCTGGGCCAGGAAGTCGTCCAGGGTGAAGTCCTGGCCCTTCTTGGACGCCAGCTTCGAGGCCATCTTCTCGGCCTCTTCCTGACTGAACGTCTTCTCCGCCTGCTCGATCAGGGTGAGCAGGTCACCCATGTCGAGGATGCGGGAGGCCATCCGGTCAGGGTGGAAGGCGTCGAAGTCCTCCAGCTTTTCGCCGTTCGACGCGAACATGATCGGCTTGCCGGTCACCGAGGCGATCGACAGGGCCGCACCACCGCGGGCGTCACCGTCGAGCTTGGAGAGCACCACGCCGTCGAAGCCGACGCCGTCCCGGAAGGACTCGGCGGTGTTGACCGCGTCCTGGCCGATCATCGCGTCGACGACGAAGAGGATCTCGTCGGGACTGACCGCGTCGCGGATGTCCGCGGCCTGCTGCATCAGCTCCTGGTCGATACCCAGGCGGCCCGCGGTGTCCACGATCACGATGTCGTGGACCTTGGACTTCGCGAACTCGATGGAGTCCTTGGCGACCTTGACCGGGTCGCCCACGCCGTTGCCCGGCTCGGGCGCGTAGACCGCGATCCCGGCCCGCTCGGCGACGACGCTCAGCTGGTTCACGGCGTTCGGGCGCTGGAGGTCGGCGGCGACGAGCAGCGGCGAGTGCCCCTGGTCCTTGAGCCACTTGCCGAGCTTGCCCGCCAGGGTGGTCTTACCCGCACCCTGCAGACCCGCGAGCATGATCACGGTCGGCGGGTTCTTGGCGAACCGCAGCCGACGGGTCTCGCCGCCGAGGATCGTGACGAGTTCCTCGTTGACGATCTTCAGGACCTGCTGGGCCGGGTTCAGCGCCTTGTTCACCTCGGCGCCGAGGGCACGCTCCTTGACGTTCTTGATGAACGTCCGGACGACGGGCAGGGCCACGTCGGCTTCGAGCAGCGCGATCCGGATCTCGCGCGCGGTGGCGTCGATGTCCGCCTCGGAGAGCCGTCCCTTGCCGCGCAGGTTCTTGAAAGTGGCTGAGAGGCGATCGGAGAGAGTATCGAACACGGCGCTCGCGGTCCTCGGGGTCGGTGGCTACGGGGGAATCGCCCTCCAGGGTATCCCGGCTCGGTACGGCGCCGGGATCCCGCGTCATCCCCTGAGCATCTCCTCCAGTTTGCGCGCCACCGCCGCCGCTTCCTCGCCGGGCAGGGCGGCACCCTCGGGCCCGGTCACATAGAAGGCGTCGACCGCGTTCGCGCCCAACGTGGAGACGTGCGCGCTGCGCATCAGGACGCCCGCGTCCTCCAGGGCCCGGCCGATCCGGAACAGCAGCCCGGGGGCGTCCTGGGCACGGACCTCGATCACCGTGGCGAAGCGGGAGGCGGCGGAGGCGACCGTCACGCGGGCCGCCGGTGCCACCACGCCCCGGCGGCGCGGATAGGCCGCGTCCCGTTCGGCGAGACGGCCCGCGATGTCCAGGGAGCCGTCCAGCGCCCGGACCAGGTCGGCCCGCAGCCGCGCGGCCTGCGGCAGCGAGCCGTACTCGGCGGCGACCCGCCAGTTCAGCAGCAGCACGGAGCCCTCGACGCCGTCCGGCAGGTCCAGGGCGCGCAGTTCGGCGGTGCGCACGGTGAGCCGGTGCATCGCGAGCACGCCGGCCACCGAGGGCAGCACCCGGGGCTGGTCGGGCACGGCGATCAGCAGCTCCACGCCGAGCGGCTCGGGGTCCCCGGTCGGCTGGTCCTCCGTGGGCGGCTCGGTCTGGGCGCGCAGGGCGAGGACCGGGCTGCCGGTGGCGATCGCCTCGATGGCGAGCCGCTCCTGCTCGGCGGTGGGCGCGGCGGACTCGGGCTCTTCGGGGACGTCTCCGGCGAGGACGGCGGCGACCCGCTTCACCAGGTCGGCGACGAGGGAACCGCGCCAGGACGACCAGGCCGCGGGCCCGGTGGCCAGCGCGTCCGCCTCGGTCAGCGCGTGCAGCAGCTCCAGCGTGCTCTGCGTGCCGACCGCCTCGGCGACCGAGCGCACGGTGGCCGGGTCCTCCAGGTCGCGCCGGGTGGCGGTGTCGATGAGCAGGAGGTGATGGCGTACGAGGGTGGAGAGCACCGTGACGTCCGCGCGGTCGAAGCCGATGCGGGCGGCGACGTCCTTGGCGATGATCTCGCCGGCCACCGAGTGGTCGCCCGGCCAGCCCTTGCCGATGTCGTGCAGCAGCGCGGCGACCAGGAGAAGGTCAGGGCGGCTGACCCGGCGCGTGAACTCGGAGGCGCGTACGGCGGTCTCGATCAGGTGCCGGTCGACGGTCCAGATGTGCACGGCGTTGCGCTGCGGCCGGCAGCGCACCCGCTCCCAGTCCGGCAGCAGCCGGGTGATCAGGCCCTCCGCCTCCAGCGCCTCCCAGACCTCGATGGTGGGCTGCCCGGAGCCGAGCAGGGTGACGAGCTGTTCGCGCGCCTCGGCGGGCCAGGGCGTGGGCAACGGGCGCACGGTGGCCGCCAGGCGCCGTACGGCGTGCAGGGACAGCGGCAGACCGGCCTGTGCGGCGGCGGCAGCGGCACGCAGCGGCAGGACGGGGTCACGCTCGGGGCGCGCGGCCCGCGCGAGCACCACCTCGCCGTCCTGCTCGACCACGCCCTCGGCGAGCGGGGAGCGTTCGGTGACGGGCTTGTTGCCGCCGCCGAGCATGGCGCGCAGCCGCGGCCGCACGGCCCTCGACCTGAGCACGCGCCCCACCTCGCGCCAGGTGACGTCACTGGCGTACGAGATGACCCGGGCCGCCTCGTACACCTGGCGCAGCAGGGTGTCGGCGTCGAGCAGGCCGAGTTCGGCGGCGACCTGGTCCTGCTCCTGGAGGGCGAGCCGGTCGGTGGCGCGGCCGGTGGCCAGGTGCAGGGCGTCACGGACGTCGAGGAGCCGGCGCCGGGCGTCGTCGAGGCCCTCGCGCGGGGCGTCGGCCAGCCAGGAGGCGGCGACGGCGCGCAGGGTGGTGGCGTCGCGCAGGCCGCCGCGGGCTTCCTTGAGGTCGGGTTCGAGGAGGTACTGCAGCTCGCCCTGGCGTTGGGCGCGCTCGGCGCAGAGTTCCTGGAGTTCGGGGAGGCGTTTGGGCGCCTGGTTGCGCCAGTCGGCGAGGACCGAGGTGCGCAGGGCGGCGGTGAGGCCGAGGTCGCCCGCGAGGTGGCGGGCGTCCAGGAGGCCGAGCTGGACCTTGAGGTCCTCGCCGGCGGTCTTGCGGGCCTCGGCCGGGGTGCGGACCGAGTGGTCCAGGGCGAGGCCGAGGTCCCAGACGGGGTACCAGATGCGGTCGGCCAGGGCGGCCACCGCGCCGGAGTCGGAGCCGTCGTGCAGGAGCAGCAGGTCCAGGTCGCTGCGCGGGGAGAGCTCGCCGCGGCCGTAGCCGCCGACGGCGACCAGGGAGACGCCCCGCAGGTCGGTGGCGCCGGCGGTGAAGAGCCCGGACAGCCAGTCGTCGGTCAGTTCGGCCAGGGCGGCACGGCGCGGCGGCCCGGACCGCGCCCCCTCCTGGAGGAGGCGCAGCCGGGCCGCCGCGTAGCCGCTGGGTCCCGAATCCTCTGCTTCGTTGCGCACGTCCGTGCTCGACACCCAGCGACTCCTGTTCCTCTTCTTTTAGAGCGCGTCCGGTCCGCGCTCGCCGGTCCGGACCCGTACGGCCGTCTCGACCGGGAGGGACCAGACCTTGCCGTCACCGATCTTGCCGGTGCGGGCGGCCTTGACGATGACGTCGATCAGCTGCTCGGTGTCGTCGTCCTCGGCCAGTACCTCGATACGGATCTTCGGTACCAGGTCGACCGTGTACTCGGCACCGCGGTAGACCTCGGTGTGGCCCCGCTGACGACCGTAGCCGCTGGCCTCGGTGACCGTCAGGCCGTGGACTCCGAAGGCCTGGAGGGCTTCCTTGATCTCGTCGAGCCGGTGCGGCTTCACGACGGCGGTGATGAGCTTCATGCGTCCACCTTCTTCGTCTCCGCGGCGGCCAGCGCGCCGCTGCCGATGCCACCGCCGGCGCCGCTGAAGTCGTATGCGGTCTCGGCGTGCTCGGCCTGGTCGATGCCCGAGATCTCCTCGTCCTCGCTGACCCGCATACCGATGGTCTTGTCGATGAGGAACGCGAGGATCGCGGAGGCGATCAGGGAGTAGGCCAGGACGGCGAAGACACCGGCGCACTGCTTCCAGAACTGGTCGAGGCCGCCGCCGTAGAAGAGGCCCTCGACGTCGGACTGGCCCTTGCCGCTGGCGAAGAAGCCGATGAGCAGGGAGCCGACGACACCGCCGACCATGTGGACGCCGACCACGTCGAGCGAGTCGTCGTAGTTGAAGCGGTACTTGAGGCCGACGGCCGCGGCGCAGGCGACACCGGCGATGACACCGACCGCGATCGCGCCGAGCGGGCTGACCGCACCGCCGGACGGGGTGATGGCGACCAGACCGGCGACCGCGCCGGAGGCGGCGCCCAGGGTGGTGAACGCGCCGTGGCGGATCTTCTCGTAGGCGAGCCAGGCGAGCATGGCGGCGGCGGTGGCGATCTGCGTGTTGACGAACATCAGCGGGCCGACGCCGTCGTCGTTGCCGAGCCAGGAGCCGGCGTTGAAGCCGAACCAGCCGAACCACAGGAGACCGGCGCCGAGCATGACCAGCGGGAGGCTGTGCGGGCGCATCGGGTCACGCTTGAAGCCGGTGCGCTTGCCGATGACGAGGATCACGCCGAGCGCCGCGGCACCCGCGTTGATGTGGACCGCCGTACCACCGGCGAAGTCGATCACACCGAGCTCGAAGGCCCAGCCGCCGGTCCCCCAGACCCAGTGCGCGACCGGGAAGTACACGATCGTCGCCCACAGCACGACGAAGAGCGACCACGCGGTGAACTTCACGCGGTCGGCGATCGCGCCGCTTATCAGGGCCGGCGTGATGATCGCGAACATCATCTGGAAGACGGCGAAGACGAAGACCGGGATCGTGTACCCCGACCAGATGTCCATCTTGTCGATGCCGCTGAAGCCGACGAAGTCGGATTCCCAGCCGATCAGCGAGCCGTGGTCGGTTCCGAACGACATGGAGAAGCCGTAGAGCACCCACAGGATCGTGACGATCCCGATGCTGATGAAGCTCATCATCAGCATGTTGAGCGTGCTCTTGACGCGGACCATGCCTCCGTAGAAGAAGGCGAGGCCCGGGGTCATGATCAGCACCAGGGCGGAACAGATAAGCATGAAGCCTGTGTTGGCGGCAGACAACTTGTCTGCGGCAAGCGTGATGGCTGGTGCCATCGGCGTCTCCTCGTCGTTGGTACGGCCCCGTGCGGGCGAAGCCTGAGCGGTCATGAGGGGTGGGCCGGTTATGCGCCATGAGATTGGCGCAGCGCGGTTTCCGTCGAAGCCCCTCGATGTTTCGCTGCCGTGACGAAGGCGTCCTGTGTGTTACGCGTCGATGAACTGGCAGATGTTCGCCGGAGCGATCGTTATCGTGGCGCAACCTTCCGCGGAGGAAGGAAACCGGCCGCGGTCGGCCTTCCGATGACCTGGCATGGGGGAGCCGAGTCGGGCAGTTCGGGAGGGCCGGCCGCGGCCGGGGTTCTGGGGCTGCGCCGGTTTTCAGACCGCTTCGGCGGTCTCCGGCAGCTCGATGGCGAGCTTGTCGGTGAGGTCGATGACCTCGGCGAGGTCACCGAAGTCGCGGACGGCCGTGTCGACCGTCTTTCGAATACGAGTGTTGACGCGCTCCGAGCGGACCTTCTTGGCTACGTGCATGGCGTCCTCGACCAGAACCGTGCTCCGCTCGGGCTCGCGCTGCAGCAGGTGCACGGTGGCCATGCCGATCAGGTTCAGTGCGTACGACCGCTGGTGCTCGCTGTCCTTGGCGAACAGGTCGACGGCCCGCCGCATCACGGGCTCGGCCAGCGAGGCGTAGGTGGGGCTGCGGCCGGCCACGTAGGCCAGGTCGCGGAAGGAGTGGCTGTTCTCGCCGTGCAGCTCGGCCTCGGAGAAGAAGCGGATCCAGTCGGACTCCGGCTCGTCCCAGTCGTGCACGTCGGCGAAGGTGTCCTCGGCCATCCGGACCGCCCGCTTGCACTTGCCGGGCTGCCCCATGTTGGCGTAGGCGCGGGCCTCCATCGCATACAGCATGGACTGGGTGCGCGGGCTCGCGCAGTCCCGGCTGCCGTACTGCGCGAGGTGGATCAGCTCCAGCGCGTCGTCGGGCCGGCCGAGGTGGATCATCTGGCGGCTCATGCTGGACAGGACGTACGAGCCGAGCGGTTTGTCGCCCGCTTCCTTGGCGGCGTGCAGGGCGAGGACGAAGTACTTCTGCGCGGTCGGCTGGAGCCCGACGTCGTACGACATCCAGCCGGCCAGCTCCGCCAGTTCGGCGGCGACCTTGAACAGCGTCCTGGTGGTGGAGTCGGGCTGGGGTTCCTGGAGCAGGTCCGTGACCTCGTGCAGCTGGCCGACGACCGCCTTGCGGCGCAGTCCGCCGCCGCACTGGGCGTCCCACTGGCGGAACATCACCGTGGTGGACTCCAGCAGCTCCAGTTCGGGCCGGGACAGCCGGCCGCCGCGCCGGCTCGCGGCGAGCGACTCGGCCTGGGCCGACTGGGGGGTGTGCTGCGAGGGCACCAGCCAGCGCTGCATCGGCTCGATGAGGGACGGGCCCGCGGACAGGGCCAGCGAGGTTCCGAGGAAGCCGCGCCGGGCCAGCATCAGGTCGCTGCGCGAGAACTCGCTGAGCAGGGCCACCGTCTGCGGGCCCGTCCAGGGCAGGTCGACGCCGGTCGCGGAGGGTGACTGGCGGGCCGCGCGCAGGCCGAGGTCCTCGACGGAGACCACACAGCCGAAGCGCTCGGAGAACAGCTCGGACAGGATCCTAGGGATGGGTTCGCGGGGGTTCTCACCGTCCAGCCAGCGGCGCACGCGCGAGGTGTCCGTGGAGATGTGGTTGGCGCCCAACTGGCGTGCCCTGCGGTTGACTTGGCGGGCGAGCTCGCCCTTCGACCAGCCGCTGCGCACGAACCACGACGTGAGCAGCTCGTTGGGCAGCTTCTCCGTGCTGGTCGCGGTTGTCCCGCTTCCGCCGTTGCCGCTCACTGGAACGCCCCCATCCCTGAGACCACTTGTCGCTGAGTGCGCCAAGCCTTATCAGAATGCCGGTAAATACGGCCGTCCGTCTGCCGGTTGTCACCCTTCGAACGGAAAGCCGACTTGCCTCCGGCATACCCACGAGTGCATGTGCCCCCAGGACCCGTGCACTCAAAGTAATCCTACGATCACTGCTCCAGCCATGGCGATCCCGGAAACGCCACCATTCGCCACCCCTTCGAATGAACCTACGGTCGCCCCCGCACGATTCACTTGACATAGGACGACCGGGAGTCGGCGGAGCGGTGCACTCAGGGGCGCGCACTGCCGAATTCACCACCTGGGGCACACCCGAGCGCCGCCTGGACCACGCGGCACAGGGAAGCCAGAAGCACGAGGGAACACAGAGTCACGTTCCGCATCCGCGTCGTAACCACCGACGCGTCGGACACGTTGGAGGGGGCATGGGCTTCACGATCGGCGGCATCCGGGAGATCCGCTCCGGCACGCGTCGGCGCGGCCGCTCCTTCGAGTGCACGGCCGTCGCCGAGTTCACCGGCCTCTGGGGCTGGGACGTGGTACGAGGCGCGCGGGCCGCGGGTGGCGCCTGCTCGTGCGGGCGCCGGGACTGTCCCGAACCGGGCGCGCATCCACTGGAGTTCGCGCCCCAGGTACCGGCCGGCGCCACGCTCGACGAAGTCACCAAGGCCTGGGCGGAGTTCCCGGGAGCGTCGGTCATGCTGGCCGTCGGCCGCGCCTTCGACGTCATCGAGGTGGCCGAACCCGCCGGGCGCCGCGCCCTGATCCGCCTGGAGCGCATGGGCCTGCCCGTCGGCCCGGTCGCCGCGACCCCCGAGGGCCGCGCCCACTTCTTCGTCGCCCCCGGCGCCGCCGCCGAACTCCCCGAGCTGCTCTACCGCATGGGCTGGGACGACCCCAGCTCGCTCGACCTGCGGGGCCTGGGCCCCGGCACGTACATCACGGCCCCGCCGTCCGACCGCGGCGGCCTCGGCCCGGTCCACTGGCTGCGCCCGCCGGCCCTGGACGCGGCGACCCGCCCCCCGCAGGCCCGCCTGCTGCTGGGCACCCTGGCGTACGTGGCCCACCGCTCGGGGGCGTAACACCCACTGGCACCCCCCACGGCCGAAGCGCCCGTCCCTGACTGCATCTCGGGGGCGGGCGCTTCTTTGCCGTACGCATCGACTTACTGAAGCCGTATGCGGTGTGTGCGGGTCAGTCCCCGATAAGCGCATCCACGAACGCCTCCGGCTCGAAGGGCGCCAGGTCGTCCGCGCCCTCGCCCAGGCCGACCAGCTTGACCGGTACGCCCAGTTCGCGCTGGACGGCGATCACGATGCCGCCCTTGGCGGTGCCGTCGAGCTTGGTGAGGACGATGCCGGTGACGTCGACGACCTCGGCGAACACGCGGGCCTGGACGAGGCCGTTCTGCCCGGTCGTCGCGTCGAGGACGAGCAGCACCTCGTCCAGCGGCGCCTGCTTCTCGACGACCCGCTTCACCTTGCCGAGCTCGTCCATCAGGCCGGTCTTGGTGTGCAGTCGCCCGGCGGTGTCGATGAGGACGACGTCGGCCCCCATCTCCTTGCCCTCCTTGACCGCGTCGAAGGCGACGGAGGCGGGGTCGCCGCCCTCGGGCCCGCGCACGGTGTAGGCGCCGACCCGCTCGCCCCAGGTCTGCAGCTGGTCGGCGGCGGCGGCCCGGAAGGTGTCGGCCGCGCCCAGCACCACGCTGTTGCCGTCGGCCACCAGGACCCGGGCGAGCTTGCCGGTGGTGGTGGTCTTGCCGGTGCCGTTGACCCCGACGACCATCACGATGCCGGGCTTGCGGTCCTCGGGCTCGGTCTTCACGACCCGGTCGACGTCCGTGCCGACCAGCTTGAGCAGCTCCTCGCGCAGCAGCGAGCGCAGCTCGTCGGGGGTGCGGGTGCCGAGCACCTTCACCCGCGCCCGCAGGCCGTCGACCAGCTCCTGGGTGGGCTGCACGCCGACGTCGGCGGTGAGCAGGATGTCCTCGATCTCCTCCCAGGTGTCCTCGTCGAGGTGCTCGCGCGACAGCAGCGTGAGCAGCCCCTTGCCCAGGGCGTTCTGGGAGCGGGAGAGGCGCGAGCGCAGCCGGACGAGGCGTCCGGCGGTCGGCTCGGGGACCTCGATCTCGGGGGACGTGAGATCGGGGCCCGCGGGCGGCTCCTCGACGGCGACGGGCGCCGAGGACCCCGGCAGATCCACCTCCTCTATGGTCCGGCGCGGTTCGTCGCGCGGCGTCTCGGCCTCGTCGCCGACGTGCGGCTCGGCCGGCGGGGCGGTGATGTCGGGCACGGAGGTGGGCGGCGGGGGCAGCGGCTTCTTGCGCCGGCTGCCGACGACGAGCCCGCCGATCGCACCGAGCACGACCACGGCGATGACTACAGCAAGGATGACGGTTTCCATAACCCACCCAGTATCGGCCATGGGTCTTCGCCGTGCTCAGTGCCTGTACGGCCCGGACCGCCCACCGCACCGATCGTGACCTGAGGGCCCACGACTCTGGCCGTCTGACGCTCCGTCAGCTACCGTCCCCCGCACATCCGCCCGGCGAAGGGGATCCCATGCCCGTCACGGTCGTCCGTTTCAACCTCGTCGAACCCGACGCCACCCCCTCCTCCCTCGGCGCCCGCTACCGGGCGGCCGTGGAGATGGCCGCGTACGCGGACGAGCGCGGGGTCACCACCGTGCAGACGGAGGAGCACCACGGCGTCGCCAACAACTGGCTGCCCTCGCCGTTCGCCTTCGCGGCCACGGTGTTCGGCGCGACCCGCACGATCGCGGTCACCGTCTCCGCGATCATCGGCCCGCTGCACGACCCGCTCCGGCTGGCCGAGGACATCGCGGTGCTCGACCTGCTCAGCGGCGGCCGGCTGGTGACGGTCGCAGGCATCGGCTACCGGCCCGAGGAGTACGCCCAGTTCGACGTGGACTGGAAGCGCCGCGGCAAGCTCCAGGACGAGCTCCTGGAGACTCTGCTCAAGGCCTGGACCGGCGAGGAGTTCGAGTACCGCGGCCGCACGGTACGGGTCACCCCGCGCCCGGCGACCGAGCCGCACCCGCTGCTCCTGGTGGGCGGCTCCTCGAAGGCCGCCGCCCGCCGCGCCGCCCGCCTGGGCCTGCCCTTCTTCCCCAGCGCGCACCTGCCGGAGCTGGAGGCCTACTACAAGGAACGGCTGGTCGAGTACGGCACCGAGGGCTGGACCATGATGCCGACCGCCGAGACGCCCCTGCTGCACATCGCCGAGGACCCCGACCGGGCCTGGGCCCAGTACGGCGAGCACTTCCTGCACGAGGCACGGACGTACGCCTCCTGGCAGTCCGGCGAGATCCGGTCGGCGGTGAAGTCCGGGGCGACGGACGTCGACGGACTGCGCGCCGAGGGCGTGTACCGGATCCTCACGCCGGACGAGGTCGTCGAGCAGGGGCTCGACAACCTCGTACTGCATCCGCTGGCGGGCGGGATGCCGGTGGAGGAGGGATGGCGGAGTCTGCGGCTGTTCTGCGACGAGGTGCTGCCGCGGCTCGGCTGAGCCGGGTCAGCCCATCTCCTCCAGCTTCTTGCCCTTCGTCTCCTTGACGAACTTCAGGACGAACGGGATGGAGAGCGCGGCGAAGACCGTGTAGATCACGTAGGTCGCGGAGAGGTTCCAGTCGGCCAGGGACGGGAAGCTCGCGGTGATGGCCCAGTTGGCGATCCACTGCGCGGAGGCGGCGACGCCCAGGGCCGCGGCGCGGATCCGGCTGGGGAACATCTCGCCGAGGAAGACCCAGACCACGACACCCCAGGACAGGGCGAAGAAGAGGACGAAGACGTGGGCCGCGATCAGTGCGGTCCAGCCCTGGGCGCTGGGCAGCTTGCCGTCGACGAGGTCGAAGGAGAAGGCCCAGGCCTCCAGCGCGAGGCCGACGACCATGCCGACCGAGCCGATGAGGGCCAGCGGCTTACGGCCGATGCGGTCCACGAAGATCATGGCGATCACGGTGCCGATGATGTTCACGATCGACGTGGTGAAGGAGTAGAAGAACGACTCCGTGGGGTCGACGCCGACCGACTGCCACAGCGTCGAGGAGTAGTAGAACGCGACGTTGATGCCGACGAGCTGCTGGAAGGCCGAGAGGCCGATGCCGACCCAGACGATCGGCTTGAAGAAGAAGCCGCCACCGCCGAGCAGGTCCTTGAAGGTCGACTTGTGCTCGCTCCTCATCGCGTGCTCGATCTCGGCGACGCGGGCGTCCAGGTCGATGTCGTCACCCTCGACCTCACGCAGCACGGTGTGGGCGCGGTCGATCTTGCCGACGGAGATCAGGAAGCGCGGGGACTCGGGGATCGCGAAGGAGAGCAGACCGTACAGGACGGCCGGGATCACCATGACGCCGAGCATGACCTGCCAGGCCTCCAAGCCCATGAGCTTGCCGCGCTGGTCGCCGTCGGCGGCGTTCAGCAGACCCCAGTTGACCAGCTGCGAGATCGCGATGCCGATGACGATCGCGGCCTGCTGGAAGGAGCCGAGCCGGCCGCGGTACGCCGGCGGGGAGACCTCGGCGATGTAGGCGGGGCCGATCACGGAGGCCATGCCGATGGCGAAGCCGCCGATGATCCGCCAGAAGGCGAGGTCCCAGAGCGCGAAGGGCAGCGCGGAGCCGACGGCGCTGATGGTGAACAGCACGGCGGAGATCTGCATACAGCGGATACGGCCGATGCGGTCGGCGATCCGGCCCGCGGTCGCCGCGCCGATGGCACAGCCGATCAGGGCGATGGCGATGACCTGCGCCAGGGCCGCGGAGCCGATGTCGTAGCGGTCCCGGATGGCCTCGACGGCGCCGTTGATCACGGAACTGTCGTAGCCGAACAGGAAACCGCCCATCGCGGCCGCCGCCGCGATGAAGATGACGTGCCCGAGGTGCTCGGGGTGAGCCGGTCCGGCTCCTGACTTGGGGGCCTCAGCGGTGCTGGTCACGTGTACTCCTCGGGCCACCGGCAACACTGCCGAATGGGGACCATGCCGGATCGGTGGCATCTGCAAGTAAAAACGACGTTGCCGAGACTATGCCTTCAAGTTTCGAAGTCAATGGGCGATGAATGTGAGATATCAGCCCACCCGTGAGGGGTTTGTGTTCAAGATTTGAAGGAACGGCTTCAGCGCAGTCGCTGGCTGATGACCTTCGAGACCCCGTCGCCCTGCATGGAGACGCCGTACAGGGCATCGGCGACCTCCATCGTCCGCTTCTGGTGCGTGATCACGATGAGCTGTGACGCCTCCTGCAGCTCCTGCATGATCCGGATCAGTCGCTGGAGGTTGGTGTCGTCGAGGGCGGCCTCGACCTCGTCCATGACGTAGAAGGGGCTGGGTCGAGCTTTGAAGATCGACACCAGCAACGCTACGGCGGTGAGTGAGCGCTCGCCACCGGAGAGCAGGCTCAGCCGCTTGACCTTCTTGCCCGGCGGGCGGGCCTCCACGTCCACGCCCGTGGTCAGCATGTTGTCGGGATCGGTGAGGATCAACCGCCCCTCGCCACCCGGGAACAGGCGGCTGAAGACGCCCTCGAACTGCAGGGCCGTGTCCCGGTAGGCCTCGGTGAAGACCTGCTCGACGCGCTCGTCGACCTCCTTCACCACCTGGAGCAGGTCGGCGCGGGTCTTCTTCAGGTCTTCGAGCTGCTCACTGAGGAACTTGTGACGCTCCTCCAGCGCGGAGAACTCCTCCAGCGCGAGCGGATTCACCTTGCCGAGCTGCTGGTACGCCCGCTCGGCCGCCTTGAGCCGCTTCTCCTGCTCGGCCCGGTGGAAGGTCTTGGGCAGGTTGCGCGGATGCTCGGGGTCGTCCGGGAGCTCCTCGCCCTCGGCGGCGAGCGAGGGCGGTACGAGCTGGTGGGGGCCGTACTCCTCGACCAGCCCGGCCGGTTCGATGCCGAGCTCCTCCAGCGCCTTGGTCTCCAGCTGCTCGATCCGCATCCGCTTCTCGGCGCCGAGCACCTCGCCGCGGTGCACGGAGTCCGTCAGCTTGTCGAGCTCGCCCTTGAGGTCGCGGCCGGTGGTGCGGGCGACGGTGAGCTCCTGCTCGCGCCGCGCCTTGGCCGCGTCAGCGGCGGTCCGCTCCTGATCGGCCCGGCCGAGCGACACCTCCACGTGCAGGAGCAGCTGACGCGCACCGGAGGCGACGGCCTCGGCGACGGCGGCCTCGTGGCGCAGCCGGGCGCGGCGCTGTTCGGCACGCGCGCGGGCCTCGCGTTCGGCGCGGGCGGCGCGGTCGAGGGAGTCGGCGCGGCCGGCGAGGCCCTTCACACGCTCCTCGTGCGTACGGACCTGGAGGCGGGCCTCCATCTCGGTCTGGCGGGCGTTGGCGCCGTCAGCGGCGAGACGGTCCCGTACGGAGGTGTCGGGTTCCTCCTCGACGGGCATCTCCTCGGCCACGGCCAGCCGTTCGGCGAGTTCTTCTGCGTCCTCAAGGGCCTTGTCGAGGGCGTCCTGTGCGCGGGCGGCGGCTGCGGTGGACCGCTCGGCCTCGCCGGCTGCTCCGCGGGCCTGTCCGGACAGGCGGCCCAGCTGTTGTGCGACGGCGGACTTCTCGCGGTCGGCGGCTCTGCGTCGCTCCCCCAGTGCCTCGACCTGGGCGGCGGCTTCTTTCCGTTGCTCGGCCGCGGCGTGCTGGGCCTCGGTCAACTCCTCGCAGCGGACTGCCAGGTCTTCCAGTTCGGCTGCTGCCTCGTCCACGGATGCCTGGACTTCGAGGAGGCTGGGGGCGCCTGCGGAGCCGCCGTGGGCGAAGTGGGCGCCGAGCAGATCGCCTTCGGCGGTGACGGCTGTCAACTCCGGGTGCCTGTAGACCAGTTCCTCGGCGTCCTCAAGGGTGCTGACCACGACGATGCGGTCGAGGAGGCGGCGGATCGCCGGCATGAGGTCGGAGGGGGCACGGACCAGTTCCGCCGCAGAGAGAGGGGTGTTCTGTGATGCGGCGGCTGCGGGTTCGTCGTGGCTGGTCGCGCCGTTCCTCGCGCCCCTTGGGGGCGTGTGCGTTGAGGTCGGCTCGTCGGGACCGCCTGCCAGCAGCAACGCTGCCCTGCCGCCGTCCTGTTTGCGCAGCAGGCGGATCGCGTCCGCCGCCGATGACGGGGAGGTCACCGCGATCGCGTCCGCCGCCGCACCGAATGCGGCCGCAAGCGCCACCTCGTAGCCCGGTGTCACCGTGAGGAGTTCCGCCGCCGGGCCCAGCAGGCCCGTGAGGCGGTCCTTCGCGCCCAGCAGTATTCCGGTGCCGTCCTTGCGGCGCAGGCCCATCGCCAGTGCCTCGTGGCGGGCCTGGGTCGCGGCGCGTTTACGTTCCGCCGCCGTGGTCGCCTCACGGGCTGCCGTCAGCGCCGATTCCGCCTCGGCCAGCCGCTGCTTGGCGGTGTTGTGCTGTTCGCCGAGTTCCGCGTCGTCGGCGTCCAGGCCGTCGACCTCCGCCTTGAGGGCCTCGTACTCCTCCTGGGCGGTGACGGCCCGTTCCTGGGCCTCGTCGCGGGCGGCGGCCAGGCGGTCGATCTCGGCCTGGGCGGAGGCGGCACGCGAACGGGCCGCGTTGACCTGGCCGTTCAGCCGGGCGAGGCCCTCACGGCGGTCGGCGATCGCACGGGCCACGTCCTTCAGGCGCCGTTCCTCCTGGATGAGCTCGCGCTCCAGGTCGGAGCGGTGCGCGACCGTGTCCTCCAGTGCGCGCTCGGCCGCCTCCAGGGCCGCTTCGAGCTCGGCCTCCTGCTCGCGGATCCGGGCTGCCTCGCGTTCCATGTCCTCGGGGTCGCGCCCGCGCCGCTCCTCCGGGGGCACCGAGGTGGCGCTCTTCACGCGCGCGTCGGCCAGCGAGATCGTGCCGCGCACCCGCTCGGCGAGCTGCGAGAGTTCGTACCAGGTCTGCTGGGCACGCTGGAGCCGCGGGGTGAGCTGCCGGACCTCGTCCTCAAGGAGGGCCTCACGCTGCTGGGCCTTCTTCAGCTCCGACTCGGCGGCCTCCTTGCGCTCCTTGAGCGCGGCCTCGTCGGCGACCTCGGTCTGGAGTGCGGAGCGCAGCCGTACGAGGTCGTCGGCGAGCAGGCGCAGGCGGGCGTCGCGGAGGTCGGCCTGGATGACGGCGGCCCGGCGGGCGACGGCGGCCTGCCGGCCAAGTGGCTTGAGCTGGCGGCGCAGTTCGTCGGTGAGGTCCTGCACGCGCGCGAGGTTGGCCTGCATCGCGTCCAGCTTGCGCAGCGCCTTCTCCTTGCGCTTGCGGTGCTTGAGGACGCCGGCCGCCTCCTCGATGAAGGCGCGGCGGCCCATGGGATCGGCGTGCAGGACGGAGTCGAGCTGGCCCTGGCCGACGATGACGTGCATCTCGCGGCCGATGCCGGAGTCCGACAGGAGTTCCTGGATGTCGAGGAGGCGACACGTGTCGCCGTTGATCTGGTACTCGCTGCCGCCGTTGCGGAACATGATCCGCGTGATGGTGACCTCGGCGTACTCGATGGGCAGCGCGCCGTCGGAGTTGTCGATGGTCAGGGAGACCTCGGCACGGCCCAGGGGCGGACGGCCCGTGGTGCCGGCGAAGATGACGTCCTCCATCTTGCCGCCGCGCAGCGACTTGGCGCCCTGTTCGCCCATGACCCAGCTGAGCGCGTCCACGACATTGGACTTGCCCGAGCCGTTGGGTCCGACGACACACGTGATACCCGGCTCGAACCGGAGCGTGGTCGCCGAGGCGAACGACTTGAACCCGCGGAGGGTCAGGGCCTTGAGGTGCACGCCGCTGGACTCTACCTTCCGCCGCTATCTCACTCCATGAACGTCCGGTTCCCCGCGGTTTCGCTGTTGAACGTGCAGGGCACACCAAACGTTAAAGAGGGTGGAGGGCGACGGGGGAAAGAAAGAAGGGACGCCGAAGCGTCCCTTGCAAACTCTGACAACTTAGCGGCTGATGTGGGCCACCGAACCCCTGCTGTCGTGGTGCGATGCAGTGATCAGGTGAGCGCAGGCTCCGCCTGGCGTGCGTCGATGCTCTCGAGAAGCGAGTCGTGAGAAGCGGCAGCCGTCAGCGCGTCGTTCTCCGCCTGGATCCGTCCGAGCTCGGATTCCAGGTCCTGGACGCGCTGCTGGAGCCGTCGCATCTCGGCGAGGAGTCGCGGGTCGGAACCGCCGACGTAACCGAGAAGCGCCTTTGCCATGATGGATGGTCCTCCACACTGAGTGACCGACCGAAGCGGTGTGGGTCGTGAGGGAATCGCACCCGCAGTGCCTGGCACTGTTGAGATAGTGCTGCCGTTCTCCATGCCAAACAGCTAAGGTGCGCGGGGTTTTCAGCGTCTCACCAAAAAGTTTGACGGTCAACACGATCACGCCCTGTATTGACGGGCAACCCGCTGTCGGCGGCCTGAAGACGGCGGCGCCGCGGCTCCTGCGGGGTCCTGAGGGCGTTCGATCATTCTTAGCTGCGGAGCTTCCCACGACACGGGGTTCTTGGCAACCACCAGGCCATTTCTGCTCGGGGCAGCTGCCGGTGGCATGTCCCTCCGCTTCCGCCTGGGCCGCTTTACAGAACCGGCTCAACGGATGGCGAACCCGTCGTATCCCCCACGGGGTGTGTCCCAGATCTCGGTGACACCGTCCACGCGCCCGGGCGTGTCGTCACCCTGGAGCCACCCCAGGAGCCCCTCGCACCCCTCCCGGGGGCCCTCGGCGACCACCTGAACCCGTCCGTCCGCCAAATTGAGAGCAAAACCACTCAGGGACCCGAGCTCCAGCGCCTTGGCCCGCGTGAACCAGCGGAAACCCACACCTTGGACCCGTCCCCGCACCCAGGCGACCAGCCGCACATCCTCGCTCATGAGTGCAACCTAACCGGCCAATGTCTCTCGGGGCACTCCCTCCTCTGGCGCCATGCGGTACCGTCCCCATCCAATGAATCTCATATGAAACTCACTCGATCGAGTGAGATCGCGTGAGTCGGGTCACAGCGAAGATTCCACGGCCCAGAGGTTCCGCGGATCCCGAGGTCCTATGGGTCCGCTCGACCGCAGAACGAGGAAGGCAAGGACATGGGACGCCACCGACGCTCCGCCGCCGGCCGCGCCGCCACGAGCCGCGCCACGGGGGTCACTACAAGGGACGGCTCGTACACGAGCGGCTACGACCCTCAGGAGTACTCGTACAGCTATGAAGGACCGCAGTCCTACGGCGGTGGGGCCCCGGAGTCGTTCGGGACCGGCCCCGCCACGGACAGCGAGGCGCAGACCAGGGCGTCCGCGCGCAGCGCCGCCTACCTCTTCGCCAACGAGGACGACTTCGCCACGGTCTTCCCCGACGACGGGCACTCGCCCGGCGGGGGCTCCGGGCGGGGCCGCTCGCACCGGCGGCGCAAGAAGACCGTGACGCCGGTGAAGTCCGGTCTGCTCGGGGTCTCCGCTGCGGTCGCCATCGGCACCGTCGCGGTCGCCACGGGCTCGATGCCCGGGCTCGAGAACTACAAGCTCGGCGGCGGGGGCGGCGGCGACAAGACGCAGGCCGTCGGCACACCGAGCAACTCCGCGACCGAGCAGGGCGGCACGTCCGGCAGTGCGGAGAACCGGGACGACGGCTCCTCGACGAGCCGCGACTCCGACCGCGCGGCCTCGCCGAGCACGGTTCCCTCGACCTCGCCCTCGACGGCCGCGCCGACCAAGAAGCCCACCGAGAAGCCGGTGGAGACACCGAGCGAGAAGCCGACCACCACGCCTTCGGCGAAGGAGCCGGCCCCGCCGAAGGAGACCTCCTCCCCGATCACGGTCACCGCGGAGGCCGCGGCCGAGGCGCAGGTGCTCCAGCTGGTCAACGACGAGCGGAGCAAGGCCGGCTGCAGCCCGGTGGCCGCGAACAGCGCGCTGTCGGACCTGGCCACGGCCTTCAGCGACGCGATGGCCGCACAGGGCTTCTTCGACCACACCGACCCGAGCGGGGCCACTCCGTGGGACCGCGCGGCGGCACTGGGCATCACCGGCCTCGGCGGCGAGAACATCGCCCGCGGCCAGGCCGACGCGGCCGCGGTGATGGAGGCCTGGATGAACAGCCCCGGCCACAAGGCCAACATCCTGAACTGCGACTTCAAGACCCTGGGCGTCGGCGTGCACTTCGGCGAGGGCGGCCCCTGGTGGACGCAGGACTTCGGCTACTAGATCCGCTCCGTGTCCCGGTGGACGCACATCGAAGGCAGCGCTAACTGATGGTTAGCGCTGCCTTCGAGTACGCTCGTGGTATGGACATCACGCAGGAGCCCGCGGACGTACGGGACCTCCCCTTCAGCGTGTTCGCGAAGGCGTGTCCCTCGCGCACGACGCTGGAGCACGTCACGGGACGCTGGGGCGGGCTGACGCTCGGGGCGCTGTACGAGGGTTCGCTGCGCTTCAACGAGCTGCGCCGGCGCGTCGACGGCGTGAGCGAGAAGATGCTCTCCCAGACGCTGCACGCGCTGGAGCGCGACGGCCTGGTGCACCGCGAGGCCCAGCCGACCAACCCGCCCCGCGTGGACTACGAGCTGACCCCCCTCGGCCACGAGGTCGCCGAACGCCTCCTCGGCCTCATCCACTTCGTCGAGGGCCGCATGGACGACGTCCTCGCGGCCCGCGAGCGCTACGACGGGACGCGCGGCGCCCTCTGACACGTGGGGCAGAAGTAGCTGGACCGGTTCATCCACGGGCGCCGGCGCATCGGCGTACCGCACCTCCTGCACGGCAGACCTTCACGCCCGTACGCGTCCAGCGACCGGTCGAAGTAGCCGGACTCGCCATTGACGTTGACGTAGAGGCTGTCGAAGCTGGTGCCGCCGACGGCGAGCGCCGCGTTCATCACATCCCTTACGTGGCCCAGGAGTTCGGCCGTGCGCGGGCGCGTGAAGCCGGCCGTGGGGCGTTCGTAGTGGACGCGGGCGCGCCAAAGGGCCTCGTCCGCATAGATGTTGCCGACTCCGCTGATCAACGACTGGTCCAGCAGGGCCCGTTTGATGGTCGTGCGCTTGCGGCGCAGCGCCTGGTGGAACGCCTCGTCGTCGAACAGCGGGTCGAGGGGGTCACGGGCGATGTGCGCGATGACGTCGGGCAGTCCGTCGGGGGTGTTGTCGTGCAACGACAGTCCGCCGAAGGTGCGTTGGTCTACGAAGCGGAGTTCCGTCGCGAGGTCGTCCGCGAATCTCACGCGGATCCTGAGGTGCTTCTCGTCGGGTGCGGTGTCCGGCTGGACCAGGAGCTGGCCGCTCATGCCGAGGTGCGCCAGGACCGACTGGTGGGTGTCCTCCAGGGGCAGCCACAGGTACTTGCCGCGACGGCTGGGGACGCCCACGCGATGCCCCTTGAGGCGGTGCGTGAAGTCGTCGGCACCGGTGATGTGCCGGCGTACGGCACGCGGGTGCAGCACCTCGGCGTCGGCGACGACACGATGGGCGACCCACCGCTCCAGGCCGCGCCGGACGACCTCGACCTCGGGCAACTCGGGCATCGGGACTCCCGTACCGGAAAACCGCTGTGGATGAACCGAGCGCCCGGCCCACGGAGGGGACGGGCGCTCGGGATGGCGCTGTTCGTCAGGCGGAGACGGACGACGGGCCTTCCCCGTCCTCCTCGGCGGCTTCGCCGACTGCCGGTTCGGCAGCCTTCTCGGCCTCCTGCTCGGCGGCCTGTGCGGCCGCCAGCTGGGCAGCTTCCTCGGCGGCCTTCTCGACCGCCAACGTGGCTCGCTGGTCCGCGTCGGCCCGGATGGACCGCCATGCGGACTCGGCGGCCTGCTGCTCCGCCTCCTTCTTGCTGCGGCCGGTGCCGGTGCCGTACGAGACGCCTCCGACGCGGGCGGCAGCAGTGAAGGTCTTCTCGTGATCGGGGCCGGTCTCCGTGACCAGGTACTCGGGCACGCCGAGACTTTCGGTCGCGGTGAGCTCCTGGAGACTGGTCTTCCAGTCCAGGCCGGCTCCGAGGTTCGAGGACTTCTCGATGAGCGGATCGAACAGGCGATGCACCAGTTCGGAAGCCGCGTCGAGGCCTCGGTCGAGATAGACCGCGCCGATCACCGCTTCAAGGGTGTCGGCGAGGATGGACGCCTTGTCCCGGCCGCCCGTGCCCTCTTCACCCCGGCCGAGCCGGATGAAGGAACCCAGGTCGAGACCGCGACTGACCTCCGCCAGTGCACGAGAGTTGACCACCGCGGCCCGCAACTTGGCCAGTTGGCCTTCGGGCAGGTCGGGGTGGGTCGTGTACAGCGTGTCCGTGACCACGAGGCCGAGCACGGAGTCCCCGAGGAACTCCAGCCGTTCGTTGGTCGGCAGACCGCCGTTCTCGTACGCGTAGGAACGGTGGGTCAGCGCACGCACCAGAAGGGCGGACTCGAGCTGATAGCCGAGCCGCCCTTCCAGAAGCGTGTGGGACGAGGCCGTGTTGTCCGACTTTTTCCTGGCGGTTGGGTCCGCCTTGGCGTCATCCGCCTTCTTGGCAGTGGACACGGTGCCTCTCACCAGCCGCTCAGACCTCGAGGACCTGGCGCTTGTTGTAAGTGCCGCAAGACGGGCACGCGATGTGCTGCAGCTTGGGCTCGTGGCAGCGCTCGCACGCAACCAGGTTGGGGACCGCAGCCTTCCACTGCGACCGGCGGTGGCGCGTGTTGCTGCGCGACATCTTCCGCTTCGGAACAGCCACGGCTACTTCTCCTGCTTCTCGGCGGCACGGGCTGAACGAGGCTCGTCGCCGCTCATCTTGTCCTTCTCGCCGTCTTCGAGTGAACCGGCGAGTCCCTGCAGTGCCGCCCAACGGATGTCGACGGCGTCGTGGTGGTGGTCCGGGTCGTCCGTGAGCCGCTCTCCGCACTCGGAGCACAGGCCCAGACAGTCGTCCTGGCACACCGGCTGCATCGGCAGTGCGAGCACCACCGCATCCCGCAGCACGGGTTCGAGGTCGAACAGGCCGTCC
The DNA here is from genome assembly GCF_044750545.1 of Streptomyces sp. NPDC088794. Classification (NCBI taxonomy): domain Bacteria; kingdom Bacillati; phylum Actinomycetota; class Actinomycetes; order Kitasatosporales; family Streptomycetaceae; genus Streptomyces; species Streptomyces sp. NPDC088794. The sequence continues at coordinate 194,916 of NZ_JBIVKB010000010.1, read as the reverse complement.
TCGATGAAGAGTCTGTCCTCGTCTTCCTCGGCGTCGTCGACCGGCTCCGCCTTGGGGCGGCCCCGGTCATCGGCGTCGGGGTAGGAGAACATCTCCTGGAATTCCGCTACGAGCGCCAGCTCGAGCGGCTCCAGACACCTTACGCACTCCCCCTCGGCCTGCGCACGGGCGGTGCCTGTGACAAGCACCCCTTCCATGACCGACTCGAGGCGGAGGTCGAGCTCCACCGGGGCGCCTTCCGGCACTCCGATGACCCCCTGGAGACCGAGGTCCTTCGGGGCGTCGATCGTGCGGGACAGCCGCTGCAGCGCGCCGGGCCGCCGCCCGAGCTCGTGAGTGTCGAACACGAGCGGGTTGCGGTGGTCTAGGCGTGCGTTGGAGGTCATTCCTGCTTTCGATCTTCAGAACTCAGAGGGACGCTGCCCATCGGTGACTCCGGGCAGCGCTGATCGCGGACGTACACGCGACCGAAGAGCCAGGATACTGGACCTTTCGCTCTCGGCCCAATCCGGATGTCCGTTACTGGCCGCGACCCTGTTCGTAGGCCCGCAGCTGCTCCGGAGTGATCATGCCGGTGTCGAAGAGGCTGGTCTCGTCCAGGGCGTACGACTGCTGGGCCTGCTGCGCCTGCTGGTCCTGGTTCGGGTCGTACGCCTGCTGCTGGGCGTCGTAGCCCTGTCCCTGGTAGGCGTAGGGGTCGGCCTGCTGCTGGTAGCCGTACGCGTCCTGCTGGCCGTAGCCCTGCTGCTGGTACTGGCCGGCGTAGGGTTCGGCCTGCTGCTGGTAGCCGTACGCCGGCTGCGGCTCGGCGTAGCCCTGCTGCTGGGCGGGCTGCTGGGGCGCCGCCGCGGCGTTCTCCTGCTCGGTGAGGGCGGTGAGGTCGGCCAGGTAGTCGGCGTCGCTGGAGTGCTGGAAGGTCGTCTGGTCGTCGGCCAGGGCACCGAGGTCGTCGGTGGCGATCCGGCCGTGCAGCTTCTGCCGGCCGCGGCCGACCGCCTCCAGGGTCTTGGCGAGCACCGCCTCGAAGGCGCCCAGCTTGACGTCCACGTAGGAGTCGGCGTCCTTGCGCAGGGTCTCCGGGTCGTGGCTGCGCTCGGGGGCGTCCTCGTCCTCGTAGCCCTGCTCGTCCAGGCCGGGGCCGGTGCCGAGCAGCTTCTCGCGGCCGCGGCCGACCGAGCCGAGGGTCTTGGTGAGGACGACCTCGAAGTTGGCGAGTTTGGAGTCGACGTAGTCGTCGGCCTCCGCGCGCACGTCCTCGGCCTCCTTGCGGGCCTCGTCGAGGATGCGGTCGGCCTCCGCCTGGGAGCGCCGGGCGATCTCGGTGTCGGAGATCAGGGAGCCGCGCTGGGCGTGCGCGTGCTGGATGATCTGCTCGGCCTCCTGGCGGGCCGACTCGACCATGTGGTCGCGGTCGCCGATCAGCTCCTGGGCCTGGGCGAGCGAGCCGGGCAGCGCCTGACGCAACTCCTCGAGCTGCGCGAGCAGTTCGGCGCGGTTGACCACGCACGACGCCGACATGGGCATGGACCGGGCGCCCGAGACCGAGGCCACGATCTCGTCGAGCTTCTTCTGCACGTCCACCTGTACGTCCACCGGTGCTCGCCACTCTCTACAGCTGGGTTGGAGACGGACGGGAAGACTGTAGCCCCATCAGCCCTTGCGCAGGCGCTTGTCCAGAGCCTCCAGGACCAACGGCGGCACCAGGTGCGAGACATCGCCGCCCCAGGTCGCCACCTCCTTGACCAGCGAGGAGGAGAGGAAGCTGTAGGTGGGGTTGGTCGGCACGAAGAGGGTCTCCACGCCGGACAGGCCGTTGTTCATCTGCGCCATCTGCAACTCGTAGTCGAAGTCGCTGACGGCCCGCAGTCCCTTGACGATCGCCGGGATGTCGCGCTGCTTGCAGAAGTCGACGAGGAGGCCGTGGAAGGCCTCGACGCGTACGTTGCCGTAGTCGGCGGTGACCTCGCGGATCAGGTCGATCCGCTCCTCGATCTCGAACAGGCCCTTCTTGGACTTGTTGATCATCACCGCGACGTAGACCTCGTCGTAGAGGCGGGAGGCGCGGGAGATGATGTCGAGGTGTCCATTGGTGATCGGGTCGAACGACCCGGGACAGACGGCACGGCGCACTTGTGGTCCCTCGCTCTCCGGTCCGGTCATCGTGCGTCTTCGCACGTAGAGGCGGCGCGACCGTACCAAAACGTCCCCTCGCCGTAGCGACGGGCCCTGATCGCTTCGAATCCGTCCGGCCACCGGAATTCGCCACCTCTGGTGCTGCGCTCAACGGTGACGAGCGCCTCCGGCGTGAGCCAGCCCCCGGTGCGGAGTGTGAGGAGAATCTCCCGAAGATCGTGATCCGTGACACGGTACGGAGGGTCCAGGAAAACGAGGTCGTACGGGGCCGTCGGCGCCGGTGACTGGATGATCTGTTCTGCCTTGCCCGCTCTCACCTCGGCGCCCGGGAGGCCCAGGTTCTTGACGTTCTCCTTGATGGTGCGGGCGGCTCTGGCGTCCGCCTCGACCAGGAGGGTGTGGCTCGCGCCCCTTGAGATCGCCTCCAGGCCGATGGCTCCTGAGCCGGCGTAGAGGTCGAGGACGCGGGTCCCTTCCAGGGGGGCGCCGAGGAGGGACTGCCAGGTGGAGAAGAGGCCTTCTTTGGCGCGGTCGGAGGTGGGGCGGGTACCGGTCCCTGGCGGGACTGCCAGGCGGCGTCCGCCGGCTTCGCCTGCGATCACGCGGGTCATCTTTGGTCCTTGGTCGTGGACGGCTTCAGGTTCAGTGTGGCTGGTCGCGCAGTTCCCCGCGCCCCTGGGGGGGTGTGCCTCTAGCCCTTTTCCAGGTACTGCTCCCTCTCCTCGTCCAAGAGGGCGTCCAGAGCCGTCCTCAGGCCTGGGAACCCCGTCAGCTCCGGATCCGCCGCCACTACCGCCGTCGCTTCCGCCCTCGCCTCCGCGATGACCTCCTCGTCCTCGATGACCGCGAGGACGCGGAGGCTGGAGCGGGCACCGGACTGGGCCTGGCCCAGGACGTCGCCCTCCCGGCGTTGTTCCAGGTCGATGCGGGAGAGTTCGAAGCCGTCGGTGGTGGACGCGACCGCGGTCAGGCGCTGGCGGGCGGGGCTGGCCTCGGGCATCTCGGTGACCAGGAGGCAGAGGCCGGGGGCGGAGCCTCGGCCGACCCGGCCGCGGAGCTGGTGGAGCTGCGAGACGCCGAAGCGGTCGGCGTCCATGATCACCATCGCCGTGGCGTTCGGAACGTTCACGCCGACCTCGATGACCGTCGTGGCGACCAGGACGTCGGTGTCGCCCGCGGCGAAGCGGCGCATGACCGCGTCCTTGTCGTCGGGGTGCATCCGGCCGTGCAGGACCTCGACCGAGAGGCCCTGGAGGGGGCCCTTGGCGAGCTGGTCGGCCACGTCCAGGACGGCCAGGGGCGGGCGCTTCTCGGCCTCGTCCTCGGGGGACTTCTTCTTGGCGGCCTTCTTGGGGTCGCCCTGTCCGTCGGCGTCGTCGCCGATGCGGGGGCAGACGACGTACGCCTGATGGCCGTTCTCCACCTCCTCGCGCACGCGCTCCCACGCGCGCGCCAGGAAGTGGGGTTTGTCGGCGGCCGGGACGACGTGGGTGGCGATGGGTGAGCGGCCGGCGGGGAGCTGGTCGAGGACCGAGGTCTCCAGGTCGCCGAAGACCGTCATGGCGACCGTGCGCGGGATGGGGGTGGCCGTCATGACCAGCAGGTGCGGGGGCTGCTTGCCCTTGCCGCGCAGGGCGTCCCGCTGCTCGACGCCGAAGCGGTGCTGTTCGTCCACCACGACCAGACCGAGGTCGTGGAACTGGACCTTGTCCTCGATCAACGCGTGCGTGCCGATCACGATGCCGGCCTCACCGGTGACGAGATCGAGCAGGGCCTGCCGGCGACCGGCCATGCCCATGGACCCGGTGAGCAGCACCACCTTGGTGGCCGTCTCGGCACCGCCCAGCATGCCGCCCTCGGCCAGCTCCCCCATCATCTCGACGATGGACCGGTGATGCTGCTGAGCGAGCACCTCGGTGGGGGCGAGCATCGCGGCCTGTCCCCCGGCGTCGACGACGGCGAGCATGGCGCGGAGGGCCACCATCGTTTTCCCGCTTCCGACTTCCCCTTGCAGCAGCCGGTGCATCGGGTGGTCCGTCGCCAGGTCGTCGAAGATCTCCTTCGAGACCTTCTGCTGGCCTTCGGTGAGGGTGAAGGGGAGGCGGTCGTCGAAGGACGTGAGGAGGCCGTCGGGGGACGGTTCGCGGGGGACCGCCGGGAGTTGGGCGTCGGCGTGGCGGCGGCGGGCGAGGGCCACCTGGAGGACGAAGGCCTCGTCCCACTTGAGGCGGGCGCGGGCGTCGGCGATGTCGGCCTGGGTGCGGGGGCGGTGGATCTTGAGGAGGGCCTCGGGGAGGGAGACCAGGCCGCGGCCCTCGCGCAGGGTGTCCGGGAGGGGGTCGATGGCCTCCTGGGCGCTGGGCAGCACCGTCTGGATCGCCTTGCCAATCTTCCAGGACTCCATCTTGGCGGTGGCGGGGTAGAGCGGGATGAGGGCGCCGGCCCAGGTCTCGACCGGTTCGTCGGCCTCGTCGGGGTCTCCGTGCAGCAACTCGTAGGCGGGGTGCGCCAGTTGGAGGCGGCGGTTGAAGACGGAGACCTTGCCCGCGAACATCGCGCGCGTGCCCGGCAGGAGGTCCTTGTGGGGCTTGTGCACGCCGTTGCCGAAGAAGACCAGCTGGATCCGGCCGCTGCCGTCGGTGATCGTGACTTCGAGGCGCTGGCCCTTGCCGCGCGGCGCCCTGGACGAGGCGAAGGTGTGCAGGCGGGCGTCGGCGACCTGGGCGACCACTGTGACGTGCTCGTCCATGGGGAGTTCGGCCAGGTGTGTGAGCTGGCCCCGCTCCTCGTATCTGCGCGGGTAGTGGTGCAGGAGGTCGCCTACGGTGTGCAGGCCGAGATGCTCGGCCATCACCTTCGCGGTGGCGGGGCCGAGCACCGATTTCAGTGGCTGGTGCAGCGGTTCTTTCAGTGCGGGCACGAGATCCATTGCACACCACGTCACTGACATTGCCGTATACGTCTGGGGAAACCCCTGGTCAGACGGCTCGTTCGGGCTCTAGGATGGCGCGCTCCGGCCATCCCCCGCGGTCACCACCCCAACCAGGGACCGCCCGACCCCGCGCCGTGCGTAAGTTCCCCCCAGCGGCGCTGTGACGATGGACTCCCAGACCTCACAGTCATCCCAGCCGTCCCAGCCACCTCACACGTTCCAGGTCGACCTGCGTGGCCTGGTGGACCTGCTCTCGCACCACCTCTACTCCAGCCCCAAGGTCTACCTCCGCGAGCTGCTGCAGAACGCGGTGGACGCCATCACCGCCCGGCGCGCGGAGCAGCCCGACGCCCCGGCGCGGGTACGGCTGTTCGCCGAGGCGGGCGTCCTGCGGGTCGAGGACACCGGTGTGGGGCTCACCGAGGCGGACGTGCACAACCTGCTCGCGACCATCGGGCGCAGTTCCAAGCGCGCCGAGGGGCTGGAGGCGGCCCGCTCCGACTTCCTCGGGCAGTTCGGCATCGGCCTGCTGGCCTGTTTCGTCGTCGCCGAGCGGATCCGGGTGGTCAGCCGCAGCGCGCGGACGCCGGACGCGGCCCCCGTGGAGTGGACGGCGAGCGACGACGGTTCGTACACCGTGCGGACGCTGCCGCACGAGGCGCGGCCCGAACCGGGCACCACCGTGCACCTGGTGGCACGGGCGGGCGCCGCCGAGTGGCTCGCCCCCGCGCGCGTGCTCACGCTGGCCCGGGACTTCGGGGCGCTGCTGCCGTACGACGTCCGGGTCGGCGACGAGGCGGTCACCGATCTGCCGGCGCCCTGGGACCGCTCCTACCCCTCCCCCGCCAACCGCAGGGTGGCCCTGGCCCGGCACTGTCACGACCTGTTCGGCTTCACGCCGCTCGACTCGATCGAGCTGGCCGTGCCGCTGGCCGGCATCCGCGGGGTGGCGTACGTGCTGCCGTCGGCGGTGAGTCCGGCGCAGCGGGCGAGTCACCGGGTGCACCTGAAGGGCATGTTGCTGACCGAGCGGGCCGAACAGCTGCTGCCGGACTGGGCGTTCTTCGTGCGCTGCGTGCTGGACACGGACAGTCTGCGGCCGACGGCCTCGCGCGAGTCGCTGTACGAGGACGAGACGCTGGCGGCGGTACGGGACGCGCTGGGCGAGCGGATCCGGTCCTGGCTGACGGGTCTGGCGGCCGGCGATCCGGAGCGGCTCTCGGCGTTCCTCTCGGTGCACCACCTGGGCGTGAAGTCGCTCGCGCGGCACGACAAGGAGATGCTGCGCACGATGCTGCCGTGGCTGCCCTTCGAGACGACCGACGGCCGGTTGTCCCTGGAGGAGTTCGCGCAGCGGCACCCGGTGGTGCACTTCACGCGCACGGTGGAGGAGTACCGGCAGGTCGCGCCGATCGCGTCCGCGCAGGGCGTCGGGGTCGTCAACGGCGGTTACACGTACGACAGCGAGCTGGTGGAGGCGCTGCCGTCGGTGCGGCCCGGGACCGTCGTCGCCGAGCTGGACGCGGACACCGTGACCGCGCACCTGGACACGGTCGACCCGGCGGAGGAGCTGGCCCTGTCGGGCTTCCTGGCGGCCGCGCGGGCCAAGCTCGACCCCTTGGGCTGTGACGTCGTCCTGCGCGCCTTCCACCCGCTCTCCGTGCCCGCGCTGCACCTGGACGACCGGGAGGCCCGACACGAACAGGCCCGCGCGGCGGCCGAGGAGAGCGCCGACGACCTGTGGGCGGGCATCCTCGGCTCCCTGCGCGGCAGCACGCCACGCGCGCGTCTGGTGCTCAACCACCTCAACCCGCTGATCCGCAGGATCAGTTCGATCGGCGATCCCGAACTCGTCGGCACGGCCACGGAGTCGCTGTACGGACAGGCGCTCCTGATGGCCCAGCGTCCACTGCGGCCGGCGGACACCGCGCTGTTGAACCGGTCGTTCATCGGCCTGCTGGAATGGGCCACCCATGGCGAAGCCGACCACGGACCCGGCTCCGACTCCGACACCGCGGGGGGCGGTCACTGATGAGTGAGATCACCGATTTCGACTCGCTGCGCCAGGAGATGGCGGAGAACTCCGAACGGCCCGAGGGACCGGCCCGCAACGCACGCGCGGAGCAACTGCTCGCCGAGGCCGAGAAGTTGAACATCCCGCTGGCCGTGATCGAGGCGCTCGGGCACCAGTTGAAGGTCTACAACTACAGCTCCGAGAAGGACAAGATGTTCGTCCCCTTCGCGCGTCTGCTGCGCATGTGGGACGAGCGGCCCGAGGACTTCGACGAGTACGAGACGCACTCGCTGCACTGGGTCTTCAAGTGGATGTCGTCCGGCATGCTCGACCAGCCGCACGTCCCGCTCGCCTCCATCGAGAAGTGGCTCGGCGAGATGGAGCACCGCTACCGGCTCGCCGGGCACTCCGAACGGGCGGTGCGCAGCGCCGAGTTCAGCGTGGCCGCGCACATCGGTGACATCCCGCGCGCGGAGCGGGCGTTCGACGCGTGGCTGGCGGCGGACCGGGACAGCATGGCCGACTGCCACGCGTGCGAGTTGCAGGGGCAGGGCTGGTGGCAGGCGGAGCGCGGCCGGGACGAGGCGGCCCTTGAGCTGCTGCGGCCGGTCCTGGAGGGCGAGTTCACCTGCGCCCACGAGCCGCACACCGCGCTGGCCTCCTCCCTGACTCCCCTGCTGCGCCTGGGCCGCACGGACGAGGCGCGTGCGAACCATCTGCGGGGCTTCCGGCTGGTGCGCTCCATGGAGAGCATGCGGGGCGCGTACGCGGACCACGTGGAGTTCTGCGCGCTGACGGGCAACGAGGCGCGCGGACTTGAGCTGCTCGCCGAGCGCCCTGCGTACTTCACGGACGCCGGACAGCCGCGCAGCAGGCTCGACTTCCTGTCGGTGGTGGCGCTCCTCATGGACCGGCTGGCGGAACTCGGCCTCGGCGAGCGGCAGGTACCGGGACCGCCCGGCCGGACCTGGACCGCGCGCGAACTCGCCCCGCACGCACGCGCGGAGGCCCTCGCCCTCGCGGCCCGGTTCGACGAACGCAACGGCACGCCGTACGTCAGCGAGCGGGCACGCACGCGTATGGAGCAACGCCCGTTGGTGGACCGGCTGCCGCTCGGCGTACGCGCGACCCGCCCCGCGTCCGTGACGCCGACCGCGGTGCCGGTCGCCGAGTCCGCCGCGGAACCGGACCTGCCCGCCCTCCTGGCCGAGGCGCGGCGGCTGTCCGACACCCTCCGGCCGAACGCCGTCCCGGCCTGGGCGGCGGTCGCGCGGGCCGCCGAGGGCGTCGAGCTGGACGCCCGCGACCGCGCGGAGATCGTCGACCACGAGGCGATGGACCGGGGCCCCGAGGGCGCCGAACTGTTCGAGCGGGCCGCCGAGTTGTACGCCGAGGCGGGCGACCCCGGCGAGGCCCTCGCGGCACGCGCGCGTGCGGCCTACATCCGCGCCCTGTCCGGCCGGGTCGACGAAGCCGTAGCGGTGGTCACCGGCCTCTACGACGAGGTCCTCGCGCTCTACGCCGACGAGGCCACCGGCGTACGGCAGACGGCGTCGGTGCTGATGGGCCGGGCCCGGATCCTGATGCGGCGGGCGCATGAGGCGGGCGAGACGGGCGAGGGCGCCGACGAAACGGTCCTCGGTGCCGCCGATGCCGCCGTGCGGGAGTTGCTCGCGCTGGTCGACGGGCGGGGCGAGGGCGATGTGCGGCTGGCGTCCCGGACCGCCGAGGGCCAGGCCATGCTGGCGGAACTGGCGCTTCAGAGCGGCGAGTTGGAGACGTCCGCGAAGCTGTTCGGGCAGGCCTCGGAGAGGTTCGTGACGGCGGGGCTGCCGTGGTTCGCGGTGGAGTACGAGGCACGGTTGGCCGGGCTTGCGCACCATCTGGGCGATGTCGCGGAGGCGGAGCGGGCGCTGCGGGCGGCGCTGGAGCACGGCGGGGCGCATCTGGAGGCCGTCGGGCGGGCCCAGCTGCACCTCCAGCTCGGCGAGGTGCTCAGTGGCCGGGGAGAGCTTCAGGAGGCCGCCGAGCACTCCCTGGAGGCCGCGCACTGGGCCGACGAGGCGGGCGAGGGCCGGACGCTGGGCGCCCTGGCACGGCACCAGCTCGGCGGGGTGCTGCTGCGCCGGCAGCGGTGGGCCGAGGCCGCGGAGGTGCTGGAGTCGGCGCTGCCCGACCTGACCGCGGAGACGCACGGCGACGGCGCGATCGTCCAGACGCAGTGGTGGCTCGGCGACTGCCTGAGCGAGCTGGGCGAACACCGTGCGGCGGCCGAACGCCGGTTGCAGGCCGCCGAGATCGCCCGGCACTGGCCCGAGCAGCAGGACCACGCGACGCTGGCGCACCTCGCCGCCGAGTCCCTCGGCAACGCGGGGCTGCCCGCCGAGGCGGACCAGGCGTACGCGCGCGCGGGCGACCTGTGGCAGTCGCTCGGCAACGTCCACGGACTGGTCCGCTCGTTGCGCGCCCGCGCGTGGCTCGCGCTGCGGGTGGAGGACGAGGACGGGAGGGCCGCGGCACGGGAGTTCATGGCAGCCGCGGTCCACGCCTGCGAGGACGCCCTGGGCGACGGCGTGGACGACGACACGGCACGGCTGCGGCTCGTCGCCGAACTCGGCCACACCCACCGCCAGTTCGGCGACCTGCTGGCCCGCTCCGCCGCCGAGGACGCCGACGACGAGGCGATCCGGGCGACGCTCGAAGCGGCCCTGGCCCAGGTCGCCGAGGCGATCGCGGTCTTCGTCCCGCTCGGCGACGGCGCCCTGGACAGCCGCACCGGCGCCGAACTGGCCGCCGGCTGGCTGGAGTCCGACCTCAGCCGCCCGACCCGCGCGGCGGCCCGTGCCCGTTCGGTCCTTTCGGCGTACGACGGCTCCACCGAGGAGGACCCGACGACCCAGGCCCGCCGGGCGGAGGCGGAGCAGTTGCTTCAGGTGGTGCTCGAACAGGAGAACGGCTGACGCGCGCAGCACGGGGCGAGCGGCCGCCACGGAGGGCGAGCGGGCCGTGTGATGGGTGGGAGCGTCGGAGTTCTTGCCGGTCGCCGGGCTCAACAGGGCTGTTGGGCAGGGCGGCCCCGCTTGGAGTCGTACTCCGCTCGACGTCCTACTCCACGCCGATCAACAACAACGCCCCCTGCCGCCCACCCCGGTACACCACCGTGTCCACGGCCAAGTACCCCTCCCGCACGCGTGCTTCGAGGCGGGTGGTGACGGAGTCGGGTGCCTCGTCGCCGAGGACGAGGGTGACGAGTTCGCCGCCGGCGGAGAGCATGCGGTCGAGGACGGCCTCGGCGGTGGTGGTGACGTCCGAGCCGATGACGGCCACGTCGCCGTCGATGAGGCCGAGGACGTCGCCGGCCTGGCAGATGCCGGCCATGGTCCAGGACTGGCGTTCGGCGACCGCGACCTCGGCGTACCGGGTCGCGCCGGCCGCCGACGTCATCGACACGACGTCCTCGTCGAAGCGCCGCTCCGGTTCGTGCACGGCGAGTGCCGCGATGCCCTGGACCGCGGAGCGGGTCGGGATCAGGGCCACCCGGATGCCCTCGGTGCGGGCCTGCTCGGCCGCCGCGGCGGCGGTGTGGCGCAGGTCGGCGTCGTTGGGCAGCAGCACCACCTCGCGCGCGTGGGCCCGCCGTACGGCCTCGACGAGTTCACCGCTCGCGGGCGGCTCCCCGGGCCGCGCGAGCACGATGGTCGCGCCGGCCTCGGTGTACAGCCCGGCCAGACCTTCCCCCGGCACGACCGCGACCACGGCCCGCTGGGCGCGCTCCCGGGGCGGCCGCTCGGCACCCGTCGTATGGACGTCGCCGAGCCCGAAGTGAGTGATACGGATCCGGTACGGCCGCCCGGCCTCGACGCCCGCTTCGACGGCGGCGCCGGCGTCGTCCACGTGCACATGGACGTTCCACAGCCCGTCCCCGCCGACCACCACGAGCGAGTCCCCGAGGGCGTCCAGGCGGGTCCGCAGCCGGTTCACGGCCGTGTCCTCGGCCTCCAGGAGGTAGATCACCTCGTAGGCGGGGCCGCCCTCTTGGGGGGAGTCGGAAGCGGGGGCGCATTCCTCGACGGCCACGGAGTCGGGGGAAGCGCCCATATCGGCCTCCACGCGTGCGTGCCCCCCGAAGACCACGATCGCCCCGGGCGTCTCCCCCGTGAACGTCTCCACCAGCGCGGCCAGCACCGCCACCAGTCCCCGTCCGCCGGCGTCCACCACCCCGGCCCTGCTGAGCACGGCCAGCTGTCCCGGGGTCGCGGCCAGCGCCGTGCGCGCCCCTTCGTAGGCGGCCCGCGCGACCGTCCCGCAGTCGCCGTCGGCTTCCTTGGCCGCGGCGGCCGCGGCGGAGGCGACCGACAGGACCGTGCCCTCCACGGGGTGTGCGACGGCCTGGCGAGCGGAGTCGGCGGCGTGCCGCAGGGCGAGGCGGAGACCGGAGCCGTCGGTGTGAGGCGTCTCACCGTCGGCGGCGAGCACCTGGGCCATGCCGCGCAGCAGCTGGGCGAGGATGGTCCCGGAGTTCCCCTGGGCGCCTATCAGCGCGCCGTGCGCCATCGCGTGCGTGGCGTCCGCGAGCGTCGGCTTCTCCGGTGCCCCGGGGCCCACCTCGTGCGCCGCGAACACCGCCTCCACGGCTGTGACCGCGGACTCCATGGTCAGGTACAGGTTGGTGCCGGTGTCCCCGTCGGCCACGGGGAAGACATTGATCGCGTCGATCTCCTCGCGCGCGCGGCCCAGTGCCGTCAGCGCGAGACCGCACCAGGTGCGCACCGCGAGAGCATCGAAGAATGTCTGCGGCACCTGCGCCACCTGCGCCTCCCTGAGCTGCTGGACTGCAGGAAGCGTAGAGCAGCCGTGGTAGTTTCGTTCTACTGGCGCAGCCGTTGTATGCTGCTCCGGTTGCCCGATCCACATCGGGCCATTCCCCTGGCAGCGCCACCAAGATCTCTGATTTCAGGGATCTCGATCCCGGCATGCCGGGATCAACCGTAAGTGCATCTGAAGTCTTTGGAGTGACCCGTGGCTGCCAACTGCGACGTCTGCGGCAAGGGCCCGGGCTTCGGCAACAACATCTCGCACTCGCACCGCCGTACGCCCCGTCGCTGGAACCCGAACATCCAGCGCGTACGTACCGTGGTCGGTGGGACGCCGAAGCGCGTGAACGCCTGCACCTCGTGCATCAAGGCCGGCAAGGTCTCGCGCTGACGCACTGTTGAGCGCGTAGCCACTGCTGGTTCGCCGCACTGAGCCGGTCCACCTCGTGTGGACCGGCTTTTTGCTGTGCCCGCACCGCGGCCCGAATCCCGAGGCCCGCCCCGCGGGCCGGGTGAGCTGCCAGAATCCGAGGAATGCGCTTCGGGATCCTGGGCCCCCTGGACGTCCGCACCGACGACGGCACCCCCGTCGACCCCGGCGGCCCCGCCCCCGCGCCCTCCTGACGCTCCTGCTCCTGGAGGCGGGCCGCGCGGTCTCCACGCAGCGCCTCACGGACGGCCTGTACGGGGCCGAGCCGCCCTCCGGAGCCGCCAACGCCCTCCAGTCGCAGATATCCCGCCTGCGCAGGCGCCTGGCCCCGCACACGGACATCGAGGCGGTCCCGGCCGGCTACCGCATCACCACCCCGCCGGATTCGGTCGACGCCCACCTCTTCGAACGTCTGTCCAGGGACGGGCGGTCCGCGCTCGCCGCCGGTGATCCCGCGCTGGCGGCGGCCCGGCTGCGCGAGGCGCTCGCGCTGTGGCGCGGTCCGGCGCTGGCCGACCTCCCGGACGCGCACGCCGAGGCCGCCCGGCTCGAAGAACTCAGGCCGGCCGCCGTACAGGACCGGATCGAGGCGGATCTCGCGCTCGGCGGCGGACCCGAACTCGTACCGGAGCTGCGGGCGCTGCTGGCCGGATCACCGTTGGACGAGCGGCTGTCCGGGCAGTTGATGCGGGCCCTGCACGCGGCCGGGCGGCCCGCGGAGGCGCTCGCGGTGTACGAGGAGGCCCGACGCGCGCTCGCCGACGAACTGGGCGCCGACCCCTCGCCCGACCTGTCCGCGCTGCACCTGGAGCTGCTCCGGGGCGGCGGCGCGGAACCGGCACGGCCCCGGCTGCCGGTCCAGCTCACCCAGTTCGTCGGCCGTGAGTCCGAACTCGCCCGCATCTCCGCCCTCCTGGCCGACTCCCGCCTGGTCACGCTCACCGGACCCGGCGGCGCCGGCAAGACGCGCCTGGCGATCGAGGCCGCCGGCGCGCACGCCGAGGTCTGCTTCGTCGAGCTGGCACCGCTCACCGACGGCACCCGGATCCCGTACGCCGTCCTGACCGCGCTCGGCGTGCGCGAGGGCTTCCGCGGTCCCGCGACGGACAGCACGGACCGGCTGCTCGCCGCTCTTGAGGACCGCGCGGTCCTCCTGGTGCTCGACAACTGCGAGCACCTGGTGGCGGACGCGGCCCGGCTCACCGCGCTGCTCCTCGCGTCCTGCCCGGGCCTGCGCGTCCTCGCCACCAGCCGTGAGTCCCTCGGCATCACCGGCGAGATCCTGGTCCCGGTGCCACCGCTGGCGCCGGAACCGGCGGTACGGCTCTTCACGGACCGCGCGCGTGCCGTACGCCCCGGTTTCGAGGCCCACGCGCGCGTGCCGGACATCTGCGCGGCCCTCGACGGGCTGCCCCTCGCCATCGAGCTGGCGGCGGCCCGGCTGCGCACGCTGGACCCCGACGAGCTGGCCGACCGCCTGGACGACCGGTTCCGGCTGCTGTCACGCGGGGACCGCTCCAAGGCGCCCCGGCACCGCACCCTGCGGGCGGTGGTGGAGTGGAGCTGGGACCTGCTGGACGACGAGGAGCGGGAGCTGGCGCGACGGCTGACCGTGTTCTCCGGGGGCGCGACCCTGGCGGCGGTCGAGGCGGTGTGCGGGCTGCCCTACCCGGAGGATCTGCTGGCCTCCCTGGTCGAGAAGTCGTTCCTTGAGGTGTCCGACCTGGATGTGCCCGGTCTTGCGGTGTCCGGCTCTGAGGTGTCCGGCCCTGAGATGGCCGAGGGGCGCTACCGGATGCTGGAGACGATCCGGGCCTTCGCCGCCGAGGAGTTGACCGACCGGGAGGAGCTGCGGGACGCGCACGCCGCGTACTTCCTGCGGCTGGCCGAGCGGGCCGAGCCGGAGCTGCGCGGCGGCGGTCAACTGCCCTGGCTGGCCCGGCTGACCGCCGACCACGGCAACCTGGACACGGCACTGCGCCACCTCGTAGGGACCCGCCCCGAGGACGCCCTGCGCCTGATGGCACTCCTGTCCTGGTTCTGGCGGCTGCGCGGACTGCACGGCGCTCAGGTGTCGACGGCCCGCGACCTGCTGGCCGCCGTGGGGGACGCGCCGCCGCCGGGCCTTGAGGAGGCGTACGTGCTGTGCGCGATCAACTCACTCTCCGCAGACGGACATGGGGGCGGGAACGGGAACGGGGACCGGTCCGACGAGATCGTCGCGCGCGTGGACGACGTTCTGGGCTCGTACGAGGGGCCGCTACGGCTGCCGTTCGTCCTCGTGCTGTGGGCGGTCGCCGCCGGTCCCCGGCCCGCCACCATGGACCGGGCTCTCGCGCTGGCGGGTGAGGACGCCTGGGCGCGTGCCCTGCTGGACGTGGGGCTGGGTTTCCGGGAGCAGTTCGAGGGGCGGGTGCGGGAGGCGGAAGAGCGTTTCGCCGGCGCGCTCTCCGGGTTCCGTGCGACCGGCGACCGCTGGGGCATGGCCAACTCCCTGGATCCGCTGGGGATGCACGCCCACGCGCGCGGGGACTCGGCGCGGGCGCTGGAGCTCCTCGACGAGGGCCTGGGGTACGTGCGGGCGCTGGCCGCCCCCGAGGAGACCTCGGACCTGCTGCGCGGCCGTGCGACCGTGCTGCTGCACCAGGGTGATACGGCCGCCGCCGTCGCCCACTTCGAGCAGGCCCTCGCGCTGGCCCGTACCGCCGGTATGCCCGACAAGGTGGCGAGCGCCCGGCGCGGTCTCGGGGACGCGGCCCGGCTGTCCGGGGACACGGCACGCGCACGCGTGCACTACGAAAGCGCCTTGGAGGCGTGCGCGGCCACCTGGTTCAGCGTCGGCGAGACCGTCCGCATCCTCATCGGCCTGGGCCGCACGGCCGCCGCCGAGGCCGACCCCGGTACAGCCCGCGACTGGTTCCGGCAGGCCGCGGAGCTGGCCGCCGAAGGTCCGGGCGACCTCGAACTCGCGGACGCGGCCGAGGCGTTGGCGTCCGTCGCCGAGTCCCCGGAGCGGGCCGCGACACTGCTCGGTGCCGGCGCGGGCCTGCGGGGCGCCCGCCCCGAGGGCGACCGCGATGTCGTACGCACCGATCGGGACGTACGCGCGAAGCTGTCGCCCGGGGCGTACGAGCGGGCCTTCGAGCGGGGCCGGAGGCTGCGGTCAGCGGTGGTCAGCGAACGGTAGGCGGGCGGTCAGCGGGGGCGCCGACGCTCTCCTCATGACGAACACACACGGCAAGACGAACGCACACGGCCGGACGAACGCGGACGGCCGGACGAACGCGGACAGCAAGGCGACTGCATCCGGCCCGACGAGCGCACCCGACCTCGGTCACCTCACCGTCCTGGTCTCCGGTGCCAGCGTCGCCGGTCCCGCCCTCGCCCTGAACCTCGCCCGGTACGGCGCCCGCGTCACCGTCGTCGAGCGGGCGCCCGAGCCGCGCGGTGGCGGCTACGCGGTCGACTTCCGGGGGCACGTCCACCGGACGGTCCTGACCGCCATGGGCATCTGGGACGAGATCCACGCCCACCAGACCCACATGGGCCGCCAGACCGTCGTCGAAGCGGACGGCAGCCCGCGCGTGGACCTGCCCGCCGAGATGATGAGCGGTGACGTGGAGATCTTCCGCGGCGAACTGGCGCGGATCATGTACGAGCGAACAAAAGATGACGTCGAATACGTCTTCGGCGACTCGGTCACCTCGCTCACCGAGACCCCCGACGGCATGGACGTCACCTTCGAGCGGGGCGCGCCCCGGCGCTTCGACCTGGTCGTGGGCGCCGACGGCCTGCACTCCACCACCCGCCGTCTCGCCTTCGGCGACGAGTCCCGTTACCTGCGCTTCTTCGACCACTACGTGGCCGCCTTCGAGATCCCCAACCACCTGGGCCTGAACCGCACGGGCCTGCTCTACAGCGAACCCGGCCGGGCGGTCGACATCGGCAACTACGACGGCGATCCGGACCGCGCGGGCGCCCTGCTGGTCTTCCGGTCCGAGGAGTTGTCGTACGACCGCCGGGACGTCACCGCGCAGAAGCGGATCCTGATGGACCGGTTCGCCGGGATGGGCTGGGAGACGCCGACCGTCCTCAAGGCCCTGGAGGAGACCGACGAGCTCTACTTCGACGCGATCGCCCAGGTCCACGTCGACCGCCTCACCAAGGGGCGCGTGGCGCTGCTCGGGGACGCCGGGTACGGGGCGACCATGGGCGGCATGGGGACGGGCGTGGCGATCGTCGGCGCGTACGTCCTCGCCGGTGAACTCGCCCTCGCGGGCGGCGACTTCCGTACCGCCTTCGCCGAGTACGAGGCCCGGATCCGGGACTTCGCCAAGGGCTGCCAGAAGATCTCCGGGAACGCGGGCCCGTTCTTCGCCCCGGCGACCGAGCGGCGCATCCGCAGCCGGGACCGCATGTACCGGCTGCTCGGCTCGCGGCTGCTGGCCGGCTTCTTCAAGAAGCTCACGGAGAAGGCGGCCACCGACATCAAGCTGCGGGAGTACCCGTCCCCGTCCGCGGCCTGAGGGCCCAGCCGTGGTCCACGGGCCCGATCCCCGCGCCGAGCGCGAACCCGGCCGCGATCGCCCCGGTGACGTACTCCTTCGCGGCCTGCACCGCCTCCGGCACGGACTGCCCCTTCGCCAGCTGCGACGCGATCGCCGAGGCGAGGGTGCAACCCGTGCCGTGCGTGTGCCGGTTGTCGTAGCGGGGCGCCCGCAGCCAGTGCTCCTCGGTGCCGTCGGTGAGCAGGTCCACGGCGTCGCCCGCCAGATGACCGCCCTTGATCAGCACCCACCGCGGCCCGTACGCCAGCACGGCGGCGGCGGCCTCCGGCAGCTGCTCCTCCGACTCGACGTGTACGCCCGTCAGTTGGGCCACCTCGTCCAGGTTCGGGGTCGCCACGGTGGCCACCGGCAGCAGCCGCTTCCGTACCGACTCCAGTGCGGTGGCCGCCAGCAGCGGGTCCCCGTGCTTGGAGACGCCCACCGGGTCGACGACGGCCGGCGCGTCCGTCCCGCCGATCAACTCCGCGACGGCCTCGACCAGTTCGGCCGAGGCCAGCATCCCGGTCTTCACGGCCTGGACGCCGATGTCGTCCACGACACTGCGGTACTGCGCGCGTACCGCCTCCACCGGCAGCTCCCAAGCCCCTTGCACGCCAAGGGAGTTCTGCGCGGTGACCGCCGTGAGGACGCTCATGCCGTGCACGCCGAGCGCGAGCATCGTCTTCAGGTCGGCCTGGATCCCGGCCCCGCCACCGGAGTCGGAGCCGGCCACCGTGAGCACGTTGGGCTTCGTGAGCGCGTCGGGCCTCACGACTCGATGTCCCCGAAGTGGTCCCAGCCGCCCTTGCTGGTCCACGGCGCCCCGTCCACCGTCACCTGGGGCAGCGCCGAGGGGTTGAGCACCTCGCCGATGACCTTCCAGCGGGCCGGCAGCTTCACGTCCGGCGGGAAGGTCGCCACGATCGCGTGGTCCTCTCCCCCGGTCAGCACCCACTGCATCGGGTCGACCCCGACGGCCTGCCCGATGTCGTTCATCTGCGAGGGGATGTCGATCGCGCCGGACCGGACGTCGATCCGGACCTTGCTGGCCTCGGCGATGTGCCCGAGGTCGGCGATCAGGCCGTCGCTGACGTCGCACATCGCGGTCGCGCCGAGCGCGGCGGCGGCCGGGCCCGCGTGGTACGGCGGCTCGGGGCGCCGGTGCGCCTCCACGAAGGCGCGCGGCGAGCGGAAACCGCGGGAGAGCACCGCGAACCCGGCCGCGGACCAGCCCAGCCAGCCGGTCACCGCGACGAGGTCGCCGGGCTGGGCGCCGCCCCGGGTGACGGGCTCGTGGCCCCGCAGATCGCCGAGTGCCGTGATCGACACCATGATCGTGTCGCCTCGTACGACATCGCCGCCGACCACGGACGCGCCCGCCACCTGGCACTCGTCGCGCAGCCCGTCCATCAGCTCGCTCGGCCAGGTCACCGGCAGTTCGGCCGGGACGACGAGGCCGAGCAGCAGCGCGGTCGGCACGGCGCCCATGGCCGCGATGTCCGCGAGGTTCTGCGCGGCGGCCTTGCGGCCCACGTCGTACGCCGTGGACCAGTCCCGGCGGAAGTGCCGCCCCTCCAGAAGGATGTCGGTGGTGGCCACGACCCGTCGGTCGGGCGCGGTGACCACCGCGGCGTCGTCGCCGGGGCCGACCCGGACCGCCGGGGTGGTGGTGAGACGGGAGGTGAGCTCCCTGATGAGCCCGAACTCTCCCAGCTCACCAACAGTGCCCTTCATGTCCCTTGCTCCCCTTCTGTCCCTGTCCGTGCCCGGTCGCGCGTCATCAGTGTCCTCGATACGGTCGTAAGGACCGTCAACCTCTGTCGTGCCCGCGCCTCGGCACACGCTCCTCCCTCTCCGCGGGTCTCCCCGCGGTGAGCGGCGACGCGATACCGTGGCGTTCCTTTTCCCCACATGATCCTCGTGGCCGCCCTGGAGGTTCCGTGGTACAGGCGTACATCCTGATCCAGACGGAGGTCGGCAAAGCGTCGACCGTCGCCGAGACGATCAGCAAGATTCCTGGGGTGATCCAGGCCGAGGACGTGACAGGACCCTATGACGTGATCGTGCGTGCCCAGGCCGACACCGTGGACGACCTCGGCCGCATGGTGGTCGCGAAGGTCCAGCAGGTGGACGGCATCACCCGCACCCTGACCTGCCCGGTCGTGCATCTGTAGCCCCCGTCTACCCTTGGCCGGTGAACTTCTTCCGTCACCGGCACCGCACTGTCCTGGGGCCACCGGCCCTCGCCCTGCTGCTCGCCGCGACGGGCTGCTCCTCAGCAGACGACAGCCCGTCGGCGGCGGTTCCTTCGCCGGGTACGAAGGTCACGAAGCTGTGCCGGAAACTGGACAGTGCGCTGCCGTCGAAGGTCGACGGTCAGGCCCGCCGGGATCCCTCGCCCGCGTCCGCGCTGACCGCGGGGTGGGGGAACGCGGCGATCATACTGCGCTGCGGTGTCGAACGGCCCGCGAAGATGAGCGATCCGGAGGCCGACGGGGTCGAGGTGAACGGGGTCGGCTGGCTGCTGGAGAAGCAGGACGACGGATCGTTCCGTTTCACCACGACGCTGCGGACGGCGTACGTGGAGGTCACGATCCCGAAGAACCGCACGGGAAACGGCGTGGCACCGCTCGTCGACCTGGCCTCGGCAATAAAGAAGGCGATCCCCGAGGGGATCGCCGACTAGCCCAAGCCTCAATCAGCGCAGGCCGGTTGAGCGGCGCAGCGCCGCCTGCACCAAACGGTCCACCAGGTCCGGGTAGTTGATGCCGCTCGCCTGCCACATCTGCGGGTACATGGAGATCGGCGTGAAGCCGGGCAGCGTGTTGATCTCGTTGATGACGAACTCGCCGTCCTCGGTGAGGAAGAAGTCCGCGCGGACCAGCCCCTCGCAGGAGGCCGCCTCGAAGGCCTCCACCGCGAGCCGCTGCACCTCGGCGGTCTGCTCCGGGGTGAGCGGGGCGGGGACGATGCCCGGCGTGGAGTCGATGTACTTGGCCTCGAAGTCGTAGTAGGCGTGCGCGTCCGGCGGCGGGATCTCCGCGGGGACCGACGCCCGCGGCCCGTCCTCGAACTCCAGCACCCCGCACTCGATCTCGCGCCCCCGAAGCGCCGCCTCGACCAGGATCTTCGGGTCGTGGCGGTGGGCCTCGGCGATCGCGTCGTCGAGACCGGAGATGTCGTCGACCTTGGTGATGCCGATCGAGGAACCCGCGCGCGCGGGCTTCACGAAGAGCGGCCAGCCGTGCTCCCCGGCGAAGTCGACGATCTTCTTGCGGGCGGCCGACTCGTCGCGCTCCCACTCGCGCGGCCGGATCACCACGTACGGGCCGACCTTGAGCCCGAAGGAGGTGAACACCCGCTTCATGTAGTCCTTGTCCTGGCCGACGGCCGAGGCGAGCACACCCGAACCGACGTACGGGACACCGGAGAGCTCCAGCAGGCCCTGGAGGGTGCCGTCCTCGCCGTAGGGACCGTGCAGGACGGGGAAGACGACGTCGACCTCACCGAGCGCCTTGGGCACCGATCCCGGTTCGCTGTAGACGACTTCGCGGTTGGCGGGGTCGACGGGGAGCACCACGCCGCCCTCGCTGGACTCGGCGAGTTCCTCGACGTTGGGCGTCCGGCGTTCGGTGATCGCCATGCGGTCCGGTTCGTCGGCGGTGAGCGCCCACCGGCCGTCCTGGGTGATGCCGATCGGCAGGACGTCGTACTTGCTCCGGTCGATGGCCCGCAGCACGGCGCCGGCGGTGACCACGGAGATCCCGTGCTCGGAGCTGCGACCGCCGAACACGACGGCCACACGCGGCTTGCGAGCAGGCTGCTCGGGGCTCTGGGGGAGGTTCTCGGTGCTCATATCGCGTTGAGAGTACCCGTTGGTAGTGGCTTGAGTCAGCGTCCGCAGGGCGGGGTCGCTCAGCGTCGTTCGGGCTTCGCGCTGCGCGACATCAGCTCCTTGACGGCGACCACGGGGGACTTGCCCTCGTGCACGATGGCGACGACCGTCTCGGTGATCGGCATGTCGACGCCGTGCCTGCGCGCCAGATCCAGCACGGACTCACAGGACTTGACGCCCTCGGCGGTCTGCTTGGTGACCGCGATGGTCTCCTGAAGGGTCATGCCCTTGCCGAGGTTGGTGCCGAAGGTGTGGTTGCGGGACAGCGGCGAGGAGCAGGTCGCCACCAGGTCGCCCAGGCCCGCGAGTCCGGAGAACGTCAGCGGGTCGGCGCCCAGCGCCATGCCGAGCCGGGTGGTCTCGGCGAGCCCGCGCGTGATGAGCGAGCCCTTGGCGTTGTCGCCCAGGCCCATGCCGTCCGCGATGCCGACGGCGAGCCCGATGACGTTCTTCACCGCGCCGCCCAACTCGCAGCCGACCACGTCGGTGTTGGTGTACGGGCGGAAGTACGGCGTGTGGCAGACGGCCTGGAGCCGTCGGGCCACGGCCTCGTCGGTGCAGGCGACCACGGCGGCGGCCGGCATGCGGGCGGCGATCTCCCGGGCCAGGTTGGGTCCGGTGACCACGGCGATGCGGTCCGCGCCGACCTTGGCGACGTCCTCGATGACCTCGCTCATCCGCATGGCGGAGCCGAGTTCGACGCCCTTCATGAGGGAGACGACGACCGTGTCGGGGGCGAGCAGGGGCGTCCACTCGGCGAGGTTGGCGCGCATCGACTGGGACGGCACCGACAGGATCGTGAAGTCCGCGCCGGCGGCGGCCTCCGCGGGGTCGGTGGTGGCCCGCAGGTTCTCCGGGAGTTCGACACCGGGGAAGTAGTCGGGGTTGGTCCGGGTGGAGTTGATGGCTTCGGCGACCTCCGCGCGGCGCGCCCACAGGGTGACCTCGCACCCCGCGTCGGCCAGCACCATGCCGAACGCCGTTCCCCATGAACCGGCGCTGAACACCGCCGCCTTGACGGACTTGCTCACGCGCCCTGCCCCTCTTCCTGTACGGCCTTCGCCGGTGTCGCCGGTGTCTGTTCGGCGTTCGCCTCCAGAGCCTCGTTCTCTGCGGCCTTCGCCTCATCGGCCTTTTCCCGTTCGGCCTTCGCGTGCGCCTGCGCCTGCCGGGTCTGCTCGGCGGTCCTGCGCCGCTGCTCGATCCGTTCCTGGCGCGGGTCGTAGGGGGTGTCGGGCGCCTTCGCGCCGCGGATGTCCTCCAGCAGACCCGTGATGGCGGCCATGATGACCTCGGTCGCCTCCTTGAGGACGTCCGGGGACATCTCCTTGTCGTAGAAGGGAGACAGGTCCACAGGCGGGCCGGCGAGGACGTGCGAGGTCTTGCGCGGCAGGACGTGCAGCTTCTTGGCGTAGGGTGGCAGGAGTTCGTTGGCGCCCCACTGCGCGACGGGAATCACCGGGCACTTGGTCTGCAGGGCCACGCGCGCGGCACCGGTCTTGCCGGTCATGGGCCACTGGTCGGGGTCCCGGGTGATGGTGCCCTCGGGGTAGAACGCGACGCATTCACCGCGGTCCACGGCGTCGATCGCGGCCCGGAAGGCGCTCAGCGCGTCGGTGGTCTCGCGGTAGACGGGGATCTGCCCGGTGCCGCGCATCATGGCGCCGACGAATCCCTTGTTGAAAAGACCGCTCTTCGCGAGGAATCGCGGAACGCGCCCGGTGTTGTACTGAAAGTGCGCGTACGCGAAGGGGTCGATGTGAGAATTGTGGTTCACCGCGGTGATAAATCCACCGTCGGCCGGAATGTGCTCCATTCCCCGCCAGTCCCGCTTGATCAGAACCACCAGCGGCGGTTTGGCGATCACCGCTGCGAGGCGGTACCAGAAGCCGATTCTGCGGCGGGACACGCGAACACCTTCCTCCAGGGCCCGGGGGGCCGCACAAGTGTCGCCCCAGGCCGTCGGTCTGTCGAGAACACCGTACGCCCCGACGGCGCGACCGCCAGATGGACCAGGTGACGGCTGAGTGACAATGGCCGCGACAAGAGAGGGACGAAACGCTCGTGCAGTGGACCTTGGTCATACCCCTGAAAGCCCTGGCGCGGGCCAAGAGCAGGCTCTCGGACACCGCGGCCGACGCGCTGCGCCCCGGCCTCGCCCTGGCCTTCGCCCAGGACACCGTGGCAGCGGCCCTGGCCTGCCCCGCGGTTCGGGATGTGGCGGTCGTCACGGGCGACGCCCTGGCCGGCCGTGAGCTCGCCGCGCTGGGCGCGCGGATCGTCGCCGACGAGCCGCCGGGCGGCCTGAACAGCGCCCTGGCGCACGGCGCGTCCGTCATACGCGCCGAGCGCCCGGGAAGTCCCGTGGCGGCCCTCAACGCCGATCTCCCGGCACTGCGCCCCAGCGAATTGGCCCGGGTACTGGACGCGGCCGCCGAATTCCCCCGCGCCTTTCTAGCCGACGCGGCCGCAATCGGCACCACCCTGCTGGCCGCGGCACCGCACCGGGAATTGCTCCCGGCATTCGGCACGGAATCCCGCTCCCGCCACCGCATCTCCGGAGCGGTGGAGCTCCCCCTGGACGCGGTGGATTCGGTACGCCAGGACGTGGACACCGGCGACGACCTGCGCGCGGCACTGGCGCTGGGAGTGGGTCCCCGAACGGCGACGGTGGCCGCACAGTTGCTGATTCGGGGGCAGTAGCCCGGCAGTAATGCCGTCGGCCGTCGTGCCGTTGCCCGTTGCCCGTTGCCCGTTGCCCGTCGTGCTCTCGCCCACCGCGGAGCACTAGGCTGCGGCCATGCAGGCGACCGCGTACACCTACGACCCCGAGACCCGCAGCGGGCAGGTGCTGCTCGACGACGGCACCCCGGTGCCCTTCGACGCGCCGGCGTTCGACGCGGGCGGGCTACGGCTGTTGCGGGCCGGGCAGCGGGTGCGGATCGAGACCGAGGGCGCGGGCGAGGCCCGCCGCATCACGCTGGTGACGCTCCAGACCTTCTGAACCTTCCGAACGGCCCTCAGGAGCCTCGGGAGCCGAACGGCCCCCGCAGAGCCGCCAGAAGCCCTTCCGGCAACCCCCAGGACCTCTCAACGCGCCGCGGGCCGGACTCCGTTGCGGAGTCCGGCCCGGCGCGTGAGTGCCCGTGCGCCCTTACCTCTTGCGAGCGGTGGCCTTCTTGGCGGTGGTCGTGCGCGCCGCGGACTTCTTGGCGGGGGCCTTCTTGGCCGTCGCCTTCTTCGCCGGGGCCTTCTTGGCCGTCGCCTTCTTCGCGGTGGTCTTCTTCGCCGCGGCGGTCTTGGCGGTGGCCGAGGTCTTCTTGGCCGTGGCCTTCTTCGCGGTCGCCTTCTTGGCGGTGGCCGTGGTCTTCTTGGCCGTGGCCTTCTTCGCCGTCGTCTTCTTGGCGGCGGCGGACGCCCGCTTGGCGGGGGCGGCCTTCTTGGCCGCGGCCTTCTTGACCGTCGCGGAAGCTCCGCCGGTCAGGCTGCCCTTGGGCGCCTTCTTGACGGCGACGTCGTTCTTCGGGAGCTTCTTCGAGCCGCTCACCAGGTCCTTGAAGCCCTGGCCCGCACGGAAGCGCGGAACGGAGGTCTTCTTGACCCGAACCCGCTCGCCCGTCTGGGGGTTGCGGGCGTAGCGGGCCGGACGGTCGACCTTCTCGAACGAGCCGAACCCGGTGACCGAGACCCGATCACCCGCGACGGTCGCACGGACGATCGCGTCCAGGACCGCGTCCACCGCCTCGGCGGCCTGCTGACGGCCACCGACCTTGTCGGCAATCGCTTCTACGAGCTGCGCCTTGTTCACGTCTTCCCCTTCGGAGACATTGCCAGAACGAAAGTGTTCAAGCTTTTTCGCACGTTAGGCAGATATATACCGCAAATCAAACACGAAACGGGCTTATCACCCTTGTGCCGCAACGGTTTCGACTGCCTGGGACGTGTTCAGCGTTCCTCTTCGGGGAATCGACCCTCGTCGAGGTCCGACCTGAACCGCTCCAGACGCCTTGCCGCGTCGGCGAGATCGTGCTTGGCCGCGGCCGTAATGACCAGCAGCTTCCGGGTCAGCGCCATCCGTACGCCCTCCGGGACTTGCAGTGAGCGCACCCTTGTGTGCGCTTCCTTGAGTTGGTCCGCGACTGCCGCATAGAGCTTGAGTTGGCCGTCGTGTTCCATGCACAGATTGTGCCATCTGGGGCGAGTTGTCGCCTGCGGGGGTCGCAACTGATGCCTCAAACGGCCTTCCGGGCGGTTGCGGAAGTCACGGTTACAACCCTCGGCTACCCCTGCAACGGCCTTAATAACATGGGAAGTTGAGCGCGACTGCGAACGCTCGCAGGGCCGTTCGGGTACAGACATGGCTGTACCCCCGATCGGGCTGATCGGGGGTACAGGAAGGGTCCGTGGTGGCCGAAACTCGTCAGGCTCCGGCCTGCTGGGTCAGACCGGAAGCGTCCGCGGCTTGTACGAGGGGCGCTTGGCCTCGTACGCGGAGATGTCGCCCTCGTTCTGGAGGGTGATGGAGATGTCGTCCAGCCCGTTCAGCAGCCGCCAGCGGGCGTTCTCGTCGAGTTCGAAGGCCGCGGTGATGCCCTCGGCGCGCACCTCGCGGGCCTCCAGGTCGACCGTGACCTCGGCCTGCGGGTCCCGTTCGGTGAGTTCCTGCAGCGCGTCCACGATCTTCTGCTCCAGAACCACCGTGAGCAGGCCGTTCTTGAGCGAGTTGCCGCGGAAGATGTCGGCGAAGCGGGAGGAGATGACGGCCTTGAAACCGTAGTTCTGCAGCGCCCACACGGCGTGCTCGCGGGAGGAGCCGGTGCCGAAGTCGGGTCCTGCCACCAGGACCGTCGCGCCCTTGCGCTCGGGGCGGTTGAGGACGAAGTTCGCGTCCTTGCGCCAGGCCTCGAAGAGTCCGTCCTCGAAACCGTCCCTGGTCACCTTCTTGAGCCAGTGAGCTGGGATGATCTGGTCGGTGTCGACGTTGGAGCGGCGCAGCGGAACGGCCCGGCCGGTGTGTGTGGTGAATGCTTCCATGACTCTCAGACTCCAGCGGGCACGGGTGCGTCGGACAGGTCGGCGGGCGAGGCCAGATGGCCCAACACGGCGGTCGCGGCGGCGACCTGCGGCGAGACGAGGTGCGTACGGCCGCCCTTGCCCTGCCTGCCCTCGAAGTTGCGGTTGGAGGTGGACGCGGAGCGCTCACCGGGCGCCAGCTGGTCGGGGTTCATGCCCAGACACATCGAGCAACCGGCGTGCCGCCATTCGGCACCGGCGTCCTTGAACACGACGTCCAGGCCCTCGGAGACGGCCTGCAGACCGACCCGCGCGGAGCCCGGGACGACCAGCATCCGTACGCCGTCGGCGACTTTGCGGTCCTTGACGATCTCGGCGGCCGCCCGCAGGTCCTCGATACGGCCGTTGGTGCATGAACCTACGAAGACGGTGTCCACCTTGATGTCGCGCAGCGGCTGACCGGCCTCCAACCCCATGTATTCCAGGGCCTTTTCGGCGGCGAGGCGCTCCGAAGCGTCTTCGTACGAAGCAGGGTCGGGGACGGAGGCCGAAAGCGGCGCGCCCTGACCGGGGTTGGTGCCCCAGGTGACGAACGGCGCCAGCGAGGGCCCGTCGATGACGACCTCGGCGTCGAATTCCGCGTCCTCGTCGGTCTTCAGGGTCTTCCAGTACGCGACGGCCGCGTCCCAGTCCTCGCCCTCGGGCGCGTGGGCGCGGCCCTTGATGTACGCGAAGGTGGTCTCGTCGGGCGCGATCATGCCCGCGCGGGCGCCGGCCTCGATCGACATGTTGCAGATGGTCATCCGGGCCTCCATCGAGAGTTTCTCGATGGCCGAGCCGCGATATTCCAGGATGTAGCCCTGGCCGCCGCCGGTACCGATCTTCGCGATGATGGCGAGGATCAGGTCCTTGGCGGTGACGCCGTCGGGCAGTTCGCCGTCGACGGTGATGGCCATGGTCTTGGGGCGGGCCAGCGGCAGCGTCTGGGTGGCCAGCACATGCTCGACCTGCGAGGTGCCGATGCCGAACGCCAGCGCGCCGAACGCGCCGTGGGTGGAGGTGTGGGAGTCGCCGCAGACGACCGTCGTACCGGGCTGGGTCAGACCCAGCTGCGGGCCCACGACGTGGACGACACCCTGCTCGACGTCGCCGAGCGAGTGCAGGCGCACCCCGAACTCGGCGCAGTTCTTGCGCAGCGTCTCCAACTGGGCGCGGGAGACCGGGTCCGCGATGGGCTTGTCGATGTCGAGGGTCGGGGTGTTGTGGTCCTCGGTGGCGATGGTGAGGTCCAGCCGGCGCACGGGACGCCCCGCCTGCCGCAGTCCGTCGAAGGCCTGCGGGCTGGTCACTTCGTGCAGCAGGTGCAGATCGATGAAGAGGAGGTCGGGCTCGCCCTCGGCGCGCCGGACGACGTGGTCGTCCCAGACCTTCTCCGCGAGTGTCCTACCCATCGCTTTCCCTCCGGCCGGCCATGACGCGCCGGCCCAACTAGAGATCTGTGGAGGCGACGCCCGCGCCCCTGTACCCGGGCACCCGCCACCAGGCCCGTCGGTCTTCGGGCCGCCATGCATCCAGGGTTGCGCGTCTCACGGAAAAATGAACTTGCGTTTCACAGAGTGAGACGCGAGTATCGTTTCATGGACAACAGTAGCGGCGTGGGCGTTCTGGACAAGGCGGCCCTTGTCCTGAGCGCCCTGGAGTCCGGCCCGGCCACCCTCGCGGGGCTGGTCGCGGCCACCGGACTCGCACGACCAACGGCCCACCGACTGGCCGTGGCCCTGGAGCACCACCGCATGGTGGCACGGGACATGCAGGGCCGTTTCATTCTCGGCCCCCGGCTGGCGGAGTTGGCCGCGGCGGCGGGCGAGGACCGTCTGCTCGCGACCGCGGGCCCGGTCCTCACGCATCTGCGGGACATCACGGGCGAGAGCGCCCAGCTCTACCGCCGCCAGGGCGACATGCGCATCTGCGTCGCCGCCGCGGAACGCCTGTCCGGACTGCGGGACACGGTCCCGGTCGGTTCGACCCTCACGATGAAGGCCGGCTCCTCCGCCCAGATCCTCATGGCCTGGGAAGAGCCGGAGCGCCTGCACCGGGGCCTGCAAGGGGCCCGCTTCACGGCGACGGCCCTCTCGGGCGTACGACGCAGGGGCTGGGCCCAGTCCATCGGCGAGCGCGAGCCGGGAGTGGCGTCCGTCTCGGCCCCCGTCCGTGGCCCCTCCAACCGCGTGGTCGCCGCCGTCTCGGTCTCCGGCCCCATCGAGCGCCTCACCCGCCACCCCGGCCGCATGCACGCCCAAGCGGTCATCGACGCCGCAGGCCGCCTCTCAGAGGCCCTACGCCGCACCAGCTGACGCCTCAGGGGGAAACAGGGGTCGGCCTCAACGCCGCGGCAGACCCTGAATCCCCTGCACGTATCAGTAAGGGGCACGCTGGTCCAACCTCAGGGGCGCGGGGAACTGCGCGACCAGCCACACACAACGCGCACCCGCCGACAAACAGAAACGGCCCCCCACCTCGGCGTCTGCCAAGGCGAAGAGCCATCGTCCGCGTACCCCCGACCGGATTCGAACCGGCGCTACCGCCTTGAGAGGGCGGCGTGCTAGGCCGCTACACAACGGGGGCCTATTTTCTGCGTTTCCGCAGTTCAAAGCTGGTCTACCAGGACTCGAACCTAGAATGACGGTACCAGAAACCGTAGTGTTGCCAATTACACCATAGACCAATGTAATACAAGTAAAACGTACCCCCGACCGGATTCGAACCGGCGCTACCGCCTTGAGAGGGCGGCGTGCTAGGCCGCTACACAACGGGGGCCCTAGCGATCCTGCATCGAGGTCGGCGGGAGCTACCCGAACCATCCTCGCGGGAAGGATCTGTACCCCCGACCGGATTCGAACCGGCGCTACTGCCTTGAGAGGGCAGCGTGCTAGGCCGCTACACAACGGGGGCTTCGTGGAGCTGATCTCCACATGTGCAGATGAGCTCTGCGAGCTGGCCTACCTGGACTCGAACCAAGACTAACGGAACCAGAAACCGTCGTGCTGCCAATTACACCATAGGCCACTGGAACTCAAGCCCCTGTGGGGATCTTGTTCTAGTGTGCACCTTCGGTTTCCGGCCTTTCGACCCGCTCCCCGGCGGCGCAGGAAGAACATTACCTGAAGGTGGACGGGGCTCCAAAACGGGTATCCGAGCCGAGGATCATGGGGAGTTCGGCGAGGGAGGCGATCCGGTGCGGGCCCTCGGGGGCGTCGCCGCCGCTGTATACGCCGCCGCGGTCGATCCACACCGACAGCAGTCCGGCGTCCGCCGCACCGCGGCCGTCGATCTCCGGATGGTCCCCGACGTAGGCGACTTGGCCGGGGGTGAGTCCCAGGGCGTCGCAGGCGGCCAGGAAGGCGCCGGCCTCGGGCTTGGAGACTCCGAGTTCGGCGGCGCACAGGATGACCTCGAAGCGGTCGTGCACGCCGAGGGCGCGGAGTTTGCGGTCCTGGACGGTGATGCTGGAGTTGGAGAGCACGGCATGCCGGTGGCTGGCCGCGAGGGCGTCCAGGACGGGCAGCACGTCCGGGAAGAGGGCCCAGGCGGCCTCGTAGTGCGTCAGGTAGCGCCGGAACCAGTCGTCCGCCTCGGCGTCGCTCAGGTCCTCGCCCAGGAACACCCGTACGCGGTCCCGGCGTTGGCCCTCGAAGGTCGTCTCCCCCGCCGAGAACCTCGCCCACTGCTGGTCGGTGATCTCCCGCCAGTGGGCGATGCCCTCCTCGACGGTGCCGTACCCGTCGAGGAGGGCCTCGGCGGCGAGATGCGCGCCCATGCCGATCCGGTCCGCGCCCGTGTAGTCGAAAAGAGTGTCGTCGACGTCCCAGACCACGGCGCGAATGCTCATGATCCGACGGTAACCCAACCCGTCAGTCGTGGGCGCCCCACCAGACGAACCGCTCGATCGGGATCTGGTCCGTGACCTCGGCCGTGCTGCTGTAGATGGCCACGCCGTTGTCGGAGGTGCGCAGTTGGTGCGCCCAGAGGTTCATGAGGCGGTTGTCGTCGCCGTTCCAGAACTGCTGGCCGCTGCCGCCGCACGGGCTCGTCCAGACAGCGTTGTTCTGGGACTTCCAGTCCGTGGTGAGGCAGTCGCCGTTGGCGTTGCTCACCAGTCGGCGGAAGGTGTAGCCGAAGCCGTCCTGCGTCGCCGAGCCCCAGTGCCAGTTACGGGTGGAGAGCGCGTCGTTGCAGGTGTCCGACCAGACCTTGTCGGTCGTCGCCGAGGCGACCAGACAGTTGCCCTCGTAGTCGTTCATGTACGTCCAGTTGGCCGCGGACGCGTAGGACAGAGTGCCGCCGGCGGCCAGCAGCAGGGCGGTGGCGCCCGCGGGGACGGCCACTCTCAGGGAAGTTCTCCAGGATGACATGATCATGAGAATTGGGGTCGCTTACGACATCTCCGCGAACCGATCATGAACAGACCCCGTCGATCACCCGACGTCGGCATGGAGAAAAGCGGAAGGGCGACGGCCGTATCGGCCACCGCCCTTCACGCGTGCGTGCGTTGCTCAGTCAGCCCAGCCCAGCTCAGCTCAGCTTTGCCAGCGCCGCGTCGATGCGGGTCAGGGTCTTCTCCTTGCCCAGGATCTCCAGGGACTCGAAGAGGGGGAGGCCGATCGTGCGGCCGGTGACGGCCACGCGGACCGGGGCCTGGGCCTTGCCGAGCTTGAGGCCGTGGAGCTCACCGGCGGCCAGGACGGCCTCCTTGAGCGACTCGGGCGAGGTCCAGTCCGCGGACTCCAGCTTCTCGCGGGCCGTACGGAGAAGCGCGTCGGAGCCCTCCTTCATCGCCTTCGTCCAGGACGCCTCGTCCTCGACCGGCTCCGGAAGGAACAGGAAGTCGACGTTGTCCGTGATCTCCGACAGCACCTTCATGCGGGTCTGCGCGTGCGGGGCGACCGCCTGCCACTTGGCCTCGTCGAAGTCCTCCGGCGCCCAGGGGGCGAACGGGGCCTTCAGCCACGGGGCGCAGCGCTCGGTGAAGTCCTTCACGTCCAGGAGGCGGATGTGGTCGGCGTTGATCGCCTCGGCCTTCTTGAGGTCGAAGCGGGCCGGGTTGGGGTTCACGTCGGCGATGTCGAAGGCCGCGACCATCTCGTCCATCGTGAAGACGTCCCGGTCGGCCGAGAGCGACCAGCCCAGCAGGGAGAGGTAGTTGAGCAGTCCCTCGGGCAGGAAGCCGCGCTCGCGGTAGAGGTTGAGGGACGACTCGGGGTCACGCTTGGAGAGCTTCTTGTTGCCCTCGCCCATCACGTACGGCAGGTGCCCGAAGGAGGGGATCTGCTTCGCGATGCCCAGGTCGATCAGCGCCTTGTAGAGCGCGATCTGGCGCGGGGTGGAGGAGAGCAGGTCCTCGCCGCGCAGGACGTGCGTGATCTCCATCAGGGCGTCGTCGACCGGGTTGACGAGCGTGTACAGCGGGGCGCCGTTGGCTCGTACGATCCCGTAGTCCGGGACGTTCTCCGCGGTGAACGTCAGCTCGCCGCGGACCAGGTCCGTGAAGGTGATCGTCTCGTCGGGCATGCGGAAGCGGACGATCGGCGTACGGCCCTCGGCCACGTACGCGGCCTTCTGCTCGTCGGTCAGGTCGCGGCAGTGACCGTCGTAACCGGACGGCTTGCCGGCCGCGCGGGCGGCCTCGCGGCGGGCGTCCAGTTCCTCGGTGGAGCAGTAGCAGTAGTAGGCGTGACCGGCGTCCTGGAGCTTGCGGGCGACATCCTTGTAGATGTCCATCCGCTGCGACTGGCGGTACGGCGCGTGCGGGCCGCCGACCTCGGGGCCCTCGTTCCAGTCGAAGCCCAACCAGCGCATCGCGTCGAGGAGTTGGCCGTAGGACTCCTCGGAGTCGCGGGCCGCGTCGGTGTCCTCGATGCGGAAGACCAGCGTGCCCTGGTGGTGGCGGGCGAACGCCCAGTTGAACAGGGCGGTGCGGACCAGGCCCACGTGGGGGTTACCGGTCGGCGAGGGGCAGAAACGGACGCGTACGGGGGAACCGGGTGCGCTAGCCACGCTTGACAACCTTGTTGGTGAGAGTGCCGATGCCTTCGATGGTGACGGCGACCTCGTCGCCGACGGTGAGCGGTCCGACGCCTGCCGGGGTGCCCGTGAGGATCACGTCGCCGGGAAGCAGCGTCATGGCCTCGGTGATGTTGACGATCAGATCCTCGATCGAGTGGATCATCTCGCTGGTACGGCCGAGTTGGCGCTGGGCGCCGTTGACCGTGAGCTGGACGGTCAGGTCGGACGCCGTCGCGAGGTCGAGGTCCGTCTCCACCCAGGGGCCCAGCGGGCAGGAGGTGTCGAAGCCCTTGGCCCGGGCCCACTGCTTCTCGCGCTTCTGGACGTCGCGCGCGGTGACGTCGTTCGCGCAGGTGTAGCCGAAGATCACGTCCTGGACGCGCTCGCGCGGGACCTCACGGCACAACCGGCCGATGACCACGGCCAGTTCGGCCTCGTGGTGCAGTTCCTCGGAGAAGGGCGGGTACTGGATCTCGTCGCCGGAGCCGATCACCGAGGTGGACGGCTTGAAGAAGGCGAAGGGGGCGTCCGGGACCTCGTTGCCCAGTTCGCGCGCGTGCTCCGCGTAGTTGCGGCCGAAGGCCACGACCTTGCTGGGGAGCACCGGCGGCAGCAGCCGGACCTTGCTGAGCGGGACCTTCGTACCGGAGAGCTCGAAGTCCGTGAACGGGATGCCCTTGATGATGTCGAGGACGAGCTCGTCCGGCTTGTCGCCCTCTACCGCGCCGAAGGCGACGTTCCCGTCGATGGAGAATCTGGCGATGCGCACGGGATCCTGGCGCCCCTCACTGAGCCGGCTGGAGTCTGACGCTCCAGGCTAACGCGGTGAAGGGGGCCGGGCCGCGCGCATTGTGGCGCGCGGCCGGCCGTGCACTTCTGAATCACCCGTCCCCGCTCCGCGTACTAGTGCGCGACGGCTGCCGTCTCGGGCAGTTCCATGAGGATCGTGCGACGGGGGTTGGCCGTGTTGGTCGGGAGGTCGACGGAGTGCTCCGGCTGCTCCAGGGTCTGCAGTTCCTCTGCGCCCTCGAGGTGCACCAGCGTCGTGCGCCGCGGGTTGGCTATCGTGCGGAACATCATCGTCGTCTTCACCGTTGTACGTGACCTTGTCGTGTACGGGCCCCCGGACCAGGGCCGATACGGGCTCTGGCGGGCGCGGTTGTCAAAGTGTTACGTCTTGTAAAGCGTCAGGCTAAACATGCAATTCCCACCGGAAGACGCCAGGACCCCCTGAACCCCGTGTGAGTTTGCTCACTGACCCCTGGGCAAACCGGTCAATTCAGGCCCGCAACCGACCCCGACGAAAGGGACATTGGGCGCCTGAAGACCTCATTCCGCTCCTGATCATGGCGACTGGGACACCCCCCTTACGTGGCCGACTCGCGGACATAAGTCCGTTATGCAGGAGATCACTTTCTACGTCCGGTGACTCGCCACTCACATGCTGTCACGTAGGTCACGGCATGGCCCACGGGCCTTGTTGGAGATCCGGCACTGTGCTGGAATTCCACGGACCGCCGCAGGATCGAGCCGGCGCACAGGGGGCGTGAACTCAGCGCCAGTGGCGGCGAGAGGGGGAACCAGCGCCGGTCACTCACGACCAAACATTGGGGCGCGCGTTCAGGGCGTTCCCCAACGCCGACACCGTGTCCTTCCGTTCACGCGGAGGGGTGCCTGGTCCAGAGGTTGCGACGCTAGTGCAGGGACGTTTCAAGAGGGATGGCAGTGCTTCGGCGGAGCCGGAGCCGCACGGCGGGGCTGGCCCCAAGGCTGGCAGCTCCTCGCCCCAGCACGCCCAGAACCCGGGCCCGGCCCCGTCAGGTGACGGCGGAGGCGCCGGGCGCCCTGGTGCGTCGACGACCGGAGGACCCGCGGGTACGCCCGCTCCACCGGCCAAACCGCCCAAGAGCCCGGCCGGCCCCGGACCGCGCGTGGCGCTGCGCAACTGGCGAATCTCCACCCGCCTGGTGTCGCTGCTCGCGCTGCCCGTGGTCGCGGCCACCTCGCTGGGCGCCCTGCGCATCAGCGACAACATGGACGACATCCAGCAGCTCGACAACATGAAGCTGCTGACGGACATGACCAAGCAGGCGACCGAGCTGGCCGCCGCGCTCCAGGAGGAGCGCGACCAGTCCGCCGGCCCGCTGGCGCACAACTCGAAGTCGAGCGCGTACACGGTCAAGGGCGTCCGGGACAAGTCGGACCGCGCCGTCCAGAACTTCGTGGACGCGGCCGAGGAGATCGACACCTCCAGCAAGGACGGCAACCTCCAGGGCGTCCGCGAGAGCCTGGTCGGTGTGGTCAGCGACCTCGACCAGCTGGCGAAGATCCGCTCCACCGCCTACGAGGCCAAGGGCAACTCCACGCAGACCGTGGAGGCCTACCACCGCCTCATCACGCACCTGCTCGACCTCTCCCAGGACATGGCCGAGGCCACGAGCAACCCCGAGATGATCCAGCGCACGCGCGCCCTGTCGTCGTTCTCCTCCGCCAAGGAGTACGCGTCGATGCAGCGCGCGGTCCTGGCGGCCGCGCTGCCCGTCACCGACAACACCTTCGGCGACCTCTCGGACAACGACCGGCTCTACGCGCAGTCGGCCCTGCAGAGCCAGACCTCCGAACTGCGCAGCTTCAAGAGCATCTACGGCACCGAGGCCGCGGCCAACCTCCTCAAGCCCATCGAGGAGAACAACGCGACGATCAAGGCCACGGACACCTACGCGGGCCGCGCGCTGGCCAGCACCGACGGCCTCGACGACCTGCAGAAGCGGTCCTACCAGGACTGGGTGGACGACAGTTCCACCAAGATCGACCAGATGAAGAAGATCGAGCACACGCTCCTCGAGGACATGGAGCAGAAGGCCCGCCAGCTGCGCTCCGCCTCCGAGCGCGAGGCGATCATCTCCGGTGCGCTGATCCTGCTCGTGCTCGGTGTCTCCCTGGTCGGCGCCTTCGTCATCGCCCGGTCCATGATCCGCTCGCTGCGCAGGCTCCAGGAGACGGCCAACAAGGTCGCCCAGGACCGGCTGCCCGAGCTGGTCAAGCAGCTCTCCGAGTCGGACCCGCAGGACGTCGACACCTCCGTCGAGTCGGTCGGTGTGCACTCCCGGGACGAGATCGGCCAGGTGGCCGCGGCCTTCGACGACGTGCACCGCGAGGCGGTCCGCCTCGCCTCCGAGCAGGCCATGCTCCGAGGCAACGTCAACGCGATGTTCACCAACCTCTCGCGCCGTTCCCAGGGCCTCATCCAGCGTCAGCTCTCGCTCATCTCCGAACTGGAGTCGCGCGAGGCCGACCCGGACCAGCTCTCCTCGCTCTTCAAGCTCGACCACCTCGCGACCCGCATGCGCCGTAACGGTGAGAACCTGCTGGTCCTCGCCGGTGAAGAGCCCGGCCGCCGCTGGACCCGTCCGGTCCCGCTGGTCGACGTGCTCCGCGCCGCCGCCTCCGAGGTGGAGCAGTACGAGCGCATCGAACTGGCCTCCGTGCCGACCACCGAAGTGGCCGGCCGCGTGGTCAACGACCTCGTGCACCTCCTCGCGGAGCTGCTCGAGAACGCGACCTCCTTCTCCTCGCCGCAGACCAAGGTCAAGGTCACCGGTCACGCGCTGCCCGACGGCCGCGTCCTGATCGAGATCCACGACACCGGTATCGGCCTCTCCCCCGAGGACCTCGCGGCGATCAACGAGCGGCTCGCCTCGCCGCCCACCGTGGACGTCTCCGTCTCCCGCCGCATGGGTCTGTTCGTGGTCGGCCGCCTGTCGCAGCGCCACGGCATCCGCATCCAGCTGCGCCCGTCCGACTCCGGTGGTACGACCGCGCTGGTCATGCTGCCCGTCGATGTCGCCCAGGGCGGCAAGAAGACGCAGGGCAAGCCGGGTCAGGGTGTCGCCGGCGGTCCGGCCGCCGCGCAGGCCGCCGCCGGTATGGCCGCGGCCCGACGTCAGGCCGGTGCCGGTGCTCCGGCGGGCAGTGCCCTCGGCGCGGGTGCGTCGGGCGGTGGCGCCCTCGGTGCCGGTGCCCCCTCCGGTGGCCGGCTCGCCGCCGGTCAGGGTCCGCGGGCCGCGCTGCCCGGTGCGGGCCAGGGCGGCGGTCGTCCGGGTGGACCGGGCGGACAGCGTGGACCGCAGTCTCCCGGCGGTGCCCCCCAGGGCCGGCCCGCTCCCGCGGGTGCGGGCGCCGGGTTCGGTCAGGGACCGGGCTCGACGCAGGGCATGCAGTCCGTGGGTCAGGACAGCTTCGGCCAGGACAGCTTCGGCGGCGCCCGTGGTGCCGTACCGCCGCAGGCCGGACGTGGGAACGCGCCTTCCGAGCAGGGACAGGGTGGTGGCGGCCGGCGTGGTCGTCAGCCGCTGCTGCCGGGCCGCGGTGGACCGCGGGCCGAGCTGCCGGGCGGCAACCCGCAGCAGCCGCGCACGCCGAGCTGGAGCGACGACAACGCGCAGCCGCCGGTGCCGCGGGCCTCGCTGGACACCCCGCGTGGCCATGACGAGACCTCCCGGATGCCGCGGATCGACGCGACGAGCGAGATGCCGGCGGTGCCGCGCTACGACGAGCGGCAGGGCCCGGCCTCCACCTCCGAGTTCGCGCGCCCCGACTTCGGTGCCAACGGCAACCCGCAGCAGACGGGCCAGTTCGCCCGTCCCGGCGCGGAATCGCCGCACCACACCGGACAGTTCCCGCGTCCCGACCTCGACGCGCCGCAGCAGCAGGGCGCGAACGGCTCCCAGAACACGGGGCAGTTCGTCCGCTCCGACGTCTTCGGCAGCCCGAACCACGGACCGAACCAGCAGAACAACTCCAACAACCCGAACAACCCCGCCAACACGGGCCAGTTCGCCAGCCCCCAGGCCTACGACCCCGGTTCCACCGGGCAGTTCGCCGTGCCGGGCTACGACAACGGCTCCACCGGCCAGCACTCCCTGCCGGGCCGTCAGAACCCCGGTGGTACCGGGCAGTTCGAGCGCCCGCAGGCGAACGGCAACGGCGGCGACTACGGTCAGCCGCGGCAGCCCGCTCCGCCGCGCCCCCAGCAGCGTCCCACCCGTCCGGAGCCCGAGGCACTGCCCCCGGCCGGACCGGGCGACGGTCGTACCCCGCTGTACGACACGCTGGAGACCAACTGGTTCCACGGTCAGGGCCAGAACGGTCAGGGCGGGCAGCACGGCCAGAACGGGACCGGCTCCAACGGGGTCGTCCCGAACGGCCAGCAGAACGGTCAGCCGAGCGGTCGGCCGACCAGCAACGGGAACGGCTCCGCGCCGGTCCCCCAGCCGCAGGCTCCCTCGGCTCCCCCTCAGCGTCCCGCCCCGACTTCCTGGCGCACGTCTCCGAACGACGACCTCGTTCGACAGGCGGAGCGCGTACGGCAGCCGGCCGCGGGCGGCGTCACCACCTCCGGCCTGCCGCGCCGGGTGCCCCGGGCGAACCTGGTCCCGGGCACGGCTCAGCAGCAACAGCACCAAGCCGGTCCGCAGGTATCGCGTGCGCCTGATGACGTACGCGGCCGGCTGACCAATCTCCGTCGGGGCATCGCGCAGGGTCGGGCCAACACCGGCCAGACCGGCAGCTTCCCGAGCCCCACTCACCAGCAGGAGCGTTAGTTGAGCCAGATGAGCCAGGCGGCACAGAATCTCAACTGGTTGATCACCAACTTCGTGGACAACACCCCAGGTGTGTCCCACACCGTCGTCGTCTCCGCCGACGGTCTCCTTCTGGCGATGTCGGAAGGCTTTCCGCGCGACCGTGCCGACCAGTTGGCGGCTGTCGCGTCCGGGCTCACCTCGTTGACGGCCGGGGCCTCCCGGATCTTCGAGGGAGGCGACGTGGCGCAGACGGTCGTCGAGATGGAACGCGGTTTTCTCTTCCTCATGTCCGTCTCGGACGGGTCGTCCCTGGCCGTGCTCGCACACCCCGACTGCGACATCGGCCTCGTCGGTTACGAGATGGCACTCCTGGTCGATCGCGCGGGCGCCGTGCTCACGCCCGATCTGCGCGCCGAACTACAAGGCAGTCTGCTCCACTGATCGGCCCCGGCACCACCTGTCTCACCAAATCACCGTCCGGCCGCCACAATCCCCCCACCGGCCTCGTCAGACGGCACGACTGACCGACTTGCTGTCCCGCCCGGAGGATTCATGACCCCGCCCACCGCCTCTCATGATCCGTACGCGGAGCCGTACGAGGATGAGGGCGACCAGCCGCTGGTACGTCCTTACGCGATGACCGGCGGCCGGACCCGGCCGCGCTATCAGCTCGCGATAGAAGCGCTGATCAGCACCACGGCCGACCCGGCAGCGCTCATGGGGCTGCTCCCGGAACACCAGCGCATCTGCCACCTGTGCCGTGAGGTGAAGTCGGTCGCGGAGGTGTCGGCGCTCCTGGCCATGCCGCTGGGTGTGGCCCGGATCCTTGTCGCGGACCTGGCTGAGGCCGGGCTCGTCGCCATCCACCAGCCTGGTGGCGACGAGACGACCGGTGCGCCGGACGTGACCCTGCTCGAAAGGGTGCTCAGTGGACTTCGCAAGCTCTGACGGAGGGCGGGCAACCACCTCCGCGAAGATCGTGGTGGCGGGTGGCTTCGGCGTCGGCAAGACCACGTTCGTGGGCGCCGTCTCCGAGATCAACCCGCTGCGCACGGAGGCCGTCATGACGTCCGCGTCCGCGGGCATCGACGACCTCACCCACACCGGGGACAAGACCACCACCACGGTGGCCATGGACTTCGGCCGTATCACGCTCGACCAGGACCTGATCCTGTACCTGTTCGGTACGCCGGGTCAGGACCGCTTCTGGTTCATGTGGGACGACCTGGTGCGGGGTGCCATCGGCGCGGTGGTGCTCGTGGACACCCGGCGCCTGGCCGACTGCTTCCCGGCCGTGGACTACTTCGAGAACTCGGGTCTGCCGTTCGTCGTCGCCCTCAACGGCTTCGACGGGCACCAGCCCTACGCTCCCGAGGAGGTGCGCGAGGCCTTGCAGATCGGGCCCGACACCCCCATCATCACCACTGACGCCCGACACCGGTCCGATGCCAAGAGCGCGCTGATCACTCTGGTCGAGCACGCCCTGATGGCACGGTTGCGGTAGGCGGCACCCAAGTCGGCAATGCTGTACGGCAGTTGTCGTAGATGTCCCGGAGCCGACTGTGGCCTTTGACACGGTCGGCCTCGGTGTTCATAACGTTTCGGCAGAGGAATCGGGTGGTACGGCCACGCCTCGTCGTCAGCCGGTGTCACTGTGCGCACGAAGGCCCCGTCTTTTGACGGGGCTCGTTCTTTATGACCGTTTTATCTGGGGCTTACATCACGTCGAACCCGTGCTTTCCACTGTTTGGAAGAGCACTGGTCGTCGTGCTGGAATGCCTGAACTGCCCATTGGTGAGAGACGTACTCAGTAGTACTGCGTACTCATGGGTGAACTGGGCTCTGACACACTGCGGCACACCGTTGGTGCCGACCGCCGGAAGGTTGTTGGTCGAGTGAGGCGAAGCAAGAACGGTCCCGAGCCGTCGGCACGGGGCAACTTCACCCCGCCGCCGCGCGGAGCGGCGCCCGCCCCTATGCCTGGTCCGGAGCCGACGGCCGCGCCTCCATCGAGCGGCGGCCGTTTCTCCCCCCGCAACTGGCGAGTGCCGACGCGGCTGAACGCGATCCTGCTCATACCCGTGCTGGTCGGCCTCGTCATGGGCGGCTTCCAGGTGAAGAGCTCGATCGACACCTGGCAGGACGCCGAGGACGCGTCGGACACCGCGCGTCTGGTGCGGGCCTCGCTGACCTACGGCGACGCCCTCTACAACGAGCGCGACATCAGCGCGGCCCCGCTCCTCAAGGGCTCCTCGCAGAGCGCCGCCGACAAGGCCACCGTCAAGGCCGTACGCGCCAATACGGACAAGGCCGCCGACGCCTTCGACGAGGCGGCGCAGAACATGCCGCAGAAGGCCGGCCTGTTGCGCCGCCTCAGCCTGTTCCGGGCCCAGGAGCCCAAGCTCCAGGGCCTGCGCGCGGCGGCGTACACCTCCAAGCTCCCCGGTGTGCAGACCGAAGAGGGCTACATCAAGATCGCACACCCCTTGATGGAGTTCGCCAACGAGCTCGGTCTGGGTACCGGAAACATCACCAGCTACGGCCGTACCGTCTACGCGATCTCGCTGACGAAGGCCTCGCTGTCGCTGGAGCGCTCGATCGGCATGCACCTGCTGATCAACCCCGGCCCCTCGGCCGACTCGCTCGGCAAGCAGCGCCTGGCCCTCTCCTCGTACGCCTACCTCGAAGGCATCGCCATCGAGGAGTACGTCGGTGGTGGTACCGCCGCGGACGCGAAGAAGCTCGACGTCGCCACGGCGAAGATCAAGACCGAGGGTGCCGCGCTGGCGCAGAAGGCCGCCGCCGACGCGAAGGCCAAGGGCGAGACCTATGTGCCGCCGCCGTCCGACCCGACCAAGATGGTCACGGCGCTGGCGACCCTGCAGACGACCGACCCCAGCGCCCGTGCCGCCCTCGCCCAGGAGGGCACCACCGCCGAGAACTGGTGGGCGGTCAACACGCTCAAGTACAACGCCTACCGCCAGATCGAGTCGGACCTGGCCGACAAGGCGGTGAGCGAGGCCACCGACATCGCGGACAACGCCAAGCGTGACGCGCTGATCACCGGTGCCGCCGTCGTGGTCGCCCTGCTGCTGGCCTTCATCCTGGCCGGCGCGGTGGCCCGCCAGATGTCCCGCGCCATGCGCCAGCTGCGCAACGCCGCCTTCGGCATCGCCGAACAGCGGCTGCCGATGCTGGTCGACCAGCTCTCGCGCACCGACCCCGGCCGCGTCGACACCCGGGTCGCGCCGATCCCGATCACCACCAAGGACGAGATCGGCGAGGTCGCCCGGGCCTTCGACCAGGTCCACCGCGAGGCGGTCCGGCTCGCCTCCGAGCAGGCCCTGCTCCGCGGCAACATCAACGCGATCTTCACCAACCTCTCGCGCCGCAACCAGTCGCTGATCGAGGGCCAGCTGACCCTGATCACCGAGCTGGAGAACAACGAGGCCGACCCGGACCAGCTGGAGAACCTCTTCCGCCTGGACCACCTCGCGACCCGTATGCGCCGCAACGGCGAGAACCTCCTGGTCCTCGCCGGCGAGGAGCCCGGCCGTCGCTGGGACCAGCCGGTCCCGCTGGTCGACGTGCTGCGCGCCGCCTCCTCCGAGGTGGAGCAGTACGAGCGTGTCGAGCTGTCGGGCGTCCCGGAGGCCGAGATCCACGGCCGCGCGGTCACCGACCTCGTGCACCTGCTCGCCGAGCTGCTGGAGAACGCGACCACGTTCTCCTCGCCGCAGACCAAGGTCCGCGTCACCGCGACCCGTCTCCCCGACGGCCGCGTCATGATCGAGATCCACGACAAGGGCATCGGCCTCACCGCCGAGGACTTCGCGGACATCAACCACAAGCTGGCCAACCCGCCGACCGTGGACGCCGCGATCTCCCAGCGCATGGGGCTCTTCGTGGTCGGCCGGCTGTCGGACCGCCACGGCATCCGCGTCCAGCTCCGCCCCTCGGGCGAGCAGGCCGGCACCACCTCGCTGGTCATGCTGCCGGACGCGATCACCCACGGTGGTGGTGGCGAGCAGCAGCTGGACCGCGACGAGTTCACGGTCTCGCAGATCATCCCGGAGCAGAACTTCGGCGGCGAGGACTTCAACCTCGCCCCGCTGCGCACGGCGGCCGAACTCGGCTTCGACGACAGCCGCTACGCGGAGGTCCCGGACGACATACGGGAGCTGGACCCCGTAGGCCGCTCGCTGATGCGTGAGGAGCGCCGGGCGGCCCTGGAGGCCCAGGCGGGCCAGCAGCCCGGTCAGGAGTCCGCTGACGGCTCCGGGTACCCCGACTCGTTCGACGCGCAGCCGGCGTACGACAACGGCCAGGGCGGCTACCCGGAGCAGACCGGGGCGTACGAGGTCGGTCCGGCGTACGAGGAGCCGCAGCAGGCCCCGTACGAGGAGCACCAGCAGCCGTCGTACGACGAGCCGTACTACGCGCCGAACGGCGGACTGCCGCAGAACGACACCTTCTCGCCCAACGGCGGTTACCCGGAGCCCGCTTATACGGAGCCGGTCCAGGACGAGCGGCCGGCCGAGCGGGCCGGAGCCGCTCCGGCCTTCGCGGCCTTCGAAGAGCGTCGCTACCAGGACGACTGGCCGCAGCAGGACGGTTACCAGAACGGGTACGCCGACCAGTACGCTCCCGAAGCGGAATCCCCGCAGGCCGCTGACGTGACCGAGCGCGACCACGTAGGCTTCGACCGTCCGGGACCGACTCCTTCCGTCGGCCACGACCTGACCGACGCCGGGCTTCCGCGCCGTGGCTCCATGGCGGGCGGGACGAACGGGTCGAACGGTGTGCGGCACGCGAGCCTGGAAGCGACGGCCCCCGCTCCGGCAACGGAGAGCGGTGCCCATGGGAACAACAACGGCAACACCAACGGCATCGGCAGCGGCGACAGTTGGCGCTCGGCGAACGACGCGCGCTGGCAGCAGGCCTCGGCGCTGAAGAAGCCCAAGGCAGGCGGAGTCACCTCCTCCGGTCTGCCCCGGCGGGTACCCAAGGCCAACCTGGTCGAGGGCGCTGCCGAGAGCACTCCTCAGGGAGGCCCACAGGTCTCCCGTGCCCCGGAGGACGTCCGGGGCCGGCTGAGCAACCTGCGGCGAGGCGTCCAGCGCGGACGCAGCGCGGCGGGCAGCAGTGAAACGAACGGCCAGGGCTTCGGCTCTGACAGCACCTACAACCAGGAGCGTTAGTGTGAGCCCGATGAGCCAGGCGGCACAGAACCTGAACTGGTTGATCACCAACTTCGTGGACAACACCCCGGGGGTGTCCCACACGGTGGTGGTCTCCGCCGACGGCCTCCTTCTGGCGATGTCCGAAGGGTTTCCCCGCGACCGTGCCGATCAGCTCGCGGCCGTCGCCTCCGGTCTGACCTCGCTGACCGCCGGTGCCTCGCGCATCTTCGAAGGCGGCAGCGTGAACCAGACAGTTGTGGAGATGGAGCGGGGATTCCTCTTCATCATGTCCGTCTCCGACGGTTCATCGCTCGCGGTACTTGCACACCCTGAGGCGGACATCGGCCTCATTGGGTACGAGATGGCACTTCTGGTCGACCGTGCCGGTACGGTCCTGACCCCGGACCTTCGTGCGGAGCTTCAAGGCAGCCTGCTCAACTAACAGTCAGACGGTGCGTATTGGCGTCCCGGGGCCGTAAGGTTTCGGGACGCGGCTCCACAGGGATCGGGTGCCCGGCACAGTCGGAGGAGGAGAAAGTGGCAACACCCCCAGGCGGTTCTAATTCGGGCAACTGGTCGTACGGCCCTGCCCAGGGCCAGGGCGACGGTTCCCAGAACCCGAACCGTTACAACTTCCCCTCCGCGCCCAGCCACCGACGGCAGCAACCGTACGCGCCCCAGGGACCCGGTCCCTCGCCGTACGACCAGCCGCCGGCGCCGCGTATCCAGCCCGTGCAGCCGCAGCGACGCTCCGAGCCGTCGCCCGCAGGGGCGGCGAACAACCCGTTGGTACGTCCGTACGCCATGACCGGCGGCCGGACGCGCCCGCGTTACCAGCTCGCCATCGAGGCGCTGGTGCACACCACCGCACAGCCGCACCAGATGCAGGGGCAGTTGCCCGAGCATCAGCGGATCTGCAATCTGTGCCGCGAGATCAAGTCGGTGGCCGAGATCTCGGCACTGCTGACCATCCCTCTCGGCGTGGCCAGGATCCTCGTCGCCGACTTGGCGGAGGCGGGCCTGGTCGCCATTCATCAGCCCGGCGGCGACGAGAACGCCGGCGGTCAGCCAGACGTGACACTGCTCGAAAGGGTGCTCAGTGGACTTCGCAAGCTCTAGCGGCGGTCCTTCCCGCTCCACCACCTCGGCGAAGATCGTGGTGGCGGGTGGCTTCGGCGTGGGCAAGACCACGTTCGTCGGGGCCGTCTCGGAGATCAACCCGCTGCGTACCGAGGCCGTGATGACGTCCGCGTCCGCGGGCATCGACGACCTCACCCACACCGGAGACAAGACGACCACCACGGTCGCCATGGACTTCGGACGCATCACCCTGGACCAGGACCTCATCCTGTACCTGTTCGGCACCCCGGGACAGGACCGGTTCTGGTTCATGTGGGACGACCTGGTGCGTGGCGCGATCGGCGCGATCGTCCTTGTGGACACGCGCCGTCTCGCCGACTGCTTCCCGGCGGTGGACTACTTCGAGAACTCCGGTCTGCCGTTCGTGATCGCGCTCAACGGCTTCGACGGCAACCAGCCGTACAACCCGGACGAGGTCCGGGAGGCCCTGCAGATCGGCCCCGACACCCCGATCATCACGACGGACGCCCGCCACCGCGCGGACGCCAAGTCGGCGCTGATCACGCTCGTGGAGCACGCGTTGATGGCGCG
This sequence comes from Streptomyces sp. NPDC088794, assembly GCF_044750545.1. Taxonomy (NCBI): domain Bacteria; kingdom Bacillati; phylum Actinomycetota; class Actinomycetes; order Kitasatosporales; family Streptomycetaceae; genus Streptomyces; species Streptomyces sp. NPDC088794. The sequence continues at coordinate 150,636 of NZ_JBIVKB010000010.1, read as the reverse complement.
GCTGCGGTAGCAATTCCGCTGTATCCGGCTCGTTCGGCTTGCGGCCCCCGTTCCTCCTGTGGGAGGAACGGGGGCCGTAGGTCGTTTGCGGGAGGGGTACGGGGATGAGCGCTGAGGCAGCTGCATTACGTCTGGGGACGACCGTGGCGAACACGGCGGCGCAGATGTGGCTCGGGGGCAAGCGGCGGGAGCAGGAGCGCCGGCTGCCGATGGAGAAGCTGGTGCTGGTGCGGGTGCCGGGGTTGCGGCAACAGCGCAGCGTGCGGCGCCAGTTCGAGGAGATGGCCGATGCCGTGGCCGCGCGGATCGAACCGTTCCTGGCCCAGGAGTTCCGCGGTCTCGACGAGAGCAGCCGGGAGGCCGCGCTCAACGGGGTGTGCGACACGTTCGCGCACGCCGACCTGTCGGACGAGGCGGTCCTGGCGGCCGACGCGCAGCCGGCCGAACTGATCCGCCGCATCACGGGATCGGTGAGCGCACCGGTCGGCCTGAGCGAACCGGAGACACAACTCTACGAGCTTCTCTTCAGCGAGTGCTGCGAGTACTACGTCAGCATCGTGCGGACCCTGCCGGTCTTCGAGGAGCGGACGCTGGCCGAACTCCTCGCTCGCACCAGCTCGTTGAGCGACGGAGTCGCCCGTGTCCTCGAACGCCTCCCGGACCGCTCGCTGTTCGCCCCCGACGGCACCGATCAGGACCACGAGTTCCGCCGCTGGTACATGGAGCTGGTCAGCAACAACCTCGACGAGGTCGAGCTGTTCCGCCGCACGTCCGACCGTGCCGCGGCCCAGGTCCGGTTGTCGGTGGCGTACGTCAGCCTGCGCGCCACGGGGGACGACGGTACGCGGCGAAGGAGCGTCCGTGCGCTGCCGCTCAGGCCGGATCTCAGCGGCTGGGAGGAGTTCGGGACCGAGAGCTCCGGGATGCGGGTGGAATCGGCGCTGGGGGGCGCCTCACGCGTGCTCCTGCGCGGAGCCTGCCGTTCTTCTATCACCTGCTCTGTACGCAGAGCGACACCTTGGATCTGGCCTCATTGGGCGACTTCCCCCACATCACGCATCTGTACCTGTTGGCCGGAAGCACCAGCACGCTGCGTGACTCGAACGGTCTCTCCGCCCTGCGCGCGCTCTACTCCCTCGGCCTAAACGGTTTTGATCTGTCTCACTGGCTGAAGATGCCTGGGCTTCGTCCTCCCAAGCTGCAGGGGCTCACCCTCTACGACTGCGTCGTGCCCGGGGACTCCCGCGCCTACCGCGACCTGAGTTCCCCCGACACGCTGTCCATCACGTCCTGCCGGTCTCCCGACGGTGTCCCCATCACCACCCTCGACCTACCGGTCAAACACCTCAGCATCCGCTGACCCGCGAACAGCGACGGCCCCACCCTCCCGAAGAAGAGTGGGGCCGTCGTGAACGTACTGAAAAGCTCAGTGCCAGCTGTGCGGCGCCCTGAACCCACCCTCGCGCTCCAGGCGGCGCCAACCCGCCTTCGGCTTGGGGGTGGCGCCGTCGGACGGGTCCGTGGACGGCGTGGCGGCGGCGCGGGCCAGGAGGACGGCCGTGATGGCGGCGACTTCCTCGGGCTCGGCGTGGCCCTTCTCGACGCGGATGTCAGGCGTGGTCATAGGTCTCAGTCTCCGTGAGAGAGGTTTCCGCACGGGTAGCGCGGAGAGTCCGCTGGGTTACTGCGGGGGGTTGCCGTGCTTGCGGGACGGCAGGTCGGCGTGCTTGGTCTGCAGCATCGCGAGGGAGCGGACGAGGATCTCGCGGGTCTCGGTCGGGTCGATGACGTCGTCGACCAGGCCGCGCTCGGCCGCGTAGTACGGGTGCATCAGCTCGGACTTGTACTCCTTGACCATGCGGGCCCGCATGGCGTCGGGGTCCTCGGCCTCGGCGATCTGCCTGCGGAAGATGACGTTGGCGGCACCTTCGGCGCCCATCACCGCGATCTCGTTCGTCGGCCATGCGTAGGTGAGGTCGGCGCCGATGGACTGGCTGTCCATGACGATGTAGGCCCCGCCGTACGCCTTGCGCAGGATCAGCGAGATCCGGGGCACGGTCGCGTTGCAGTAGGCGTAAAGGAGCTTCGCGCCGTGGCGGATGATGCCGCCGTGCTCCTGGTCGACGCCGGGAAGGAAGCCCGGCACGTCCAGGAAGGTGACGATCGGGATATTGAAAGCGTCACACATCTGGACAAAGCGCGCAGCTTTTTCACTGGCCTCGATGTCCAGCACGCCCGCCAGGCTCTGCGGCTGGTTGGCGACGATGCCCACCACCTGGCCGTCGAGGCGGGCCAGGGCGCAGATGATGTTGCGGGCCCAGCGCTCGTGGACCTCCAGGTACTCGCCGTCGTCGACGATCTCCTCGATGACCTTGGCCATGTCGTACGGACGGTTGCCGTCCGCCGGGACCAGGTCGAGCAGGACGTCGCTACGGCGGTCCGCCGCGTCCGTGGAGTCGACGCGGGGCGGGTTCTCGCGGTTGTTCTGCGGGAGCAGAGACAGGAGGTAGCGCACCTCCGCGATGCACGTCTCCTCGTCGTCATACGCGAAGTGGCAGACACCGCTGGTCTCGGCGTGCACGTCGGCGCCGCCCAGGCCGTTCTGCGTGATCTCCTCGCCGGTGACCGCCTTGACGACGTCCGGGCCCGTGATGAACATCTGGGACGTCTCGCGGACCATGAATACGAAGTCGGTGAGGGCGGGGCTGTACGCCGCGCCGCCCGCGCACGGGCCCAGCATCACCGAGATCTGCGGGATGACGCCGGAGGCCTTGGTGTTGCGCTGGAAGATGCCGCCGTAACCGGCGAGGGCGCTGACGCCCTCCTGGATCCGGGCGCCGGCGCCGTCGTTGAGCGAGACCAGCGGAGCGCCGGCCGCGATGGCCATGTCCATGATCTTGTGGATCTTCGTGGCGTGGGCCTCGCCCAGCGCGCCGCCGAAGATGCGGAAGTCATGGGCGTAGACGAAGACCGTACGGCCCTCCACCGTGCCCCAGCCGGTGATGACACCGTCCGAGTACGGCTTCTTGGCCTCCAGGCCGAAGCCGGTCGCCCGGTGCCGGCGCAGTTGCTCGACCTCCTGGAAGGTGCCCGGGTCCAGGAGCAGCTCGATGCGCTCGCGCGCGGTCAGCTTGCCCTTGGCGTGCTGCGCCTCGGTCGCCTTCTCGCTGGGGCCGGCCAGAGCCTGCGCACGGATCTCGTGCAGCTCGGCCACCCGCCCGCGCGCGTCCGTCGGCTCGCTCCCGGGAGAAACAGCATCATCCAAAACGGTCATGTAGCGACCTTACGAAGGAGAGCGAGGTGAGCGGGACGTCGACTCCGTACAGTCTCCGACCCGTTTTCCTGGTAGCACTGAACAGAACCTTGGCGGCATGCAGCCGTTCCGACTGCTCAGGGGGCTCCGGCCTTGTAGGGGTCGCACAAACCCGTCAGCTGAGAGTCACCTCACATTCATGCGTGGCGCATGCCATCCCCGGAGTGACGCGGAGGCGGAGCCGGCGGCCCGTGGCGAGGATGTCGACCGTGTCGTCGGCCCGCACGACCTCGCGTACGGGGTGGTGCCAGGTGATCTCCAGCGGCTCGCCGGTGCGGGGCGGCTCGCTCACGCAGAGGGTAGCGGTACGACCCCTGCGGCGGACCAGCACGCTCGCCCCCGCGGAGACGGTGAGCGGGCCCGCGGTGCCCGCCTGCCAGAAGTTCGCGGCCGTCAGTCCGAGGGAATGGACCTGCACGGCCTGGCTCACACCGTCGTTGGCCAGGACCGACAGCCAGTGGTGGTCGGCGGCGCGGGCCTGGACCTTCCCGCGGGTCGCGCCCGGCATGAGGAGGTAGAGGTAGCGGGCGTCTACGGGGTCCGTGCCGTGGTCGAGCCAGAGGGTCTGCCAGCGGCGAGTGGCCCGCTCGGTCGTGCTCGTGGTGTTGATGTCGGACCAGGCCCCGGTCCGGTCCTCGCGCAGGCTCTTCAGCCCGCCCTCCTGGACCACCCAGCCGCCGTGCCCCTCCAGATGCGCCCAGCCCGGCCGCTGCACCAGCCGCGCGCTCCCGCCCTCCCCCAGGTTCCGGTTGTCCACCACCGTCTCGACCGGCACCCCGTCCGAGCAGCTGATCCCGGTCCCGAGGCAGATCACCGCGTCCGCGACGCAGAACCACGACTTGCGCGCCTCCAGTGTCGAGCCGAGCCCCTTGAGGTGCTGGCCGACGGCCGCGTACGCGCCGTCCGTCGTGCCGCCGACCCAGCGCACGTCGGGTCCGGGGGCGCCCCACTCGCCGCCGGCGCGGTCGGGCAGACGCTTGGTGGAGACGGTGGTGCCGGGCAGCCGGTACCAGTCGACCGTCGGCCAGAACCAGTCCGTGTACTGGTCGCTCGCGCCAGCCGCCCACCAGGAGAGCATCCCGGCACCCGTGTGCCAGCCGCGCGGGTTCTCGCCGTTGCCGCACTCGTAGTACGCGATCCGGTCGCTGGCCATCGCGAGGCTCACCGTGAAGCCGGGACGGCGGTGCACGGCACGGTCCATGGCCGGGAAGAGGCGGTGGCCTAGGGGTTCGGCGACGGGCGCGAGCGGCCGGGCGGCGACCGCGTGCAGTCGCGCGAGATCGGCCACGTCGAACTGAGGCGCCGTCAGAATCGGTGTGACCGTGTCCCGTTGGACCCAGCCCTTGATCATGCCGTGCCACCGGTCGCGCTCGGCCGGGCTCGCCGCGTCGGCCAGCAGCGCGATCGCGGCGATGACGCCCTGTCCGTGGAAGTGGTCGCTGCGCATGACGTGCAGTTCGTCGTTCTTCAGGTAACCCCGGCTGATGGCACGGCCGTTGACGCCGTCCATGATCAACCCGTCGTGGATCAGGGGCGCGTAGGCGTGCTCGACGCTGTCGAGGACGACTTGGCGATGGGGGTCCGTGACCTCCCACTCCGACCCGGCGAGCAGCGCGAAGAGGCGGCCCAGGCCGTCGAGCATGACCTGTCCGTACGTTCCCGAGTACGGCACCCGGGTGTGCTGCACGAACGAGCCGTCGGCGTACAGCCCGTCCCCCTTGGTGACGTACGGGAAGACCGGCGAGAGGGCGTCGCGGGCGAGGGCGATCCTGTCCGGCGCGCGGCCCAGGATGCCGCGCAGGGCGACCGAGCGGCACAGGTCGACGCGGTTGGCGCCGGTCGAGGTGCCGGAGTAGTCCGTGAGCAGGGCGTCGGGGATGAAGTGGTCGACTGCCGCGCAGGCGGCGGCGATTCGGGCGTCCGTGAGGTGGTCGTACAGGGCCGCGACGATGTCCAGGAGGAGCCTGGGGCTGCCGATCTGCCACTCCCACCAGTTGCCGTAGCGGGTGGTGCCGGGGTGGTAGACCGTGGCGGAGAGGTGGTCGAGGCCGCGCAGGACGTCCGCGAGGAGGTCCGGGTCGCCGGTCGAGCCGGTGCCCGGCTGGACGTAGGCGCGGGCCATCGTCTCCAGGCGGGCGTAGCTCTGGGTGATGCCGGACGGCGGGTCGAAGGGGCGGCCCGGCCAGAGGGAGACCGGGGTCGGGGCCATGGTCGCGCGGAAGGCGCGGGCCCGTTCGCCGGTGCCGGTGAGACGGGCGGCGTACGGTTCGGCACCCGGGTCGTATCCGGTGCCGAGGGCGATGTCGAGCCAGCGCAGGCGGAGCACGTCATAGGGGTCGGAATCGGTCCGGTGCACGGTCATGCAGCACTCCTCTGGAAGTCCGGAATCCGCCAACGGAGTGTAATTCCATGAATACACGTGGATGATGTTGAAACCCGAACGGAATAGGTCTACGGTCTTCCGTGTTGGCATCGTTGAACATTCAACATCACCGCCTATCGTCCCCACAGGAGCACATCATGGGCATCTTCGGCCGCAAGGACAGCACCGAGACCGAGACCGCCGCGCCCTCCGCGGTCAACCCCGAGCTTGCCGCGCTGACCGGCGAGTACACGATCGACCCGGCGCACTCGACGCTCGGTTTCACGGCCCGCCACGCCATGGTCACCAACGTCAAGGGCAAATTCCTCGACTTCAACGGCACGCTGCACCTGGACGGCTCGGACCCGGCCAAGTCGACGGCCTCGATCGACGCCAAGATGGACAGCATCGACACCGGTTCCGCGGACCGTGACGGTCACCTGAAGAGCGCCGACTTCTTCAAGATCGAAGAATTCCCGACGATGACCTTCCGTTCGACCTCGGCCGAGTCCCTGGGCGGCGACGACTACCGCATCACGGGTGACCTGGAGATCCTCGGCACCACCAAGCCGCTCACCATCGACCTCGAGTTCAACGGTGCCGCGAAGGACCCGTTCGGCAACGAGCGCGTCGGTTTCGAGGGCAAGGCCGAGATCCTGCGCTCCGAGTGGGGCCTCACGTGGAACGCGGCGCTGGAGACCGGCGGCGTGCTCGTCTCCGACAAGATCAAGCTCAACTTCGACATCTCCGCGATCAAGAACGCGTGACCCCACAGGGGATTCGGGCGGCGGAGTCGTAGTGCCGATCACTACGACTCCGCCGCCTTCGCTGTTCACGCGTCCCGGAATCGGAACAGCACGCACGCGAGGGCGAGCAGCGCCGCCGCGTACGCCGCCAACACGCCCAGGCCCGGCCAAGGGGCTATCGGCAGGTCCGCCAGGTGGCGGGTCGACTGGATGGAGAGGGCCGCCGGCATGGGGGCCCAACGCTCCAGGCGGTGTTGCCACGTCGGGGACGGGATGATCGTGACCAGGAGCGGGACGACGTAGAGGATGCCCAGGCCCAGGGTGATCGCCGCTGACGTGTCGCGGAGCATGGTCGCCAGGGCCAGGCCCAGCAGCGCGACCAGGGCCAGGCAGAGGACCGAACCCACGGTGGGGCGCAGGGCGGGGGCGTAGTCCGGGAGGAGTGCGTCGGCCAGCAGCGTCGACGCCAGGATGCCCAGCGCTCCCCCGGCCGCCGTCAGCAGCGCCAGCACCGTCGCCTTGGACGCGAGGACCCGCCGGCGCGTCGGCATCGCCGCGAGGGTCGTGCGGATCGTGCCCGTGCCGTACTCCGCGCCCATCGTCAGGACGCCCAGGATCAGACAGGCCGCCTGGCCCAGCCAGACTCCGGTGAGGCTGAGCTTGACCGTGTCCTCGTCGCAGGGGCCGCCCGGGCAGACGTCGGCGGCGACCGGGGTGATCGCGGCGGCGCCGATCGCGAGAGTGAGGGCGACGAGGGCCGCGAGCAGCCACCAAGTGCTGGGCAGGGTACGGAGTTTCGTCCACTCGGCGTGGAGCGGGCGCAGCGCCTTCACGCGTCCCTCCTGCGTACGGTCCAGGCCGCCAGGAGCAGGGCCGCCACGGTGTACGCGGCCAGGACGGCGAAGCCGTTGCCGGGGGACAGTGGGTAACAGCCGCCCTCTGGGAGGCAGTTGTGCGCGGTGAAGTCGTACTTCTTGACGCCCTGCTGGACCGCGAAGGCCGCCGCCGGGGTCACCCGCAGCAGCCAGCGGGCGGCCGGGAGCGGGAAGGCGAAGGACAGGATCTGCGGGAGGATCACGAGCATGACGACGGTGGCGATCGCGCCCGCACTGTTGCGGAGCACGACCCCGACGGCCAGGGCCAGTACGGCCACCAGGGAGAGCAGGGCGGCGCTGCCCACTACCGCGCGCAGGGCCGGGTTCTCCAGCAGGGGGTAGTCGGGGAAGGCCGGGGGGCCGAAGCCGTTGCCGCGCAGGGTGCTCTGGGCGAGCGAGTAGCCGATGGCGACGGCCGCGAGGCCCACCACGAAGGTCACCGCGCCGATCACGGTCGTCTTCGCCGCCAGCACCTTCAACCGGGCCGGCGTCGCCGTGAACGTCGTACGGATCATGCCCCGTTTGTATTCGCCGGTCACGAAGAGCGCGCCGAGGGCGATCATGAACAGGATGCCGACGAAGACACCCTGGAAGCTCATCTGGACGATGTCCGGGCCGCCCTGGTCGGGGCCGATGTCTCCCTGGCCGGTGAGCGTGTAGGTGCCGTCCGTGACGGTGGTGGAGGAGTCCGGTCGGGCGTTGCGGGGGGCGGGGCCGGGGGCGGGCGCGTCGGGGGTGGGGGCGCCGACGTCCGTGCTGGTCCAAGCGGTGGTGGTCGAAGTGCCGTTCAGGGTCAGGTGGTCATAGGTGGCGGTGGCGTGCGCGCCGCCGGTCGACTGGCTCGAACCGCCGAAGGAGCGGCGCACGTCCTGGTGGCCCGGAGTGGCCAGGACGAGGCCCACCTGCACGGTCTTCGGGAGGCCGGACAGGCTGACGTCCTTGATCTTCGTCCACTTGGCGCCGTCGGCGGACTCGTAGCCGGTGAGGCGGTCGCCGGTCCGCGTCAGGCGCAGCCAACGCGGCACCTCCGTCACCTCGGAGTCCGAACCGGCCGTGTCGTGCGTGAAGTTCCACTGCATGCGCACGCCGTGGCCGGGGGTGGCCAGGACGGCCGCGTACGAAGAGCCTTGTTCCAGGCTCGACTTGACGATGATCCCGGCCTTCGCCCAGGGCTCCACGCTTCTGCCGTCGGCGGTCTTCAGGCCGGTGACCCGGGCCGTGACGCTGCCGTCACCGGTGAGCGGGCGGTGCGTGAAGCGGAAGGCGTCTGTGACCGATGTGCCGTCGGGGCCCTGGATGATGTCCGGTCCCCCGCTGGTCACGGAGCCGCTCGCGCTCAGTTGGGTGATCAGTACGGTCACCACGGCGGCGACCGCCAGGACGAACGGCCAGGCGCGGACCGTACGGAACTTGGTCCACTCGGCGTGCAGGAGGCGGGGGAAGCCGGCGCGGGTGGGGTGGAGGTGGGAGCGGTAGGGGGTGGGCGTGGTCTCGGGCTCCGATGTTGTCCTCGTCGTCATCGGGTCACCTCGTCGGAGGTCCCCACGGCAGCGGACTCGGTCGTGAACTCGGCCTTGTCCCGGGTGAGTTCCATGTACGCCTCCTCCAAGGTCGCCCGGTGGGCGCCGATCTCGGCGAAGGGGACGCGGGCCGCGGTCAGGAGTTCCACCACGCGGGGTGCGGGCAGGCCGGTGACGATGAGGGTGTCGCGGTCGGTGACGGCGACCCGGCCGCCCTCACGGGCGAGGAGTTCCATCGCCTCCGTACGGGCCTCGGTTCGCAGTCGGACGCGGTCGCCGGAGGCGGCGTGCAGGAGTTCGGAGACCGAGGTGTCGGCGATCAGGCGGCCCCGGCCGATGACCACCAAGTGGTCGGCGGTGTCCTCCAGTTCGCTCATCAGGTGGCTGGAGACGAGGATGGCGCGGCCCTCGGCGGCCAGTCGGCGCAGCAGACGGCGGATCCACTGGATGCCCTCGGGGTCGAGGCCGTTGACCGGCTCGTCCAGGAGCAGGATCGGCGGGTCGCCGAGCAGGGCCGCCGCTATGCCGAGACGCTGGCGCATGCCGAGGGAGTAGCCGCCGGCCCGGCGGCGGGCGGCGGACTCCAGGCCGACCTGGGCGAGGACGTCGTCCACGCGACGGGTGGGCAGCCCGTGGGAGTGGGCCAGCCAGCGGAGGTGGTCACGGCCGCGGCGGGCGGGATGCAGGGCGGCCGCGTCCAGGAGGGCGCCGACCTCCAACAAGGGGGTGCGCAGGGCGTGGTAGGGGCGCCCTGCGATGAGGGCCTGGCCCTCGTCGGGGGCGTCCAGGCCGAGGAGGGCCCGCAAAGTGGTCGACTTCCCCGCGCCGTTGGGGCCGACGAAGCCCGTGACCGTGCCGGGCTCGACGGTGAAGGAGAGGCCGTCGACCGCGAGGGTCCGGCCGAACCGTTTGCGCAGACCGCGGACTTCGATGGTTGCGTCGCTCATGGTGAGGGAGGCTAGGGGCGGCGGTGCGGGGGCGTCGTCACGCCGTGGAGGTCCCTCGCGTAGGGGATGCGCGGAGGAGGTGGCTCGGGACAATGGCGGACGTGGGTGAGAAGGCTTCGACCGCGGCAAGGGCACGCGGTGGCATCAGGACACGGATCGCCGGTGCGCAGCGGGCGTTGCCCGGCGTGGTGCCCACCGGGCTGCCCGCTGTCCTGCCCGCCGTGCTGACGGTGCTCGCCGTGGGCGAGGGCCTGATCCGCAGCGGTGATCCGCAGAGCAGCCTCGCCGTCGTGCTGCTGCTCGCGCTCGCCACGACCGGGCCGCTCTCGTTCGTCCTGGGGACCGGGCGGGGCAGCCGGGTCGCGGCCGCGCTCGCCGTGAGCGCCGCGTGTGTGCTCGCACTCGTGCCGTTCCAGGCGCTCACCGTGGGCGCCGCCGTGGCCCAGTTGGTCTGCGTGTACGTACTGGCGCGGACGGGGTGGCCGCTGCCGGCCGGACTGCTCGTGGTGCCGTACGTCGTCGTCGCGCTGTTCAGCCATGAGGACGCCACCCGGATCGTCGCCGTCCTGCTCGCCACGCTCGGGTCCGCCGCGGCGGCGACCGGTATCACGCATCACGTGCGCAGCACCGTGCTCGCGCACAGCGCGACCGAGCGGGCGTTCGCGGACACGCTCCTCGAACATGCGGCCCGGGGTGAACGGGCGCGTATCGCACGGGAGTTGCACGATGTCGTCGCCCATCACATCTCGATGATCGCCGTCCAGGCGGAGACCGGCCGGCTCACCACCCGCGGTCTGCCGCCGGAGGGTGCCGACCGTTTCCTGGCCATCGGGGACACCGCGCGCACCGCCCTGACGGAGATGCGGCGGCTGTTGGGGGTGTTGCGGGAGGACGCGGACACCGGCGTCCAGCGGGCCCCGCAGCCCGGGCTCGGCCAACTCCTCGATCTGATCGACGCGTCACGGGACGCGGCCGGCGCGGCGACCCGGCTGATCGTCAGCGGGCCGGTCGGCGCGCTCGACCCGGGCGTCGAGGTCACCGCGTACCGGATCGTCCAGGAGGCACTCACCAATGCCCGCCGGCATGCGCCGGGCGCCGCCGTGGACGTGGAACTGCGGTACGGGGAGGCGGAGTTGGCCCTGCGTGTGCGTGACAACGGGCCGGGGCCCGCACCCTCCTCCCCCGGTCACGGCCTGCTCGGCATGCGCGAGCGCGCGGCGACCGTCGGGGGAACCCTGCGCACCGGGCCGGCTCCCGGCGGCGGGTTCCTGGTCGAGGCGCGGTTGCCGGTGCGGGCGGAGGCGCTCGCGTGAGCATCCGGATCGTCGTCGCCGACGACCACGAGATCGTCCGGGTCGGGTATGCCGGACTCCTCGCCACCCAGGCCGACTTCACGGTCGTCGGGACCGCCCCCGACGGCGCCGAGGCGGTGCGGGTGTGCCGGGAGCAGCTGCCCGACGTGGTCCTCATGGACGTACGCATGCCGGTCATGGACGGGATCCGGGCGACCGCGCGGCTTCAAGGCCCGGACGCGCCACGCGTGTTGGTGCTGACCACCTTCGACCTGGACGAGCACGTGTACGACGCGCTGACCGCGGGGGCGAGCGGGTTCCTGCTCAAGGACGTGACGGCGGAGCGGCTCTTCGACGCGGTGCGGGTCGTGGCCGCCGGCGAGGCCCTGCTCGCGCCCGCGATCACCCGGCGGCTGATCGCCGAGTTCACGCGTCAGCGTCCCCGAACCGGCCCCGCGCACACGGCACTTGACGCCCTCACTCCGCGCGAGACCGACGTGCTGCGGCTGTTGGCCCAGGGTCTGTCCAACTTGGAGCTCGCCCTCCGCCTGCACGTCGGCGAGGAGACCGTGAAGACCCACGTCAGCCGCATCCTGTCCAAGCTCGGGCTGCGGGACCGTACGCAGGCGGTGGTGATGGCGTACGAGACGGGCCTTGTGGTGCCCGGGGTGGGATGAGGCCGGTCAGACCGTGCCGCCGCAGGCGTGCCGTACGGCACGGTCGATGAGGTCGAACTGGACCGCGGTGGGCACGACTTGGACCCGACCCTCGCCGCGCGCGTTGCGCAGGGTCACGAACAGCAGGGGCGTGCCGCGCGCCGGGTGGCGTACATGGCAGGTGCAGACGACGGCACGGGCGTACAGCACCCGCGTGTGACCGGGGCCGAGCACGGCGCCCGCTCCCGGGGTGACGTGCAGGACGAGATTGCCGTACCCCTCCGCCGTCCGCCCGAACGCGACCCGGGTGCTCGCCGACGCGCTCAGGGTGATGCCGAAGTCGGGGCTGTAGCCGACGGGGACCTCGACGTCCGTGATGCTGATGCTGGTGGCCGCGACCGGGTCGGGGGGTGGGGGCGGCGGGCGGTGGGTGGCGACGTAGGCCAGGAGACCGCCGAGCAGGATCGTGCAGGTCGCGGCGGTGAGCGTCAGGCGGGTGCGGCGCGGCAGGCCGTGCCAGTGGTCGCTGATCATCGGCCGGTCCGCGCCGAGGATCTCGACGACGTCGTCGTCCCCCGGTGGGGTCACCATGGCGTGAGCCCAGGGCGCCCGGCGGGCCGAACGGCATCGGCCGAACGGCTCGCTCCGCACCGGCACCTGGCCGTACGTCGACCCGTACCCGCGCCGGTCAGAACCCGCCGCCGAAGTCCCCTCCCCCGCCGAAGTCGCCGCCCCCGCCGTCCCCGAAGCCGCCGCTGAAGTCGCCGGAGTCGAAGTCGGCGCCGGAGACGTCGCCGCCGTCGTAGCCGCCGGAGGTGAAGTCGCCGTAGCCGGAGCCGTAATCGGCGGCGTAGGACGGGGTGGCCATCATGCTGCCGAGCAGGGTGCCGACGAGGAGGCCGGGGAGCAGGCCGCCGCCGAAGTAGCCGCCCGCCCAGGGGCCGTAGGCCGGGCCCGCGTCCCAGTAGGGGCGGCGGCCGTAGTCGGTGTCGACCTCGCGGATCGCCGGGTCGTGGCCGTCGGCGAGGCGGGCCCGGTCGGCAGCGCAGACGGGTACCTCGCGCGGGGCGCCGCCGGCCGGCGTCCAGACGGCGTCGGCGACGGACGGGCCGTGGCGCGGGTCGAAGAAGCAGGGCGGCCGGCGCTCGGGCAGCGCGCGGCCCTCTCGGCGGGCGGCGAGCTGGGCGAGCGAGAAGCGGCCGTCCTCCAGAGCCTCGGTGACCGGCCGTACGTCCTCCGGTTTCGTGGCCGCCGCCATGGCCGACTTCGCCTGCTCGTAGGCGTCGAGGGCGCGTTCGTAGTCCCCGCGCATGGCGTCGTCGGCACCTGCCTCCGCGGGATGGAAGTCGAGGCGGTCCAGTTCCTCGCCGAAGGCCGTGATGTCCTCGTCGACGACGATCCGCAGCCGCTCCAGGGCGGCGCGCTGCTCTTCCGCCTTGCGGCGGCGGTTGCGGCGGACCAGGGCGTAAGCACCTCCGCCGCCGAGCACCACGACCGCGCCGACGCCGATCAGCGCGCCGGTCGACACCCCGCCGCCGTCGGAGGAGGAACCCCAGCTCGCCGGGGCCGAGCCGCCCATGTTGGCGAGGGCGCGGTCGGTGAAGTCGGTCAGCTGGGTCCTGGCGTCGGTGTCGCCCTTGACGCTGGTGACCAGGTTCGTCACCGCCGTGCGCGGCAGGACGGCGGAGTCGGCCTTGGCGTCGAAGCGGTCGCCGAGGCGGATCGCGTACAGGCCGGTGACGCCGGTGTCGGTGCGCAGGTTCTGGAAGAGGTCCTGGGTCGGGTAGCCGGCCGGGAGGACCGCGACGAACAGCGGCTTGTCGGCGTCCTCGATCTGCTTCGCGAGGGCGTCGGCGTCGGCCGTGGACAGCTGCGCGGACGCGGCCGGGTCGACGTAGACGGGGCTCTTGCGCAGGGCCTCGGCGATCGTGCCGACGCCGGTCGCGGTGGTGGTGGCGGAGGCGGGCGCGGAGGCCGTCGACAGGACGGTCAGGGCGGCGAGCAGCAGGGCCAGGAGCAGCCCCGGGAGGCTTCGGGTCCGTGCGACGACCTTCATACGTCGACGCTACCCGAAGCCCCCCGCAGCCCGCCGTTCATGCAGGTGACAGTCCTGCGGTCAGGCCGCCCGGTAGGCGGTGAGCAGCTTCTCCACCGCCTCTCCGTACTTCCCGGTGAGCGAGAGGTGGTCGGCGTCCGCGAAGGGCTTCGCCGTCGCGGCCGTGACGTTCTGGCCGATCTTCTGCTGGACGATCAGCCGCGCCTTGTCGACGAGCGCGCGGCCCGCCTCGTCGGCGCCGTGCCGGTCGGCGAGCGCGGCGGCCACCGCGAGCGCCTTCAGCGTCGTCGTGCCACCGCCCGGGACCTTGGTCTTCGTGGTCAGGCCCCAGCCGTACGGGTACTGCGGGTCGTACGCCGTGTCGCCGACGTTGATCGGCAGCTGGGCCTCCGACTTGGGCCAGGTGACCGGGAGTTGGCCGGTGAAGGCCCGCTTGCCGTAGAGGACGTCGGCCACGCCGTCGCCCTCGGTGCCCGGCAGCCAGGACGCCACCAGGGCGTCGATGTCGCCGAGTTGATTGCCGATCAGCTGCGGGCGCCCGGAGACGATCAGCACCGCGCACTTCATCGCCGCGCACACCTTGTCGACCGCTGCCTGGTCGGCCGGGGTGAGGGCGAGGTCGTTGCCGTTGCCGACGTCTCCGATGCCCTCGGCGTACGGGGTCTCGCCGACGACGACCACACCGACGTCGTAGCCGCTGGTCGCGGCCGAGGCGTCCTTGGAGTAGGTGACGTTCCCGCCGGCGTTCTTCATGCCCTGGAGGATCGTCGTGCCGGTGGTGTTGGTGCCGGAGGAGCCCTGCCAGGTGATGGTCCAGCCACCGGTCTGGTTGCCGAGGTCATCGGCGTTCGAACCGGCCACGTAGACCTTCTGGTTCTTCTTCAGCGGCAGGACGTCACCCGCGTTCTTCAGCAGGACCTGCGATTCGGCCGCCGCCTGCCGGGCCACGGCCCGGTGCGAGGCCGAGCCGATCTTCGAGGCGTTGCCGGTGTCGGCGTAGGGGTGCTCGAAGAGGCCGAGCTTGAACTTCTGGGTGAGGATGCGGGATACGGCGTCGTCGATCCGCTTCTCGGTGACGGCGCCGGCCTTCACCTGGGCGATCAGGGTCGTGGTGAAGTCCTTGTAGCTGTACGGGACCATCATCATGTCGACGCCCGCGTTGACCGAGGTGGAGACGTGGGCCGCGTAGTCGCCCGGGAGTTGGTCGATGGCGTTCCAGTCGCTGATGACGAACCCGTCGAAGCCCATCCGGCCCTTGAGCACGCCGTTGATCATGTCGGCGCGGGCGTGCATCTTCACCGGGCCCTGGCCGTCGCCGAGGATGTCGAGCGAGGAGTAGGACGGCATGACCGTGCCCACGCCCCGGTCCACGGCGGTCTGGTACGGCGACAGGTGGACGGCTTCCAGCTGCTGCCGGGTGACCTTGGTGACGCCCTGGTCGATGGTGTAGGAGCCGGTGGTGGAGGAGCCGTACTCGGTGCCGCCGTCGCCGACGAAGTGCTTGGCGGTGGCGAGGACCTTGTCGTCGTCCTTCAAGTCCTTGCCGTCGGCGGCTCCTTGGAGGCCCTGGATGACCGTCTCCATGGACTTGACCAGTGCCGGGTCCTCACCGAAGGACTCGTAGGAGCGGCCCCAGCGTTCGTCGCGGGTGACGCAGAGGCAGGGGGCGAAGTCCCACGGGACGCCGGTGGCGCGGACCTCGGAGGCGGTCACCGAGCCGGTCTTCTGGGCGAGTTGGGGATCGCGGGTGGCGCCGATGCCGATGTTGTGCGGCATGACCGTGGCGCCGGCCAGGTTGTTGTGGCCGTGCACCGCGTCGACACCGTAGATCAGCGGGATCTGGAACCGGGTTGCCTGGGTGCGGAGTTGGAAGCCGTCGATCATCTTGGCCCAGGCCGCCGCGGTGTTGGGCGTGGGCGTCGAGCCGCCGCCGGAGAGCAGCGAGCCGAGGTCGTAGGAGGCGATGTCCGAGGGCGTGCCCATGGCGCCGCGCTCGGCCTGGGTCATCTGACCGGCCTTCTCCTCGAGGGACATGCGGGAGACGAGGTCGGCGACGCGCTTCTTGATGGGCAGCTTGCTGTCCAGGTACGGCAGTCCGTGCGCGTCGACCACGACCTCGGGCTGCTCGGTCGGGGCCTTGGCGCCGGTGACCGTGAGCTTGAGCGGGATGGTCTCGGCGTTCTCGGCGGACTTGTCCTTGAGGGTGGGGACCTTGACGGTCCGCGTCGTGCCGGAGACGGTGCCGGCCGGGAAGGTGAGGGTGCCGGTGACCGGGGTGTAGTCCTTGCCGGGTTCGGCGGTGCCGGTCGCGGCGGTCTCGTAGGTGACGGTCACCGGGTCGTCGATCGGGGCCGAGCCGGTGGTGGCGACGGTGACCTTGACGGTCGCCGTGCGGCCCTCCTTGACCGGGTAGACGGCGGCGTCCGTGGTGACGTTGGCGCGCAGGGCCTGGTCGGCCTTGCCGTACAACTCGACGTCGTCCATGGCGAACTGCCCCGGAGCGCCGACGGGGAGGGTGAGGGCGTAACCCCACATCTGGGTCAGGCCCAGGACGTGGTCGATGCCGCCGACGGGCTGGTAGTCGGTTCGGTATACGAAATCGGTGAAGGGGATCTCGATCTGTCTCCAGCCGCTGAAGTCGTCCGTGAAGGACGTGGTCCACAGCTCGGAGGCCTCGCCGTGGGCGCCGCCGTCCTTGAGCTCGAAGGCGATCTTCTTGGCATTGTTCTGGCCGTCCCACCAGAACCGGATGCCCTTGTGGGCGGACCAGTCGTGGGCGGGTTCGGCGGCGGCGAAGTCGTGGGTGAAGCCGCCGTAGCCGCTGATGTCGTAGGTCCCGGAGAGGACCTTGGCGCCCTCGGGGGCGTCGGCGCGGTCGGCGAACTGGAGTTGCGGCGGGTCGTCGTTGTCACTACCCCAGGTGAAGATGCCGTCGGCGGGCTGGCTCGCGAACGGCACCTCCCCCTCGAAGCGGTCCACGGGCACCGGAGCGGGGTCGGCGGCGGCCTGGGAGACGGTTGGTGACAGCAGAGCGGTGAGCAAGGCGGCGGAGACGAGCAGAGCGGTTCTTGGCATAGACCATTCCTCGACTCTCTGGTTCACTCATGACTTAGATCACGCCGTGAGTTAACTAACGGCCCACACACCCGTCAAGACGTCACGTCAGACATTTCGGGAAGGGCGACCAGCATGAGGAGAACCCCCCGCGCGATCCGGCTGCTGTTGGCCGGTCTGCTCTCCACGGCCGGCATCACCGCGGCCACCGTCCCCGCACAAGCCGCAGGCGAACAGGTCACCGCCTATCTCACCACCACCGACGACGCCGGCGGCCGCCATGTCACGCGCGGCCTCCAGGCGCAGACGCCGTTCGCCTTCCAGTCCGGTTCGGGCGGCAGCGGCGAGAACATCACCGTCGACGAGAACACCCGGTACCAGACCTTCACCGGCGGCGGCGCGTCCTTCACCGACACCGCGGCCTGGCTGATGAACAGCAGCGGGGCGTTGTCCGCGTCGACCCGGAACGCGACCATGACCAAGCTGTTCTCGCCGACGGACGGCATCGGTCTCTCGTTCCTGCGCAACCCGATGGGCGCGTCCGACCTGGCGCGGTACGGCTACTCGTACGACGACGTGCCGGCCGGACAGACCGACCCGAACCTCAACTCCTTCTCGATCGCGCACGACCTCGCCGACGTCGTGCCGCTGACCAAGCAGGCGGTGAGTCTCAACCCCTCTTTGACTGTCATGGCCTCGCCATGGACGGCGCCGGCCTGGATGAAGGACAGCGGGTCGCTCAACGGCGGCTGGCTGAAGGCCGAGAACTACGGGGCGTACGCCAACTACTTCGTGAAGTACCTCCAGGCGTACAAGGCCCAGGGCGTCAACGTCTCGTACGTGACCGCGCAGAACGAGCCGACCTGTTGTTCGGGCTACCCGTCGATGAGCTGGAACGGGAGCGGGCTCGCCTACTTCACCAAGAGCGAGCTGCTGCCGAAGCTCCAGGCGGCCGGGCTGACGACCAAGGTCCTCGCGCACGACTGGAACTGGGACGTCTACGACTCCTACGCGGCGCCGACCGTCGACGACGCGGCGGTCCGTTCGCACCCGAACTTCGGCGGGATCGCCTGGCACGGGTACGGCGGTGACATCAACAAGCAGACCACCGTGCACAACCAGTACCCGACGCTGGACGCCTTCGGGACCGAGCACTCCGGTGGCACCTGGATCGCCAACCAGCAGCGCGAGGACATGAACAACATCATCGACTACACCCGCAACTGGGCGAAGTCGGTGACCAAGTGGTCGCTCGCCGTGGACCAGAACATGGGCCCGCACAACGGCGGCTGCGGCACCTGCACCGGCCTGATCACCGTACACAACGGGGACGGCGCGAGCGGGACCGTCGACTACACCGTCGAGTACTACACGATGGGCCACCTGACGAAGTTCGTCCGGCCGGGCGCTCAGCGGATCGCTTCGACGGCGTCCACCAACGTGCCGAACGTGGCCTGGCGCAACCCCGACGGGTCCAAGGCGCTGATCGCCTACAACGACGGGTCCGCCGCCAAGACGGTGACCATCAACTGGGGCGGCCAGCACGCCACTTACTCCCTGCCGGGCAAGACGTCGGCGACGTTCACCTGGACGGGCACGCAGTCCGGGGGCGGCAGCCGGACCGGCGCCTTCGTCGGCCTGGCGAGCAAGTGCCTGGACGTGGCGGGCGGTTCGACCACCAACGGCACCGCCGTGCAGCTCTACGACTGCAACGGCTCGACGGCCCAGCAGTGGACCGTGGGGACCGACGGCTCGGTGCGCTCGCTCGGCAAGTGCCTGGACGTGACCTCCGCGTCGACGGCGGACGGGGCCAAGGTGCAGTTGTACGACTGCAACGGGACCGGTGCGCAACAGTGGTCGTACAACGCGACGACCGGTGATGTGGTGAATGCCGCGGCGAACAAGTGCCTTGACGTGACCGGGAATTCCTCGGCCAACGGGGCTCGGGCACAGATCTGGACCTGCACGGGAGCCGCCAACCAGAAGTGGCACCTGCAGTAGGGCGGGATCATGTCCCGCCCTCACGGGGGGGCGGGACATGAGACGTTCAGGGGTGGCCGTCGCGGGTGCGGTGGCCGGGTGTCTGTTGCTCAGCGGGTGCGGGGCGATCGACCTTCCGCTGGCCGCGGTGGGCGTGGACGCGACAGGGGCGCCACAGGCTGTCCTGCGGCCGTGCGGTGACGACCTGATCCAGGGGCTCTCGCTCGTCGGGGCCCCGGCCGACACGGAGTCCGAACGGAACTACTCGGGCTGGCGGGTGCCCGGGAAGCGGCACGGCACCGACGCCGGGTTCCCGCTCTTCGCACCGCCGTCCGCGTGGCAGGCCCGTGCTGTGGGTGAACAGCGGCTGGTGCCGGACTACACGTACGAACTCGCCTTCGGCAAGGCGGAGTACACCTACGAGTACACCGGTCGCGTCATCTTCCGCGCAGCGGATCTCGCCGCCCTCAAGCCCGGCCAGGTCTGGGCCGACGACAAGGCCATGAGCCTCGGCGAGTTCGAGAGACTCGCCGAGGACTCCTGCTGAGGCGGCCCGATCCGCCTG
The DNA here is from genome assembly GCF_044750545.1 of Streptomyces sp. NPDC088794. Taxonomy (NCBI): domain Bacteria; kingdom Bacillati; phylum Actinomycetota; class Actinomycetes; order Kitasatosporales; family Streptomycetaceae; genus Streptomyces; species Streptomyces sp. NPDC088794. The sequence goes on along the minus strand of NZ_JBIVKB010000010.1, from coordinate 131,270 downwards.
TACCGGACCGGAGTTACGCGGGCGGCTCCACGCCCGCGCGCAGCAGGCCGAAGGTGTAGGCGTCCTCAAGGGCCTGCCAGGACGCGGCGATCACGTTCTCCGCGACGCCCACCGTCGACCACTCGCCCGAGCCGTCGGTGGTGGAGATCAGGACCCGGGTGGTGGAGGACGTGCCATGGACGCCCTCCAGGATGCGGACCTTGTAGTCGACCAGGTCGAGCTTGGCGAGCTGCGGGTAGAGCTTTTCGAGGGCCACGCGCAGGGCGCGGTCCAGGGCGTTGACCGGGCCGTTGCCCTCGGCGGTGGCGACGATGCGCTCGCCCTTGGCGTAGAGCTTGACGGTGGCCTCGTTGGCGTGGGAGCCGTCGGGGCGGTCCTCGACGATGGCCCGCCAGGACTCGACCTCGAAGTACTTCAGGGGACGGCCCTCGACCTCGCCGCGCAGGAGGAGTTCGAAGGAGGCGTCGGCGGCCTCGTAGGTGTAGCCCTGGAGTTCGCGCTCCTTCACGCGCTCCACGACCCGGCCGACCAGCGCGCGGTCGCCGCCGAGGTCCACGCCCAGTTCCTTGCCCTTGAGCTCGATGGAGGCGCGGCCCGCCATGTCGGAGACCAGCATCCGCATGGTGTTGCCGACCTGCTCGGGGTCGATGTGCTGGTACAGGTCCGGGTCGACCTTGATCGCGGAGGCGTGCAGTCCCGCCTTGTGCGCGAAGGCCGAGACGCCGACGTAGGGCTGGTGGGTGGAGGGGGTGAGGTTGACGACCTCGGCGATCGCGTGCGAGATGCGGGTCATCTCGCGGAGCTTGCCGTCGGGCAGGACCTTCTTGCCGTACTTCAGCTCCAGGGCCGCCACCACCGGGAACAGGTTGGCGTTGCCGACCCGCTCGCCGTAGCCGTTCGCCGTGCACTGGACGTGGGTGGCGCCCGCGTCGACGGCGGCGAGGGTGTTGGCGACCGCGCAGCCGGTGTCGTCCTGGGTGTGGATGCCGAGCCGGGCGCCGGTGTCGGCGAGGACGGTGGCGACCACGGCCTGGATCTGGGCCGGGAGCATCCCGCCGTTGGTGTCGCACAGGATCACGACGGAGGCGCCGGCCTCCGCTGCGGTCCGTACGACCGCCTTCGCGTACTCCGGGTTGGCACGGTAGCCGTCGAAGAAGTGCTCGCAGTCGACGAAGACGCGGCGGCCCTGGTCCTTGAGGAAGGACACCGTGTCGCGGACCATCTCCAGGTTCTCGTCCAGCGTGGTGCGCAGCGCGAGCTCGACGTGCCGGTCGTGGGACTTGGCGACCAGCGTGATCACTTCGGCGCCGGAGTCCAGGAGTGCCTTGACCTGCGGGTCCTCGCTCGCCTTGCCGCCGGCCCGGCGGGTCGCGCCGAAGGCGACCAGCTCGGCGTGCTGGAAGTCGATCTCCTGCCGGGCACGGGCGAAGAACTCGGTGTCCCGCGGGTTGGCGCCCGGCCAGCCGCCCTCGATGAAGCCGACGCCGAAGTCGTCCAGGTGACGGGCGATAGCCAGCTTGTCCGCGACGGTGAGGTTGATGCCCTCGCGCTGGGCGCCGTCGCGCAGGGTGGTGTCGAAGACGTGGAACGAGTCGTCGAGCTCGCTGGTTTCCGTCATGGTGTCAAGGCTCCTGTGTTGGATCTCGGTCTGTACCGGAATGACCGGCTCCACCGTCCTCCAATGATCCCTCGCGCTCCGCTCCCGGCTTGAGGTGGGCCAGAAAAGCGAAAAACCCCTCGCGGGTGCGAGAGGTCTGCGCGCGGGTCGAGAACGACGGTGTCCGCCCGTACCTGGTCGTACGTGGCGGTCACTGCGGACCGGCGCGCCTGCTGCCAATAATCATGGCGAACGAGAGCACGGAGGCAGTCTGGCACAGCCTCCGCGCTCCGCTCATGGGTGTCTCAGGATGCGAGCATGCCGCCGGTCACCGCAGGCGGCGCAGGAAGCCGTCTCCCGTGTCGTTGGTGTCGCCGGGGACGAGGTCGGGCGCGGTCGAGTAGAAGGCGAGCAGTCGGCCGTCGCGGCTGAACGCGCTGGGTGATGCGTACCCCTCGGCCACCGGTCCCCCCGTGAGCGTGCGGGTGACGAGTTCCGTCCGGCCGGTCCGCAGGTCGCGCACATGGACGTTCTCGATGACCGGCTCGTCACCGAGGGGGGTCGTGGTGTGGTAGGCCAGCCTGCGGCCGTCGGGGCTGAGGACGCCGCCGCCCAGCTCGCCCTTGCCCTCGTGGGTCACCCACCGGGTCTTCCCCGTGCGGCTGTCGAACAGGTAGAGCTCCCAGGTGTACCTCGGGGCCTCGGGGACCGTGGTCTCGTCGAAGGAGGAGTACGACAGGAGGCTGCCGTCCGCGGAGAGCGACGCGCCCAGTGGTTCGCCGTTGGTGGGGTCGCCCTCGGGTGTGGCGTTCACCAGTTTCTGCTCACCGCTGCGCAGGTCGACGAGCCACAACTCGTGGCGCCCGCCGCGAGGATGGCGCTGTACGTAGGTGAGGTGGTTGCCGTCGGCGCTGAGCTGGATGCTGAAGACGTACCAGTCCGCCGGGATGTGGTCGCTGACCTTCTTGACGGCGCCGGTGCGGCGGTCGAGGACGTAGCCGAGGATCTGGTCGTTCGCGGCCCCTTCCATCCGCTTCGAGGAGGCGGTGAAGGCGAGGTACCGGCCGTCGGCGGACATGTCGAAGCCGTCGAAGACCCGGGCCGTGCCGCCGTCGGGAGCGACGCTGACCCGTTCCGTGCGGCCGGTACGACGGTCGTGGACGTAGAGGTCACTGGCGTAGGGGTCGGGGTCCGACCACTCGTCGAGGTTCTTCGCGGAGGAGATGAAGGCGACGTACCGGCCGTCGGCGCTGATCTCCGCCCGGTAGCTGCTGCCGCCGTCCGCCTGTGTCCCGTCCGAGGCCACGTTGACCCGCTCGACGGTTCCCCGGCGCAGGTCCCGGACGAACACGTCGGTCGCGCCGTTGGTGTCGCCGGGCACCACCTCGGGATCGTCCGAGACGAACGCGGCGTAGCGCCCGTCGGCGCTGAGGGCCGCGCCGCCCCCGCCCTTCCCGATCTGCTCCCCCGTCTCCGACAGGGTGATCCGCTCGGTGCGGGGCGGCGGCGCGGCGGACGCGGTGGCCGAGGACAGCGTGATCAGGCCGGCCGCGAGCCCGGCGGCGAGTGCGGTGCGTCGCGTTCTCGTGCGCATGGTTGTTCCCCCGTAGCGGTTGTCGCTTGTCATGAGTGGTCGTTGCCTGTCACTGCACTGTCCTCAGGAACACGTCCGACACCCCGTTGGTGTCCCCCTCCACCAGATCGGGTGACGCCGACTCGAACGCGACGACCGTGCCGTCGTAGTCGACGGACGGGTGCCGGGCCGGGAGGTCGTTGCGGCCGCCCCAGCGGTCCACGCTGATCAACTGGGCCTTGCCCGTGGGCAGTTCGCGCAGATATACGGCCCCGCCCCGGACGTACGCGAGATGCGTGCCGTCCCCGGCGAGCGAGGGCTGCGTGCCGCGGACCTTGGTCGTGGTCCCGGCGTCGAGGTCACGGACGTGGATGTCCCGGCCGTGCTGGAAGGCGACCTTGCGGCCGTCCGCGCTGTTCGAGGGCGCCGACGCACCGGAGCCGGCCTTCTCCAGGGCGCCGGTGTCCAGGTCACGGACGTAGATCGCACCGCCCTGGTCGAAGGCGATGTACCGGCCGTCGTAGCTGATGGACGGATTGGTCGCCGCCTCGCCCGTGGGCGCGCTGACGACGTCGACGTCACCGCCGTTGAACTTGAAGCGGTAGACGCGGGGTTGGGGGTGCGGGTCGGCCTCGGTGGCGGGCAGCGTGGCGGCCCAGGTGACCCACTGGCAGGTGGGGTCGACCTGGGAGTGTCCCATCCAGGTGAAGCGGACACCCTCGTGGGTCGCGATGCCGGTGAGTTTGCCGACCGAGCGGTTGCGGACGAAGACCTCGGGGCCGCCGTCGGTCGCGTGCGGTGCCAGGTAGCTCACCATGCGCCCACTCGTGCAGGGCGTGCTGTCGGACGAGGGCTTCTGCGTACTGGAGTTGACCCCGGAGACCCCGCCCGGCGCGTTGACAAGAACGTCGTCGCCCGACGTGAAGGAGACGACACGGCCGTCCGCCATCACCGGGTCGTGGGACGCCACGGCGAGCTGCTGTCCGTCCCGTGTGGTGCTGATCCGTTCGGTGACGGACGGCATCGGGGCGGGGTTCCTCGCGAGTTCGCCCGAGAAGACGAACACGTCCGACTCGTCGTTGGTGTCGCCCGCCACCAGGTGGGACGCGGTCGAACTGAACGCCACCACCGCGCGCCCCGTGGCGGCCACGAGGTCGCCGGCCGCGACGGCGGTCCTCGGGAGGGCGGCCCCGCGCAGCCCCGTCCGCAGGTCACGCACCCGTATGCCGTCCTCGCCCGCGACGACGGCGTAACGGCCGTCCGCCGTGGCCGACCATGGATTCCCGTCGGCCACCCGCCGGTCCTTGCCGGTGCGCAGATCGTGGACGTACACACCGCCCTCGGCGTCGAGCAGGACGCGGTTGCCGTCCGCGGTGATGCGGACCAGGAAGGCGGTGCCAAGGTTCTTGTCGACCTGGATCCGCTCGCCCGTCGCCCGGTCCTTGACGAACACGTCGTTCGGATCCGTCTCGGAGTCGACGCGGACGCCGTACGCGACCCGCTCGCCGTCGCCGCTCACCGAGGCCCCGCCCTTGCCGCCCTCCTCGGCGGGTGAGATCAGCTCGTCCGTCCCGGTGGCGGTGTCGCGGACGTACAACAGCCGGGAACTCTCGGAGCCGTTGCGGTTGCCGATGGTGTACGCGACATGCGTGCCGTCCGGGCTGATCGACTCGACGCGGCCCAACTCGTTGGAGCCGGGCGGGTCCTGGGGCCACAGCTTCTCCGCGCTGCCGGTGGCGCGGTCGTACAGGTAGGGCGCCAGGAACCGGGTGCCCGCGGAGAAGGCGACGCGGCTCCCGTCGGCGCTCAGCATCGGCGAGCCGTACGTGGTGCCGCTGCCGAGGTCGATCCTGGTGACCTCGCCGGTGTCCAGGTCCTTCTCCAGCAGGCACTCGGCGAAGCGCGCGCAGCCGAAGCTCGGCGCCTCGGACACGAACGCGACATGGCGGCCGTCGGCGCTGAACGCGGGGTCGTTCGAGGCTCCGTCGGCCTGGCCGCCGTCGGCGCCCGTGCTCGCTCTCTCCGTGCTGGGCGGGTGCGGCGCTCGCGGTGCGGCGGTCGCTGCGGTCGGCGAGACGAGTGCGACCAGCAGCGTCACCCCCAAGCAGACGCCGGACACCCCTGCGGCTCTGGACATGGTTCCCCCTGAGATCCCCGTGGACGCTTCTCCCCCGGCCCTGCGCCGAGGGCTCTCTTCGAGGCAAACGCACCGCCCGCTACAGGGTCAATCGGTCGTATTGCGTACAACCAGGGCACAGCCTCAGACGTCCGCGAGGAGGCCTTCGTCGAGGAACTCCCGTACATGGCCGAGAACTTGCGCCCGGTCCGTGCCGCGCAGTCCGATCGCCACATGGATGGAGAAGCCGTCGAGCAGGGCGCGCAGACGGGCGGCGAAACGGTCGGGGTCGACGCGGCGGAACTCGCCCCGCGAGACGCCTTCGGCGAGCAGCGCCACCAGGTCGCGGTGCCAGGCTCCCTCGATGGCGGCCTGCCGGTCGCGGGCCGCCTCGTCGGCGTTCTGCGAGCGGTTCCAGACCTCCAGCCACAGGGTCCAGTGCGGGTCGCGGTGGCCGTCGGGGACGTACAGGTCGACGTACGCGTCGAGGCGTTCGCGGGCCGGGCCGGCGCCGACCAGCAGCCGGCCGCGCTCGGTGCCGAGGCGGCCCTCGCTCCACTCCAGGGTGCGCAGCAGGAGTTCGTCCTTGGAGCCGAAGTAGTAGAGGAGATGGCCGCTGCTCATGCCGACCTCGCGGCCGAGCGCGGCCATGGTGAGCTGCTCCAGACCGCTTTCGGCGATCATGCCCATGGCTGCGGCGAGGACCTCCTCGCGCGGCGGCGCGATCTTCCGCGCACCGGCCATCGCCCATCTCCCTCTCGCTGGGTCCTCAGACCCTCGGCTGCTGTTGCGTGATGCAGTGGATGCCTCCCCCACCCGAGAAGATCGTACGGGCGTCGACCAGGGTCACCGTCCGCTCGGGGAACAGGCGCCGGAAGATTCCGGCCGCCGTCTCGTCGCGCGGGTCGTCGAAGGCGCACAGCACCACGCCGTCGTTGCAGAGGTAGTGGTTGATGTAGGAGTAGTCGGCCCAGTGGCCGTCGGCCTCCAGGACGGTCGGGGCCGGGACCTCGACGACCTCCAGGCGCCGGCCGCGGGCGTCGGTCTGCGCGTTCAGCAGGCCGATGATCTCCTTGCTCACCTCGTGGTCGGGGTGGGCCGGGTCCGGCTGGGAGTGCGCGACCACGACACCGGGGCGCGCGAAGGCGGCCACGATGTCGACATGGCCGAGCGTCCCGAAGCCGTACGGGGGATAGTCGCCGGTGAGGCCGCGCGGGAGCCAGATCGCCCTGGTCGTGCCGAGCTTCGCGTGGATCTCCGCCTCGACCTGCTCGCGCGTCCAGCCGGCGTTGCGGCCGGCGCCGAGCTGGACCGTCTCTGTGAGCAGGACCGTGCCCTCGCCGTCGACGTGGATCGCGCCGCCCTCGTTGACCAGGCTGCTGCTCAGCGCCGGCACCCCGGCCAGGTCCGCGACCTCGCGGGCGATCTCAGAGTCGTGCTCCCAGCGGGCCCAGTCCTGGGCGCCCCAGCCGTTGAACGTCCAGTCCACGGCGGCCAGTTCACGTCCGTCGGTGACGAAGGTGGGGCCGATGTCCCGCATCCACGCGTCGTCCAGCTGGCGTTCGACCAGCTCGACGTCCGGGCCGAGGAGCTCGCGCGCCGACTCGCCCTGCCCCGGCCCGTGCACCATCGTCACCGGCTCGAAGCGGCGCACGGCACGGGCCACGGACGCCCAGGCGGCGCGTGCGTCCGCCAGCTCCTCGTCGTTCGAGAACGTCGGGTTGGGCCCGGGCCAGGCCATCCAGGTGCGCTCGTGCGGGGCCCACTCGGGCGGCATACGGAAGCTCATCAGAAGTCCCAAGTCCTAGTGATCCGGAGGAAGTAGAAAGCGGTGTGTTCTAGAGGAAGTACAGGCGGTTGAGGGAGACCGACTCGGCCGGTTCCGAGCGGATCGGCTCGCCGTCGAGGGTGACCAGACCGGTGCGCTGATCCACATCGACCGCTCCGGTACGGGAGTTGAGGCGCAAGTCGGCCGGCCCGATGCCGCGCGTCCCGCGAACGGCCACGCGGCGGCGCCTCGTCGGCATCGAGTCGTTGCCCTGGTCGAGGGCGGCCTGGGCGACGAAGGCCACGGAGATGTCGGCGGGCGTGCTGCCGTGCGCGCCGAACTGCGGGCCCAGGACGAGGGGTTCGCAGGTGTCGGTGGCCGCGTTGGGGTCGCCGACCACGCCGTACGCCGGAAAGCCGGACTTCAGGACGAGCTGCGGTTTCGCGCCGAAGTACTCGGGCCGCCACAGCACGATGTCCGCCAGCTTGCCGACCTCGATCGACCCGACCTCGTGCGAAAGGCCGTGCGCGATGGCGGGGTTGATGGTCAGCTTGGCGATGTAGCGCAGCACGCGGTCGTTGTCGTGGTCCGCCTCCGGGAAACCGCCGAGCGCGCCGAACTCGGCCTTCATCTTCCCGGCCATCGCGAAGGTACGGCGGACGGTCTCGCCGGCCCGGCCCATGCCCTGCGCGTCCGACGAGGTGATGCCGATCGCGCCCAGGTCGTGCAGCACGTCCTCGGCGCCCATCGTCCCGGCGCGGATGCGGTCGCGGGCCATGGCGGCGTCGCCGGGCAGGTCGGTCTTCAGGTCGTGGACGGAGACGATCATGCCGTAGTGCTCGGCGACGGCGTCCCGGCCGAAGGGCAGGGTGGGGTTGGTGGAGGAGCCGATGACGTTCGGAACGCCCGCCATCTTCAACACGTTCGGCACGTGTCCGCCGCCGCAGCCCTCGATGTGGAAGGCGTGGATCGTCCGGCCCTCCAGCACGCGCAGGGTGTCCTCGACGGACAGGCACTCGTTCAACCCGTCGCTGTGCAGGGCGACTTGGACGTCGTGCTCCTCGGCGACCCGCAGCGCGGTGTCCAGCGCGCGGGTGTGGGCGCCCATGTCCTCGTGCACCTTGAAGCCGGAAGCGCCGCCCTCGGCCAGCGCCTCGATCAGCGGGGCCGCGTCGGACGACGAACCCCGGCCCAGGAACCCGATGTTGACCGGCCAGGCGTCAAAGGCGTTGAACGCGTGCCGCAGCGCCCAGGGCGAGTTGACGCCGACGCCCCACACCGGGCCGAACTCCTGCCCGATGATCGTCGTCACGCCGGACGCCAGCGAGGCCTCCATGATGCGCGGCGAGAGCAGGTGGACGTGGGTGTCGACGGCACCGGCGGTGGCGATCAGCCCCTCGCCGGACACGATCGAGGTACCCGTACCGACCACGACATCGACCCCGTCGAGGGTGTCGGGATTGCCGGCCCGCCCGAGGGAACAGATCCGCCCTTCGCGGATCCCGATGGACACTTTCCGGATGCCCTGCACGGCGTCGATCACGACGACGTTGCTGATCACGACATCGCAGGTGTCGCGCACGGCGGCGGCCTTGAGGTGCAGCCCGTCGCGCGCGGTCTTGCCGAAACCGGCCAGGAACTCGTCGCCGTGGCGCTGCGAGTCGGACTCGACGCGGATGGTCAGCCCCGAGTCGCCGAGGCGGACGCGGTCGCCGGCGCGGGGGCCGTGGGTGGCGGCGTACTCGTACGGATTCACTGCTCGACTCCCAGGTAGCCGCAGGCGATCGCCCGGCGCAGGGCCTCTTCCCTCGCGCCCGGCGCGTCCAGCGGTCCGTCGACGAGACCGGCGAAACCGATCGCGATCCGCTCGCCGCCGATCGGCAGCAGGCCGACCTCGACGCTCTCGCCGGGGCCGAAGCGGACGGACGATCCGGCCGGTACCGCGAGCCGCATGCCGTAGGCGGCGGCGCGGGGGAAGTCGAGGCGCGGGTTGGCCTCGAAGAAGTGGAAGTGGGAGGTGACGGAGACCGGCACGGTCGCGGTGTTGGTGACCGTGACCCGGGCGACGACCTCGGGCTCGGCGTGCTCGGGCCCCGGAAGCAGGGCGCCCGGAGCGTCCTCGGCCGCTCCCCCGCCGATCGGGTCCGAGACCACCGCGAGGCGCGAACCGTCGTCGAAGACGGCCTCGACATGCACCTCGGTGACGATGTCGGCGACACCCGGCAGGACGTCGTCCGGTCCCAGGACCGACCGGGCGCGCTCGATGGCCTCGGCCAGCCGCCGCCCGTCCCGGGCCGCCTCGCACACCGTGTCCGCGATGAGCGCGGTGGCCTCCGGCACGTTGAGCCTGAGGCCGCGCGCCTTGCGGGCGCGGGCCAGTTCGGCGGCCGAGAACAGCAGCAGCCGGTCACGTTCCGTGGGAGTCAGTCTCACGGGGCGGCACCTCCTAGCCATTTAGAGCAACACTCTAAACGGAAGATTCACGGAACGGAAAGATTGACGCACAAGCTTGGCACGGGTCACATTGAACGCCGCTCTAAAAAACTTGGCGGCCGTCGAAGGAGACCCACCATGCCGATAGAACAGCGCGGAGTCGACACCATCCCCGACGAGGAGCGCACCAGCGGCCCACGCGACCTCGTGTCGATCCTGCTCGGCTCCAATCTCTGTCTCGGTGTGATCATCTTCGGCTGGCTGCCGCCGTCCTTCGGGCTCGGCTGGTGGGCGTCGGTGAGCTCGATCGTGGCGGGCACGGTGGTCGGCACGCTGTTCACGGCCCCGCTGGCACTGGTCTCGCTGCGCACGGCGACCAACCTGTCGACGTCGTCCGGCGCCCAGTTCGGGGTGCGGGGCCGGCTGGTCGGCTCGGTGGTCGGGCTGCTGCTCGCCCTCGGCTACACGGCGCTGACCGTGTGGATCGGCGGCGATGTGATGGTGGGTGTGCTGGGGCGGCTGTTCGGGCTGCCGGCGGGCGGTGGCTCGTACGCCGTCGTGTACGGGCTGCTCGCGGCGGCGACCGTGGCGGGCGCGGTGTACGGGTACCGGGTGCTGCTGGCCATGTCCCGGGTGCTGTCCATCGGCATGACCGCCCTGCTGGTCCTGGGCGTGTTCGCGTACGCCCCGCACTTCACGACCGGCGCGCTGCCGGAGGCGGGCGGCTATCTGCTGGGCGGGTTCTGGCCGACGTGGTGCCTGGCGACGGTGGCGGCGGGGCTGTCCGGACCGATCGCGTTCATCACCCTCCTCGGCGACTACACGCGCTACATCTCCCCGGTCCGCCACACCTCGCGCCGGGTCCTGCACGCGACCTGGCTCGGCCTGATCGCCGGTCTCCTCGTGCCCCAGCTCTTCGGCACGTTCACGGCGTTCGGGGCGCGAGCGGCCCTCGACTACGCGGGCCCGCTGGTGTCGGCGTCGCCCACCTGGTACCTGGTCCCGCTGCTGCTCGCCGCCTCCGCGGGCTCGGTCGGCAACGCGGGCCTGATGCTCTACTCCATGGGCCTCGACCTGGACGCGATCCTGCCCCGCGCCTCCCGCGCGCGGGCCACCTGCACGGTCGCCGTCGTCGCCACGGTGTGCGTCTTCGTCGGCCACTACGCCTGGAACGCCCAGTCCGCGATGACGTCCTTCGTCCTGCTCCTGACGGCGATCGGCACGCCATGGGCGGTGATCACCCTGATCGGCTTCGTGCGCTGCCGGGGCGTGTACGACGCGGACGCCCTCCAGGTCTTCAACCGCCGCTCGCGGGGCGGGATCTACTGGTACCGCGCGGGCTGGAACATCCCGGCCACGGTGTCCTGGGCGGTGGGCGCGGCGGTCGGACTGCTCGCCGTGTCACTGCCGTCGTACGAGGGTCCGCTGCTGTCGCTGACGGGCGGGGTCGACTGCAGCTTCCTGCTGTCGGGGGCGGTCGGCGGGCTGACCTTCCTTCTGTTGCCGACGGGGGCCGTCACGGACACCGAGTCCGCGACGGCCCCCAAAGTGACCAGCCGGATCTAGCGGCGTCTAGCCGAGCTTGTGCATCCAGCCGTGCTTGTCCTCGTTGACGCCCCGCTGGATGCCCAGCAGCGCCTCGCGCAGGCGGGCCGTGACCGGGCCCGGGGTGCCGTCGCCGTGGGTCCAGGCGGCGTCCTTGGTCTTGGCGTGGCCGATGGGGGTGACGACCGCGGCCGTGCCGCAGGCGAAGACCTCGGTGAGGGCGCCGGAGGCCGCGTCCTCGCGCCACTGCTGGAGGGTGACCACGTCCTCCTCGGCGGTGTAGCCGAGGTCGCGGGCGACCTGGAGGAGGGAGTCGCGGGTGATGCCCTCCAGGATCGAGCCGGTCAGCGCGGGGGTGACGATGCGGTCGCCGTACACGAAGGCGATGTTCATGCTGCCGGACTCCTCGACCTTGGTGCGGGTCACCGCGTCGAGGTAGACGACCTGGTCGCAGCCGTTGCGGGCGGCCTCGGCCTGCGGGAGCAGGGAGGCCGCGTAGTTGCCGCCCGTCTTGGCGTCGCCGGTGCCGCCGGGGACGGCACGGACGTAGTCCTCGGAGACCCAGATGGTGACCGGCTTGACGCCCCCGGCGAAGTACGCGCCGGACGGGGAGGCGATCAGCATGAACAGGTACTCGTTGGCCGGGTGGACGCCGAGCGCGGCCTCCGTGGCGAACATGAACGGGCGCAGGTACAGCGACTCCTCGCCGCCGTGCGGCGGGACCCAGGCCGCGTCCTGCCCGAGCAGCACGTCCAGGGCCTCGATGAACAACTCCTCGGGCAGCTCCGCCATGGCCATCCGGCGGGCGGAGTTCTGGAAGCGGCGGGCGTTGGCCTCGGGGCGGAAGACCGCGACCGAGCCGTCGGCCTGGCGGTAGGCCTTGAGACCTTCGAAGATCTCCTGCCCGTAGTGCAGGACGTGCGTGGAGGGGTCGATGGAGATCGGACCGTACGGAACCAGCTGGCCGTCGTGCCAGCCGCGGCCCTCGGTCCACTTGATCGTCACCATGTGATCGGTGAAGTGGCGGCCGAACCCGGGGTTCGCCAGAATCGCGTCCCGCTCGGCGGCGGAAAGTGGCGAGGCCGAGGGCTTGAGCTCGATCGTGGGCGTCGTCATGAGTAGGTGTCCTTCACCGGTTGTGTAGTGACGGGCCGCGCTCACGCCCGCTACTGCCAATGGCCAGTGTTAGGACGTCCGAGCATTCCCTCATACCGCGGCTCCGCGTTCGATTATCGCGCGCGGGCTGCCGTGGAAGAAAACGGCGTGAATGCGACCCAGGGGATGATGGTGGCACCCGGCGGGGACATAGCGAAAGCCGCCGGGTGCATATGCGACCCGGCGGCTTCGAAGACTGCGAGAGTTTCGAGTGACTCGGCGGGTCAGCCGGCTACTCGTACGGACAGCGCGTCGCCGATCTCGGACGTGCTGCGCGCGGGCTTGCCGGTGCGGTCGGCGAGGTCGGCGGCGACCGCCTCGTCGATGCGGGCGGCCTCGGCCTCGTAGCCGAGGTGACGCAGGAGCAGGGCGACGGACAGGACCGTGGCGCTGGGGTCGGCCTTGCCCTGGCCCGCGATGTCCGGGGCCGAGCCGTGCACGGGCTCGAACATCGAGGGGAACTCGCCGGACGGGTTGATGTTCCCGCTGGCGGCGACGCCGATGCCGCCGGAGACGGCCGCGGCGAGGTCGGTGATGATGTCGCCGAAGAGGTTGTCGGTGACGATCACGTCGAAGCGGGCCGGGTCGGTGACGAGGTAGATCGTCGCCGCGTCGACGTGGATGTAGTCCGTGGTGACCTCGGGGAACTCCTCGGCCACCTTGTTGAAGACGTTCGTCCACAGGTGACCCGCGAAGGTCAGCACGTTGTTCTTGTGGACCAGCGTGAGCTTCTTGCGCGGACGGGCCTGGGCGCGGGCGAACGCGTCCCGGACGACCCGCTCGACACCGAACGCCGTGTTCACGGAGACCTCGGTGGCGACCTCGTGCTCGGTGCCCTTGCGGATCGTGCCGCCGTTGCCCGTGTACGGACCCTCGGTGCCCTCGCGGACGACCACGAAGTCGATCTCCGGCTGTCCGGCGAGGGGGGTCGCCACACCCGGGAGCAGCTTGCTCGGCCGCAGGTTGACGTGGTGGTCGAAGGCGAACCGGAGCTTCAGCAGGAAGCCGCGCTCCAGGACACCGGACGGGACCGACGGGTCGCCGATGGCGCCGAGCAGGATCGCGTCGTGCTGCTTGAGGGAGTCCAGGTCGGCGTCGGTGAGGGTCTCACCGGTGGCGCGGTAGCGCTTGGCACCGAAGTCGTACTCCCGGGTCTCCAGCTTCACATCCTGCGGAAGGACGGCGGAGAGGACCTTCAGACCCTCGGCCACGACTTCCTGGCCGATGCCGTCCCCGGGGATCACTGCGAGATTGATGCTGCGAGACATGTCGGCACCCTACTCCTCGTCCCATGGGATGACATGAGGTGTCCGCGATACGGACAGCCACGGGGCGGTTTCGGGCCGCCGGGGAGTGGGCGGGCGTCAGTCGTTCGACCTCCGTTCACCCTTACGCATGGCCCTCGTTGAGGTTCACTGGGAACTTCATCGACATGGAGACACCTGATGTCGGCATACCGGAGCAGCTCGCACGCCGGATGACCATGGCCGAGCAGTACGAGTACCTGCGCACCAAGCTGTCCCGGCGCCGCACGCTGGTGACCGCGGGCGCGGTGGCGGGCGGGCTGCTGACGGGGTGCGCGGGCACGGGAACCGACGGCAGGTCGACCGGCGGACGGACCAGCAGCCCCGGCGCCGCGAGCAGCCCCGCCACCTCGAAGGTGTCCGGCGCGGTCGTCACCCCCTTCGGCCGCCATCTCGCCTTCGGCGCCGACCCGAAGTCGCAGATGCGCGTCTCCTGGCAGGTGCCGTTCGCGGTCAAGAAGCCGTACGTCCGTGTCGGCACGAAGCCGGACGACCTGGGCCGTACCGTCACCGCGGAGATCCGCGACCTGCACACCCCGGGCCTGACCGGCGTCCGCTCCGCCCTGGAGCAGTACTACGTGCACGCGGCCCTGGACGGCCTGCGCCCCGGCACCACGTACTACTACGGCGTGGGCCACGAGGGCTTCGACCCGACCGCGCCCCGACACCGCTCGACCATCGGCGAGTTCCGCACGGCGCCGGCGAGCCCGGAGAAGTTCGTGTTCACGGCCTTCGGCGACCAGGGCGTCAGCCAGGCCGCGGCCACCGGCGACCACGCGATCCTGCGCCGCGAGCCCGCCTTCCATCTGCACGCCGGTGACATCTGCTACGCGGACACCAACGGCCGCGGCGAGAAGGCCGACGGCTACGACCCCGGCTACTGGGACCTGTTCCTCAAGCAGAACGAGTCGGTGGCGAGGTCCGTGCCGTGGATGGTGACGACCGGCAACCACGACATGGAGGCCTGGTACTCGCCGGACGGCTACGGCGGACAGCTCGCCCGCTGGTCCCTCCCGGACAACGGCTTCGACCCGCGCAACTCGCCGGGCGTGTACGCGTTCACGTACGGCAACGTCGGCTTCGTGGCGCTGGACGCCAACGACGTGTCGTACGAGATCCCCGCCAACTTCGGCTACTCGCAAGGCAAGCAGACCAAGTGGCTGGACACGAAACTGGGTGAGCTGCGCGCGGCGAAGGGCGTCGACTTCGTGGTCGTCTTCTTCCACCACTGCGCCTACTCGACCTCGGCCCACGCCTCGGACGGCGGGGTGCGCACCGAGTGGCTGCCGCTGTTCGAGAAGCACGAGGTGGACCTGGTGATCAACGGCCACAACCACGTCTACGAGCGCACGGACGCCGTCAAGGGCGACAAGGTCGGCCGGGCGGTGCCCATCGGCGCGTCGACCGATCCGACGAAGGACGGGATCGTCTACGTCACCGCGGGCGGCGGCGGCCGTGATCTGTACGGCTTCCCGTCGGGCGTGAAGGAGAGCTACGAGGGGCACGTCACGCGGCACGACTCGGTCGACACCTTCCGGTGGACGAAGTCGCACGGCTCGGCCCAGGAGACCGTGGAGTGGTCGCGGGTGCGCTACCGCGGGTTCTCCTTCCTCTCGGTGGAGGCGGAGAGCGGCAGCAGGCCGGCCCTGAAGGTGTCGGCGCTCGCGCAGAGCGGCGAGCGCATCGATCACTTCGAGGTGCGGCGCGGGAGCTGACCCCGCGCCGCACCCCTTGCGGGCGGCTCCCGGCCTACGGGCGTGCGCTCAGGAGCGGCGCCCGGAAAATCGCGTCGGCTCAGTGGCCGGTCTCGCCGCCGTTGTCCCGGCGGTCGAGGGCGCGCTGGAGCGCGGCGGCGGCGTTCTTGCGGTCGGACTCGCTCGTGCGGGACGTGTGACGGACTCGGCGGCGTGCGGTCGTCTCGGCCATGGGAAATCGACTCCTTCGACATCAACGGAGTGCGGAAATGGGGGGATTCGAGACGCCGGATGGGGCGGTGGAGCGACGGACCACAGGGGTTGCCTGCACGGTGTCCGGCTCACGACCGCCATTCGCTTGATCGAGCGAGACGTTCGGCTCCTACAAAGTTAAGTGAGGGGGGCCGGTCTGTCTCCACAATTAGTCGGACTTCCTACTATCTGAGACGGCGCCATGAGTCACACCACGCTGACCTGCTATTTCTTCCCGGCCCGCAGTTCGCGCACAAGGGCCCGGACGGCGGCCGTCGCCGCCAGTTCGGGAGTGGTCACATAGCCGACGGTCCGCGTCGGCCGCTCCGCCCCGAGATCGGTGACCGCGACCGACGGCGGCGCTCCGGTGAGCGAGAGCCTCGGCATGATGGCCATCCCGAACCCGCTGCCCACCAGCGACAGCACCGCCCCGTCGTCCTCCGCGCGCACGCTCGCCGCCGGGATCCAGTCCTGCGCGGCCCACCACGCGCGCGTGTAGGAGGAGCAGTTCTCGGCCCAGTCGACCAGCGGCAGCGAGCGCGGCGCCGGATGACCGGCCGGGTGCACCAGCGCGTACGGCTCTTCCAGGAGTACGTCACCCACCAGCTCCGGCGGGATCGGCGAGCCGGTGCCGATGGTCGCGATGCCGAGATCGGCGCGGCCCTGGGCCACCTCACCGGCGGTGCCCGCCCCGACCTCGCGGACCACGCGCACGGTCGGCTCGATCGCCGGGTGCGCGGCGGTGAGCCGCTCCAGCACGGGCGGCAGGAGATGCAGGGCCGCGCTCCGGAAGGCGGCGATGCGCAGGGGGCCGCCGACGACGCCCGTCCCGAGACCCGTACCCGGTCCTGTCCCGAGCCCCCTGGTCTCGGCGACCATCACCTCCAGCAGCCGCAGGACGCGCCGCGCGTGCGCGACGGCCCGGGCACCGGCGGGCGTGGCCCTGGCCCCGTAGCGCCCGCGCTCGAACAGCACGACCCCCAGCTTGCGTTCGATGCCGCGCACGGCATGCGAGACGGCGGACTGGGTGCTCCCGAGCCGTATCGCGGCGGCCGAGAAACCGCCCTCGTCGGCCACGGCGACCAGCGTCCTAAGCTCCTGCGGCGCGAGATCGACCGTGCCGACCCTGCCCTCCATCCACGCCACCACCTGCCCGTATGCGAGCGGCTCATGGATCCGCCCGTCCCATGAACCCAACCCCCTGCCCACGCCGGCCATTCCTCCCTACGGTCGCCCTCATGACCGCGCTCACCGTGCACCAGACCGCCCGCCCCACCGGCTTCCCGACCCCCGACCACTTCCGCTTCACCCAGTCCCCCGTCCCCTCCCCCGCGCCCGGCACGGCCGTGGTCGAGAACCTCTACTGGTCGGTCGACCCCTACCACCGCGAAATGATGGACGGGGACTTCGAGTTGAACTCCCCGCTGGAGGGACGCGCGCTGGGCCGGATCACCGCCTCGCGCGAACCGTCCCTGCCCGAGGGCGAGATCGTCTTCCACCGCAAGGGCTGGCGGACCCACTCGGTGGTGTCCCCGGCCGAGGTGAGACGGCTCCCCCGGCACGAAGGCGTGCCCCTCTCCGCGTACTTGAGCGTCCTCGGCGGCACGGGCCTGACGGCGTACGTCGGCCTCACCCGCATCGCGCGACTCCGCGCGGGCGACGACGTGTTCGTGTCCGCGGCGGCGGGCGGAGTCGGCACGGCGACCGGCCGCTTCGCCCGGCTGCTGGGCGCGGGCCGCCTGATCGGCAGCGCGGGCTCGGCCGAGAAGGTGAACTACCTGACGGAACAGGTGGGTTACGACGCGGCCTTCGACTACCGCACAGGCCCCGTCGCCGAACTCCTCACCAAGGCGACCCCGGACGGCATCGACCTCTTCGTCGACAACGTAGGCGGTGAACAACTGGGCGCGGCGATAGGCGCGTTGCGCGACCACGGGCGGGTGGTGCGGATCGGCACGGTCGGCCAGTACAACACGCAGGACGCACCGCCCGTGCTGTTCAACCACGCCGACGTCGTGGAGAAGAGCCTGCGGATCGAGGGCTTCCTGGTGCGCGACCACCTGGACGCACAGCAGGAGTTGTACGACTTCGCCGTACCGCATCTGCGCAGCGGGGCCCTGGCCCTGGACGAGACGGTGGTGGACGGCTTCGAGCGGATCGTGGAGGCGTTCCTGCTGATGCTGCGGGGCGGCAACACGGGCAAGATACTGGTGCGGGCCGGGTCCTGAGGACCCGGCCCGATCACGTGCGGGATGTGGTCAGCCCATGTGCGGGTAGCCGTAGTCGGTGGGCGCGACCAGCGTCTCCTTGATGGCGCGGGTCAGGGTCCAGCGCATCAGGTTCTGCGGGGCGCCGGCCTTGTCGTTGGTGCCGGAGGCGCGGCCGCCGCCGAAGGGCTGCTGGCCGACGACGGCGCCGGTGGACTTGTCGTTGATGTAGAAGTTGCCGGCCGCGTAGCGCAGCTTCTCCATCGTGTACGCGGCCGCCGCGCGGTCGTTGGAGATGACCGAGCCGGTCAGCGCGTAGTCGGAGACCGACTCCATCTGGGTCAGCATCTCGTCGTAGTTCTCGTCCTCGTAGACGTGCACGGCGAGGAACGGGCCGAAGTACTCGGTGCGGAACACCTCGTTGTCGGGGTCACTGCACTCCACGACGGTCGGGCGGACGAAGTAGCCGACCGAGTCGTCGTACGAACCGCCCGCGACGATCGTGCAGTTGGGATCCGCCTTCGCGCGGTCGATGGCCGCCTTGTTCTTGGCGAACGCGCGCTCGTCGATCACCGCGCCGACGAAGTTGGCGAGGTCGGTGACGTCACCCATGGTCAGGTAGTCGACCTCGGCCGCGAACTCCTCCTTGAAGCCGGAGTTCCAGATGGAGGCCGGGATGTAGGCGCGCGAGGTGGCACTGCACTTCTGGCCCTGGTACTCGAAGGCGCCACGGGTCAGCGCCGTCTTCAACACGGCACGGTCGGCGCTCGGGTGGGCGACGAGGAAGTCCTTGCCGCCGGTCTCGCCGACCAGGCGCGGGTAGGTGCGGTACTTCTCGATGTTGGTGCCGACCGTCTTCCACAGGTGCTGGAAGGTCTTGGTGGACCCGGTGAAGTGGATCGCGGCGAGGTCGCGGTGCTCAAGAGCGACCTTCGACACCTCGATGCCGTCGCCGGTGACGAGGTTGATGACGCCCTTGGGCAGCCCCGCCTCCTCCAGCAACTGCAGGAGCAGCACGGCGGAATGGGTCTGCGTCGGCGACGGCTTCCAGACGACGACGTTGCCCATGAGGGCGGGCGCGGTCGGCAGGTTGCCCGCGATCGCCGTGAAGTTGAAGGGCGTGATCGCGTAGACGAAGCCTTCGAGCGGGCGGTGGTCGAGCCGGTTCCAGACGCCCGGGGAGTTGGCCGGGGGCTGCTCGGCGAGCAGGTCGCGGGCGTACTTGACGTTGAAGCGCCAGAAGTCGACGAGCTCGCAGGGACAGTCGATCTCGGCCTGCTGGGCGGTCTTGGACTGACCGAGCATGGTGGAGGCCGCGAGGGTCTCGCGCCAGGGGCCGGAGAGCAGTTCGGCGGCGCGCAGGATGATCGCGGCGCGGTCGTCGAAGGCCATCGCGCGCCAGGCGGGCGCGGCGGCGAGGGCCGCGTCGATCGCGTCCTGGGCGTCGTCCTGGGTGGCATTGGCGTAAGTGCCGAGGCGCGCCTTGTGGTTGTGCGGCTGGACGACGTCGACGCGCTCGCCGCCACCCATCCGCCGCTCGCCGCCGATGGTCATCGGCAGGTCGATCGGGTTCTCGGCCAGCTCCTTGAGCTTGGCCTCGAGACGGGCGCGCTCGGGCGAGCCGGGGGCGTAGCCGTGCACCGGCTCGTTGACGGGGGTGGGGACCTGGGTCACAGCGTCCATGAGATCCGTAACTCCTTGTACGTGAGCGGGTGTTCGGTCAGCCCTTGGTGAGGGTGGATCGTGCGAAGAAGAGGAGGTTGGCGGGCTTCTCGGCGAGGCGCCGCATGAAGTAGCCGTACCAGTCGGTGCCGTAGGCGGTGTAGACGCGCATGCGGTGGCCCTCGGCGGCGAGGCGCAGGTGCTCGTCGCTCCTGATTCCGTACAGCATCTGGAACTCGTACTCGTCGAGCTTGCGCCCGGCGCGCCGGGCGAGTTCCTGGGCGATGGAGATGAGGCGCGGGTCGTGGGACCCGATCATCGGGTAGCCGGAACCCTCCATCAGGATCCGCAGGATCCGGACGTACGCCTTGTCGATCTCGTGTTTCTGCTGGTAGGCGACCTCGGCGGGCTCCTTGTAGGCGCCCTTCACCACCCGCACCCGGCTGCCGGCCTCGGCGAGGCGGCGGGCGTCGGTCTCGGTGCGGAAGAGGTAGGCCTGGATGACGCAGCCGGTCTGCGGGAAATCCTTCCGCAGCTCCTCGTGGATCGCGAACATCGAGTCGAGGGTGGTGTGGTCCTCGGCGTCGAGCGTGACGGTCGTACCGATGGCGGCGGCGGCCTCGACGACGGGCCGGACGTTGGCGAGGGCGAGTTCGTGGCCGCCGGGCAGCGCCTGCCCGAACATGGACAGCTTGATCGACATCTCGGCGCGGGTGCCCAGCTCCAGCTCCCCCAGCCGTTCGACGAGCGTCAGATAGGCGTCGCGGGCGGCGGCGGCCTGCTCGGGGGTGGTGATGTCCTCGCCGACGACGTCCATCGTCAGCTCGAGACCCTTGTCGGTGAGGTCCTGGACGATCGGCACGATCTCGTCCACGGTCTCGCCGGGGATGAAGCGGTCGACGACCTGCTTGGTCACCGGCGCGGCCGAGATCAGCCGACGCATCCGATCGCTGCGCGAGGCGGCGAGAATCACGGGACCCAGCACGGGGCACCTCCACAGAACCAGCAGACAGGACCACCGTGAAACCTAGGGACCCCTCCGATCGTCGGCCATCGACAGCTGTCACGCATCCGTGCCGCAGATCTCAGACAGATGTATGAAGGCAGCCGGGAATCGGCGCGGGAATGCGGGAGAATGCCCGGGTGACCACCGATTCCACGGGCGACTACCAAGAGCTGGTCGACGAGATCTCGGAGCTCCTCGGCGCCCCGGCGACCCTGGAGAACCGCGACTTCGAGCTGATCGCCTTCGGTGCGTACGACAGTGAGGGCGACCTCGACGCGTCCGCGCTGGACCCCGTACGCACCCGCTCGATCCTGACCCGGCGCTCGACGGCCACGGTCCGCACGTGGTTCGAGGGCTTCGGCATCACCCGCGCCACCGGTCCGGTCCGGATCCCGCGCACCCCCGAGGCGGGGGTCTATCGCGGGCGGATCTGCCTCCCCGTCCGCCACCGAGGTGTCGTTCTCGGCTACGTCTGGCTCCTGGAGGACGAGCCCGGCCCCACCGAGGACCAGCTGACGGCGGCCATGCGGGTGACCGGCCGCATCGGCGACCTCCTGGCCGACGAGGCACAGCACGGGGCCGACCTGACGCGGGAACTACGAGCCGTACTGACCGCGGAGCGCGGCTGGCAACGGGACATGGCGGTGGCCGAACTGCGCACGGCCCTCGGCCCCCGGGCGAACGGCCCGCACACGGTGGTCTGCGTGGCCCCCTGGCCCTCACCGGACCCCTCCGACGCCCCGTCGGTCCGCACGATCCCGGGCGCGACGGCCCTCTGCACGGCCCCCTGGGGCACGACGACCCACGCCCTCGCCCTCCTGGTCCGCCTCCGCTCGACGGACACCCTCACTCCGGCCACGTCGGCGGCGGCGCGGTTGTTGGGGCCCGACGCGGTGGCCGCCGCCGGGATCGCCGCCGGGCGGGTCGGGATCGCGGAGCTGGGGGCGGCCTGGCGGGAGGCCTCGGCGGCGGCGCGGGCCGCGCTGGCGGAGCCGCGGTTCGGGCCGGTCGCCGAGTGGGCGCACATCGGCCCGTTCCGCCTGCTGACCTCGCTCCCCCCGGACTCCGCCCACGACCCGGCGGTCGCCCCCCTCCTCGCCCCCGCCCACCGAGAACTGGCCCGCACGGCGGAGATCTACCTCGACTGCGCGGGCCAGGCCGGCCGCACCGCAGCGGAGCTGGGCATCCACCGGCAGACGCTGTACTACCGGTTGTCGCGGGTGGAGCAGCTCACAGGCCTGGACCTGGACGACGGCGAGGACCGGCTGCTGCTGCACATGGGGTTGAAGGGGGCGCGGCTGTAGCCATGCCGCTGCTGATGCTCGACCTCGACAACACCCTGATCGACCGCGACGCCGCGTTCCGGGCCGCCGCCGGCGCCTTCCTCGCCGAGCACGCGCTGCCCGCCACTGACCTCACCTGGCTGACGACCCTGGACGCGAGCGGTTACACGCCCCGCGAGGAGGTCGCCCGGGTCATGATCGAGCGGTACGACGGAAGCGGCGGCTCCAGCGAATACGGCACCGAAGGCCTCGGCGCAGCCGTCCACGCGCTGCTCGACGGAGGCGCCGCCGACCGCGTGACCCTCGCCGAGGCCACCCGTGACGCACTCCGCGAGGCCGTCGCGGCCGGCTGGACCTGCGTGATCGTCGGGCGGGCGGTCATGGACGGAAGCGGCATACGGGCCCACGCGGATCGCGCCGGATACCCCGACCGCCGTCCGTCACCTGCTCACCGCCTGAACCCGTCCGTCACCTGCTCGCCCGCTGACCCCGTCCGTCAACTGCTCGTCGGCTGAAGCAGATCCGCCACCCCCGCGACGCCCTCCGCGATCCCACGATCCGTCACATTCCCGAACCCCAGGACCAGTTGGGGCGGATCCGTCGCCCCCGAGGCCCGGCACGCGCTCATGCCGTACAGGCCGACTCCGCGCGCGCGGGCCCGGTTCACGACCGTCTCCTCGTCCGTGCCCGGCGCGAGATGGGCCACCGCGTGGAAGCCCGCCGCGAGGCCCGACAGGCGTACCGCCGGGGCGTGTTGGGCGAGGGCGTCGACCAGGGCGGTGCGGCGGGTCGCGTACAGGGTGCGCATGCGGCGCAGATGGCGGTCGTAGCGGCCGGACTCGATCAGGCGGGCGAGGGCGAGCTGGTCGAGGGTGGGTGAGCCGCGGTCGGCGATGTTCTTGAGGTCGGTGAGCGGTTCGGTGAGCGCGGGTGGGGACAGCAGCCAGCCGATGCGCAGGGCGGGGGCCAGGGACTTGCTCACCGTGCCGATGGAGATCACCCGGTCGGCCGCCAACCCCTGGAGGGCGCCGACGGGTTCGCGGTCGTAGCGGAACTCCGCGTCGTAGTCGTCCTCGATGACGTACGCGTCCCTGCGCGCGGCCCACTCGACCAGCTCGTGCCGGCGCTCCGGTGCGAGCACCACCCCTGTCGGCCACTGGTGTGCCGGCGTCACGATCACCGCGCGGGCGCCGGTCGCGTCCAACTCCCCTACGTCGAGGCCCGATTCGTCGACCGGTACGGGGACCGCCACCAGCCCCGCCGCGTCCGCCGCCGCCCTCGCCGTGCCCGGACCGCCCGGGTCCTCGTACGCCACGGCCCGTACGCCGGCCCGGGCCAGGACGCGCAGGGTCAGGGCGAGGCCCTGCGCGTAGCCGGAGCAGACGAGGGTGTGCGCGGGGTCGGCGGCGGCTCCGCGCACCCGGCGCAGATAGCCGGCCACGATCTCGCGCAGGGCCGAACTCCCGCGCGGATCCCCGTAGTCGAGATCCGCGACCGGCATGGCGCGGGCCGCTTCCCTGGTCGCCCAGAGCCAGTCCGACACCGGGAAGGAGCCCAGGTCCGGGACGCCGTGGCGGAAGTCGGCGAGGGGGTGGGGGGCGGGATTCCGCGGCGGCGCCTCGGAGGTCTGCTTCACCTGCGCGCAGGCCGCCACGCGGGTGGCCGAGCCGACCCGGGTCACCAGGTAGCCCTCGGCCTGGAGTTGGGCGTAGCAGTCCTGCACGAGACCGCGGGACAGGCCCAGTTCGCGGGCGAGCTCGCGGGAGGACGGGAGCCGTTCGCCGGCCTGGAGCCGGCCCGAGCGGATGGCGTCGCGCACCTGCCGTTCCAGCTGCGCGCAGAGCCGCTCCCCGCCGTCCCGGTCGACGGCCAGGAGCAGCTCGGGCGACAAACCGGCCCACTGCACTGGCATGGAATTGGAGCTTACCGGCGATCCGGTCCCTCTCTAACGTCATTGGCATGACGACTTCGCCGAACACCCAGCCCGCGGCACCGGTGGACGCTCCGCCCCCGGCATCCGATCGCCCGACGCTGCTCAGCCGAGCCCTCCTCCTCCGCTTCGTCAGCATGATCGGCGCGAGTCTCAGCTTCTTCCTGCTGCTGTCCGTGGTCCCCGCCTACGCGGCCGAGGCGGGCGGCGGCGGTGCGGCGGGCCTGGCCACCGGCTCCCTGATGGCGGCCACGGTTCTCGGTGAACTGGTCACTCCCCGGCTCGTCGCCCGCTTCGGCTACCGGGTGACCCTGATGGCAGGGCTGTTCCTGCTCGGCGCCCCCGCCCTGGTGCTGACCGTCTCCGGGAACGTGGCGTGGATCGTGGCCGTGTGCCTCGTACGCGGACTCGGTTTCGCGCTGACGATCGTCGCGGGCGGCGCCCTGACCGCCACGCTGATCCCGGCCGAACGCCGGGGCGAGGGGCTGGCGTTGGTGGGTGTGGTGTCCGGCGTGCCGTCGCTGATCGCGCTGCCCCTGGGCCTGTGGCTGGTCACGCACACGGGGTACGGGACCGTCGCCGTGCTCGGCGGCGCCGCGTCCCTCGCGGCGATCGTCTCCGTACTCGGGCTGCCGGACCGGCAGCCGAAGTCGGAGGAATCGGTGGGGGTGTTCCGGGGACTGCGCACGGGCGCCCTGCTCCGGCCCGTGATCGTCTTCGCGGCCACCGCCACGGCCACCGGAATCCTGGTCACCTTTCTGCCGTTGGCCGTCCCGTCGGCGTCGGCAGGGGTGGTCGCGGTGGCCCTGTTCGTACAGCCGGCGTCCTCGACCCTGTTCCGCTGGGTCGCGGGCCGCTACGGCGACCGGCACGGCAGCGCCCGGCTCGTCCTGCCCGGCCTGCTCCTGTCCGCCGCCGGTCTGCTGATCACCGCCGCGACCGGCAGCGCGATCGCCGTCGTCACGGGTGCCGCCGTCTTCGGAGCCGGCTTCGGCCTCGCCCAGAACGCCACCCTGACCCTGATGTACGCCCGCGTCTCCCCCTCCTCCTTCGGCACGGTCAGCGCGCTGTGGAACCTCGCCTACGACGGTGGCATGGGCGTCGGCGCCGCGGGCTTCGGCATCCTGGCGGGGGTCACCGGGTATCCGTGGGCGTTCGCCGTGACCGCGCTGCTGATGCTGGGCGCGCTGGCCCCGGCGCTGCGCGACCGCCGAACCACCAGCACCCCCACCGCCGACGGCGCCGCTACCGCCGTACACCCTCCAGTACTTGACGCAGACCCTCGGTGAGCCGCTCGGCGTCCGGTGCGGTCTTCGGGTCGAAGGTCCACTGTGCGATGAGTCCCGTGATCAGGGTCATGTAGAAGCCGCCGAGGGAGTCGGCGGTCTCGTCGGAGACCTCCGCCTCGGGCACGCTCGTCATCAGCGCGACCATGCCCCGCCCGCCCTCGCGCTGGGCCCGGGTCAACTGGTCGCGCACCTCGGGCATCTTGTCGCCCATGGTCATGACCTCCATGCCGAGCCGCCACATCGAACCGGGCCCGCTCATGGTGGAGACGATGTTCGAGAACACCGCCCGGAACCGCTCCAGCGAACCGGGCGGGCCCACCGGCTCCCCTCCGTCGGCCCCTTCGAAGCCGTCGGCCGTCCGCTCCACCAGCGCGAGGTAGGCCTGCGCGAGCAGGGCGTCCTTCGAGCCGTAGTGGTAGCCGATGGAGGCCAGGTTGGTCCCCGACTCCTTCACGATGTCGCGCGCCGTCGTCCGCGCGAACCCCTTCTCCAACAGGCAGCGCTTGGCGCCTTCGAGCAGATCCTCACGGTGTCCCATGCGGGCCAGGCTACCCCGGATCCATACGGCCGTCCTAGACACGTGATTTATACAATCGTTCTAGACAAACGTTTAAGACGCCCGTACAGTTCCTGCCATGACAACGACTCCCGCGACTCCCGTACGTGCCGGCCGCCGTGAATGGACCGCGCTCGGCGTGCTGATGCTCCCGCTGCTGCTGGTCTCGATGGACGTCTCCGTCCTCTACTTCGCCATCCCCTCGATCAGCGCCGACCTCGAACCCAGCGGCACCCAGCAGTTGTGGATCTTCGACATCTACGCCTTCGTCCTGGCCGGCCTGCTGATGACGATGGGCTCGATCGGCGACCGCATAGGCCGCCGCAGGCTCCTCCTGATCGGCGCCGCCGCCTTCGGCACCGCCTCCCTGATCGCGGCCTACGCGAACAGCGCCGAGACCCTCATCGCCGCCCGCGCGGTCCTCGGCCTCGGCGGCGCGACCCTGATGCCGTCGACCATGGCGCTGATCCGCACGATGTTCACGGACTCCGCCCAGCGTGCGAAGGCGATCGGCCTGTGGTCCGGCGTGATGACGGCCGGCATCGCACTCGGCTCGGTGCTCAGCGGCGTACTCGTCCAGTACTTCTGGTGGGGCTCGGTCTTCCTGATCAACCTGCCGGCCATGGCCCTGCTGCTGGTCATCGGCCCGTTCCTGCTCCCCGAGTCGAAGGACCCGAACCCCGGCCGCTTCGACTGGCCGAGCGTCCCCCTCTCGATGGCCGCCGTGCTCCCCGTCATCTACGGCCTCAAGGAGATCCCGTCCGAGGGCTGGCACGTCCAGTACGTCGCCTCGATCGCCGTAGGCCTTGTGTTCGCGGCCCTCTTCGTCCACCGCCAGCGCACCGCGGCCTCCCCGATGATCGACCGGGCGCTGTTCCGCGGCCGCGGCTTCGCGCCCTCGGTCGGCCTCAACCTCGTCGCCTCGTTCGCGATGATGGGCTCGGCCTTCTTCACCACGCAGTACCTGCAGTCGGTGCTCGGCAAGAGCGCGATGGAGGCGGCCCTGTGGGCGCTGCTTCCCTCGGTGCCGATCGGCCTGGCGGCCCCGCTGGCCACGAGCCTCGTCCAGAAGGGCGTCAACCGTGCCTACGTCGTCACCGCGGGCTTCGTGATCGGCGCGGCCGGGTACGCGCTCCTGTCCCTCGCCGGCACCGACTCCCTCTGGCTCGTCCTGACCGCCTGCGGCGTCCTCGCCTCCGGCATCGTCATGGTCATCTCCCAGATCACCGACCTCGCGATGAGCAGCGCGCCGGTGGAGCGGGCGGGCTCGGCGTCCTCACTGATGGAGACGGGCGCGGAGTTCGGCGGCGCGCTCGGGATGGCGGTCCTCGGTTCGATCGGTACGGCCATCTACCGCCACGACATTCCGAGTTCGGCCCCGACCGCGGCCCACGAGACGTTGGGCGGCGCGCTGGCCATCGCAGGCCGGCTGCCGGGGCACACGGGAGATGCCCTGGCGACGGCGGCCCGCGAGGCGTTCACCAACGGGATGCAGGGGGCGTCGATCGCGGGGGCGGTACTGCTGGCGGGGGCGGCGGTACTGGCGGCGGGGGCGCTGCGGAGGATTCGCGTCGCGAACAACTAGGGCACACAAAAACGCCGGTCGGGCTTTTCAGCCCGTCCGGCGTTTGAGGACGAGGCCCCTTCAGGGCCGAAAGCGGGGGCCCGGGGGCGGCAGCCCCCGGACAACGGCCCCTCAGACCAAGTTCACCGACCGAGCGAACGTAGCCCCGATCTCTACCTCGACCTCCGCCAACACCCCGGCGGGAACCGTGTCGTCCACCGTCAGGATGGCCAACGCCTCGCCGCCCGCGACGGACCGCGAGACCTGCATGCCGGCGATGTTGATGCCGGACTCGCCGAAGATGCGGCCCACCGTGCCGACGACACCGGGACGGTCCTCGTACCGCAGGACGACCATGTGGTCGGCGAGCGCGAGGTCGACGTCGTACTCGCCGACGGCCACGATCTTCTGGAGGTTCTTCGGGCCGGCCAGCGTGCCGGAGACGGAGACCTCCTCGCCGCTGCCGAGGGTGCCGCGCACGACGACCACGTTGCGGTGGTCGGCCGACTCCGAGCTGGTCGTCAGCCGTACCTCGACGCCGCGCTCCTGCGCGAACAGCGGGGCGTTGACGTACGACACCGTCTCGTCGACGACGTCCTCGAAGACGCCCTTGAGCGCGGAGAGTTCGAGCACCTTGACGTCGTGCTGGGTGATCTCGCCGTAGACCTCGACGTCGAGGCGGACCGCGACCTCGCCGGCGAGCGCGGTGAAGATACGGCCGAGGCGCTCGGCGAGCGGCAGGCCCGGCTTGACGTCCTCGGCGATGACACCGCCCTGCACGTTGACCGCGTCCGGGACCAACTCACCGGCGAGGGCGAGCCGTACGGAACGCGCGACCGCGATACCGGCCTTCTCCTGCGCCTCGTCCGTGGAGGCGCCGAGGTGCGGGGTGGAGACGACCTGGTCGAACTCGAAGAGCGGGGAGTCCGTGCAGGGCTCCTTCGCGTACACGTCGAGGCCGGCGCCGGCGACCCGGCCCTCCTTGAGCGCCGAGTACAGCGCCTCCTCGTCGACGATCCCGCCACGCGCGGCGTTGACGATGCGCACGCTCGGCTTGACCTTGCGCAGCGCCTCGTCGCCGATCAGGCCGACCGTCTCGGGGGTCTTGGGGAGGTGGACGGTGATGAAGTCGGAGACCTCGAGGAGCTCGTCCAGGGTCAGTACCTTGACGCCCATCTGCGCGGCCCGCGCGGGCTGGATGTAGGGGTCGTAGGCGACGACCTTCATCCCGAAGGCGGACATGCGCTGGGCGACGAGCGCGCCGATGCGGCCGAGGCCGACGACGCCGAGCGTCTTCTCGGCGAGCTCCACACCCGTGTACTTGCTGCGCTTCCACTCGCCGTTCTTCAGCGCGGAGTTGGCCTGCGGAATGTGGCGGGCCGTGGCGAGGAGGAGACCGCAGGCGAGTTCGGCGGCGGTCACGATGTTGGAGGTCGGGGCGTTGACGACCATCACGCCGGCCTTGGTGGCGGCGGAGACGTCGACGTTGTCGAGGCCGACGCCGGCTCGTGCGACGACCTTCAGCTTGTGCGCCGCGGCGACCGCCTCGGCGTCCACCTTGGTGGCGGAGCGGATCAGAATGGCGTCGACGTCGGCGATGGCCGGGAGCAGTTCGGCTCGGTCCGCTCCGTTGCAGTGCCGGATCTCGAAGTCCGGGCCGAGCGCGTCCACGGTCGCGGGCGACAGCTCTTCAGCGATGAGTACGACAGGTTTCGAGCTCACGTGAGTCCTCACAAGTCCATTGCGTGCGGACGGCCGTCCCGACGGCCGCAGGCGGTGGAGGTACTGACCGCGTTGGAGACGCACGACGCTGTGGGCCTGACGCGTATGTAGTACGGCAGTGTAGTGGCGCGGCGAACGGCGTCTTGCGCCTCTGCGGAAGGATCACCCGTCCGTGATCTGACGGGTTGGACAAAGGGGCCGGAGCGTTCGCTCCGGCCCCTCGGCCCCGAGGCCTACGCCTCTTCGTCGACCCAGCTCATCAGCTTGCGGAGCTGCTTGCCGGTGGTCTCCAGCAGGGACTCCGCGTCCTTCTGCTTGTACTCGTTGTACTTCTTCAGGCCACCGTGGTACTCGGCCATCCACTCACGGGCGAAGGTGCCGTCCTGGATCTCGGCGAGGACCTGCTTCATCGTGGCCTTGGTCTCGTCCGTGATGATCCGCGGGCCGGTGACGTAGTCGCCCCACTCGGCGGTCTCGGAGATCGACCAGCGCATCTTCTCCAGGCCGCCCTCGTACATGAGGTCGACGATCAGCTTCAGCTCGTGCAGGCACTCGAAGTACGCGATCTCGGGCTGGTAGCCGGCCTCGGTCAGCGTCTCGAAACCGGCCTTGACCAGCGCGGCCGTACCACCGCAGAGAACCGCCTGCTCACCGAACAGGTCGGTCTCGGTCTCCTCGGTGAAGGTCGTCTTGATGACGCCGGCGCGGGTGCCGCCGATGCCCTTGGCGTACGACAGCGCGAGCGCGAAGCCGTTGCCGGTCGCGTCCTGCTCGACGGCCGCGATACACGGAACGCCGCGGCCCTCCTCGTACTGACGACGCACGAGGTGGCCCGGGCCCTTGGGCGCGACCATGCAGACGTCGACGCCGGCCGGGGGCTTGATGAAGTCGAAGCGGATGTTCAGGCCGTGGCCGAAGAACAGCGCGTCGCCGTCGTTCAGGTTCGGGGCGATGTGCTCCTCGTAGACCTGGGCCTGGATCGGGTCCGGAACGAGGATCATGATGACGTCGGCCCAGGCGGAGGCCTCGGTCGGATTGAGCACGGTCAGACCCTGCTCCTCGGCCTTGGCCTTGGACTTGGAGCCCTCGTGCAGGCCGACTCGGACGTCGACACCCGAGTCGCGCAGCGACAGCGCGTGGGCGTGGCCCTGGCTGCCGTATCCGATGACCGCGACCTTGCGGCCCTGGATGATGGACAGGTCGGCGTCGGCGTCGTAGAACAGCTCGGCCACTTTGGGTTCTCTCCTTGAGTGCAGGTGTTGCGTCCCACCGTATGACGGCGGGCGTCATCGAAGTCCGGGGGTCTCGGAATGCGGGCGGCCGGGCCGCCCGCATTCGGCCTTACGCGGAGCGGTCCAGGGCGCGCAGCGAGCGGTCGGTGATGGAGCGCGCGCCCCGGCCGATCGCGATCGTGCCGGACTGGACCAGCTCCTTGATGCCGAACGGCTCCAGCATCTTGAGCATGGCGGACAGCTTCTCGTTGCTTCCGGTGGCCTCGATGGTGACGGCCTCCGGGGAGACGTCGACGGTCTTGGCGCGGAACAGCTGGACGATCTCGACGATCTGGGAGCGCGTCTCGTTGTCGGCGCGCACCTTCACCAGAACGAGTTCGCGCTGAACCGCGGAGCCCGGCTCCAGTTCGACGATCTTCAGCACGTTGACGAGCTTATTGAGCTGCTTGGTGACCTGTTCGAGGGGGAGTTCCTCGATCACGTTCACCACGATCGTGATGCGGGAGATGTCGGGGTGCTCGGTGACACCGACGGCGAGCGAGTCGATGTTGAATCCGCGCCGGGAGAACAGGGCGGTGATCCGGGCGAGGACACCGGGCTTGTTCTCGACGAGGACGGAGAGGGTGTGCTTGCTCATGGGTCTGACTCGGCTCTCTCTCAGTCGTCTTCGTTGTCGCCGAAGTCGGGGCGGACGTCCCGGGCGAACATGACCTCGTCGTTGGAGGTGCCGGCCGCGACCATCGGCCACACCATCGCGTCCTCGTGGACGATGAAGTCGACGACGACCGGGCGGTCGTTGATCGAGTTCGCCTCCTCGATCACCTTGTCGAGGTCGTCCGGGGACTCGCAGCGGATCGCGTAACAGCCCATCGCCTCCGACAACTTGACGAAGTCGGGGACGCGCGTGCCGGCGCTCGGCTGCTTGCCGTCCGCGTCGGGACCACTGTGCAGCACGGTGTTGGAGTAGCGCTGGTTGTAGAAGAGGGTCTGCCACTGGCGGACCATCCCGAGGGCGCCGTTGTTGATGATGGCGACCTTGATCGGGATGTTGTTCAGGGCACAGGTGGTGAGTTCCTGATTGGTCATCTGGAAGCAGCCGTCGCCGTCGATCGCCCAGACCGTCTGGTCCGGCGCGCCGGCCTTGGCGCCCATCGCGGCCGGGACCGCGTAGCCCATCGTCCCGGCGCCACCGGAGTTGAGCCAGGTCGCGGGCTTCTCGTACTGGATGTAGTGCGCGGCCCACATCTGGTGCTGGCCGACGCCCGCCGCGAAGATCGTGCCCTCCGGGGCGAGTTGGCCGATGCGCTCGATGACCTGCTGCGGGGAGAGCGAGCCGTTGTCGGGCTGCTCGTAGCCGAGCGGGTAGGTCTCGCGCCAGCGGTTGAGGTCCTTCCACCAGGTGCTGTAGTCGCCGGTGTGGCCGTCGCTGTGCTCCTTTTGCACGGCCTGGACCAGGTCGGCGATGACCTCGCGGGCGTCCCCGACGATCGGCACGTCGGCGGCGCGGTTCTTGCCGATCTCGGCGGGGTCGATGTCGGCGTGGACGATCTTCGCGTACGGGGCGAAGCTGTCCAGCTTGCCGGTGACGCGGTCGTCGAAGCGGGCTCCGAGGGCGACGATCAGGTCGGCCTTCTGCAGCGCGGTGACGGCGGTGACCGCACCGTGCATGCCCGGCATTCCCACGTGCAGCGGGTGGCTGTCGGGGAATGCGCCGAGCGCCATCAGGGTGGTGGTGACGGGCGCTCCGGTGAGTTCTGCGAGGACCTTCAGCTCGGCGGTGGCGTGGGCCTTGATGACACCGCCGCCGACGTAGAGGACGGGCCGCTTGGCGGCGGTGATCAGCTTGGCGGCCTCGCGGATCTGCTTGGCGTGCGGCTTGGTCACCGGGCGGTAGCCGGGCAGGTCCGTGGCGGGCGGCCAGCTGAAGGTGGTGCGGGCCTGGAGGGCGTCCTTGGCGATGTCGACCAGGACCGGTCCCGGGCGGCCGGTGGAGGCGATGTGGAAGGCCTCCGCGATCGTCCGCGGGATGTCCTCGGCCTTGGTGACCAGGAAGTTGTGCTTGGTGATCGGCATTGTGATGCCGACGATGTCCGCCTCCTGGAAGGCGTCCGTGCCGATCGCCTTGGACGCGACCTGGCCGGTGATCGCCACGAGCGGCACCGAGTCCATGTGCGCGTCCGCGATCGGGGTGACCAGGTTGGTGGCGCCGGGGCCCGAGGTGGCCATGCAGACGCCGACCTTGCCGGTGGCCTGCGCGTAGCCGGTGGCCGCGTGTCCGGCGCCCTGCTCGTGGCGGACCAGGACGTGGCGGACCCTGGTGGAGTCCATCAGCGGGTCGTAGGCGGGAAGGATCGCACCGCCGGGAATGCCGAATACCGTGTCGGCCCCGACCTCCTCGAGAGAGCGGATGAGGGACTGCGCGCCCGTGACGTGCTCGGGTGCGGACTGGTGTCCTCCGGATCGGGGCCGCGGCTGCGGATGGTGGGCCCCGGTGGCCTGCTCGGTCATCGGCATTCTCTTCTCGATGCTGAGGGTTTTTGCGAGGTTTGTGCGGTGTTCAAGCGGTGTGCGACGGGCACTTGTGCAACAAAAAACCCCTCGTGCCGTAAGGCAAGCGAGGGGAGCGCGCCGGGAGTGGGTCGCTGGGAGTTCCGGGTCCGTCCGGAGGTCACCAGCTTCAGCCGACGCGCTTTCCAAGTACGAGAATTCGGGTGCGCATGGCACAGACCCTCCCCCCGGCACGCACCACGTGTCAAGCGGGTGGGACGGGAGTCTCATTATGTGAGCGCAGACCGCTCCCGCCTCCCAGAACGGCGGGCACGCCTCCTGTGTACACCCCCGCTCCTCTGTCCATGGTCAGTTCACCTCCCGGGCGCCCGACGGGCTCTCGCAGGCCGCCCGCGAACGCGGGTTCGGCCGGACCGTGCGGTACCGGGTAGTGGCCCGAGCCGAGCGCCCGGCGCAGCCGGTACTCGTCCAGCGGGCCGGAGAACGCCATGCCCTGTCCGTGCGTGCAGCCCATCGCGCGCAGCGCCACGACCTGCTCCGGCAGATCCACGCCGTCGGCCACGGACTGCAGCCCGAGGTCGCCGGCGATCCTGAGCAGCCCGCTGGTGATCTTGTGCAGCCGCGCGGACTCGACGACGCCCTCGACCAGACCGCGGTCGAGCTTGAGCACGTCGACGGGGAGCCTGCGCAGCGCCGTGATCGCCGCGTAGCCGCTGCCGAAGCCGTCCAGGGCGATCCGCACGCCGAGCCTGCGCAGCGCGCCCAGC
Organism: Streptomyces sp. NPDC088794; assembly: GCF_044750545.1. NCBI lineage: Bacteria > Bacillati > Actinomycetota > Actinomycetes > Kitasatosporales > Streptomycetaceae > Streptomyces > Streptomyces sp. NPDC088794. The sequence continues at coordinate 98,107 of NZ_JBIVKB010000010.1, read as the reverse complement.
CGCCGCTCCAGCTCGTCCAGGGAGACCAGCGGGTCGGTGTCCGACAGCTCGATCACCAGGGCCCCGGAGGGCAGGCCGTGCCGGGTCAGCAGGGCCTCTATCGTGCCCAGCGGCATCGACCGGTCCAGCAGGCGCCGGGCGCTCATCTTGACCCCCACGGGCACGGACAGGCCCGTGGCGGTGCGCTCGGCGGCCTGTTCGACCGCCTCCTCCAGGATCCAGCGGCCCAGCTCCTGCGTCTTGTCGCTGTCCTCGGCCACGCGCAGGAACTCGGCGGGGGTGAACAGCACCCCCTGGGAGGACCGCCAGCGCGCCTGGGCGCAGACCGACGTGATCCGGCCGTCCGCCAGGCTCACCACGGGCTGGTGCAGCAGGGCGAACTCACCGTCGTGCAGCGCGGCCCGCAGGCGCGTGGCCAGCTCCGCCTTCCGTACGACGTCCTGCTGCATCTGGGGCGCGTACAGCTCGACGCGGCCCTTGCCGCCCGCCTTGGCGCGGTACATGGCGAGGTCGGCGTTGCGCAGCAACTCGCCCGCGCCGAGGCCCGGTTCGGCGAAGGCGACACCGATGGAGGCGGCGACCCGGACATCGTTGCCGTCGATGAGATACGGCTGCGAGAGCGTGACCCTGAGGCGGTCGGCGAGCTCCAGGATGTGGCGCTCCCTGGCGGTGCGGTCCCGGGAGCCGTCGCCGACGATCAGGGCCGCGAACTCGTCGCCGCCGAGCCGGGAGGCGGTGTCCCCGTGCCGGACGGCGTCCTGGAGTCTGCGGGCGGCCTGGACGAGCAGCTCGTCACCGGCCTGGTGGCCGATGGTGTCGTTGACGGCCTTGAAGCCGTCGAGGTCGATGAAGAGGACGGCCGTGCCGCGCAGGCCGACGCCCCGGTCGGAGACGCGGCGGCCGGACAGCGCCTGCTGGACACGCTGGGTGAACAGGGCGCGGTTGGGCAGGTCGGTGAGCGGGTCGTGTTCGGCGTTGTGCTGCAACTGGGCCTGCAGGCGCACGCGTTCGGTGACGTCCCGGCTGTTGAAGATCAGGCCGCCCTGGTGGCGGTTGACCGTGGACTCGACGTTCAGCCAGCCTCCGTCGCCGGAGCGGAAGCGGCACTCGATGCGGGTGATGGGTTCCTCGGGCGGTCCCGCGGCGAGGAAGCGGCGCACCTCGTGCACCACGCAGCCCAGGTCCTCCGGGTGGATGAGATGCGCCAGTTCGGTGCCCACCAGTTCCTCGGCGGGCCGGCCATAGACCCCGGCGGCGGCCGGGGAGACGTACCGCAGGATGCCGTTCGGTGCGGCGATCATGATGACGTCGCTGGAGCCCTGGACCAGGGAGCGGAAGTGGTTCTCCTTCTGGGCCAGTTCCTGGGTGAGGGTGATGTTGTCGAGCAGCATGATGCCCTGGCGCACCACGAGGGCGAGCACGACGGTGCCGCCGGTGAGGAGCACCACGCGGTCGACGCTGCGGCCGTTGAGGACGTTGTAGAGGATCCCCAACGTGCAGACGGCGGCGGCGAGATAGGGCGTGAGGGCGGCCAGCGAGCCGGCGATGGGCCGGGCGGCCGGATAACGGCCACTCTCGCCACCGGGTGCGGGGGCGTGGTGCTGGTGCGTGCCGCCGCGCGGTCCGGGGAGGTGTTCGTGCACCACGCGCGAGTGCCCCTCGCCGGCCCACCGGTCGCCGTCGGCCGGATGATGGGGTGTGGCCCAGGGGGCGTAGGCGAGCAGCAGGGAACCGGCGAACCAGCCCGCGTCGAGGAGTTGGCCCGAGCGGTAGTTGTTGTGCAGCAGCGGTGAGGTGAACAGGGCGTCGCACATCACCGTCAGGGCGAGTGCGCCGATGGCGGTGTTCACCGCGGTGCGGTTGACCGACGAGCGCCTGAAGTGCAGCGCGAGCACCATGCTGACCAGGGCGATGTCCAGCAGTGGGTACGCGAGCGACAGCGCGGTGTGCGCGACGCTGGGTCCGTCGAACTTGGCGGCCTGGGCGAGTGCGAGGCTCCATGACAGGGTGAGCAGCGAGCCGCCGATCAGCCAGGCGTCGAGCCCGAGGCAGACCCAACCGGCCTTCGTCACGGGCCGCTTGGCGAGTACCAGCAGCCCCACGATGGCGGGCGGCGCGAAGCAGAGGAAGAAGAGATCGGCGAAGCTGGGCGTGGGCACCTGGCGGCCCAGGACCACCTCGTACCACCCCCAGACTCCGTTGCCCAGGGCCGCCATCGCCGAGGAGAGGGCGAACAGCAGCCAGGCGGGTCGAAAGCGGATACGGCGGCTGCGCGTGTGGACGAACAAGGACACGGCGGCCGTGCCCGCCGCGGCGCTCAGCCCGAAGTCACCCATGACCAGGGCGAGTTGCTCCGAACCCCAGCCGAGCGCGGAACCGACGGCGTATCCCGCGCAGACCAGGGCCAGGACGAGTTGGTGGACCAGGCTGAGCCCGCCGACGGCCGGCGGACGAGGCAGCGGCGTCCCGGACGAAGGCTGTGCCCGCAGCGCTCCGTCGAGGGTGGTCGCGGAAGGCCGTGGCGAGCTCACCGGGCCCTCCCGGTCCGCGTCGCTCCCGGATCCCGCGGGTCCCGGTGCGCTGGATGCGCATGCCTTCTGCGGCTGCTGCTGTGCCTGCGGTGGTGATGGCTGTGCCGGCAGCCGTGACTGCCATGGTGACCGCGTCTGCGCGCGGTGGCACGCCAGGGTCGCCGCCGGCGACCCCGCCGCGTCGGGTCGTTCGTCCATAGGCCGTGCATCGCCCGTCGCCCCCCTCACAGTCTCAATGTCCATCCCCGGCGCCGAACGGTGCACGGCGCAGCCCCTGTCGGGACGATACACCAGTCTCGTCACTCAGGGACATAGTTCCTCTACGCTCCGTGACGGCCAACGGAGTTGGTTACACCCACCGCATCCGGAAGGTTGCGGAGGGTACCGGAATCGGATGACGCGCCCGTTGCGCCGGTCGCGCGGATGGCGCGCGCGACGCTCAACTCGTAGGGGTCACGCGCTGTTTGCGCCTGTCGTAAGGATCACGTTGCGCAGCGGCTCCCGGTTCACGAATCGGGTCAACTGGTCCACGAGCAGACGCTTGGCACGCGGCAGGAACGCGGACGTGGGACCGCCGACATGGGGGCTGATGAGCAGACCCGGCGCCCGCCACAACGGGTGCTCGCCGGGCAGGGGTTCGGGGTCGGTGACGTCGAGGGCCGCGGTGATGCGGCCGCTCTCCAGCTCGGCGAGCAGCGCCTTGGTGTCGACCACGGGCCCGCGGGCGACGTTCACCAGGAGCGCGCCGTCCTTCATGCGCGCGAGGAAGTCGGCGCCGGCCAGGTGACGGGTGCTCTCGGTGAGGGGCGTGATGAGGATGACGACGTCCGCCTCGGGCAGCAGCGCGGGCAGTTCGGTGAGCGGATGCACCGGTCCGCGCTCCGTGGTGCGCGCGGAGCGCGCGACGCGCGCCACCCGCGCGACCTCGAACGGAGTGAGCCGGTCCTCGATCGCGGAGCCGATCGATCCGTACCCCACGATGAGCACGTTTCGGTCGGCGAGCGCCGGCCGGAACCCGCCGCGCCACTCCCCCCGGTCCATGCCGCGGACGAAGTCGGGCACCCCGCGCAGCGAGGCGAGGATCAGCGTGAGCGCCAGTTCCGCGGTGCTCGCCTCGTGCACCCCACGCGCGTTGCACACCCGCACGCCCGCGGGCAGGTGCTTCAGTCCCGGCTCCAGGGTGTCGATGCCGGCCGACAGCGTCTGGACGACCTCGACGGAGCTCAGCCCGGGCAGCGGACGCAGCAGGACCTCGGCGGGCTTCATGTAGGGGACGACGTAGTACGCGCACCCCGCCGGGTCCGCCGGGAAGTCTTCTTCGCCGTTCCAGAAGAGGTAGTTCGGGCCTTCGGGAAGGCCCTGAATCTGTTCCGGCGGGATGGGAAGCCACACGTCAGCAGTCATGTCAGGAGGCTATGTCAGGTGGCCGGAAGCGCAGAGGTTAGGTTGGGGGCTCGGCAGAGGGAGGGTCACGAGCAGGTGGAGCGCAGGACGATCGGCGCGGGGGCACTCGCGGTGGGGGCCGTGGGCCTTGGGTGCATGCCGATGAGCTGGGCCTACAGCGGGTCCCGGCAGCGGGGCGACGAGTCGGTCAGGGCGGTGCACCGGGCGTTGGACCTGGGCTCGACCCTGCTGGACACCGCGGACATGTACGGCCCGTTCACCAACGAGCTGCTGTTGGGGCGGGTGTTGCGGGAGCGGCGCGCGGAAGCCTTCGTGTCGACGAAGGTCGGCCTGCTCGTGGGCGAGCAGCACATCGTCGCCAACGGCCGCCCCGGGTACGTGAAACGGGCCTGCGACGCGTCGCTGCGCCGCCTCCAGACCGACGTGATCGACCTCTACCAGCTGCACCGGGCCGACCCGGAAGTTCCCGTCGAGGAGACGTGGGGCGCGATGGCGGACCTCGTACAGGCGGGCAAGGTAAGGGCGTTGGGCCTGTGCGCGGTGGGCGCGCGGGCCGGCCGCCGCTCGGGCACCGGCCTGCACGACACCACGCTCGGCCAACTGCGCCGCGTCCAGCAGGTGTTCCCCGTGAGCGCGGTGGAGGCGGAGCTGTCCGTGTGGTCGCCGGAGGCCCTCGACTCGCTGCTGCCGTGGTGCGAGGCGCGTGGGGTCGGCTTCCTGGCGGCGATGCCGCTCGGCAACGGTTTCCTGACTGGCACGCTCACCCCCGGCGAGGGCTTCGAGTCGGACGACGTCCGCGCCCGCCACCCCCGCTTCACCGCCGAGATGATGGCCGCCAACCAGCCGATCGTCGCCGGCCTGCGCCGGATAGCCGCCCGGCACGGCGACACCGTCACCCCGGCCCAGGTGGCCCTGGCCTGGGTCCTGACCCGGGGCAGCCATGTCGTCCCGGTGCCGGGCACCAAGCGGGAACGCTGGGCGACGGAGAACGCGACGGCGGCCGCCTTGCGCCTGACCCCGCAGGACTTGACCGAGGTGAAGGAGCTGCCCGCGGCGCAGGGGTCGTGGGAGTGAGAAGACCCTGCGGGATCGGGCCCGCCCCACGTCGTTCGTGCATCGCCTGACGGAGATCGGGAACCTGGGAGGCGCGGGCGGTGTAAGACAAGTAGAACCCGCCGCTTCGAAGGGACCGAGATCGTGCGACGACGAGTTGTGTCGGCCGTGCTGGCCGCGACCGCACTCCTGCTGAGCACCGGATGCTCCTCCGATGCGGACGGCGGAGGAACACCGGGCGACGGCGACAGTACGACGTCAGGGGGCACGACGGCCCGCTCCTCCCCGTCCCGGCAGGCCGCCGACCAGGCCCCGCCCGCCAAGGGCTCGGTAAAGGTGGTCAGGACGGTCGCCACCGGACTGAACAGCCCCTGGGGTCTCGCCCCGCTGCCCGAGGGCGACCTGCTCGTCTCTTCCCGGGACAAGGGGACGATCACGCGGGTGGACGAGGAGACCGGCAAGAAGACGGAGCTGGGCGAGGTCGCGGGTGTCTCCCCGGCCGGCGAGGGCGGCCTCCTCGGCATCGCGCTCTCCCCGGACTTCGCCTCGGACCACATGATCTACGCGTACTTCACCTCGGCCTCGGACAACCGCATCGTGCGCGTGCTGTATGACGAGAAGAAGCCCGCCGGCGAGCAGCTGGGCGCTCCGGACACGATCTTCAAGGGCATCCCCAAGGGCTATATCCACAACGGCGGCCGGATCGCCTTCGGCCCGGACAAGATGCTCTACGCGGGCACGGGCGAGAGCGGTGAGCGGGGTCTGTCCCAGGACAAGAAGTCCCTGGGCGGCAAGATCCTGCGCCTGACCCCGGAGGGCGACCCGGCCCCGGGCAACCCGTTCCCGGGCTCGCCGGTGTACTCCTACGGCCACCGCAATGTGCAGGGCCTCACCTGGGACTCCGAACAGCGGCTGTTCGCCTCGGAGTTCGGCCAGGACACCTGGGACGAGCTGAACGCGATCAAGCCGGGCGGCAATTACGGCTGGCCGGTCGCCGAGGGCAAGTCCGACGACGCGAAGTTCCAGAACCCGATAGCCCAGTGGCACACGGACGACGCCTCCCCCAGCGGCGCCGCCTGGGCGGAGGGCTCGATCTGGATGGCGGGTCTGAAGGGCCAGCGGCTGTGGCGCATCCCGCTGAAGGGCACGGAGGCCGCGGCTGACCCGCAGTCCTTCCTGGACGGCAAGTACGGCCGGCTGCGCACGGTGGTCTCGGCCGGCGGCGACAAGCTGTGGCTCACGACCAGCAACACGGACGGCCGGGGCGACCCGAAGTCGGGAGACGACCGGATTCTGGAACTGGAGGTGAGCTAGGGCAGGGCCTAGGACCGGGAGTCACTCCTCGGCGCCGCCCACCTTCTCGGCGCCGCCCGCCTCCTCCGCGCCGCCCGTCTCCTTCGCGCCTCGCTCCTCGCCGCCCGCGCCCACCTCATCTGCCTCGCCCACCTCATCCGCCTCGTCCGGGTTCGGGCGCCGCACGACGACCTTCCCGGACGCGAGGTCTATCGGTCCGCGCCCGGGGTCGTTGTCGCCGACGTCCTCCCGGGACAGCTCCAGCCGTTTCTGCTCGTCATGGGTGTGCTTGCGCCCTGGTGCGAACAGTTCCTCGAACATGTTGAACACGGCGCCTCCGCTGCCGGTAGGTCACAGGGTCGAGCCCAGCGGGTCGGAGGGAAACAGCTCCAGCCGATGGGCCAGCGCCGCCGCCTCTCCCCTGCCTGAGACGCCCAGCTTGCCCAGTATGTTCGATACGTGGACGCTCGCCGTCTTCGGGGAGATGAAGAGTTCCTCGGCTATCTGCCGGTTGGTACGGCCGGCCGACACCAGGCGCAGCACGTCGCGCTCCCGGCTGGTGAGGCCCAGGGCCTCGACGGGGTCGGCGGGCCGCGGGGCCGGGAGGTGGTTCAGGGTGAGGCGGGCGCGCTGGGCCAGCAGAGCGACGGCGTCGGCGAGCGGGCGGGCGCCGAGGTGGTCGGCGACGGCGTGGGCCAGGCGCAGCAGCTCCGTGGCGCGGTCGCGTTCGTCCGCACGATCACGTCCCTCGGCGTGGTCGCGTCCCCCCGCACGGTCGTGTCCCTCCGCGCGGTCGCGTTCCTCGTCGGCGCCGGCCACGAGCAGGGCCTCGGCCAGGCGGTGCCGGGCCCGGGCGAGGTCGTAGGGGCGGTCGAGCCGTTCGAGTTCGGTGACCACCTCCGACCAGGTGTCCACGGTGTCGCGGCCCTCGGCGCGGGCGAGTTCGGCGCGTACCCACTTCTCGTGGGCAAGCCAGAGCGGGGAGTCGGTGGTGGCCGTCTTGGCGGTGTCGCGGAGCCGTTGGAGCACGGCGGCGCGGCCCTCGGCGGCGGCGGGCAGGGCGCGGGCGTCGGCCTCGGCGGTGGCGGCGGCCAGGAGCAGCGGCCAGCCGTACTGCTGGGTGCCGGGCGGCATGCCGGAGTCCAGGGCGCGGACGAGTTCGGCGCGGGCGTCGCGGATGCGGCCCTCGGCGGCGGCCACGCCGATCTCGATGCGGGAGAGGAGGAGGGTGTGCTGGGGCATGGGGTCGTGCGTGCCCAAGTAGCCGTGGGCGGCGGCCAGTTGGCGGGCGGCTTCGGGCAGGTCGCCCCGGCCGAGGGCGATATGGGCCAGGCAGACGGCGCCGCTGCCCTGGGGTTTGGCGTTGACCCCGACGCGCAGGGCGGACGCGGCGGCGTCGGTGGCCTCGTCCCAGCGGCCCAGGAGGTACAGGGCTTCCGAGAGGTTGGCCCACACCCAGGCCTCGGCGTCCAGCTGGCCGAACTTCCGCGTGTAGGCGAGGCCTTCCTCGAGGAGGGCCACGGCTTCCCGGGTGCGGCCGACGGCATCGAGTTCGGAGGGGAGGTTGACGTAGGCGCGGCCCGCGACATGGGCGACGCCTTCCGCCAGGGCCTGTTGCCTGACCTCCTCCATCTCGGCGAGGCCGGCTTCGACGGAGCCCGAGTCGACCATGAGGCCGCCGAGGGTGAGACGGGCGTTGAGTTCGATCTCGCGGGCGCCGACCATGCGCGCGTACTCGACGGCCCGCTCGGCGGCGACGAGGGCGTCGGGGCCGGGCTCGTGGAGCATGGACCAGTTGGCCGCGTTGGCGAGGACGTCGGCGTGCACCTCGGACGGCGGCAGGCCGCGGACCAGGTCCTGGGCGGTGCCCAGTTCCTGCCAGCCGTCGCCGCGGGCCTGGGCCTGCACCAGCCGGGAGCGCTGCACCCAGAACCAGGCGGCGCGCAGCGGGTCGTCCTCGTCCTCCAGCAGGTGCAGCGCGCGCTTGGTGATCTTCAGGGCGCGTTCGCGTTCCCCGCAGAGCCGGCCGGCGACGGCGGCCTCGGCCATCAGGTCGAGGTAGCGCAGGGGTGTGGTGGCGGGGTCGCAGCCGCAGGGCGGATAGATCTCGGTGTAGTCGACGGGGCGCAGGCCGGCGCGGATGTCCGCGGGGGCGGTGTCCCACAGCTCCATCGCCCGTTCCAGGAGCCGCAGTTGCTCGCTGTAGGCGTGCCGGCGGCGGGCCTCGACGGAGGCGTCGAGGACGGCGGGCAGGGCCTTGGCGGCGTTGTGCGAGTGGTACCAGTAGCTGGCCAGGCGCATCACGCGCTCGTCGGCGGGGACGAGGGTGCGGTCGCCCTCCAGGGCTTCGGCGTAGCGGCGGTTGAGGCGGGAGCGTTCGCCGGGCAGCAGGTCGTCGCCGACGGCCTCGCGGACCAGGGAGTGGCGGAAGCGGTAGCCGTCGCCGGCCGGAGTGGCGAGCAGGATGTTGGCGTTCACGGCGGCCCGCAGGGCCTCGATGAGGTCGTCCTCGGCGAGCCCGGCGACGGCGGCGAGCAGCCGGTACTCGACGGTGGAGCCGCCCTCGGCGACGATCCGGGCGACCCGCTGGGCGCTCTCCGGCAGACCCTCGACGCGGACCAGGAGCAGGTCGCGGAGGGTGTCGGTGAGGCCGGTGCAGCAGCCCTGGTGGGCGGCGACGGCGAGTTCCTCGACGAAGAAGGCGTTGCCGTCGGAGCGTTCGAAGATCTCGTCGACCAGGGCGGGGTCGGGTTCGGCGGCGCGGATGCCGGCGACCTGGCGGGCGACCTCGGCGCGGTTGAAGCGGCTCAGGTCCAGGCGGCGGACGGTGCGCAGCCGGTCGAGTTCGGCGAGCAGGGGGCGCAGCGGGTGCCGGCGGTGGATGTCGTCGGCGCGGTAGGTGGCCAGGACGACGAGGCGGCCGGTGCGCAGGGTGCGGAAGAGGTAGGCCAGGAGGTGGCGGGTGGAGGCGTCGGCCCAGTGCAGGTCCTCCAGGGCGACGACGACGGTGCGGTCGGCGGCGACGCGCTCCAGGACGCGGGCGGTGAGTTCGAAGAGGCGGGCCATGCCCTCCTCGTCGTGCCGGCCGGTGCCCTTGGCGGTGACCGCCTCGCCCAGTTCGGGCAGCAGGCGGTTCAGCTCCTCCTCCTGGCCGGCGGCCGCGGCGGCGAGTTCGTCGGGCAGTTCGCGGCGCAGGGCGCGCAGGGCGGTGGAGAAGGGGGCGAAGGGCAGTCCGTCGGCGCCGATCTCGACGCAGCCGCCGAGCGCGACGACGGCTCCCCGGCGGCAGGCCGCGGTGGCGAACTCCTCGACCAGGCGCGTCTTTCCGACGCCGGCCTCCCCGCCGAGCAGCACGGCCTGCGGCTCGCCCGCGGCGGCACGGGTGAGCGCGTCGTTCAGCGCGTCCAGCTCTTCGCTGCGGCCGACGAACACCGGACTGACGGACTTGGTCTCCACGAGCCCGAGCATCGCACGGGGGTCCGACAACAGGGCACCTGTTTTCGGTGCGGGGGCGGGGGTACGCGCGGCAACGGCCTCCCGGAGAACGACGGCGTTCTCCGGGAGGCCGTTGGCCGAGGCTCGGCGGGCGTCCCCTGGTCGGGGATCTTGAGGGCGGCCGTCCCCCGTGCGGCCGCCCTCGCCGGGCCCCGCGTTCACGCGGCGCGGGATCGTAGCCGCCGGACGAGCGGGGTATGGCTCTCGTCCTCGGCGCGGGCCTCGCGGCGAGCGGCGCGACGGGCGCGGACCGCCTCGCGGACCAGGCGCTCGTGCTCGGCCTGGCGGAGCAGTTCGGTGGAGCGGGCCTGCTGGAGCTCGTACTCGTACATGGTGTGTCCCTTGATCGGAATCGGTGTCGGGCTTCGCTCTGTGCGATGCCTCTACCTTCGTCTCCAAGGGGGGTGCGCCACATCGGGAGAGTTCCGCATCTTCGGGGGCCTCGGGGGCCTTAGACGCGCAGGAGGGGCCTCAGGAACTCCGTAAGGTGCTTACGGATGTCCTAAGACCCCTCGGGACCTGCGGTGATTCAGCTCGCGGACGGCAGTCCCAGCAGGACGTCGGTGTACTTGAGGACCGCCAGGAGCAGTCCTACGACACCGATGACGACGCCCGCCCAGGACACCGACTTGATCCACACCGGCTGCGGCTTGCCCGGGGCGCCGAACGCGGGGCGCACCAGCACCACGGCGCCGACGATCAGCGCGAGCAGCGCGAAGATGCCGGCCCACAGGGCGCTGGTCTTCCACGCGTCGCCGTACACCTCCTTGATCTGGGTGGCGACACTCGCCGTCGAGGAGGTGCCCAGCTGGCCCACGAGGGTCTCGCGCGCGGCGGCCACGGTGCCGATCCAGCCACCGGTCAGGGAGACCAGGCCGAGCACGGCGGACACGATCGCGCCCGCACCCTGGACGACGACTCCGGAGGTCGACTCCTCCTCGGCGAGGACGATCTCGTCCAGCTCGTCGTCGTCCGTGAGGTCGGCGTCGTCCGCCTCGTCGCCGGACCCGATGATCTCCGTGGAGCCGACGATGTCCGTCGCCTCTCCGGGCTCGGTGGCCTCGTTGTTCTCGGCCTTGGTGACGTCGACCGCCTCCTTGTCGCGCTTGTCTTCGGTGGCCTCGTTGGCGGCCTCGTCAGCTGTCTTGATTCCCATGCCTCGCACCGTACGGACGCAGTCTGAGAAGTCTCTTAATGATCGTCAACGCTTCTTGGCGATCATGGGGACCCCTATCGGTCGGCGGCACGCGCGCGTGCTTCACGCCACTCGGGGGCGAGGATCGACCACACCTCCAGGTCGTGCCGCACCCCACCATAGGGGTGCGCCTGCCGATGCACGCCATCGCGGGTCATTCCCAGGCGCCGGGCCACGTTCAGGCTGGGGGTGTTACCTGCCGCGGCGACCCATTCGACCCGGTGGATCCCCCGTTGTTCGACCGCGAAGTCGATCAGTACGCGCATCGCCCGGGTCACCAGGCCGCGCCCGGTGCCGGCGGGCTCCAGCCAGCAGCCGACCTCGCAGTTGCCGTTCTCCGCGTCGAAGTTCAGGAAGAGCACCCCGCCGACCAGCTTCCCCTCCAGCCACAGGCCGTGCAGGGAACCGGTGTCCGCGGCGCGCATGTCGGCGTACCGCTGGAGCATGGCCCGGGTGGAGTCGACGTCCGTCGCCTTCGAACCGAAGGCGATGAACTGTCCGATGAACTCCCGCCCGCGCTCCAGATGCGCGAGGAACTCCTCGGCGTGCCACGGTTCCAGGGGCCGCAGTTCCGCTCCGTCGTCACCCAGTGATGTCGCGTACATCGAGCTGATCCCCCTCCGCCAGTACGTCCGCCACCTCGGCGTCCGTTGCCGCGGCCAGCTTTGCACGCAGGTCGGCCTCTCGTGGTCCGCGCCGGTCGTCCCAGCCGGCCTGCCTTTCTGCCGGGGGTCCGGGGGTTGTCCCCCGGGGAAATGCAGCATGGGCGGCGCGGCACTCGGGCGGCTCGATGCTGATGCGCGGCAGCCTGGCGTCGAGCCAGCTCGGCAGCCACCAGTTGGCGCCGCCCAGCAGGTGCATGAGGGCGGGCACCAGGAGCGTACGGAGCACGAAGGCGTCGAGGGCGACGGCGGCGGCGAGCGCGATGCCGAACATGGCGATCACACGGTCGCCGCTGAGCACGAAGGCGAGGAAGACGGAGATCATGATGACCGCGGCGGAGTTGATCACCCGGCTGGTCTCGGCGAGCCCGACGCGCACGGCCCGCCGGTTGTCGCCGGTCTCCAGCCACTCCTCGTACATGCGGCTGACGAGGAAGACCTGGTAGTCCATGGAGAGTCCGAAGAGGACGGACACCATGATCACGGGGAGGAAGGGCTCGATCGGTCCGGCCCGGCCCAGGCCCAGCAGCTCGCTCCCCCAGCCCCACTGGAAAATCGCGACGACGACACCGAAGGCGGCGGCGACCGCGGCCACGTTCATCGCGGCGGCCTTCGCGGGGATGCCGAGGGAGCGGAAGGCGAGCAGCAGCAGGAGGCAGCCCAGGCCGATGACGACGCCGACGAAGAGGGGCAGCTTGCCGACGATGACCTCCGCGAAGTCGTCGTAGCTCGCGGTGACTCCGCCGACGTGGATGTCGAGCGAGGTGCCGGTCTCGGCGCGCGGGAGGACCTCGGTGCGCAGCCGGTCGACGAGGTCGCTGGTCCTCTGCGACTGGGGCGCGGAGTCCGGGACGATCGTGAAGTACCCGGTGTCGCCGCCCGAGTTGTACGTCACCGGGGTCACCGAGGCGACGCCCTCGGTGGTGCGGACGGTGGCGTCGAGGTTGTCGAGGGTGAGCTTGTCCTCGGCGCCGTCGACACGAGTCACCAGCGTGAGCGGGCCGTTGACGCCGGGACCGAAGCCCTCGGCGAGGAGGTCGTAGGCCTGGCGCGTGGTCGACGACTTGGCGTCGTTGCCCTGGTCGGAGGTGCCCAGGTGGAGGGAGAGGGTGGGCAGCGCGAGGACGGTCATGACGGCCAGCGCGATCGCGCCGAGCAGCTTGGGGTGGCGCTCCACGAAGGCCGACCAGCGGGCGGCGAGCCCGGTCGGCAGTTCGGGCTGGGGTCCGTGCTCGGTCAGCCGGCGCCGCTCGCGCCGGCTGAGGGCGCGCATCCCGATGAAGGACAGCAGCGCGGGCAGCAGGGTGACGGAGGCGGCGACCGTCAGGACGACGGTCAACGAAGCGGCGATCGCCACCCCGTTGAGGAAGCTCAGCCGCAGGATCAGCATCCCGAGCAGGGCTATGCAAACGGTGGCACCCGCGAAGACCACGGCCCGTCCGGTGGTGGTCACGGCGTTGACGGCCGCCTCGGCGACGGTGAGCCCGCGTTTCAGCCCGCGCCGGTGCCGGGTGACGATGAACAGGGCGTAGTCGATGCCGACGCCCAGCCCGATGAGCATGCCGAGCATGGGCGCGAAGTCGGCGACGGTCATGCCGTGTCCGAGCAGCACGATCGCGGCGTACGCGGTGCCGACCCCGACCAGCGCGGTCGCGATCGGCAGCAGCGAGGCGGCGAGGGAGCCGAAGGCGAGGAACAGCACGAGGGCGGCGACGACCACGCCGACCACCTCGGCCAGGTGCCCGCCGGCCGACTCGGTGAGCGCGACCGCGCTGCCGCCCAGCTCCACCTGGAGCCCCTCGGTCTCGGCGGACTCGGCGGTGTGGACGACGGCCGCGGCCCGGGCGCTGTCGATGTCCTCGGCGCGGTCGGCGAAGGTGACCGTGGCGTACGCGGTGTGCCCGTCCGCGCTGATCCGGGCGGCGCCCTGGTCGCCGTAGGGACCGGCCACCGAGGCGACTCCGGGCAGGTCCGCGATCGCGTCCAGGGTCTCGGTCATGGTCTGTTCGACGTCGGCGGCGCGGACGGTGCCGGACGAGGTGTGCCAGACGACGGTGTCGCTGTCGCCGCCGAGGTCCGGGAACCCCTCGCGCAGCAGTTCGGTGGCGCGGCCCGACTCGGTGCCGGGGGCCTCGTAGTCGTTCGAGTACGCGGAGCCCGCGACGGCGGCGGCCGCGGTGACTCCGCCGAAGGCCAGGAGCCACAGCAGGACGGCGACGAGTCGGTGCCGAACACACCAGCGTGCAAGGGCTGCCACGAACATGCTCCCGGGGACGATTTATGGATCTTTGACCGGGAAGAAGTCGTTCAGTACATGAACAGCCCGCAAAGAACGCATGAGCAATGCGTTGCCCACTCTCGCAGCCGGAAGAGATCGTTCCAGCCGTTCGTGCGTTTATTCACAGGAGTGGGAGCCAGATCACAGGACAGTAACGACGACTCTGTCACCTCAGTCGAACTGGTCCCCCAGCGCCATCACCATCGCCCCGACGACCAGCAGCCACAGCGCCCGTCTGGTGCGGCCCCGGGCACCCAGGACCGAGGCGAGCGCACAGACCGCGGCCCCGAAGGCGTAGGCGGCCGGCACGACCGACGGCGCGGATCCGGTGACGCGGAGCACGGCGGCGGCGAGCCCGGCCAGGGCGAGCAGCACCCCGGTCCCGGTCGCCGTCCAGCGGGCCCGGCGCGCGTCCCCGGCCGGATCCACGACGTCGTCGACGTCAGGTATCTCGGAATCGGCGCGTGCGTTCATGGCGGGCGAGCGTAGCGCGTCCTCCTGAGAAAGCGGCTGCGCGCCGGCCTCGGCTCCTGCTAGCTTCCGCTGGTCAGACGTCACCGGCCCCACGCCGACGACCAGAGCGGGTGCATTTTTTGAAGGTTCGATCGAGCTCCTACGCATCGCCTTCCACTACGAAGATCACAAGGAGCCCGTTCAACGATGTCCGACACCACTGCCGGGACCTCGAACGACCCGCTCGCTGACCGTCTGGCCCACCCGCGTTACCCGCGCAGCGGCCACTACGACGCCCGCTGGACCGTCGAGAACCAGATGGGCCCCCACGCCCTGTGGCTGCTGGAATGGCTGGCCCCCGCCCTGGGTCTGGACGCCCTGCGCCCCTGCGCGCGCGTCCTCGACCTGGGCTGCGGGCGGGCCATGACCTCCGTCTTCCTCGCCCGCGAGTACGACGTCCAGGTCACCGCCGCCGACCTGTGGGTGGCCCCCGACGACAACGCCCGCCGCATCGCCGAGGCCGGCTTCGCGGACCGGGTGCTGCCGCTCCGTGTCGAGGCGCACGACCTGCCGTTCAGCGAGGGCAGTTTCGACGCGATCGTGTCCGTCGACGCGTACCAGTACTTCGGCACGAACGACCTCTATCTGCCCACGCTGACCCGGCTGTTGAAGCCCGGCGGACGGATCGGCATCGTCGTACCGTCGCTGCGCGAGGAGATCGAGGGGGCCGAGCCGCCCGAGCATCTCAAGGCGCACTGGGACCCGGGCTTCTGGTCGTTCCACACCCCGGCTTGGTGGCGGCGCCACTGGACGCGCAGCGGGGCCGTGGAGGTGGAGACGGCCGACTGGCTGGAGGACGGCTGGCGCGACTGGCTGCTGTGGAGCGAGGTGTGCGCGCAGGAGAGTCCGTACGAGCACATGGCGCGGATGGCCCGTGAGTCGGTGGACCTGGTGAAGGCCGACCAGGGTCAACTCCTCGGCTTCTCCAGGATCGTGGGCCGCCGGGCATAAAGGGAACGGCCCCGGAGATCACGTCTCCGGGGCCGTTCACGGCGTACGGGGGACTCAGCCTTCGCTGACGCCCAACTGCTCCAGGATCAGTTCCTTGACGCGGGCCGCGTCGGCCTGACCGCGGGTCGCCTTCATGACCGCGCCGACCAGGGCGCCGGCCGCGGCCACCTTGCCACCGCGGATCTTGTCGGCGACGCCCGGGTTGCCGGCGATCGCCTCCTGGACCGCGGTGGTGAGGGCGCCGTCGTCCGAGACGACCTTCAGGCCGCGCTTGTCGACGACCTCGTCCGGGGTGCCCTCGCCCGCGAGGACGCCCTCGATGACCTGGCGGGCCAACTTGTCGTTCAGGTCACCGGAGTTCACCAGCGCGGTGACCCGGGCGACCTGCTCCGGCGTGATGGCCAGCTCGTCGATCGACGTGCCCGACTCGTTGGCGCTGCGCGCCAGTTCGCCCATCCACCACTTGCGCGCCGAGGCCGCGTCGGCGCCGGCGTCGATCGTGGCGACGATCGGGTCCAGCGCACCGGCGTTGATGATGGACTGCATGTCGAAGGCCGAGATGCCCCACTCGGCGAGCAGCCGGTTGCGGCGGGCCAGCGGCAGTTCGGGCAGTCCGGCGCGGATCTCCTCGACCCACTCGCGGGAGGGGGCCACCGGCACCAGGTCCGGCTCGGGGAAGTACCGGTAGTCCTCGGCCTCCTCCTTCACGCGGCCCGAGGTCGTGGACCCCGTGTCCTCGTGGAAGTGCCGGGTCTCCTGGATGATCGTGCCGCCCGAGTTCAGTACGGCGGCGTGCCGCTGGATCTCGAACCGGGCCGCCCGCTCCACGGAGCGAAGGGAGTTGACGTTCTTCGTCTCACTCCGCGTGCCGAACTTCTCGCGGCCGTGCGGGCGCAGCGACAGGTTCACGTCGCAGCGCATCTGGCCCTGCTCCATGCGGGCCTCGGAGACACCGAGCGCCTTGATGAGCTCGCGCAGTTCGGCGACGTACGCCTTCGCGACCTCGGGAGCGCGCTCGCCGGCGCCCTCGATCGGCTTGGTGACGATCTCGATGAGGGGGATGCCGGCGCGGTTGTAGTCGAGCAGCGAGTGCGAGGCGCCGTGGATACGGCCCGTCGCGCCGCCGACGTGCAGCGACTTGCCGGTGTCCTCCTCCATGTGGGCGCGCTCGATCTCCACGCGGAAGGTCTCGCCGTCCTCCAGCTGTACGTCGAGGTAGCCGTTGAAGGCGATCGGCTCGTCGTACTGGGAGGTCTGGAAGTTCTTCGGCATGTCCGGATAGAAGTAGTTCTTCCGGGCGAAGCGGCACCACTCGGCGATCTCGCAGTTCAGCGCGAGACCGATCTTGACCGCCGACTCGATGCCGATCGCGTTGACGACCGGGAGCGCGCCGGGCAGGCCGAGGCAGGTGGGGCAGGTCTGTGAGTTGGGCTCGGCGCCCAGCTCGGTCGAACACCCGCAGAACATCTTGGTCTTGGTGCCGAGTTCGACATGGACCTCAAGGCCCATGACGGGGTCGTACGTCGCCAGGGCGTCCTCGTACGACACCAGCTCGTCGGTCGTGGTGGTCACGGTGAAACTTCCCTCTCAGCCCAGCAGGACGTCGTCGTCGCCCAGCCGCTTCAGCTCGCGGTACAGGATGGCGAGGCCGGTGACGATGGCGGCGGCGGATACGGCGGCGTCGACGAGCCTCAGGAAGTCGCCGTCCTCGCGGGCGAGCTTGGCCTGCTTGGCGACGCTGAGCGCACCGAAGGCGGTGCTCGCGAACGACACGTACACGCCCGTCTTCGACTTCTTGAAGTTCTTGGCCTTCTTTGCCATGGCACTCACAGCGACGGAGCCTCCTCGATCAGCGGGTGACCCCACCTTTCCACGAAGGCGGCCTCGACGGCGGCGCCGACCTTGTAAAGCCGGTCGTCCTTCAGCGCCGGGGCGATGATCTGGAGCCCGACCGGGAGGTTGTCCTCCGGGGCGAGACCGCAGGGCAGCGACATGGCGGCGTTGCCCGCGAGGTTGGTCGGGATGGTGCACAGGTCCGCGAGGTACATCGCCATCGGGTCGTCGGCACGCTCGCCGATCGCGAAGGCGGTGGTCGGCGTCGTGGGCGACACGATGACGTCCACCTGCTCGAAGGCCTTCTCGAAGTCCCGCGTGATGAGCGTGCGGACCTTCTGGGCGGAGCCGTAGTAGGCGTCGTAGTAGCCGCTCGACAGCGCGTACGTGCCCAGCATGATGCGCCGCTTCACCTCGGGCCCGAAGCCGGCCTCACGGGTGAGGGAGGTGACCTCCTCGGCCGAGTGGGTGCCGTCGTCGCCCACGCGCGCGCCGTAGCGCAGACCGTCGAAGCGGGCGAGGTTGGAGGAGCACTCGGAGGGCGCGATGAGGTAGTACGCCGACAGGGCGAGGTCGAAGGACGGACAGTCCAGCTCCACGATCTCGGCGCCCAGCCCCTTCAGCAGTTCGACGGACTCGTCGAAGCGCTGGAGGACACCGGCCTGGTAGCCCTCGCCGCGGAACTGCTTGACGACGCCGACGCGCATGCCCTCGACGCTGCCGTTGCGGGCGGCCTCGACGACCGGCGGGACCGGGGCGTCGATCGAGGTGGAGTCGAGCGGGTCGTGTCCGGCGATGACCTCGTGCAGGAGCGCCGCGTCCAGGACCGTACGGGCGCAGGGCCCGCCCTGGTCGAGGGAGGACGAGAACGCGACCATGCCGTAGCGGGAGACCGCGCCGTACGTGGGCTTCACGCCGACCGTGCCGGTGACGGAGGCCGGCTGGCGGATGGAGCCGCCGGTGTCGGTGCCGATGGCGAGGGGCGCCTGGAAGGAGGCGAGCGCGGCGGACGAGCCACCGCCGGAGCCGCCGGGGATCTTGGTCAGGTCCCAGGGGTTGCCGGTCGGGCCGTACGCGCTGTTCTCGGTGGAGGACCCCATGG
Organism: Streptomyces sp. NPDC088794; assembly: GCF_044750545.1. Classification (NCBI taxonomy): domain Bacteria; kingdom Bacillati; phylum Actinomycetota; class Actinomycetes; order Kitasatosporales; family Streptomycetaceae; genus Streptomyces; species Streptomyces sp. NPDC088794. The sequence goes on along the minus strand of NZ_JBIVKB010000010.1, from coordinate 79,797 downwards.
CGAACTCGTCCATGTTGGTCTTGCCGAGGATGACGACGTCGGCGGCCTTCAGCCGCTTGGTGACCGTCGCGTCGTACGGCGGGATCCAGCCTTCGAGGATCTTGGAGCCGACCGTGGTCGGGATGCCCTCGGTGGTGAAGATGTCCTTGAGCGCGAGCGGTACGCCGGCCAGCGGGCCGAGCTGCTCGCCCCTGGCGCGCTTCTCGTCGACGGCACGGGCCTGCGCGAGGGCGCCCTCGCGGTCGACGTGCAGGAAGGCGTGCACCTTCGCGTCGACCTCCTCGATGCGGGCGAGGTGGGCCTCGGTGACCTCGACGGCGGTGAGCACGCCGGACGCGATGTTCGCGGCGGTCTCGGCGGCGGTCAGCCGGATGATGCTGCTGTGGTCCGTCATGGTGATTAGTCCTCCCCCAGGATCTGCGGCACCTTGAAACGCTGCTGCTCCTGGGCCGGGGCGCCGGAGAGCGCCTGCTCGGGGGTGAGCGAGGGACGGACCTCGTCCGCGCGCATGACGTTCGTCAGCGGCAGCGGGTGGGAGGTCGGCGGTACGTCTTGGTCGGCGACCTCGCTGACGCGGGCGACCGCGCCGATGATGTCGTCCAGCTGTCCCGCGAAGTGGTCGAGCTCTTCGGGCTTCAGCTCCAGACGCGCCAGCCGGGCGAGGTGGGCGACCTCCTCGCGCGTGATGCCAGGCATGCGGCGTTCCTCTGGGGTGAGTACGGTTTGCTTTGCCGCCAATCCTATGGGGCGAGTGCCTCTGGCCGTTAAACGGTTTCCCCGACGCCGGCGTTGGAGGCTGCACAACGGGTCGTCGGGTGTCTGCGGGTACATCGGGGCTGAGCGCGCAGTTCCTCGCGCCCCTTACGAGGCGCTGCCGCTCAGGTCACTCCGCGGCCTCCGCCGCCGGAAGCGCCGCCCTTGGGCGCTGCCAGCCCCTCGACCCTCGCGCCAGCAGCCACGCCGTCGTTTCCTCCGACGGCATCGCCGCCGCCACCAGCCAGCCCTGTACGGCGTCGCAGCCCAGGTCGCGCAGGCGTTCCCAGGTCTCGTCGTCCTCGACGCCCTCGGCGACGACCAGCAGGCCGAGGGAGTGCGCGAGGTCGACCGTGCAGCGCACGATCTCCGCGTCCTCGGTGTCGTAGGCGAGGCGGGCCACGAAGGAACGGTCGATCTTCAGTTCGCTCACCGGGAGCCGCCGCAGATGCACCAGCGAGGAGTAACCGGTGCCGAAGTCGTCCAGCGACATCTTGACGCCGTGCCCGGTCAGTCCGGCGAGGGTGTCGGCGGCGCGCTGCGGGTCCTCGAGGAGGACGTGTTCGGTTATCTCCAGCTGGAGCGAGCCCGCCGGGACCCCGTGCCGGGCCAGGCGTGCGGCGACCGAGCCCGCGAACCCGGGCGTGTGGACGTCACGCGGCGAGACGTTGACCGCCACCGGCACGAACAGCCCCTGCGCCCGCCACCTGGCCACCTGCGCGAGCGCCGTGTCCAGTACGTACTCCGTGAGATGGGGCATCAGCCCCGAGGACTCGGCGATCGCTATGAACTCGTCCGGCGGGACCTTGCCGCGCTCGGGATGCACCCAGCGGACGAGCGCCTCCAGGCCGGCCACCTGACCGTCGAAACGGACCTTGGGCTGGTAGTGCAGCTGCACCTCGTGCGCGTCCAGGGCGCGGCGCAGATCGCCCAGCAGCCCGAGCCGGTCCGGGGTGTTGGAGTCCCGCTTGGACTCGTAGACCTCGACGCCCGTACGGTCCCGCTTCGCCTGGTACATCGCCACGTCCGCCCGCCGCAGCAGCCCCTCGGCGTCCAGCGCGTGGTCGGGGAAGACGGCGACGCCCGCGCTGGCCTCCAGGACGAGGGTGAGCCCGTCGAGGTCGAGCGGGGAGGAGAGGGCGGCGACCAGGTTGCGGGCGACCCGGGTCGCGGAGGTCGTGGAGTCGGCGACCGGCAGGAGGACGGCGAACTCGTCGCCGCCGAGCCGGGCGGCCTCGGCGCCGCGGGGCAGCGCCACCCGCAGCCGGTCCGCTATCTGCAACAGCAGCCGGTCACCGGCGAGATGGCCCAGGGTGTCGTTGACGGACCGGAAGCGGTCCAGGTCGATGAGCATCAGGGCGGCGCGGGCGCCGATGCGCTCGGCGTCGTCCAGCGCGGTCCAGATGCGCTCCAGGAGCCACTGGCGGTTGGGCAGCCCGGTCAGCGGGTCACGCAGCTGCTCCTCGGCCCGGGCGCGGGCTATCCACAGGGTGGAGTCGAGGGCGATCAGCGGGATGGCGAACAGCGGCAGCAGCACCGGCTGGGCGGCGGCGACCACGCAGACCAGCGGGGCGATGCCGAGCAGCGCGATCACGACCAGGCCCTGTCTGACCAGGGCGGTGCGGGCGACGGTGGGCAGTCCGCCGCGGTGCGGGGCGTGCAGGTACCAGAGCAGGGCTCGGGTGACGAGGAGGTAGGCGGCGGCGACCAGCACCACTTGGGGGGCGGCGTAGACCGTCCAGTGCTCCGGGTTCCAGGGCCGCTCGACCGACGGCACCCGTCCGAAGGCGCCCAGCACGAGCGCGCCGGCGCCGATGCCGAGGATGTCCACCGCGCCGTGCAGCACGCCCTGGCGCCAGCGGTTGCGCCGGGCTATGCCGACCAGCACGACGACGGTGAGGCTGACCATGCCGGCGGGCACCCAGCCGTACAGCAGCAGGACGGCGAGGGTCAGGGCGGCGCCCGAGCCGGTGCCGCCCCACCAGCGGGCGCGGCCGAGCATGACCAGGTGGCCGACGATGATGCCGGTCAGTACCGCCAGGGCCCAGCCGACGGTGCCGGACGGGAAGAGCGCGTGGTCGTCGGTGAACGCCCGGTAGAAGCCGGCGCCGAGGACGAAGGCGGCGGCCGCGACGACCGCCGCGGGCAGCGCGGGCCAGGACAGTTGGCGTTCGGCTTCGGCGTCCTGCAGTGCGGAGGAGTGGCCGGGGCCGCGTCCGTCGGGCACGGTGAACTGTCCGCCGGCCCGCCCTTCCACGCCGGGACGCGCCGAGGACCGTCCGCCCAGGCGGCTCCCCCGCCAGACGCCGCTGGTCAGGCGTCGGCGCAGCCGTGAGTCCGGGGCGGCGCTCTCGGTCGGTTCCATTCCCGTCCCTCTCACAGCCGGCGGTGCCCACGCCACGCGGTCCGCTGTCCGACATCCGTCAGCGGATCCGCGTCGGAAAACCCTTCCCCTTGCTCACCAGGAGCACGAGGTTGCCCCGACCGCAGCTGGGCACGGCAGGCGCACATCTCAACAGTAGGCCGCAGAAGGCTTCCACGGGCAGCGGTCGACCACGGTTGCCCGAATGCGACCCGGCCACCCGTATGCATCTGGTATGCGCCGATCGGGTGGCCTTCAACCGCTACTCCTCTGTGGGAAGCGCGACTTCGGCCGCCGCTTCGGGTCCCTGTTCCAGCAGGACGGTGAAGCCGTCCTCGTTCAGAACGGGGACCTTCAGCTGCATCGCCTTGTCGTACTTCGAACCAGGATTGTCACCCACAACCACGAAAGCCGTCTTCTTCGAAACAGAACCGGTCACTTTCGCTCCGCGTTCCTGGAGGGCCTCCTTGGCGCCGTCCCGGGTGAAGTGGTCGAGGGTGCCGGTGACGACGACGGTCAGTCCTTCGAGCGGACGCGGCCCCTCGTCCTCGTCGGAGACCTCGTCCTCCATGCGGACGCCGGCCGCCCTCCACTTGCGCAGGATCTCCTGGTGCCAGTCCTCGGCGAACCACTCCTTGAGCGAGGCGGCGATGATCGACCCGACACCGTCGGTGTCCGTCAACTCCTGCTCGGTGGCCTGCTCGATACGGTCGATCGAGCGGAAGTTGCGCGCCAGCGCCTCGGCGGCGACCGGGCCGACGTGCCGGATCGACAGACCGGTGAGAACACGGGCGAGCGGGCTCTCCTTGGCCGCCGCGATGGTCTCCAGCATCGCGAGGGCATTCTTCTTCGGCTCGCCCTGCTGGTTGGCGAAGACCGTGGCGATCTTCTCCTCGCCGGTCTTCGGGTCCCGCTTGGGCAGTCCGCTGTCCTGGTCGAGGACGTAGGCCCTGATGGGCAGCAACTGCTCGATGGTGAGGTCGAACAGGTCGCCCTCGTCCCGCAGCGGCGGGTCGGCCGGCTCCAGCGGGTTGGTGAGGGCCGCCGCGGCCACATACCCGAAGTGATCGATGTCGAGCGCTTTTCGACCGGCGAGGTAGAAGACCCGCTCGCGCAACTGGGCGGGGCAGGCACGGGCGTTCGGGCAGCGGAGGTCGATGTCGCCCTCCTTCATCGGCCGCAGTGCCGTACCGCACTCGGGGCACTCGGCCGGCATCACGAACTCCCGCTCGCTGCCGTCGCGCAGGTCGACGACCGGGCCGAGGATCTCCGGGATGACCTCACCGGCCTTGCGCAGCACCACGGTGTCGCCGATGAGGACGCCCTTGGCCTTGACCACGTCCTGGTTGTGCAGGGTGGCGAACTCGACCTCCGAGCCGGCCACCGTCACCGGCTCGACCTGGGCGTAGGGCGTGACCCGGCCCGTACGCCCCACACCGACACGGATGTTGATGAGCTTGGTGTTGACCTCCTCGGGCGCGTACTTGTACGCGATCGCCCAGCGCGGCGCGCGCGAGGTCGAGCCGAGGCGGCCCTGGAGCGGGATCTCGTCGAGCTTGACGACCACACCGTCGATCTCGTGCTCGACGGAGTGCCGGTTCTCGCCGTAGTACGCGATGAACTCCCGTACGCCGTCGAGGCCTTCGACCACCTTGTTGTGCGGGGAGGTGGGCAGGCCCCAGGTCTTGAGGAGGTCGTAGGCCTGGGAGAGGCGGGTGAGGCCGTCGAAGCCCTCCAGGACGCCGATGCCGTGGACGACCATGTGCAGCGGGCGGGTGGCGGTGACGCGCGGGTCCTTCTGGCGCAGCGAACCCGCCGCCGCGTTACGGGGGTTGGCGAAGGGCTTGTCGCCGGCCTCGACCAGGCGGGCGTTGAGCTCCTCGAACTTCTCCATCGGGAAGTAGACCTCGCCGCGGATCTCCACCACGTCCGGGACCCGGTCGCCGTGCAGCCGGTCCGGGATCTCGGCGATCGTGCGGACGTTGGGCGTGATGTCCTCGCCCGTGCGGCCGTCGCCGCGGGTCGCCGCGCGCGTGAGGCGGCCGTGCTCGTAGGTGAGGTTGACGGCGAGGCCGTCGACCTTCAGCTCGCACAGCAGGTGGTAGTCGGTCGTGCCGACGTCCTTGGCGACGCGCTCGGCCCACGCCGCCAACTCCTCCTCGCTGAAGGCGTTGTCGAGGGAGAGCATCCGGGAGCGGTGCACGACCGACGTGAACTCGGTCTCGTAGGCGCCCGCGACCTTCTGCGTCGGCGAGTCCGGCGTCCGCAGCTCCGGGTACTCCTTCTCCAACGCCTCGAGGGAGCGCAGGAGTTTGTCGAACTCCGCGTCGCTGACGACCGGGGCGTCGTTCACGTAGTACCGGAAGCGGTGCTCCTCGATCTGCTCAGCGAGTTGCGCGTGCTTCTCCCGTGCCTGTGCGGGCACCGTCGTCTCCGCTTGCTTGTCGCCGGCCACCGTGTTGTCCTCCCGTTACTCAGGGTTGTCCGCGAGGGATCTCGCCGCCTGGACGCAGTGGGCGAGCGCCTTGCGCGCGTACTCCGGGGAAGCGCCCGCGAGTCCGCACGCCGGGGTCACCGTGACCGCCTCCGCGAGAAGCCCCGGCGACAGCCCCAGCCTGCGCCACAACGTCCTGACACCCATGACGCTACCGGCCGGGTCCGACAATCGGGCGTCCGTGCCGGGCACGACACCGGCGAAGAGCCGGGCGCCCGCTTCCACCGCCTCGCCGATCACGTCGTCGTCACGCTCGGTGAGGAGCGAGAGGTCGAAGGAGACGGCCGCCGCGCCCGCCCGGCGCAGCAGGGCGAACGGGACGTCGGGGGCGCAGGAGTGGACCACGACGGGTCCGTCCGCGTGCACGCCGACGACATCGCGGAGGGTGGCCTCGACGAGCTGGCGGTCCACGGCCCGGTGGGTGCGGTAGCCGCTGGCGGACCGCACCTGGCCGCGCAGGACGGCGGTGATCGAGGGCTCGTCGAGCTGGAGGGTCACCTGGGCGCCCGGGATGCGGCGCCCGACCTCCTCCAGGTGTGACCGCAGGCCCTCGGCGAGCGAGGCGGCGAGGTCGCGGCAGGCGCCGGGATCGGAGAGCACGGCCTCGCCGTTGCGCAGCTCCAGCGCGGCGGCCAGCGTCCACGGGCCGACGGCCTGCACCTTCAGCGGGCCCTCGTACCTCTGGGTGAACTCCTCCAGGGCGTCGAGGTCTTCGCCGAGCCAGGACTGGGCGCGCTTGGTGTCCCGGCCCGGCCGGTCCCCGAGCCGCCAGCCGCTGGGCTCCACGCGCGCGTACAACTCGACGAGCAGGCCCGCGGTCCGCCCGATCATGTCGGCGCCGGGGCCGCGGGCGGGCAGCTCGGCGAGGAACGGGAAGTCGTCCAGGGACCCGGTGACGGTCTTGGCGGCCTCGCGCGCGTCCTCGCCCGGCATCGAACCGACGCCGGTGGCCGCACCGAACATGAACTGGCTGTTTTGACTCACCAGCGAAGACTACGGAATCCGGACGGGCCCACGGAATCGGTCGGCGGAGGTCAGTGCCCCGGCCGTACCGTCAGGTCGTTGATCTCCGCGTCCCTGGGCAGGTCGAGCGCCGTCAGGATGGTCGTCGCGACCGACTCCGGGTCGATCCACTGCGACGCGTCGTACTCCTTGCCCTCCTGCTGGTGCACCTTGGCCTGCATCGGGCTCGCCGTGCGGCCCGGGTAGACGGAGGTGACCCGGACGCCGTTGCCGTGCTCCTCGTGCCGCAGCGAGTCGGCGAGGGCCTTGAGTCCGTGCTTGGAGGCGGCGTACGCGGACCAGTCGGCGCTCGCCCGCAGTCCCGCGCCGGAGTTGACGAAGAGCACCTGGCCGCGGGCGGCGCGGAGTTGGGGCAGGAAGTGGCGGGTCAGTTCGGCGGGCGCGACGAGGTTGACGTTGAGCTGGTGGCGCCAGGACTTGGGGGTGAGGTCGCCGACCGGGCCCAGGTCGACCACGCCGGCGATGTGCAGCAGCGAGTCCACGCGGTCCGGCAGCGACTGGTGCGAGAAGGCCCAGGACAGCTTGTCGGGGTCGGCCAGGTCGCCGACGAGCGTCCGGGCGCCGGGGAACTCCGCCGCCAGTTCCTTCGCCCGGCCGGCGTCGCGCGCGTGCAGCACGAGGTCGTCCCCGCGCGTGTGGAGGCGGCGGGCGACGGCCGCGCCGATGCCGGAGCCCGCTCCGGTGATCACATGGGTAGCCATGCCCGCCATGCTCGCATCACCGCGTGCCGGCCGACTCCTCCAGGTAGGCGAGCGCGCCCACCGGCTCCTCGGCGAAGAACACCAGGTCGGTCAGGGGCAGCGGCAGGAAGCCCTCGGTCTCCATGCGGCGGAACTGTTCCTTCAGGCCGTCGTAGAAGCCCGCGGTGTTGAGCAGCACGACCGGCTTGTCGGTGTGGCCGTGCTTCTTCAGCTCCAGGATCTCGGTGGCCTCGTCGAGCGTTCCGGTGCCGCCCACCATGATCACCACGGCGTCGGCCTTCTCCAGGAGCAGCCTCTTGCGCTCGGCGAGGTCCTTCGCGATCACCATCTCGTCGGCGCCGGGGTGCACCATCGCCGCCAGGAAGTCGACGGAGACGCCGACGAGCCGTCCGCCGGCCTCCTTCACACCGTCGGCGACCACCTTCATCAGACCGGTGTCCGAACCGCCCCACACGAGCGTGTGACCGCCCTTGCCCAGCAGTTCCGCGAACTCGCGCGCGGGGCGCGTGTAGCGGTCGTCGAGGTCGGCGGCGGAGAGGAAGACGCAGATTCGCATGAAGCAAGGGTAGGCGGGAACAACCCGGCCCCCGCCGCTGTCATCCCTGTATGGCTACTGGACACACGATCACCATCGAGAAGAGCGACCAGCGCGTGCGCGTGGTGCACGGCGATCTGATTCTGGCCGAGAGCGACCGGCCCCTCGTCCTGCACGAGACCGGCTCCCCGGTGCGCTACTACATCCCCGCCGAGGACGTCCGGCTCGATCTCCTCACGCCCTCCGAGTCGCACACCGTGTGCCCCTTCAAGGGCACCGCCTCCTACTGGTCCCTGCCGGACGCGCCGGACCTGGTGTGGGCCTACCCCGACCCCAAGTCCGACGTCGCCGAGATCAAGGACCACCTCTGCTTCTACGACGTCGAGGTCATCGGCTGACGCCCGCGGCCTCCGCCGTCCGGACGGTCGACGCGATGGTCGCGGAGCCGACGACGCGGGTGCCGTCGTACAGGACGATCGCCTGGCCCGGGGCGACGCCGCGGACCGGCTCCCTGAAGGTGACCTCCAGGGAGCCGTCGACGAGTTCGGCGTCGACCTCCGTCTCGCCGCCGTGGGCGCGGAGCTGGGCCGTGTAGGTGCCGGGTCCGGTCGGTGCGGTGCCGCACCAGCGGGGCCTGATCGCGGTGAGCGCGCTGACGTCGAGGGCGGCGGCCGGGCCGACCGTCACCGTGTTGTCCACCGGCGAGATGTCCAGGACGTAGCGCGGCTTGCCGTCGGGGGCCGGGGTGCCGATGCGCAGGCCCTTGCGCTGGCCGATGGTGAAGCCGAACGCGCCCTCGTGCGAGCCGACGACCGCGCCGGACTCGTCGACGATGTCGCCCTCGGCCTTGCCCAGGCGGTTCGCGAGGAAGCCCTGGGTGTCGCCGTCGGCGATGAAGCAGATGTCGTGCGAGTCGGGCTTCTTGGCGACCGCGAGGCCGCGGCGCTCGGCCTCGGCACGGATCTCGTCCTTGGTCGTGAGGGTGTCGCCCAGCGGGAAGAGCGCGTGCGCCAACTGCCGGTCGTCCAGCACCCCGAGGACGTAGGACTGGTCCTTGGCCATGTCGGAGGCGCGGTGCAGCTCGCGCGTGCCGTCCGCGTGCACGAGCACCTTGGCGTAGTGGCCGGTGCAGACGGCGTCGAAGCCGAGGGCGAGCGCCTTGTCGAGGAGGGCGGCGAACTTGATCTTCTCGTTGCAGCGCAGACACGGGTTCGGGGTGCGCCCCGCCTCGTACTCGGCGACGAAGTCCTCGACGACGTCCTCGCGGAAGCGGTCGGCGAGGTCCCAGACGTAGAACGGGATGCCGATGACGTCGGCGGCACGGCGGGCGTCGCGCGAGTCCTCGATGGTGCAACAGCCCCGCGCGCCCGTGCGGAACGATTGCGGGTTCGCGGAGAGCGCGAGGTGGACGCCGGTCACGTCGTGGCCGGCTTCGGCGGCGCGCGCGGCGGCGACGGCGGAGTCCACGCCGCCGGACATGGCGGCCAGGACACGGAGGGGGCGCTGCGGGATGTCAGTCATAGCCCTTCAAGGGTAAGGGGCCGCGGGAACCGGAGCCCGCGAGTATCCGTTGTGGATCACATGGGGGCGAGCGAGAGCGACAAGGACCGGCGCATCGGGCGGCGGGCACTGCTGGTCGGCGGGGCCGCGGCGGCCGTCGGCACGGCCGTGCTGGCCCGCGGTGAGCTGGCTCACCTGTGGTGGCGGCTGCCCGGGGTCCGGAAGCCGCGCGTCGAGGGGGCGGTGGACTTCAGGGGCGCGCTGTGGGTGGCGGCCTCCTCGGAGAACTTCCGGTGGGCGGACCGGCCGGACGACTACGCGATAGACCGGGTGATCATCCATGTCACCCAGGGCAGTTACGCGAGCGCGGTCAAGGTCTTCCAGGACCCGGCTCACCAGGCCGCGGCCCACTACATCGTCCGTAAGGACGGTGACGTCACGCAGATGATCCGCGAGCTGGACGTGGCGTACCACGCGGGCAACAGGGAGTTCAACGAACGCAGTGTGGGCATCGAGCACGAGGGCTTCGTGGACCGCCCGCAGGACTTCACGGACGCGATGTACGCGGCCTCCGCGCGCCTGACGGCGAACATCTGCGAGCGGTACGGAATACCCGTCGACCGGGAGCACGTCATCGGGCACGTGGAGGTGCCGGGGACGGACCACACGGACCCGGGGACCCACTGGGACTGGGACCGTTACATGGGGCTCGTGCGACGGGCCGAACAGGCCTGACCTCGGGTTCCGTCAGTGATGCAATCGTAATGTTGTGCGTGGCCTCCGCGCTTCATGTGTCCGTTGCGTCCCGCCTCCGCGGCGCGAGCTGCGCCGCATCAACTTGGCCTTCCCTCAAGGGAGTTGACGGAGAGTTCTTGATCACGGCTGTCGCACAGGCTGCGGGGCTGCCCCCTAAGTTCGCCCCAGTTCTTACACAGCCCTTAGGTCAAACATCCCCGCCATGACTGACTCCACAGAGCCCGGCACCGGCACGGGCCGAAGCGACAAGGGCGTCCACCGCAAGGCGGGCCAGGCCAAGACCGAGCACACCAAGACGAGCAGGGGCAGGGGCGGCAAGGGCGTCCACCGCCGCAAGTTCCTCGGCGGCATGGCGGGCGCCGCGGGCCTCGCGGCGGTCGCGGCGGCCGGCACGACCTTCTCGCTGCTGACCGACGCGAAGGGGAACAAGGCGGGCGCGGCCACCAGCACCGCGACCCTGACCGTCCCGGACCTCCTGGAAGGCACCACCGCCGACAGCACCACCACCTTCACCCTGGAGGCCAAGACCGGCACGCACGAGGTGATCTCGGGGGTCACCAGCACCACGATGGGCTACAACCAGGACTTCCTGGGCCCCACCCTGAAGTGGACCAACGGCAACGCGGTCGTCCTCAACATCACCAACAACATCGGCGAGGACACGACGGTCCACTTCCACGGCGCCCACGTGCCGCCGAAGATGGACGGCGGCCCGCAGGTCGCGTTCGCGGACGGCGAGACCTGGTCGCCCTCGTTCACGGTCAAGGACCCGGCGACCACGCTCTGGTACCACCCGCACGCGCTGGGCACCACCGCCAAGCAGGCCGTGCACGGCCTGGCCGGGATGATCATCGTCGAGGACTCCACGGACGCGTCCGCCGCGCTGCCCAGCGACTACGGCGTCGACGACGTCCCGCTCATCTTCCAGTCCCTCGCCGTGGACACCGACGGGGACATCAAGTACGACGCGGCCGGCTACCGGCTGAGCACCACGGCGTTCCCCCTCCTGCTCAACGGGACCAACGTGGACGACACCACCCTCACCTTCACCGCCACCAAGACGCGGACCCGGTTCCGCGCCCTGAACGCCTCGCCGTCCGACATCATCACGATCCAGCGCAGCGACGGCGGCACCCTCACGCAGATCAGCACCGACCAGGGCTACCTGACCGCGGCCACCGAGGTGACCACGATCCGCCTGGTGGCCGGCGCCCGTGCCGAGTTCGTCATGGACCTCTCCGCGGACGCCACCCTGCAGGCCGTGGTCACCACCGGCTGGATCCGCGGCGGCAGCGGCACGTACGACGTCCTCGCGGTGACGGCGAGCGGCACCGACACTCCGGACGACCTGCCCAGCACCCTCAACACCATCGAGCGGTACGACACCAGCGACTTCACCGCCCGGACGATCACGCTGGGCCAGAACGGCGCCACCATGCTGATCAACGGGTCGGCGGGCACGACCATGGCCGCGATGGCGATGATCAGTACGACGGTCGGCGCGAAGGAGATCTGGACGATCCAGAACGCCACCCAGTTGGAACACTCGTTCCACCTGCACGACGTGCCGTATCAGCTGATCTCCGTCAACGGCGAGGATCCCACCGGTGTCCAGCTCGGCTGGTACGACACCTACGAGGTGGTCGGCGGCGGCAGCATCGAGATCGCCATGGAGTTCACGGACTTCTCCGACGACACCTATATGTACATGCTCCACTGCCATCTCCTGCAGCACGAGGACGAGGGCATGATGGCCTCCCTCATGGTGACGGAGAGCTAGCGGGAGCGGTCCTGTCAGGTCAGTCCGGCGGCGCGGGCCCGCTCCACCGCCGGGCCGATCGCCTTGGCCACCGCCTCCACGTCGGCCTCCGTGGAGGTGTGGCCGAGGGAGAAGCGCAGGGTGCCGCGGGCCAGGTCCGGGTCGGTGCCGGTGGCCAGCAGGACGTGGCTGGGCTGGGCGACGCCCGCGGTGCAGGCCGAGCCGGTGGAGCACTCGATGCCCTGGGCGTCCAGCAGCAGAAGCAGCGAGTCGCCCTCGCAACCGGGGAACGTGAAGTGGGCGTTGGCCGGCAGCCGGTCCTGCGGGTCACCCCCGAGGATCGCGTCCGGGACCGCCGTACGCACCGCCTCGACCAGACTGTCGCGCAGGGCGCCGATCTCCCGCGTGAACCACTCGCGCTGCTCGGCGGCGAGGCGTCCCGCCACCGCGAAGGAGGCGATCGCCGGGACGTCGAGGGTGCCCGAGCGGACATGGCGCTCCTGGCCACCGCCGTGCAGGACGGGGACGGGGGTGTACTCGCGGCCCAGGAGCAGCGCGCCGATGCCGTAGGGGCCGCCGATCTTGTGGCCCGAGACCGTCATCGCGGCGAGTCCGGAGGCGGCGAAGTCGACCGCCACCTGGCCGAAGGCCTGGACCGCGTCGGAGTGCAGCGGGACCCCGAACTCCTGTGCCGCCTCGGCCAGTTCACGGACCGGCGAGACGGTGCCGATCTCGTTGTTGGCCCACATCACGGTGGCCAGGGCCACGTCGTCGGGGTTGCGGGCGATCGCCTCGCGCAGGGCCTCGGGGTGGACGCGGCCGTAGGAGTCGACCGGCAGGTACTCGACGGTGGCGCCCTCGTGCTCGCCGAGCCAGTGGACGGCGTCCAGGACGGCGTGGTGCTCGACGGGGCTGGCCAGGACGCGGGTGCGGGCCGGGTCGGCGTCGCGGCGGGCCCAGTACAGGCCCTTCACCGCGAGGTTGTCGGCCTCGGTGCCGCCGGAGGTGAACACCACCTCGCTGGGGCGGGCGCCGAGCGATTCGGCGAGCGCCTCGCGGGCTTCCTCGACCGAGCGGCGGGCCTTGCGGCCGGAAGCGTGGAGGGAGGAGGCGTTGCCCGTGATGCTCAGGTGGGCCGTCATCGCCTCTACTGCCTCGGGAAGCATCGGGGTGGTCGCGGCGTGGTCGAGGTATGCCATGGTGAAGACGATTCTACGGGGGGCTCCGCCGTGGAACCGAGGGGCACCGCGGTCGACTCGACCGGTGGGTAACTGCGGCCGTGCGGGGCACGCTTGTCCGAACGCTGCTCACAGGCTCCAGGAGATCGTGTTGGAGACCGCCATCGTGATGGCGAGGACCGCCAGGTCCGCCACACCGAGGGCCAGACCCAGGTAGGCGCGTCCCTTGCGGGTCGTGCCGCGCCACAGGGACACGAGGGCCAGGACGATCGCGATCGGGCCCAGGAACAGGTTCAGGACGAGGAGGCCGAGAAGGCCGAGGATGAAGGACGCGACGGCCATGCCGTCGGCGTCACGGGCGGCGGTGCGCGGGGTGGTGGTACGGCCGTCGGCCGGTGCGGTCAGTTGCATCGTGCTCAGCTCCTGGAAGTCGGTACGGACGGTCAGTTGGCCGAGGTGTGACGCCGGCCGTGGCGCTCGCGGAGCGCGAAGATGCCCAGCCAGACGGCGATGCCGGCGGCCACGGCGGCGGACAGGGCCAGCGGTGCGTGGGCCACGGTGCCGAGCACGACACCGAGCAGCATGAGTGCGGCGACGAGGAACAGCATGGGACGGATCCCCCTCCGAGACACCTGGGGGCGTCTCTCGTTACGTTTCGGTGAACGGTTGTAGTAACACTTGTTCACTGACTACAGAGTCTAGCGCTCCCGGCGACTTTTCAATTCCGGAGAACGGTTGTTAACTGGATGACATGAGTCACACCCTCGGCATCCGGCAGGCCCAGAAGCAGAAGACCCGGCAGGCGCTCCTGGACGCGGCGCTCGCCCTGCTGGCGGAGCAGAGCCTGAGCAGCCTGGGCCTGCGCGAGGTCACCCGGGCCGTCGGCGTCGCCCCGACCGCCTTCTACCGGCACTTCCGCTCCACCGCCGACCTCGGTGTGGCCCTGGTCGAGGAAGCGCTCGGCAGCCTGCATCCGATGGTTCGGGCGACGGTCTCCACGGCCGGCGACAGCGACGAACGCATCGTGCGCGCCGTCGAGTTGATCGCCGCGTACGTGGCCGCGCACCCCGCCCACGTCCGGTTCGTCGCCCGTGAGCGGCACGGCGGGGTCCAGCCGGTGCGCGAGGCCATCCGGGACCAACTGGCCCGGTTCGCCGAAGAGGTGAAGGCCGAGATCGCCAAGGACCCGGAGGCGGCGGGCTGGAGCGACGACGACCTGCTGATGCTGGCCAACCTGTATGTCGACCAGATGCTGATCACGGCCTGTCTGTTCCTGGAGGCACTGGAGTCCCCGGACGCCTCGAAGGAGCTGGAGCAGGCCACCCAGATCGTGACCCGCCGGCTGCGGCTGATCAACGTCGGCCGCATGCACTGGCTCGACTGAGCCCCCAACACACGGAAGCGGCACCCCCGTTCACCGGGAGCGCCGCTTCTGTCGTACGACCGCTCGGGTCAGCTCTTCGTGGCCTGCGAGCTCGGAGCGCCGCTCGGCGCCCCGCTGGGCGCACCACCGCCGGCCCCGCCCACCCCGCCGCCGCAGCCGCCCTGGCCGCCTCCGCCGGGGCCGCCGCCCTGGCCGCCGCCGGGCGCTCCGCTCGGCATGCCGGAGGGGTTGCCCGACGGATTGCCGGACGGCACCGCCGTGCCCGTGGGAGCACCGGAGGGCGCCCCGCTCGGGCGGCCCGACGCGTTGCCGGTCGGCGCGCCCGAGGGCTGCTGACAGGACTGCTGCTGACCGGAGTTGCCGCTGTTCGAGGACGACGACGAGTCGCTCGAACCGCAGGCCGCCAGGGCGAAGGGCGAGAGCGCCAGCAGAGCCACTGCCGGGACGAGACGCACACGGTTCATGAGAAACAACTCCAAGGAAGATGAGGGAGTCCTGAGGCGAGAACTCAATCAACGGCGCTTAGGCCTTCCTTGGGGCCGCACTGTCCTCGGCCTGTCAATCAGGTAAAAAGGATCTCAACTCACGCCACTGACCTGCCACTTCACACATCGGCGCGCGCTACTCGCTGGTACAAGCCCGTGACAGAAGCGGTCCGCGGAGCCGCTCAGCCGAGCTTGACCCGGGCGAGTTGGCGGGACTGGGCGACCAACCGGTCGGCGCCGTCCCAGACTTCGGCGTCCTCCTCCAGGAAGCCGCCGGCGAGGTTGCGGGTGGTGATGGAGACACGCAGCGGGCCGGGGGCCGGGCGGCAGCGGACGTGGACGGTCAGCTCGACGGTCGGGACCCAGCCGGACAGGCCGATCTCGAAAGCTGTCGGCGGTAGTGCGTCCACCGCGAGCAGGAGGGAGAACGGGTCGGGGTCCCGGCCGTCGGCGAGCCCGAACCAGGACCGCATCTCGCCCTTGCCGGAGGGCGCGCCGAGCGCCCAGCCCAGGGTGGCGGGGTCCAGCTTGAGCATCAGCCGGTCGGCGATGGCCGAGGTTTCGGCGGCCGGGGCCGGGCCGTCCTCGGGGCCGAAGCAGTGCTCCATCGGCGGGAACGCGGGCGGCTCGGCCGCCGTACGGACGTCGTCGGGCAGCGCGTCCAGGTCGCCGTAGGAGGCGAGGACGCGGATGCGCTCGACCTCTCGGCCCTCGTCGTCGTACTGGAAGAGGGAGGCCTGGCCGGTGGAGAGGGTGCGGCCGGTGCGGACGAGGTCCGTGCGGACGACCGCGGGGCCCGGCCGGGAGGCGGTCAGGTAGTGCGCCGAGATCGTGAACGGGTCGCTGTGCGGCAGGGCGTCCGCGAGCGTGCGGCCGAGGACGGCCAGCAGATAGCCGCCGTTGAGGGCGCCGAACACCGTCCAGCCGGCGGAGAGGTCGACGTCGTAGACACCGGGCGCGCGCCGGGTCGGGGCGGTGGCCCGGTCGAACTCGCTGTCGCCGACCGTGGCCCGGACGGCCTGCGCGGAAGCTGCGTCTGACATGTCTGAACCGTACAACGGGTGACTACTAAGCGGTAGCTTTTCTCTTGGGCGAGCTCTGGGCCATCACGGTGAGAAGGAGGCAATTTCCTGGTAAGTGTCCGTACTCGTCCGTAAACCGGGGTCACGGCCTCGGCCTCTATAGGGGCATGAGCCTTACCGGGACCGCGTTCCTCTACACGCTGATCGTGCTGTCCGTCGTCGCCGTCGTCCTTCCGCTCGCGCTGTGGTCGCGGCTGCGCGGGCCGCGGGCCCTGCGTGCCGCCGCGCGCGTCCTGATGGTGCTGTTCGCCCAGGGCACGGCGGTCGCCCTGGTGTTCACGCTGGTCAACAACGAGAACAACCTGTACGACAACTGGGCCGACCTGCTCGGCACGGGCGACCATGTGCAGCAGGCCGCGAACCTCGGTGCCGACGGCACGGGCGGCATCGCGCTGACGCGACTGCCCAGGGTGGTGCAGCGGTTCACGCCCCTGTCCGACGGCGTCCGGGAGACCCAGCTCAAGGGCCGGGTGTCGGGCGTGAACGCCGAGGTCTACGTCTGGCTGCCGCCGCAGTACGACAAGCCCGCCTACCGCCACCGCCGGTTCCCCGTGGTCGAGTTGCTGCCGGGCTACCCCGGCTCGGCGAAGGCCTGGTTCGGGTCCCTGCACGCCGAGAAGCAGCTCGCGCCGCTGATGCGGGACGGCAGGGTGGCGCCCTTCATCCTGGTCGCCCCGCGCACCAACCTGCTGGCCGGCGTGGACACCGGCTGCGCCAACATCACGGGCACGGTGAACGCCGACACCTGGCTCAGCGTCGACGTGCCGAAGATGGTGACGGACAACTTCCGGGCCGCCCCCGCTCCGGCTGACTGGGCGGTCGCCGGATACTCCGCGGGCGGTCACTGCGCGGCCAAGCTCGCCATCGCCCACCCCGACCGCTACCGGGCGGCGGTCAGCATGTCCGGCTACAACGACCCGATCGGCGAACGCAATTCGCTGGCCGCGCAGAACCCGCGGCTGCGGATCGCCAACAACCCGTACCTGCTGCTGCGCGGGGCCCGTACCCCGCCCCGGATCGCGCTCTACATCTCCGGTCAGCCGCACGACGGTTACGAGGCAGGCGTGGCCCTCGAACAGATCGCGAAGGCCCCGACGACCGTGCACGTGGTGTACATCCCGAAGAGCGCGGGCGGGCACACCATGGCGCTGTGGCGGCCGCAGGTGGTACCGGCGTTCCGCTGGCTGACCGAGGAACTGGGCCTGGGCAACGGCCTCGGGACCGGCCGGGGAACCGCTACTCCTCGCTCACCGTCGAACGCCGGTTCCACGCACGCGGCGCTCGCCAGTGGTACTTCATCGCGAGCAGGCGCAGGGCGAAGGCGGTGACGACCGCGAGCCCGCTGGTGTACGGGTTGAGGGCGTCGTAGCGGATGCACAGGACGACGATGGCGGCGCCGACGATCGCCGGGACCGCGTACAGGTCGCGGTCCCAGCGCAGCAGCGAGGGCGTCTCGTTGGCGAGCACGTCCCGCAGCACACCGCCGCCGACCGCGGTGGCCAGGCCCAGGGCCGCCGACGCGGTGAGGTTGAGGCCGTAGTCGTACGCCTTGGTCGTGCCCGTGACACAGAACAGGCCGAGTCCGGCCGCGTCGAAGGTGTTCACGCCGAGCTGGATGCGCTCCACATGGGGATGGAGGAAGAAGACGAGGAGCGCGGCGAAGAGCGGGGTGGTGAAGTACCCGAGGTCCGTGAACGCGGCCGGGGGCACCGCCCCGATGATCACGTCCCGGAAGATCCCTCCGCCCAGCGCGGTGACCTCGGCGAGCACGGCGATGCCGAAGACGTCGAAGTTCTTGCGGACCGCGAGCAGCGCGCCGGAGATGGCGAACACGAAGATGCCGACGAGGTCGAGCGTGTGCTGGACGGAGGGGCTGAAGAGTTGCTGAAGCACACCATATTCTTACCTGCCGCGGGGTGCTTCCCTTTCGATGCAAGGGTTACAGGGAGGGTTTCCCTGGGGTGAACAGCCAGGTCTGGAACAGGTCGTCGAGCTGCTGTCCGCTGACCTTCTCGGCGAGCCTGATGAAGTCGGCCGTGTTCGCGTTGCCGTAGCGGTGCAGCTTCGTCCAGGCCGGCAGCAGCTTGAAGAAGGCGGTGTCACCGATGCGTTCGCGCAGCACCTGGAGGGTCATCGCGCCGCGCTGGTAGACCGCGGACGCGAACATGGTGTCGCGCTGCGGGTCGCCGACGACGGTCTGCCAGAAGGCGTTGCCTGCGGGGCGGGAGTTGTAGCCGGCCAGGAACGAGTCGTGCGCGGTGCGGGTGCCCTGGTGCTCGGCCCACAGCCACTGGGCGTAGGTGGCGAAGCCCTCGTTGAGCCAGATGTCCTTCCACTGCGCCACGCTCACCGAGTCGCCGAACCACTGGTGGGCCAGCTCGTGCACGATCGTCGTCTCGCTGCGCACCGCGGAGTAGACCGGCTTGGACTGCACCTCCAGCGAGAACCCCGCCTCCGGCATGTCGTCGACGATCGCGCCGGTCTCCTCGAAGGGATAGGGCCCGAAGACCTGCGACCAGTAGTCGGTGGCGGCGGCCGTGACGGCGTACACGTCGACGCTGTTGCCGTTGGCGAGCACCGGGTCGATGGCCACGTAGATCGGGATGCCGCCCGGGGTCCGGCCCGTCTTGACGTCGAACTTCCCGATCGTCGCCGTCGCGAGGTAGGTCGCCATCGGCTTCGACTCGCGCCAGTGGGTGTACGTCGAGGCGCCCTTGTCGTACGTCGACACCAGCCGGCCGTTGGAGACACCGGTCAGGCCCTTGGGGGCCTTGATGCGGATGTCGTAGGTGGCCTTGTCGGAGGGGTGGTCGCTGGAGGGGAACCAGGTGGAGGCGGCGTTGGGTTCGCAGGCGACGAAGACGCCGTCGGTGGTCTTCATCCACCCGTAGTCGGAGCCGAACACGATGGGCCCGCTGAGGGGTTCGGGAACCCCGCCGTAGGTGACGGTGACCTTGAAGTCGCGGCCCTTGCGCAGGGACTGGCGCGGGGTGACGCGCAGTTCGTCGCCGTCGCGCGTGAACTGGGCGCGTCTGCCGTTCACTTCGACTCTCGTGACCTCCAGCTTCTGCAGGTCCAGGTCGAAGGAGGAGAGGTTCTCGGTGGCACGGGCGGTGAGGGTCGTACGACCGTCGAGGCGGTCGGTGTCCGGGTTGTACGCCACGCCGAGGTCGTAGTGGCGGGCGTCGAAGCCGCCGTTGCCCAGGTCCGGGAAGTAGGGGTCACCTATGCCGGCCGCGCCGGGGCTTGGGGCGGGGGCGGCGGCTATGACAAGGAAAGAGGCCGCCGCGGTAGCGAGGGCCCCTAAACGTGCCGAACGGGAGAGATTCATCTGTCGTCCCTTGCGAGCGTGTGCCGATAAGTCGGACACGGACGACTCTGAACTCTCCCGTTCGGGCATGTGCATGACTTTGCCAACTCGTCATGCGCTACTTGTCGGTTGACTCCTGGCTCTCGCCCGAAGACGCCGCCGGAGCCTCGGTGGACCCAGCAGACTCGACGGTCCCGACCGGCTCGGAGGACTCCGCCGCGGCCTCCGCGATCTCCTCGACCTCGGCCGCCACCGCGGCCGACGTCTCCGCCGACTCCGCCAGCACCTCGTCGGCGACCAGCTCGGCCGCCTCCTTGGCCACGGTCAGCAGCACCGTGTCCTGCGGGGCCTGGTCCTCGAAGTTCTCCGGGTGGTGGCAGGCGACCTGCTGGCCGGGCTTCAGCTCGACGAGCACCGGCTCGGTCGTCTTGCAGATCTCCGTCGCCTTCCAGCACCGGGTGTGGAACCGGCAGCCACTGGGCGGGGAGATCGGCGAGGGCACGTCGCCCTTGAGCAGGATGCGGTCGCTCTTGGTGTTCTTGCGCCGCGGGTCCGGGATCGGCACCGCGGACATGAGCGCCTTGGTGTACGGGTGCATCGGCGCCCGGTACAGCGACTCGCGGTCGGCCAGCTCCACGATCTTGCCGAGGTACATCACCGCGATCCGGTCCGAGACATGCCGGACCACCGAGAGGTCGTGCGCGATGATCACGTACGTCAGGCCGAGCTCCTGCTGGAGGTCGTCCAGCAGGTTGACGACCTGGGCCTGGATCGACACGTCCAGCGCGGAGACCGGCTCGTCCGCCACGACCAGCTTCGGCTTCAGGGCGAGCGCGCGGGCGATGCCGATGCGCTGGCGCTGACCGCCGGAGAACTCGTGCGGATAGCGGTTGTAGTGCTCGGGGTTGAGGCCCACGACCGACAGCAGCCGCTGGACCTCCGCCTTGACCCCGCCCGGAGGCGTGACGCCCTGGAGCTTGAAGGGGGCGCTGATGATCGTGCCGATGGTGTGGCGCGGGTTCAGCGAGGAGTACGGGTCCTGGAAGATCATCTGCACATCGCGGCGCAGCGGACGCATGCCGCCCACCCCGAGGTGCGTGATGTCCTTGCCCTCGAACTCGACCTTGCCGCCGGTCGGCTCCAGCAGCCGGGTGATCAGCCGGCCCATCGTCGACTTGCCGCAGCCCGACTCGCCCACGACGCCCAGCGTCTCACCCGACTTGACCTCGAAGTCGAGGCCGTCGACCGCGTGCACGGCGCCGACCTGCCGCTGGAGCAGGCCTTTTTTGATCGGGAAGTGTTTCTGGAGCCCGGTCACCTTCAGCAGGGTCTCGCCGGGGGCGGCGTCCTTGGTGAGGGTGGCACCTTCGCTCGGCGCAGGAATGGTCACCGCTTTGTCCTCGCTCACAGCTTCGGCGCAATCTCTTCGGTCCAGATCCGCTCCCGCTGCTCCTGCGTCATGTGGCAGGCGGCCCAGTGCTGGCTGCCGACCTCGGTCAGCTCGGGGCGGACCGTGCGGGTGACGTTGTCCTTGGGGACGTCCGCGTACGGGCAGCGCGGGTTGAAGGCGCAGCCGGACGGGATGTTGATCAGCGAGGGCGGGGAACCCTTGACCGGGATCAGGCGCTCCTGCTGCTCACGGTCCAGCCGCGGCATCGAGCCCAGCAGGCCCCAGGTGTAGGGGTGGCGGGGCTCGTAGAACACCTTCTCGGCCGGTCCGCGCTCGATGCACCGGCCGCCGTACATCACCAGGATGTCGTCGGCCAGCTCGGCGACGACGCCCAGGTCGTGGGTGATGATGATGACCGCGGAGCCGAACTCCGTCTGCAGGTCCCGGATCAGGTCGAGGATCTGCGCCTGGACGGTCACGTCCAGGGCGGTCGTCGGCTCGTCCGCGATGAGCAGCTCGGGGTTGTTGACCAGCGACATCGCGATCATCGCGCGCTGACGCATACCGCCGGAGAACTCGTGCGGGTAGCTGTCGATCCGCTTGTCAGGCTGCGGGATGCCGACCCGGTCGAGCATCTCGACGGCGCGCTTCTTCGCGACCTTCTTGGAGACGTCGTGGTGGATCCGGTACGCCTCCACGATCTGCTGGCCGATCGTGTAGTACGGGTGCAGCGCGGACAGCGGGTCCTGGAAGATCATCGCCATCTCGCGACCGCGCAGCTTGCGTACGTGGTCGGGGTCGGCGGAGAGCAGCTCGGTACCGTCCAGCCAGATCTCGCCGGAGATCTGCGCCTTGCGCTTGCCGTACTGGCCGGCGGTGTGCAGGCCCATGATGCCGAGCGAGGTCACCGACTTGCCGGAGCCGGACTCGCCCACGATGCCGAGGGTCTTGCCCTTCTCCAGCGTGAAGCTCAGTCCGTCGACGGACTTGACCAGGCCGTCGTCGGTCGGGAAGTGCACCTTGAGGTCGCGCACCTCCAGGAAGGAGGTCGGCGCGGCGGAGGCGGCGGTGGGCTCACCCAGGGCTGCTCCGCTCTTGCTCAGTTCGGTCATGTCAGCCTCACTCGGGGGTCGATCACGGCGTACAGGATGTCCACCACGAGGTTGGCGAGCAGCACGGCGAGAGAAGTGATCAGGGTGACGCCCAGGATGATGGGCAGGTCCTGGTTCTTGATGGCGTCGAGCACCGCGCGGCCGAGGCCGGGCAGGTTGAACGTCGACTCCGTCAGGATGGCGCCGCCGATGAGGGCGCCGAGGTCCATGCCGAGCATGGTCAGGATCGGGGTCATCGTGGAGCGCATGGCGTGCTTGCCGATGACGACCTGTTCCTTGAGGCCCTTCGCCCGTGCGGTGCGGATGTAGTCCTCGCCGAGGATCTCCAGCATGGTGGCGCGGGTGATCCGGGCGTACATCGCCGCGTACAGGAAGGCGAGGGTGATCCAGGGCAGGATCATGCCGCCGAACCAGCCGCTGAAGCTCTGGTCCAGGGGCACGTACTGCGCGTCGATCCATTTCAGCCCGAAGGCGAAGATCGCCAGGCTGAGCAGACCGGTGAAGTAGATGGGGAGGGAGACGCCCGCCAGCGCGACGACCATCGCGCCGCGGTCCCAGATGGTGCCCCGCTTGAGCGCGGAGAGCACACCCGCCGAGACACCGATGACCAGCCACAGCACGGCGGCACCGAGCGCCAGTCCCAGGGTCACCGGGAAGCGGTCGGTGAGCACCGGCCAGACGGCCTGCTCGCTGCGGAAGGAGTAGCCGAAGCAGGGCGCGGCGCAGTGCGTGACGTCGCCGCCGCCGGAGTAGGTGCGACCGGCGAAGATGCCCTTGAAGAACTCCCAGACCTGGGAGTAGATCGGGTCGCTCAGGCCCAGCTTCTGCCGGACGGCCTCGACCGCAGCCGGGTCGGCCTGCTTGCCCACGAAGCTCGAGGCGATGTCCACGCCCGCCCACTTGGGGACGAGGAAGAAGATGCCGAAGACCACCATCACGATGACCACGAGCATCACAGCGGCGGCGAACAGCCGCCTGATCAGGTAAGCGAGCACAGCTTACGGCCCGCCGCGGGGCCGCGGGCCACCGGAGGTCATCCGATGGCCCGCGACCACGCCGCGCCGGCCTTCACCTGCCTTTCGTGCCGTTCGGCGGGTGTGCCGGGATTACTTCGCGGACTTCAGACCGAGGTTCACGAAGTCGTACATGCCGCTGTAGTTGTCCGACGTGTAGACGTTCGCGAGGTTGTCACCACGCCAGTTGATGAACTTCTCGAAGGTGAAGGGCAGGTAGTACGCGCCCTCCATGACCTTGTGGTTGATCTCGGTCGAGATCTTGGTCTTGCCCGCCTCGTCCAGCGTCGTGACGTACTGGTCGAACAGACCGTCGATGGTCTTGTCGTCGATCAGGGCGAAGTTGTTGTTGCCGCTCTCCGCGATGTACTTGCTGTCCCACAGCGGGAGACCGAAGCCCTGGACGGTCGGGAAGTCCGGACCCCAGCCCATGATGATGATGCCGTAGCCCTTCTTCTTCACGTTCGAGGGGCTACCGATGATGCCGGTGGTCTGCGAGCCGTCGAACTGGTCGATCTGGGCGTTGATGCCGATCTTCTTCAGCGACGCCTGGAGCGACTGGGCCGTGGCGACCTCGACCGGCTTGTTGTTGCGCACCGCGATGGTGGTGGAGAAGCCGTTCGGCTTGCCGCACGCCTTCAGAGCCGCCTTGGCCTCTTCGACGTTGCCGTTCTTGTTCGCGCCGGAGATCTTGTACGGGTCGTACTTCTGGCCCTCGGAGCCCGGGACGGACGGCGGGAGCATGTTGGTGCCGATGTCACCACCGGCGACCGGGCCACCACGGGCGGTCTGCAGCGAGACGTGGTCCGCACCGAGGATGACGGCCTTGCGGCACTCGGCGTTGTCGAACGGCTTCACGCTCTGCGGGAAGGTCGCGTAGCGGATGTAACCCGAGACCGGGTTGTCCAGGTTGGCCTTGTGCTCCTTCAGGGCGGTGGTGCGGCCCTGCGGGGACATGCCGGTCTGGTTGATGTCCAGGTCCAGGTCACCGTTGAGCAGACGCTGGTCCAGCTGGTTGGCGTCCGAGAAGAACTGAACGGTGATCTTGTCCGGGTACGCCTTGCGGATCGGGTCCGAGGACTGCTTCCACTCGGTGTTGCGCACCAGCGTCAGGCTCTTGCCGGGGCTGTAGGACTCGAACTTGTACGGGCCCGAGGAGAACGGCTTGAGGCCGTACTTGGACTTGGTGTCCTTGTCCTGGCGGACCGGGGAGGCCGAGACCAGACCCAGCACCTCCTGGAAGTCCGAGTTGGCCTTCGGCAGGTGGAACTCGATGGTCTTGTCGTCCGGGGTGACAATGGACTTCAGACCGAGCTTGTCCTTGGACGTGTCCTTGTAGGGACCCTTGTACTCGCCCTTGGGGTCCAGGAAGTCCTTCAGGTACGTCGGGCCGCCGGACAGCACGTCCTGCGCCCAGACACGCTCGATGCCGTACTTCACGTCCTTGGACGTGATCGGCTTGCCGTCCTCCCACGTGATGCCGTCACGCAGGGTGTACGTGTACGTCTTGCCGTCGTCCGAGACCTTGGCGAGACCGGTGGCGAGGTCCGGGGTGAGCTCGGCGCCGGCCTTGCCCGGCTCCGTCTTGCCCGTGACCAGCTGGCGGCTGTAGTAGCGCGCGAAGTTCCACATGAAGCCGTAGTAGCCACGCGTGGTGTCCCACGAGTCGGCGTCCTGGGCACCACCGAACCGCAGCGTGCCGCCCTTCTTGGCCAGAGAGGCCTGGGCGACCTTGTTGTTGGCCGCGTCGAAGCCGGCCGCGCCGGTCTTCGAACCGCCGCCGCCGTTGTCGTCGTTGCCGCCGCCGCACGCCGCCGTGGCCAGCAGTGCGGCGACCGCAGCAGCGGCGGCAAATGCCTTCTTACGCCGCCCTGAGGTGCGTTGGGTAGTCACGATCTCGGATCCTCCGGATTAGATGAGAGACCCCGTGTTGGTGCCACGGGACGATTGGGGTACGGCTCTTTCAGCGGGACGCCTTCGGGTCCAGCGCGTCACGCACGCCGTCGCCGAACAGGTTGAAGGCAAGGACGGTGATGAAGATCGCCACACCCGGGACCACCATGTACATGGGGTCCGACTCGTAGTAGTCGATGGCGCTCGACAGCATCTGTCCCCAGGACGACGTGGGCGGCTTGACGCCCACGCCCAGGAAGCTGAGAGCAGCCTCGGTGAGGATGTTGGTGGGGATCATCATCGTCGTGTACACGATGATCGGCGCCACGAGGTTGGGCAGCAGTTCCTTGAACAGGATGTAGAACCGCCCGGCGCCCAGCGATCGGGCGGCCTCGACGTACTCGCGCTCACGCATCGAGAGGGTCTGGCCGCGCACCACGCGTCCGATGTAGGGCCAGCCGAAGAAGCCGATGACCAGGATCATCACGAAGACGCGCACGTTGGACCCGGAGAGGCCCAGCAGTTCGTTCGGCATCACGGAGACCAGGGCGATCGTGAAGAGCAGCTGCGGGAAGGCCAGCAGGCCGTCCATCACGCGGCTGACGAGCGAGTCCACCCAGCCGCCGAAGAAGCCCGCCAGGATGCCCAGGACGGTGCCCAGGACGACCGCGACGACGGCGGACAGGAAGCCCACCAGGAGCGAGACGCGGGCGCCGTAGAGGATGCGGGCGAGGATGTCGCGGCCGTTGACCGGCTCGACGCCCAGCAGGTGCTCGCCGCTGATGCCGCCCAGGGATCCCTTGGGGGTGCCGAACAGCGGGTCGATCAGGTTCTCGTGGTAGGCGTCCGGGTCCTGCCCCAGCAGGTTGGTGATCACCGGCGCGAGCAGGGCGACCACGATGAGGACGACCACCACGATGCCGCCTGTCAGGGCGAGCTTGTCCCGCTTCAGGCGCTCCCAGGCGATCCGGCCCAGGGAACGTCCCTGAACGGTCTTGGCGCCGGCGGCTGCGACCGCGGCTTCCTCGGCCGCACTCGGGGCCGCTTCCGCGGTCGGCTCGTGCAATGGTGCCGTCATCTGGCAGGGACCCCTCTCAACCGGCGGTAGCCGGCCCGCACTTGCCGCTGTAGCGGCGTGATCAGTCCGTCGTACTCGGGGCACAAAGAGCCCCTGGTGCGGGAGTCTTCAACGCTTTGGCGATCTGTTGCCAGACTTGACGGGGAAAGGATGCGTAAACGTGATGAGGTCAGAGGGGTTCCGTTATCCGGACAGCGGGTAACGGGGGTCGGACGCGGATGAATCCGGACATTTGGTAAGCAGACGGATCTTCCGCCGCTATCTACGCGCGCAGACCCACCACTTCTCCGGTCTGGACCAGCTCGTGCGCCGGTCTGGACCAGTGCGCGCCCGCTCAGTATCCGCCAGGCGCCGGTGGATAGCCGTACCCGGCCGCGGGGGCCTGGGCCGGAGCCGCGTGCGCCTCACGGTCGTAGAAGGGCCGGGCGCCGGCCCGCATCCACATCGCGACCGGGTCGTCCTCGTCCGACATCGCCACGGTCGACACCGGCAGGCCCTCGGGGACCGCGCCGATCGACTGCTGCATCATCGCCCGCACCGCGTCCACCGCGGGCGGCGAGGTGTCGTACACGTCGAGACCGATGGCCAGATACGGCGCCCCGAGCGCCGGCTGCACCCAGGCGCGGCGCAGCGCGCGGACGGCCGGGGTGCGGTGCGCGTTGTGCGCGAGCAGGGCGTAGAACTGCGGGATCTCGATGCCGGGTTCGGACAGCCGCAGCGGGCCCGCGGGCTGGCGCTCAAGGCCGGTGGCGATCCGGCGCAGATCCAGCCACGGGATGCCGACACCGCCGCCGGGGGCGTGCGGGTTGAGCCAGAGGCCGAAGTGGTCGGGATAGAGCGTGCGGGCCACGTCGACCCCGTCGACGACCTCGTACGAGCGGTTCCAGCCGCTGGCGGACAGCTCCTGGGCGGAGGTGACGCACGGGGCGTAGCCGTGGCCCTCGACCTCCATGTTTCCGTACTGGGCGTCCGGGGAGCCGGACTGGCCGTGCCACAGGAGCATCCAGACCTGGCCCGCACCGGGGGTCGCGAGGGCGCGGAGCAGGGCCTCGTAGGCGTCGTAGCGCCCTGGCGTGACCTGGCGCAGCATGTGCTCCACGCTGCCGCTGAGGCTCGCGCTCACGTGTCTTACCGCCCCTTCGAAGTGGCCCCGCGTTTCTGTGACAGCTTATGCGCCTACGGGGTGTTGGCCTGATGTCCGTCGGCGAGTGCGGGTTGATTGTGGCTGGTCGCGCCCACGCGGCGGAGCCGCATATTGGCACAGCCCCGCGCCCCTGGGTACGTTCAGTGAACGGCTTGATAGAACGGCCTGACCTGTTGCCTCATCCACGTCGCCACCGGGTCGTCCGTCACGTCGAGGAGGACCAGGTTGACCGGCCACTGGGGTGGGGACTTGGCCAGGGCTCGGCCCAGGGCCTCCAGGGGAACGGCTCGTAGGTCGCCCTCCCATTCGGAGAGTTCCACGCCCACGAACATCACCGGGTCCGCCGTCTCGATCGCGGCGAGGCAGCGGCGGGCCGTGCGGATCACGGGAGTTGTCTCGAACTCGGCGGAGGCGGCGGCGAGGAAGTCGACCGGGTCGTCCTGCCAGTCCGGTTCGAAGAGGCGGACGCGGCCGCCGGAGGTGGGGCCGTCGAGGAGGGTGCGGCCGATGCGGCACAGCTCGGCGACGGCGGCCGGCGGGAGCGGGATCCCGACCATGCCGTCCGGGTTCACGGCGATGCCGACCTGCGGGGGCAGACCGCGGGCGAACTCGACGGCGGGCGCGATCGTGTACGACAGATGCGAGCCGACGACATGCCGGAACTGCTCCTCGGAGCTGAAGACCGGGACGTACGCCTGGCCCTCGATCTCCAGCGTGGGCAGGTCCAGCGGGCCGCTGTGCGGGCCGCCGCCGCTGGGCAGCGGGATCCAGAGGAAGCTGCGGCTGAGCACCTCGACGATCCGGCCGCCCGCCATGGGCACGCCGAGGGACGCCGACAGCACCTCCTCCAGCTCGTTGCCGGGCCATCCGCCGTGCGGATGGGGGTGCGCCTGCATGGGAAACTCCGCGGGGAGATCCGCTGGGAAGTCCATCTGTCCGACCGCCTGCTGTGAAGTACCGCTGTGGCAGCAAAGGCTAACGGGTACGGGGGCCCTGGCGGTGGGCTCGTGCGGCCGATCTCGCCCGGCGCACCGTCCGCGCAACGCACGGGCCGGGACGGCGGCCGGACCGTAGGGTCCCGGCGCGAGCCCGGTCCGGGCACCGCCCGCCGCGGGCCACTGCCGCCTCGGCACGGGTCGACGAGTGCGGCGGCCCCGGGGCGGCACGGCTCGACGGCGGCCCATCGGCGGCGGCACCTCAGCCCGTGAATCCGATCCTGCGCAGCACGTCCGCCGCGTCCCGGTCCAGGAGCACCGCCGAGCCGACGCCCTCGGGCAGGTCGCCGCGCTCCACGGAGCGGATCAGCCGGCCGGCCGCCGTGCGGTGGCGCAGGAAGGCGTAGCGGGAGACACCCCGGCCGCGGTCGCGCTGGCCCGCCAGGGCGGTGCGCGGGGGCACGTCGAGCAGGACCAGGTGCAGGATGCCGCCGCGGCGCCGGGCCTCGCGGGCCAGCCAGCCGCGCACCCAGGCCTGGGTGCCGCAGTCGTGCACGACGACGCCGGCGCCGGCGCGCAGGGCGCGGCCGAGACCGGCGTAGTGGGCGAGGCGGACCAGGGGGCGGTAGACGGCGTACGGCAGGAAGCGGGACGCCCGGGTGTCCCAGCGGTCGCGGGCGTCCTGGGAGTCGATGCGGATGCCCTTGACCGCGCGCCGCATCAGCGTGGACTTGCCGCTGCCCGGCAGGCCGGTGATCACCACCAGGTCGCGGGGGCCGAAGAGCAGGGCGTGCGGGCTGCGGCCCGAGCGGTCGCGCAGGTCGCGGACGACCGGGGCCGGCCGCTCGGCGCAGCGCTCGCGGGCGGGTGCCGGGGCCTGCTGGGGCAGCGCGACGGCCGAGGTCGCCGCGTACGCCGTGGTCCTTGTCACCGTGATCGTCCTCCCTGCCGGGTCAGGAAAGCTTCTCCCCACCGAATGTAAAGAGAAGGTAATCCACGGTGTCTCCCGGTTCCGTTCGGTTCCGGCCACAAGCCTGTTACAGAGCCTGTGCGATGATGTGCGCGCCAACTGCATACCGGCCGTTTGAATCCGCGCGGGAGAGTCCCCAGTCACCTGGGGCGCCGAAGGAGCAAGTCCCTCCCTTGAATCTCTCAGGCCCCGTTACCGCGCGGGCGAGGCACATCTGAAAAGCGGGCCCCCGGTGTTGCCGGTGGCCCCACCCAAGGTGCAAGTCATGTCCCGTGCGGTCATGACGAACCTCTCAGGTTCCGATGACAGATGGGGAGGAACGACCTCGCCGTCATGCCTTGGGAGACTCACGTCCGATGAGCAGCACCGAACCCCGTCACACCGCGCTCGATGCCCTGCATCGCTCGCTGGGCGCGACCATGACCGACTTCGCCGGCTGGGACATGCCGTTGCGCTACGGCTCCGAGCGCGACGAGCACCTCGCCGTACGCACGAAGGCCGGGCTCTTCGACCTCTCCCACATGGGGGAGATCACCGTCACCGGCCCGCAGGCGGACCGGCTCCTGAACTTCGCCCTCGTCGGCAACATCGCCTCCGTCGGCGTCGGCCGCGCCCGCTACACCATGATCTGCCGGGCCGACGGCGGCATCCTGGACGACCTGATCGTCTACCGCCTCGCGGAGACCGAGTTCATGGTCGTCGCCAACGCCTCCAACGCCCAGGTCGTGCTCGACGCGCTGACGGAACGTTCGGCCGGATTCGACGCCGAGGTGCGCGACGACCGGGACGCCTACGCGCTGATCGCCGTCCAGGGGCCGGAGTCCCCCGGCATCCTCAAGTCCCTCACGGACGCCGACCTCGACGGCCTGAAGTACTACGCCGGTCTGCCCGGCACGGTCGCCGGTGTCCCCGCCCTCATCGCCCGCACCGGCTACACCGGCGAGGACGGCTTCGAGCTGTTCGTGAAGCCCGAGCACGCGGTCGAGCTGTGGCAGGCGCTGACCAAGGCGGGCGAGGGCGTCGGCCTGATCCCCTGCGGTCTGTCCTGCCGGGACACGCTGCGCCTGGAGGCGGGCATGCCGCTGTACGGGCATGAGCTGAGCGCCTCGCTCACCCCCTTCGACGCCGGGCTCGGCCGGGTGGTGAAGTTCGAGAAGGAGGGCGACTTCGTGGGGCGCCAGGCGCTGCGCGAGGCCCTCGAGAACCTCAACCACGACGTACCGCGCGTCCTCGTCGGCCTGGTCGCCGAGGGCCGCCGTGTCCCCCGTGCCGGGTACGCCGTGGTCGCCGACGGCCAGGTGATCGGTGAGGTCACCTCAGGCGCCCCCTCCCCCACGCTGGGCAAGCCGATCGCGATGGCCTACGTCGACGCGGCCCACGCGGCTCCCGGCACGGCCGGGGTCGGCGTGGACACCCGGGGCAGCCACGAGCCGTACGAGGTCGTGGCGCTGCCGTTCTACAAGCGCCGGAAGTAACACTTTCCGCAGTGCTCCCCCGCACCTCTTCACCCTTCACCCACACTCCCCCGCGTACAGGAGAATCCAGGCCATGAGCAATCCCCAGCAGCTGCGCTACAGCAAGGAGCACGAGTGGCTGTCGGCCGCCGTGGACGGCGTCGCGACGGTCGGCATCACGGAGTACGCGGCCAACGCGCTCGGTGACGTCGTCTACGCCCAGCTCCCCGACGTCGGCTCCCAGGTGACCGCGGGCGAGACCTGCGGCGAGCTGGAGTCGACCAAGTCGGTCAGCGACCTGTACTCGCCGGTCAGCGGCGAGGTCACCGAGATCAACGAGGACGTGGTGAACGACCCGTCGCTGGTGAACTCGGCCCCCTTCGAGGGCGGTTGGCTCTTCAAGGTCCGCTACACCGAGGAGCCCGCCGACCTGCTGTCGGCCGACGAGTACGCCGCCGAGACGGCCGGCTGAGGGGTCACAGACGCATGTCCGCACTGAACACGCCCCTGCACGAGCTGGACCCGGACGTCGCCGCCGCGGTCGACGCCGAACTGCACCGCCAGCAGTCCACGCTGGAGATGATCGCCTCCGAGAACTTCGCGCCCGTCGCGGTCATGGAGGCCCAGGGCTCGGTCCTCACCAACAAGTACGCCGAGGGCTACCCGGGCCGCCGCTACTACGGCGGCTGCGAGCACGTCGACGTGGTCGAGCAGATCGCGATCGACCGGGTCAAGGACCTGTTCGGCGCCGAGTACGCCAACGTGCAGCCGCACTCGGGCGCCTCCGCCAACCAGGCCGCCCTGTTCGCGCTGGCCAAGCCCGGCGACACCATCCTCGGGCTCGACCTGGCGCACGGCGGTCACCTCACCCACGGGATGCGGCTGAACTTCTCCGGCAAGCAGTTCGACGTGGTCGCCTACCACGTGGACTCCGCGACCGGTCTGGTCGACATGGCCGAGCTGGAGAAGCTCGCCAAGGAGCACCGGCCCAAGGTGATCATCGCGGGCTGGTCGGCGTACCCGCGCGAGCTGGACTTCGCGGAGTTCCGCCGGATCGCCGACGAGGTCGAGGCGTATCTCTGGGTCGACATGGCGCACTTCGCGGGCCTGGTGGCCGCGGGCCTGCACCCGAACCCGGTCCCGTACGCGGACGTCGTCACCTCCACCACCCACAAGACCCTCGGCGGTCCGCGCGGCGGGATCATCCTGGCGAAGAAGGAGTTCGCGAAGAAGCTGAACTCCTCCGTCTTCCCGGGCTTCCAGGGCGGTCCCCTGGAGCACGTGATCGCGGCCAAGGCGGTCTCTTTCAAGGTCGCCGCGGGCGAGGAGTTCAAGGAGCGCCAGCGGCGTACGGTGGAGGGTGCCCGGCTGCTCGCCGAGCGCCTCACCGCGGCCGACGCGCGCGAGGCCGGGGTGAACGTCCTGTCCGGCGGCACCGACGTGCACCTGGTCCTGGTCGACCTGCGGGAGTCCGCACTCGACGGGCAGCAGGCCGAGGACCGACTGCACGAGGTCGGCATCACGGTCAACCGCAACGCCGTCCCGAACGACCCGCGGCCGCCCATGGTGACCTCGGGTCTGCGCATCGGTACGCCCGCGCTGGCCACCCGCGGCTTCACGGCCGAGGACTTCGCCGAGGTCGCGGACGTGATCGCGCAGGCGCTCAAGCCCGTGTACGACGCCGAGGCGCTCAAGGCGCGCGTGACCGCGCTCGCCGCGAAACACCCGCTGTACCCCGGGCTGTAGTCGGCCCCTCGGGGCACCGCGCACACTGGAAGGTGAGCGCGGTGCCCCACCCCGCACCACCAAGCGTTCTGAGGAGTTCCCGTGGCCATCTCGGTCTTCGACCTGTTCTCGATCGGCATCGGCCCGTCCAGCTCCCACACGGTGGGCCCGATGCGCGCGGCCCGCATGTTCGCGCGCCGGCTGCGCAACGAGGAGCTGCTGGAGTCCGTCGCGTCGGTCCGCGCCGAGCTGTACGGCTCGCTCGGCGCCACCGGGCACGGGCACGGCACGCCCAAGGCGGTGCTGCTCGGTCTCGAGGGCGCCTCGCCGCGGACGGTGGACGTGGAGGGGGCGGACGCGCGGGTCGAGGCGATCAGGGCGGCGGGGCGGATCCGGCTCCTCGACGAGCACGAGATCCCGTTCTCCTTCGACGACGAACTGGTCCTGCACCGCCGTAAGACCCTGCCCTACCACGCCAACGGCATGACCCTGTGGGCGTTCGACTCCGCGGGCGCCGAGCTGCTGTCGAAGACGTACTACTCGGTGGGCGGCGGCTTCGTCGTCGACGAGGACGCGGTGGGCGCGGACCGGATCAAGCTGGACGACACGGTCCTGAAGTACCCCTTCCGCACGGGCGACGAGCTGCTGCGCCTGACGAAGGAGACGGGTCTGTCGATCTCCGCCCTGATGCTGGAGAACGAGCGTGCCTGGCGCACCGAGGAGGAGATCCGCGCGGGGCTCCTCGACATCTGGCGGGTGATGCAGGCGTGCGTCTCGCGCGGCATGGCCCGCGAGGGCATCCTGCCGGGCGGCCTGAAGGTCCGCCGCCGGGCCGCCATGTCGGCCCGCCAACTGCGCGCCGAGGGCGACCCGTTGGCGCACGCGATGGAGTGGATCACGCTCTACGCGATGGCCGTGAACGAGGAGAACGCGGCGGGCGGCCGGGTCGTGACCGCCCCGACCAACGGCGCCGCCGGCATCATCCCGGCCGTCCTGCACTACTACATCAACTTCGTGCCCGGCGCGGACGAGGACGGCGTGGTCCGCTTCCTGCTCGCGGCCGGCGCGATCGGCATGCTCTTCAAGGAGAACGCCTCCATCTCCGGCGCCGAGGTCGGCTGCCAGGGCGAGGTCGGCTCCGCCTGCTCGATGGCGGCCGGCGCCCTGGCCGAGGTCCTCGGCTGCTCTCCCGAACAGGTCGAGAACGCGGCCGAGATCGGCATGGAGCACAACCTCGGCCTCACCTGCGACCCCGTCGGCGGCCTCGTCCAGATCCCCTGCATCGAACGCAACGGCATGGCCGCGGTGAAGGCGGTCACGGCGGCACGGATGGCGATGCGCGGGGACGGCTCGCACAAGGTCTCCCTCGACAAGGTCATCAAGACCATGAAGGAGACCGGGGCGGACATGAGCGTGAAGTACAAGGAGACGGCCCGGGGCGGGCTCGCGGTGAACATCATCGAGTGCTGAGGCGTCCAGGCCGCCGAGCCGCACAGCGCCCGCCCCGCACGCAGGGCGGGCAGAACACTCAGCGCCAGCCGAGCTCCGGTGCCACCTGGGTCAGGATGCTCTCCAGCACATGGGCGTTGTAGTCGACCCCGAGCTGGTTGGGGACGGTGAGCAGGAGGGTGTCCGCGGCCTGGATGGCCTCGTCCTCCTGGAGCTGCTTCACCAGCGCGTCCGGCTCGGCGGCGTACGAGCGGCCGAAGATCGCCCGGGTCGTGTCGTCGATCATGCCGACCTGGTCCCGCGAGTTGCGGTCGCGGCCGAAGTAGGCGCGGTCCACGTCGTCGGTCAGGGCGAAGATGCTGCGGCTGACGGACACCCGCGGCTCGCGCGTGTGGCCTGCCTCCTTGTACGCCTCGCGGTACGCCTCGATCTGCTTGCGCTGCTGGACGTGCAGCGGCTCGCCCGTCTCGTCGTCCTTCAGTGTGGAGCTCTGCAGGTTCATCCCCAGCTTCGCGGCCCAGACGGCGGTCGCGTTCGAGCTGGAGCCCCACCAGATCCGCTCGCGCAGCCCCTCGGAGTACGGCTCGACGCGCAGGAGTCCCGGCGGGTTGGGGAACATCGGCCGCGGGTTCGGCTGCGCGAAGCCCTCCCCCTCGATCACCTTGAGGAACGCCTCGGCGTGCCGGCGGGCCATCTCCGCGCCGGTCTCCCCCTCCTCGGGGGCGTAGCCGAAGTAGCGCCAGCCGTCGATCACCTGCTCCGGTGAGCCACGGCTGATGCCGAGCTGGAGTCGGCCGCCGGAGATCAGGTCGGCCGCGCCCGCGTTCTCCGCCATGTACAGCGGGTTCTCGTAGCGCATGTCGATCACGCCGGTGCCGATCTCGATCTTCGAGGTCCGCGCGCCGATGGCCGAGAGCAGCGGGAACGGGCTGCCCGCCTGCTGGGCGAAGTGGTGCACGCGGAAGTACGCGCCGTCCACGCCCAGCTCCTCGGCGGCGACCGCCAGATCGATGGACTGGTGCAGGAAGTCGGCGCCGGACCGCGTCTTGGAATGCGGACTCGGCGACCAGTGACCGAACGAGAGGAAACCTATCTTTTTCACGCACGCCAAAGCGTCCGGCGGCCGCGTTTGATTCCCCCACCAGGACCGGGCCGACCGGACGACGTGCCTGACGAACGTCAGATTCCGTGCGCCGCGAAGGCGATCACCTGCGTCACCTGGCGGGCGGCGAAGTTGTCGTCGGAGACCAGGACGACCGTGCGGCGGCCGTCGGGGAGGCGGGGGCCGAGGGTGATGCCCTCGACGTTGTCGACGCGGGTCAGCCCTGGGACGTCGGAGAGGTCGGTGACGAGCGTCTTACGGACCGGCTTGATCCGGTGTCCCGGCACGGCGGTGAGGGAGTCCCGGCCCAGGACGTTCGTCGCGCCATGGAGGTCGACCAGGTAGATGCGGGACTTCCAGTTGTTGTCGGCGTAGATCGAGGCGCGCTCCAGGACCAGTACGTGCCCGACTTCGCGTCGTAGCTGAGGCTGCCCGGACGGGATCCCGTCCGGGCAGCGTGGCACCAGTGACTCGAGGTGGTGGCCCGGGCTAGTGGTGACCGCCGCGTCGGCCCGCCAGCCGGTGGACCGCTGTGATCAGCGTGTCCACCTCCTCGTGCGTGTTGTAGAAGGCGAACGACGGACGGACCGTGGCCTCCAGGCCGTACCGGCGCAGGATCGGCTGCGCGCAGTGGTGGCCCGAACGCACCGCGATTCCCTCCTCGTTGAGGGCCGTGCCAACCTCGGCGGGCTCGTAGCCGTCCAGGACGAAGGACGCGATGCTCGCCTTGTTCGGGGCCGTGCCGATCAGCCGGAGTCTGGGCACCCCGCGCAGGCCCTCGGTGGCGTGTTCGAGCAGGGTGTGCTCGTAGGCGGCGATGTTCGGCAGGCCGATGCGCTCGACGTAGTCGATGGCCGCGGCGAGCCCCACCGCGTCCGCGATGTTGCCGGTACCGGCCTCGAAGCGGCCCGGCGGGGGCTGGTAGCTGGACTTCTCGAAGGTGACGTCGGTGATCATGTTGCCGCCGCCCTCCCACGGAGGCATGTCCTCGAGGACCTCGCGCTTGGCGTAGAGCACGCCGATCCCGGTCGGTCCGAACAGCTTGTGCCCGGAGAAGACCAGGAAGTCCGCGTCCAGCGCCGTGACGTCGATCGGCAGGTGCGGGACGGACTGCGCCGCGTCGACGAGGACCCGTGCGCCGGCCCGGTGCGCGCTCTCGATGATCTGCTCGACCGGTACGACGGTGCCGAGCGCGTTGGAGAGCTGGGTGACCGACACCAGCTTGGTGCGGTCGGACAGCAGCGCGGTGTACTCGTCGAGCAGCACCTGACCGTCGTCGTCGACCGGGATCACCTTGATCACCGCGCCGGTCTGCTGCGCGATCATCTGCCAGGGCACGATGTTGGCGTGGTGCTCCAGGTGGGAGAGCACGATCTCGTCGCCCGCGCGGAGGTTCTTGGGCCCCCACGCCTTGGCGACCAGGTTGATCGCCTCGGTGGTGCCCCGGACGAACACGATCTCCTCGGCGGAGCCCGCCCCGACGAACCGGGCGACGGTGTTCCTGGCGCCCTCGTACGCGTCCGTCGCGCGGGCCGCCAACTCGTGTGCCGCGCGGTGGATGTTGGAGTTCTCCCGCGAGTAGAACTCGACCAGCCGGTCCAGCACCGCCTGCGGTTTCTGCGTGGTCGCAGCGTTGTCCAGCCAGATCAGCGGACGCCCGTTGACCAGCTCGGACAGGATCGGGAAGTCCCGCCGCACCGCGTGCACGTCGAACGCCGGGTGCGGGTCGACCGGCAGCCCCTCCGGTGCGCCGGGTGCGTCGGGCACACCGGGTTCGCCGGGTTCCCGGAGGAAGTAGTACGGCGTCGCCGTCGCCGTCGGCGCCGCGGACTCGAAGAGGGGCGGGAGGGGCGGCAGCCCCAGGTGCCCGAAGCCGGGCAGCTCCGGCGGCTGGGCGGGGAGGCCGGGTGCCTCGGTGAGGAAGTAGTACGGCCCGGAGGGAGCGGGGGCCACCGGTGGGGCCGGCACCTCCGGGGTGGGGCCGGCGAGGCCGGGCGCGGTCGCCGCGAACGTGGCCGGGGCGCTGGTCGGGGGCGGCCCGGAGGGCGGGCTCATTCCGGCGGTCGGCGCCGGAGGGGGCGGGTCCGCGGCCGGCAGGCCGGTGGGCGCGGGCCACTCGGACCGGACCGGCAGACCGGTCGGCGTCGGCCATTGCGTCGGGGCCTGCGCACTGTGCGGAGGGCCCGAAGGCCCTTGCGCGTGACCGTCGGGGAGCGGAGCCGGGTGGCCGTCGAGGGCCGGGGTCGGGTGGCCGTCGGGGACCGGGGTTCCCGTGTCCGTACCCAGGTCGGCGCCCATGTCCGTCGGCTGCCCGGGGAGGGCTCGGAAGAACTCCCCGGCCAGCCTGCTCAGCGTCTCCTCGTCCGGCAGCCACGCCGGGGCGGATCCGTTATCGGTGGGTGAGGGCGTGGTCATGGCTACCGGTAACTCGGCGCGTAGTCATGGAACTTGTCCACCTCGACGTCGTCGAGCACCGCGAGCGCGTCCTCGGTGAGCACCGCGAGCGAGCAGTACAGGGAGATCAGATAGGAGGCGATGGCGCTGCGGTCGATCTGCATGAAGCGGACCGAGAGACCCATCCCCTGCTCTCCCGAGAGCCCGGGCTGGAACAGTCCCACCACGCCCTGGCGCGACTCACCGGTGCGCAGCAGCAGGAACTTGGTCTTTCCGTTCTCCAGCGGGACCTTGTCGGAGGGGATGATCGGCAGTCCGCGCCAGGTCAGGAACTGCGAGCCGAACATGCTCACCGTGGCCGGCGGCACACCGCGCCGGGTGCACTCCCTGCCGAACGCGGCGATGCCCTCCGGGTGGGTGAGGAAGAAGGCCGGCTGCTTCCACACCTTGGTGATGAGGGCGTCCAGGTCGTCCGGCGTCGGCGGCCCGGCCATCGTGGAGATCCGCTGCCCATCGGCGACGCTGGCCAGCATCCCGTAGTCCGGGCTGTTGATCAGCTCGCCCTCCTGGTGCTCCTTCACCGCCTCGATGGTCAGCCGCAGCTGCTGCGCGGTCTGGTTGTGCGGGCTGGAGTACAGGTCGGCGATCCGGGTGTGCAGGTCGAGGACCGTCTGGACGGCCTTGAGCCGGTACTCCCGGGGCTCCGGCGAGTAGTCGACGAAGGTGTCGGGCAGCGGGGACTCGTCGTAGTTGTCGCACTCGATCCGCACCGACTCGGGGTGAACGACCTTGTTCACCCGGTAGATGCCGGCCTCGACCGGGACCCAGGACATCAGGTGCACCAGCCAGCGAGGCGTGATGGAGGACATCTGCGGAACGGTCTTGGTGGCGTTCGCCAGGGTCCGCGCCGCGCGGTCGCCCACCGACATCGATCGCGACGGCGAGCTCACAGCCTTGGCCATGGAGCGTCTCCTTTCCGTGTTCCGCGCCCGAGGGCCGGGCACGAATGGGGGTGAGAACGCCGACAGGACGTGCGCGGTCGAACTCACTCGCACCAACTATCGATTCACCCTCGCAGTGGCCCCGGTAGCGGTCCAATGCGTGTTTTCGAGGCTTTCATCGACGCGGGCTATCATTCGCGCATGATCGACCTGAGTCGGCTGCGTGTGCTGGTCGCCGTCGCCCGTGAGGGGTCGATCACGGCGGCTGCGGAGTCGCTGCACTACGCCCAGCCGTCGGTCAGCCACCAGCTCGCCAAGCTCGAGGCCGAGGTCGGCGTGCCCCTGTTGCAGCGGATGGGGCGCGGTATCCGGCTCACCGACGCGGGCCGGCTCCTCGTGGACCGCGCCGAGTCGATCCTCGCGCAGGTCGAGTCGGTGCACGCCGAACTGGACGAGCTGGCCGGACTGCGCACCGGCCGGGTCCGGCTGGCCGCCTTCCCCTCGGCGCTGGCCACGCTGGTGCCGCTCGCGGCGGCCCGTATCTCCGCCGAGTATCCCGGTATCGAGCTCATCCTGCGCGAGGCCGAACCGCCGGACGCGCTCAGCGCCCTGCGCAACAACGACGTCGACGTGGCGCTGATCTTCGAACACGGCGACCCGCCCGCGCGCGACCGCCGCGACACGACCATGACACCGCTGCTCGAAGAGCCGTTGTACATGGTCACGCCGGCCGACCGCTCCTGGGACGGGCCCCGCGCGGAGCTGGCCACCTATACGGAGACCCGCTGGATCGCCGGGTGCGAGCGCTGCCGCGAGCATCTCGTCGCGTCCTGCGGACGGGCCGGGTTCACGCCGGTCGTCGAGTTCGAGACCGATGACTACGTCGCCGTACAGGCGCTCGTCGCGGCCGGTCTCGGCGTGAGCCTGCTGCCCGGCCTGACCCTGCTCGCCAACCGGCACCCCGGGGTCAGACTCGACCGGATCGCCGGCATGCGCAGACACGTGGTCGCCGCGGTGCACGGCAAACCGCCGGCGTCGCAACCCGCGCAGGTCCTCCTCGACGCCCTCGACGCGACGCTCTCCGAACCGGAATGGCCGACCTGACGGCTCAGCGGTGGACGCGCAGGACGTCCTCGTCGTGGGGGTCGACGCTCACGTGATACCCGGCCGCGGTCAGGGTCTGCGTCCAGCGGCCCGGCTCCGTGGCGGGGTCGAGGGCTTCCGGCGCACCGGGCTCGTCCGGCTCGTCGGCCTCGCAGAAGTACACCTCGGACGGTTCGCCGTCCTGGCCCGCGTCGACGACGAAGCCGTCGTCCCAGCGGTCGTGCTCGCGGTGGCGGGCCAGGCGCAGCAGATCGCGGATCGCGCCGGCGGGTGTCGCGGCGGGTGTCCCGGCGTCGGCTCGACCGGGGATGTGCAGCAGGGACCGGCCGGCCTCGGCCGCCTTCAGGATCACTCTGGTGTCCAGCT
Organism: Streptomyces sp. NPDC088794; assembly: GCF_044750545.1. Classification (NCBI taxonomy): domain Bacteria; kingdom Bacillati; phylum Actinomycetota; class Actinomycetes; order Kitasatosporales; family Streptomycetaceae; genus Streptomyces; species Streptomyces sp. NPDC088794. Next base: position 40,405 of record NZ_JBIVKB010000010.1, on the reverse strand, counting down.
CCCGGAAGTCGGGGTCGAGGGCGCGCAGGGCCCGGGTCGAGCGCGTGCCGAGTCCCGGCAGGATCGTGCCCTGGAGGTCGCGTACGCCTCCTGCCCAGCCGTTGACCTGGACCTTCGCCGGGTCCGCGATCCTGAGGAAGTCGCCGGCGATGGCGAGTTCGGCGCGGAGGCCGCCGTGGAACTCGGTCAGGTGATAGTCGGTCAGCACGACCTCGGCACGGGTGTCCCCCTTGATGACGGTGCGGCCGTGGTTGTAGACGCCGGCGAGGGTCTGGGTCACATCGAGGTCCCCCTCGACCAGGATCTCGCTGCCGGCCGTGACGAAATTCTTGGCCCGTACGCCGCCGACAGGCGGATCATGCGCTGTCCAGGGACGGTAGACCAGCCCCGGTCGGGGCGAGCAGGGGTGACGGTTCAGGCGGACCGACCCGGTCCGCGGGACCGGTTGAGGACTAAGGTGAAGTGCGGAAGTCCCAGACCCTGGCAGTTCGTCGCACATCGACACAGATGGTCCGGGAACGGATGTTCCGTCCGTGCCCTGGCGCATCCCCGGAGGGAAATCGGACGGGTCCGCCGACCTGTGCCACAGGCTGTCGGCCCGGCCCTCGTTCCGCCTCCACGTCCGCTCCCGGATGGTCCTCCGAACCGAGGCGTCATGCCCTTCCCGCAGCTCACCGTCCACCGCCATGACCGTAGGCAGCGGGCCCTGATCACCCTGGCCGGTGAGATCGACCTGACATCGGCCCCACTGGTGCGCACGGCACTCGCGCAATGTCTGCGCGAGGGTGTCCGCACCATCGACGTCGACCTCACCGCCACCTCGTTCTGCGACTGCAGCGGCCTCAACGTCTTCCTGTACGCCGCGCAAGAGGTCACCGCGGCGGGCGGGACCCTGCGACTGCACCACCCGCCCCCCACGCTGGGCCTGATCCTCTGCCTCACCGGCTCCGGATTCCTGCTCCTCGGCGAGGAGTTCGGCCCACCGGCATCCGTCCTCGCGGGCGACGTGCGGTGACCCGGCGGGAGTCGCTCGCGCACGACGCCCGCGGGGTGGGACCAGGAGTCCCGCGCGGCCGACTCCGTTCAGCGGCGCGCCAGTTGGCGTTCGCCCGCCGCGCCGGGCTGGTAGGACAGGCCGTAGTGCTTGAAGATCGCTTCCTCCGCCTCGGCCGGCAGCACGTCGTCGGTGCCGATCGACGGGGCCTGCTTCACCAGCGCTCGGGCGTAGCCGACCCGGACGTAGTCGGGCCCGACGGTCGCGTCGGCCAGCGGGACGAAGATCAGCCGGTGCCGGGTGGGCAGGCCGATCCGTACCGTCGCCATGGCCGGTTCGTCGGTCCTGGTGCTCACGTACACGGCCTCCAGCACGCCGATCTTGTGCGACTCCTCGTCCACGACATCCCGGTCGCGCCACTCTCTGACATCGGCTGCGTGAATCATGGTGTTCCCCTTCCGGACGGTTCCTGGGCGGGTACCCGCTCGCACCCTCGATCCTCCGCGTAGAGCCGCCGCAGCGCGCGTCGCAGGCCCCGCCGCATCAGGCGCGGGAGCGGCTCGCCCTCCCAGGCGGCGACCAGGGCCGCGGCCACGTCCTGCAAGTCGGTGTTGCACTGCCGTGCGACGTCCGCGAGCAGGTTCCTGGCCGGTACGCGGCCGCACGGGGCCAGGGCCATCACCATGCCGCAGGCCATGTCGACGTCCTGGCCCGCCCGGTCGTCCGCCGCCGAGGGCTCGGCCCGCGATCCCCACCAGCTCTTGGGAAGCATGGCTGTGCGCTGCACGTCATCCACCTCTCGCGTCGTCCGGCCGTCGGCCGCGCGGTTCGCGACCCTCTCGGTCGCGGCGCCCCTGTCTTTCCCGGTACCCCCTGAGATCGGAACCACCGCCCCGGATCGGTCTCGGTCCGCCGCCTCACGGGGCGGTCACGTCGGAACTGCTCAGCGCACCGTCGCCGGACGGTACGGACGACGCCGAGGTCTCGGGGGTGGGGCTGGACTCGGGACTGGAGCCCTCGCCGGCCCCCGAACCGGAACTGGAGTCGGACCCGGAGTCGGAGTCGGACCCGGTCTCCGGCGTCGCGCTCGCGTCCGGCACCGCCGAGCGGCCGGGCTGCGGCGTCGTACCGCCGGAGGTGCCCGGGGTGAGGCTCGGTCCGGGCGTGGGGTGGGAGTCGCCGGCCGAGCCGCCGCCCACCGACGTGCCCTTGCCCGGCTCACCCTTGACCACGGCCGACACCGGCTTGCCCGCGATCAGCTCCACCGCGGTCACGGTGACCATCGCCAGCGCGAACACCAGGCCCGTGGCCAGGGCGTACTTCTTCCAGCCGAAGTTCTTCCAGGTGAAGGCGCCGCGCCGGGAGCCGCCCCGATACGTGGTGACCGTCTCGCCCTCGGGGGCCGCGAAGGACGGTTCCGCGCCGGCGGCCGGGGCGCCCGGCGGCGACGCGAACGCCGCCCGGGCGTCCGCGCGCACCTGCGCCCGCTCCTCGGTCGGCGTTCTCGGCACCCCCACCAGCGGCACCCGGTTGCGGATCTCCTCCCCCGTCCGCCGGAAGGCGTGCTGGAAGACCGCCGCACCGGTGGTGGCGCTGGTACTGACCACGGCGGCGCCGATGATCGTCCCGGTCACCCCCAACAGGGAGGCCAGGAACGCCCCCACCACGGTCGCGAGCGCACTCGCCGCCACCTGCACGGCGGTCAGGTCGAGCACCTTGCGCTTCGGCTCGTGCCCCTCGCCCTCCCTCTCCTCTGTTTCCTCTTTCTCTTCTTCCTTGCGATTCCCCACCGATGTCCCTCAACGTCCCTTGACAGCAATGCAGCCAAGGGGACGACTGCCCCTTCGGTGGTGTTTAACCTGCGAGCAGAGTCACAACCCGTGCCATCTCGGCCACAGTTGACACTCTGTCTACACATACGGGCGCTCGGTGCGCCTTCGGATCATGTCGTCCGCGGTCGCGCGCAGGGCGAGCCGGCGCGGGTAGACGGCCTCCAGGAGCGGTCCCGTCATCGCGGTGGTCAGCAGGGCCATCACCACCATCAGCGAGTACAACCGCTCGTCCAGGATGCCGAGTTGGCGGCCGACACTGAGGATGATCAGCTCGGTGAGGCCGCGGGTGTTCATCAGGACGGCGAGGGCCGAGGAGATACGGCGGTCGAGGCCGACGGCGAAGGCGCCCGCGTACGCGCCGACGAGCTTGCCGCCCGTCGCCACCAGCAGGATCAGCGCCAGTTGGCCGAGGTCGGACCAGCCGAGCCCGGACAGGTCGACCTGGAGACCGGCGACCAGGAAGAAGACCGGGAGCAGCAGCACGTTGTTGACCAGGCCGACCCGCTCGCGCAGATCGGCGCGCAGCCGCTCCGAGCCCGCGCGCGGGACGACGGCCCCGAAGAGGAACGCGCCGAAGATGAAGTGCAGCCCCATCCACTCGGTGGCCGCCCCGGACAGCAGCAGCCCGGCGAACACCGTGGCGAGCAGCACCGCGGCCGGCGGCGCGGTCGCCGCCGGCCGGGTCAACAGCCGCCCGAGCAGCCGTCGTACGGGATGGAGCATGAGCAGCAGGTACGGCAGGAAGAGCAGCGCCCGCTCGGGGTGGCCGCCCGGTGCGACGACGGCCACCACCACGGCGAGCAGCGACCAGGCCAGGACGTCGGCGACGGCCGCGCAGCACAGGGCGAGTGCGCCGAGCGGGGTGCGGTGCAGGTCCCGGTCGGTGAGGATCCGCGCCAGGACCGGGAACGCGGTGATCGACATGGCGACGCCCATGAAGAGGACGAACCCCGTGTGGTTGTCGGTGGGATGGCTGTCCAGCAGATACGCGCCGAGTGCCATGCCCAGGCCGCACGGCAGCAGGAGCGAGGCCAGCGAGACCGAGGCGGCGATCCGGCCGGTGCCGCGGACCAGGGTGCGGTCGAACTCGAGGCCGACCAGGAACATGAAGACGGCGACGCCGACGTCGGCCAGCGCGGTCAGGAACGGCCTGATGTCGGCGGGCAGCAGCGCGTCGGTCAGGGCGCCGCCGAACAGGGTCGGGCCGAGGAGGATGCCGGCCAGGATCTCGCCGATCACCGGGGGCTGGCCGAATCTGCGGGCCAACTGCCCCAGCAGCCCTGCCGCGATGATGACGACGGCCAGACCGGTCAGCAGGGCGGTCGCTTGGGAGGAGGTCATGGCGGAGCGAACTCCTTAGGCCGGGGGCCACGACGCCGACGGGCGTTCAGCCGCCCACCCATTCGACCGGGCGCTCCGGCCCGGGCACCAGCCCGCACCGTACGAAGCTGTCGATATAACGGATCTGCATAGCGGCGACCGGGTCTGTGGGGCATCATCAACTTCCGTCCCCCCATTCACACTTCAGGGAGCCCCCACATGCTCCGCGGCATAGATGTCAGCGCGTACCAGTCCGCCACCTACGACACGGACGGCCTCTCCTTCGTCTTCATCAAGGCGACGGAGGGCCGCAGTTACGTCAACCCGAGGCTCTCCGCCCAGACCGCGCACGCCCGTGAGGCGGGTCTGGTCACCGGCTTCTACCACTTCCTATGGCCCGGCAACCTCACCGCCCAGGCCGAGTACTTCGTCAAGCACGCCCCCGAGAAGGCGGGCGACATCCTCGCCGTCGACTGGGAGAGGACCGGCGACGGCACACACGCGACCAACGCGGAGAAGGACAGCTTCATCCGCAAGGTGAAGGCACTTCGGCCGAACAATCGCGTGATCCTCTACGCGAACCGCGACTTCTGGCTGAACGTCGACACGACCTCGTACGCCGGCGACGGCCTCTGGATCGCCGACTATGTCACCGCCGCCAAGCCCCGCATCAAGGCCAAGTGGCGCTTCCACCAGTACACCAGCGACCCGATCGACAAGGACGTGGCCGACTTCGCCGACAAAACCGCGCTCAAGAAGTGGGCCACGAGCGCGTGACGGCTACCTCTCACGCGTAGCGACTGGTTGAGTACGGAGCCGACGCGCGGGCGGATTTGCCATGTAGTCGTTCAGGACGTCGAACGTGCGAAGGGTGGCCGGAAGAGCCTCATACCAGGCGAGGCCGCGCCAATTGCACGTGGAGCAGAGCAGAGCCCTCACGCAATCACCACAGCTCCGACGGCCGGGACAACATACGTGATCATGGTCGATGTGCATGGCTTTCGCCCCCGCGTCGGGAGTTCCACAAATGACACACCTCCCACCTTGAAACTCCAGGAGCAGGTCCACGAACTCTTTCGTCACCCGGTAGGTGCCGAGACGAACACGCTCGCTGTTGCACGGCTTGCAGTACGGCCGCGGCGAACCTGCTGAGCTGAGCGTCGAGAACTCCGATATGGGCTTGTGCTCGCCGCATCCGAGACACTCGACGATTCCGCGCTCGACCATGTCACGGACAGCACCGTTGGCTCTCTTCGTCCCCAGCGGGGAGAGTGGCTTCCCGGTTCTGCGCTGCCGGTAGTGGCCTGTGCACAGCCCCCTGGCACTCACCGCTCGCGCACATCCGCCGAAGGCACACATGGCCTTCTCCCGCACCACGCGAGCGGCACCGACAGGAACCAGACCTCCACCCTTCCGGTGTTGTGCGTAATGGGCCGGACAAAGGCCTCTCGTGAGCCGATGCTCGTCGGAAGTCCGACCACAAACCCACCCGTCCCCGCACGCCCGGCACGTCCTCACTCCATCCCCCAACCGCGTTGATCGGTACGGCACATCACCCGATCAACGAGGGAGTCGAACATGCGTCACGCAAGCACACACAGAGGCGAAAGGTTCCGGATGGGGATGGATCCGTGCCGCCCGGCGACCCGGCCGACGCCGCGGGCCCCTCAGCCCTTGAAGTCGCCCGTACGCTCGGGCGAGGCCTCGGCCAGTGCCTTGGTGACCGCCTCGATGTCTCCGCGCAGGCCGTAGACCGGGGTGCCCGGCTGCTGGTGCCAGGAGTCGTCGAGGCCGCCCGCGTCGACGGTGTCGAAGCCGAGTTCGTCGATCAGTGCCCGGACCTTCGCCTTGGCCGCCTCGTCGTCGCCCGCGACCGGGAGCGCGAGACGGTCGGGGTCGCCGGCCGGGCGGTGCCGGTCCAGGATGTCGGCGGCGTAGGTGCCGTTGAAGGCCTTCACGACCGGGCCGCCGACCTGGCGTTCCGTCCAGCGGCTCTCGGTCAGGCCGTCGTCCTCGATCTCGGCGATCCGGCCGTCGCGGCCGGGGTAGTAGTTGCCGGTGTCGAGGACGACATGCCCGTCGGCCGCCCCGTCCAGCACCCCGGCCGGCAGCTTCGGTACGCCCTTCAGCGGGATCGTCACGACGACGATCTCGGCGCCGCGGGCGGCCTCCTCGACCGGGACCGGGGTCGCGCCGGTCTCCTCGGCCAGCGCCGTGAGGGTCTGCGGGCCACGGGAGTTGGCCACCGAGACGTCGTGACCCAGAGCGGCCAGCCGCCGGGTGAGGTTGCCGCCGATGTTGCCCGCGCCGATGATGCCGATCTTCATGACATGCCCTTCCGCAGTTGATGCACATGCATACGTCTGGGTGGCATCAACCCCGTGGCTCCCGGGGCTATTCCGCCGGCTGCGGCGAACGGGTGACGGCGGCCCATGACGAGGGGGCCGGTCCGCCACCGGACCGGCCCCCTCGTTCAGGTCACGCGCTCAGCTCGCGCGCCCGGGTCACTTGTTCAGGTGCGCCCAGAACTCGTCGAAGGACAGGACCTTGTCGCCGTTCAGGTCACGGCTCTTGATGATCACCTCGGCGACCGACTCGGTGACGTTCCAGTCACCTCCCTGAGCGAGGGCGGTCTTGAACTCGGCGGCGGTGATGAACCCGTCACCGTCCGTGTCGATCCGCTGGAAATGCTTGCGTGCTTCCTCGATGTCCGCCACCGGATCCGCCCCTTCGTAACGCGCTACTGCTTGTTGACGCAGGCCAGATTAACCGGCCGCGCGAGCCCGCAGTGCGGCGACCACCCACGCGAACTCCTCCCGGTGCGCCGCCGCGGGCCCGGCGCCCTTCACCGTGGACAGCAACTCCCGGTACCGGGCGAGCCGGTGGTTGGCCGCCGACTCCATCCGTTCCAGTACGACGGCCGGGTCGCCGCCGTCCCCCAGCACCTCCCGCAGGATCGCCTCGGCCTCCGGCGACTCGGGGGCGATGCCCCGCTGCCTGGCCTCCGCGCCCAGCTGCACCAGCCGCATGGGGAACCACGTGGACCGCCCGCGGACGGCGGCGCGCTCCTGGTCCGACGCGTTGAACTCGACCGCCTTGCGCATGTACGCCCGGAACTCCGGGTCCTGGACCATCTCGGCCAGTTCCACCCAGGCGTCCACCTGCTCGGGGGTCGGCTCGTCCGGCAGGTCCACCGCGATGGACCGCATCCGCTCCTTGATGCACGGGTCCACCGTGTCGAGCCCGTGGAACAACTCGTCCACGAACTCCTCCATGATCCGCCTGCGTTCGGCCGCCGAGAGCCGTGCCAGCTTGTGCATGAGCGTCATCTCCTCCGCGGTCGAACCGCGTCGCGCCACGGTCGACAGCACCGCCCTGGTCACCCTCAGGGAACGGATCTGCGCGTCCAGCGCCACCACATGAGCGGCGGCCACCTCCGCGACCGTCGTCTCACCGGCCAGCACCTTGCGCACGTCGTCCAGACCGAGGCCCAACTCGCGCAGCGTGCGGATCAGTTCGAGTCGGGCGGCGCACTCGGCGTCGTAGAGCCGGTAGCCGCCGGCGGAGCGGGTCACCGGGGTGAGCACGCCCTCGTCCGACCAGTAGCGGATGGTGCGCACGGTGAGTCCGGTGGCTCTGGCCAGTTCTCCGATGGTGAGAAGTCCGGTGCCGTCGTCGATCATGTCTGGGAGTCTGGGCCTTCCAGTGGGTGGAGACTCAAGGAGCGCGGCGATGGAGACCTTGCGGGACATTCTCGACTCGGCGGCCCGTGGTGTCTTCCCGCCGGCGGACGGCGGTACGACGGTGGTGTCCCAGGCGTCCGACCGGGACGCGGGCGTGCTCGCCTTCACCGCGCACGCGGTGGTCTTCACGGACGAGGACCCGCGATGGGTCCGCGACACCCTGGCCGCCGTGGCGTGCGACGCGCTCGCGGCACCGATGAACCCGCGCTTCCTGACCGCGCTCCTGGAGCGGACGGGCCGGACGGCCGAGACCATCGACGCGATGCTCGTCGGCTCCCCGCTGCCCGGCGAACCGCCGCTCCCGCTGATGGAGATCACCGACGGCGACCATCCGCGCATCGTGTACGCCCGCGGCCGGCGCGACGACGTGCGCGCGTGGACGGCGGAGGGCGGGGTCCTGGTCATGGGGCGCGGGATCGCCGGCCGCCTCGAGGTCTCGGTCGAGGTGGACGCTTCGGTACGACACCGGGGGCTGGGGCGGCGGTTGGTGACCGCCGCCCGCCATCTCGTCGCGGAACCGTTGTGGGCGCAGGTCGCACCGGGGAACGCCCGCAGCATGCGGGCGTTCCTGGCGGCCGGTTATCTGCCGGTGGGCGCGGAGGCGCTGTTGCTGCCCGCCCGGACCGACTGACCGCGCCTCAGCGGAAGATGCCGGTGTGGCCGAGCGAGTAGCGGCCCGGCTGCGGGTAGACGGCGAGGCCGTGCGGGCCGCTGCCGACCTTGACGCGGGCCAGTTGGTGGCCGGTGCGGGTGTCGACGGCGTACACCTCGGAGTTGTAGCGGCCCGACAGCCACAGGACCTTGCCGTCGGCGGAGACGCCGCCCATGTCGGGGCTGCCGCCGTCGGGCAGGTGCCACTTCTTGGTGAGCTTGTTCTCGGTGAAGTCGAAGATGGAGATGGTGCCCTCGCCGCGGTTGGAGACGTACATCTCGCGCGAGTCCCGGCTGACGTAGAGGCCGTGGCAGCCCTTGCCGGTGTGCAGGAAGGACGGCTTGCCGAACGTGTCGCCGTCCAGGACCCACATGCCGTCGGCCATCATGTCGGCGATGTAGAACTTCCCGCCGTCCGGGGAGATCTTGACGTCCTGCGGCATCGCGCCGTCGAACGGCAGTTTCTGCTGCCCGACGACCTTCATCTTCTCGGTGTCGACCTTGAGAAGTTCGCCGCTGAACTCGCAGGAGACGATGAAGTAGCGGCCGTCCAGGGAGAAGTCGGCGTGGTTGACGCCGTAGCAGCTGACCGGGACGGTCTTCATGCGCTTCATGGTGTGCGCGTCGCGGAAGACGAGTTCGCGGTCGAGGGAGGCCATGACGACGGCGTACTTGCCGTTGGGCGTGAAGTAGAGGTTGTACGGGTCGTGCACGTCGACCGCCTTGCCGGCTTTTCCGGTCCTCGGGTCGATGGGGGTGAGGGTGTTGCCCCGGTCGTTGTTGACCCACAGCGTCTTCAAGTCCCAGGAGGGCACGACGTGTTGGGGCTGGGCGCCGACCGGGATGGTCTCGATGACCTTGTACGTCTTGGGGTCGATGACGGAGACGGTGTCGGAGTTGGTGTTGGGGACGTAGACGCGAGACGGGAAGTCCTTGACCACCGGGGAGAGTCTGCCTGGGCGGTCGGCCGCGTAGACGTCCTTCGGGTCGAGGACCGGTGGCATGCCGGGCAGTCCCTGGACGGCGGCCTGCTTCGCCGCCTTGGCGGGCGGGCGCGCGGCCTTGGTGCCGAGAGCCTCGTTCTCTTGACTGCGGGTGCCGGTGCCGCAGGCGGCGAGGCCGACGAGCGCGGCGCCCACGAGAAGGGCGCGGGTGAGGTGGGTCGGGGTGATCGGGGTGCGGGTGATCGGGGTGCGGGTGATCGCGGTGCGGTGCATCAGCTGAACAGCTCCGTCGTGGTCACCGCGGTCAGGCCGCGGCGGTCGAGTTCTTCCAGTACGGCGGGGAGGGCGGCGACCGTGTCCGGGTAGCCGAAGTGCAGGCTCACCACGGAGCCGGCGCGGACCTCGCCGAGGACCTGGCGGGTGACGGCGGCTGCGCCGGGCCGCGTGTAGTCGAGCGAGTCGACGTCGTAGGACAGGACGTGCGGGTAGCCGGCGCGGGCGGCGAGGCGGGTGACCTGGGGCGAGGCGCGGGGTGCGCGGGAGGGGCGGAACCAGGTGCCGATCGATCCCGTGAGGCGCTTGAGGCGGTCCGCGCAGGCGGTGATCTCGGCGAGGGCGTCGGCCTCCGACATGGCGTTGATGTCGAGGTGGCGCTGGGTGTGGTTGCCGAGGTCGTGACCGCCGTCGAGGATGCGGCGGGCCAGGTCGGGGTGGGCGTCCAGCCAGGTGCCGACGGCCAGCACGGTGACGTGGGCGCCGTGCCGTTCGGCCTCGGTGAGCAGGCTGCGGGCGATGGCGGGGTCGCCCTGGCCGTGGAAGGTGAGGGCGACGCGGGGGTGGGTGCGGGGGCCGTGGGTGAGCTGGGCGGGGAGGCCGGGGTAGTGGCGGGGGGTGGGAGCGGGGGCGGGCTTGGCGTGCGTGGAGGTGGGGGCGGGGTGGGCGACGGCGCCGGTTGCTGCGCAGCCTGTGGTGAACGCGCCTGCGGCGAGGAGGCGAAGCGCCGTCCGGCGGTTGGTCGGGGTCACCGGTCCATTTAAGGTGGGCCAGGCGTGAAAAGGGGTGATTCGTCCGATCGGTGGCTTGCGCGGGTCGCGAACCTGTTTCTCGCCCCCGCCGCCCCTACCCGTCCCATCCCCAGGGGCGCTGCCCCTTCGACCCCGCCGGGGCTCCGCCCCGGACCCCGATCGGCCCTGAAGGGGCCTTGTCCTCAAACGCCGGACGGGCTGAAAGACAAAGAAACTGAACCGTCAGCGGTCCGCCACTCTCATCTCGAACCATGTCGTCTTGCCCCTCGGCAGCAGGTCGACGCCCCAGCGGTCGGAGAGTTTGTCGACCAGGAACAGGCCGCGGCCGCTGATGTCCGTTTCCTGGACCGGCATCAGGCAGGGGAGGCCTCGTGAGGGGTCGCGGATCTCGACGCGGATCCAGCCTCGGCGGCGGCGCATGCGGAGGCCGAAGACCCGGGCGCCGGTGTGGCGGACGGCGTTGCCGACGAGTTCGGAGACCAGGAGGACCGCGTCCTCCGTCAGCTTCGGGGTGAGCCCCCATTGACGCAGGACGACCACCTGGGCCAGGCGGCGCGCCGTCGCGGCGGACTCGGGACGGGACGGCAGGGGGACCTCGGCCTCGGTCGGGTTTCCGAACAACTCCAGCGCCTTCAGCGCCCGTTCGTCCTCGACCGCGGGCGACCAACGCGCCGCGGTCGCACGGCCGTTTCCCCGCGGCTGTTCCATGCCCTCCAGCCCCGCCATGACCCCATCATGGCCGCCGGGCCCGTCCTCCGGGGCCGTTCCGCTGGAATACGCCCCCCGGAATCCACCGCTCCGATTAGGGCGTTCGGCATATGTCACAGGCAGTTCGGGTGTCTCGACGGCCCGTCTGATCTGCGGTGACGGCTCTGCTGGAGGCAATCGACGGACTCCCTCGACACGACAGATTTAAGGTTGCATTAAGGCTCCCATAAACCGCCCCATCGAGGGACCCGAATCAGACACCGCGTCAATTGCAAGGGGTTCAGAGGAACTTCGCCTTGCCGGGACCCTCCTCCACGAAGCTCCGCATCCCCCGCTCCCGGTCCTCCGTGGCGAACAGGCCCGCGAACCAGTTCCGTTCGACCGCGAGCCCGGTCTCGATGTCCGTCTCCAGGCCGGTGTCGATCGACTCCTTCGCGGCACGCAGCGCGAGCGCGGGGCCCTGCGCCAGCTTCGCCGCCCACGTGTGCGCGGCGGTGTACACCTCGTCGGCCGGTACCACCCGGTCCACCAGACCCAGCGTCAACGCCTCGTCCGCCTTGACCATCCGGCCCGTGAAGATGAGGTCCTTCGCCTTGGACGGGCCGATCAGCCGGGCCAGCCGCTGGGTGCCGCCCGCGCCCGGGATCAGGCCGAGCAGGATCTCGGGCTGGCCGAGCTTGGCGTTGTCGGCGCAGATCCGGAAGTCCGCGCAGAGCGCGAGCTCGCAGCCGCCGCCCAGCGCGTACCCCGTCACCGCCGCGACCACCGGCTTGGGGATCCGGGCCACCGCCGTGAACGAGTCCTGGAGCGCACGCGCCCGCAGGATCATCCCGGTGTGGTCCATGTTCTGCATCTCCTTGATGTCCGCCCCGGCCGCGAACACCTTCTCCCCGCCGTAGATCACCACGGCCCGTACGTCCTCGCGCCGGGTCGCCTCCTCCGCCAGCTCCTTGAGGCGGTCCTGCGTGGCGACGTCCAGCGCGTTCATCGGCGGGCGGTCGAGACGGATCGTGCCGACGCCCTCGGCGACTTCGAGATTCACGGTCATGTACGCAGGTTAAGGGGGTCGGACGGCAACGGGCCCGGTGCTGTCGGTCACAGCGCCGGGCCCGTGGATCTATGCCGGTGATCTACGAGGTGTCACGACTTCCACTTCGCCCACGACATGTTCCAGCCGTTGAGCCCGTTGTCGGGCGCCACGGTCGCGTCGTTGGAGTTCTTCACGACCACGACGTCACCGAGGATCGAGTGGTTGAAGAACCACGCGGCCGACACGGTCTTGCTCCAGCCGCCCTTGACGTCCTGGAGGCCGATGCAGCCGTGGCTGGCGTTGTAGTTGCCGAAGGCGCCGCCGCCCCAGTAGTTGCCGTGGATGAAGGTGCCGGAGTCGGTCAGCCGGGTGGCGTGCGGGACGTCCTTGATGTCGTACTCGCCGCCGTAGCCGACCGTCTCGCCGTTCATCCGGGTCACTTCGAGCTTCTGGCTCATGACCATCTGGCCGTTCCAGGTGTCGTAGCCGGGCTTGCCGGTGGTGACCGGGATGGTCTTGATGGTCTTGCCGTCCTGCGTGACCTTCATCGTGTGCTTCTTGGCGTCCACGACGGAGACCTGGTTGCGGCCGATGGTGAACTTGACCGTCTTGGACTGCTTGCCGTAGACGCCCGACCGGCCCTCGACGCCGTCGAGGTCGAGCTTGACGGTGACCTTGGTGCCGGACTTCCAGTACTTCTCGGGACGGAAGTCGAGGCGGTCGTTGCCGAACCAGTGGCCCTCGACGTCGACGGCCGGCGAGGTCGTGATGGTGATCGCCTTCTTCACGTCCTCCGGGTTGGTGATGCCCCGGGTGAAGCGGACCGAGAACGGCATCCCGACGCCGACGGTGGAGCCGTCCTCAGGCGTGAAGTTGCCGATGAAGGTGTTCGCCGGGGTCAGCGTCGTGAAGCTGGAGTCCTCGGCGGCGACCCGGCCCTTGGCGTCCTTGGCGACCGCGTGCACCGTGTACCTGGTGGCCGCGGCCAGGTGCGTGGAGGGCGTCCAACTCGCCCCGCCGGCAGCGATCTTGCCGGATATCGCGGTGCCCTTGGCGTCCTTGACCTCGACCTGCGTCAACGTGCCCTTGCTGGCGCTGATTTTGAGAGCGCCACTGGTGTCGACGGACTTCGCGCCGTCCTTCGGGGCGATCGCGACGACCGCCTCCGACTGCTTGGTCTCCGCGGTGCTCGCCGCGTCCTTGCCCTTGCTGTCCCCCGACCCCGAACCGGAGTCCGATCCTCCTCCGCCACACGCGGTGAGAGTCACCAGCAGCACTCCAAGAACCAGCGCCGGCAGTTTTCTGCTCCCACGTCCGCGTGCGTCAACCGACGCCCCCGATATCGGCCGCACGTTCAACTCGTTCTCCCCTCGCCGGGCCTGGTCAGGCCCGCACCCCGGCGCGTCCGACGCGCACATTGGCGCATATTAACTGCAAGGTTTTGGGGAAGTTGTGAGCCGAAGGTCACCGTTCAGTAGCAACATCGCCCTTCGCCCGCTTCCCCGACGCGCTCCCCCCGTCCTGGCCCCTCACCGGGTCACTTGAGCGCACTGCCCGCTTTCCACTCCTTCCAACCCATGTTCCACCCTCCGAGCCCGTTGTCGGGAGCGACCTTTTTGTCATCGCTGTGGACGACCTCGACGACGTCCCCGATCAGGCTGCGGTCGAAGAACCAGCCCGCGGGGGTGTCGGAGCCGCCGCCCTTCACGTCCCTGAGCCCCACGCACCCGTGGCTGACGTTGACGCGTCCAGGAGCGCTCGGTGCCCAGTAGTTGCCGTGCAGGAAGGTGCCGGAGTCGGTCAGGCGCATGGCGTGCGGGACGTCGGGGATGTCGTACTCGCCGCCGAAGCCGACCGTGCGGCTGTTCATGCGGGTCACGTCGAGCATCTCGGTCACCACCATCTTGCCGTTGTAGGTGGTGGTCTTCGGCGCCCCGGCCGTGACGGGCACGGTGGCCAGCAGCTCGCCGTCCCGCCGCACCTGCATGGTGTGCCGGGCCGCGTCGACCAGCGAGACCTGGCTGCGGCCGACGGTGAAGGAGAACGTCCTGTACTGGAGCCCGTAGACCCCGCTCGCGCCCTCGACGTCGCGCAGCCGCAGGGAGACGGTGACCCGGGTGCCGGGCTTCCAGTACTTCTCGGGGCGGAAGTCGAGGCGGTCCTTGCCGAACCAGTGCGGGCGGATCTCGGTGGCCGGACGGGAGGTGACGTGGACGGCGCGCTCGACGGCGGCACGGTCGTCGATCTCCCGGTTGAACTCCAGGGAGACGATCATGCCGGTGCCGACGACGGAGCGGTTCTCGGGGGTGACGTACCCGATGAAGCGCTCGTCGGGGACGTACGTGGTGAAGGTGGTGTGCCGGGCCGAGCGGCGGCCGTAGCCGTCCAGGGCGACCGCGTCGACCGTGTACTTGGCGGCCAGCGCGAGCCTCGGCTCGTCGGGTTCCCAGCGCAGGCCGTCGTCGGAGATGTGCCCGGCGACCTCCGACTCCTGCGCGTCCTGCGCCTTGACGACCCGCACCGACTCCAGGCGCCCGCTGGGCACCCGTACGCGAAGGGTCTCCTCGGGGGTCACGCCCTTGCTCGCGTCGTCCGGGGAGACGCGGATGACGTCCTCGGGGGCGGGTGCCTTGCCGAAGGCCCCGCCGATGTCGATGCCGCCGTCGGGGTCCGCGGAGCAGCCGGCGGCTCCGGCCAGCAGTCCGGCCCAGGTCAGTAGGGCGGCCAGCGCGGCCCCCGCGCGCCGTGCGCGCCCGTGTGCATGCCTCACGGCGTGACAACGACAGGGGTCGCCAAGGGAAACGTGAGTGCGACGCAAGCTCTGGGCAGAACAGTGGGGAGGACGACAGGAGAGGGCACGTCCGGTCGGGACGCCGTACGCCCCTTTCCCCGTCGTCCCACGAGCCGTGGGAGGCTGACAGGTGTCCAGCGCAGCCGAGCAGGAGGCGGTGGCAGCGGAGCTCGTAGCTCCGGCCGCCGTGGTGAACGGGTCCCGGCGCAGGACGCCGGGCGTGCCCGTGCGGCCCGGTGCGCCGATGCCGTTGGGCGCCCGGTACCGGGTCGGTCCCGACGGGGTGGCGGGCACCAACTTCGCGCTGTGGGCGGGCGGGGCGGAGGCCGTCGAGCTGTGTCTGTTCGACGAGTCGGGCAAGGAGACCCGGGCCCGGCTGACCGAGCTGACGCACGAGATCTGGCACGGCTTCGTGCCGGGCGTGCTGCCCGGACAGCGCTACGGCTACCGGGTGCACGGCCGCTGGGACCCGTGGACCGGCGGCCGCTGGAACCCGGCGAAACTCCTCCTCGACCCGTACGCGCGCGCGGTGGACGGTGACTTCGGCCTGCCGCCGGAGGTGTACGGGCATGTCCGCGACTGGCCGCAGCAGCAGGTCGCCGACACCGTCCGCGACGACCGCGACTCCGCGCCGTTCGTCCCCAAGGGAGTCGTCGTCCACGACGACGACGAGTGGGAGGACGACCGCCGCCCCAAGACCCCCTGGGCCGACTCCGTCATCTACGAACTCCACGTGCGCGGCTTCACCGCCCTGCACCCGGAGATACCGGAGGAACTGCGCGGCACCTACGCCGGGTTGGCGCATCCGGCGGCGATCGAGCACCTGGTGAAGCTGGGCGTGACGGCGGTGGAGCTGCTGCCGGTGCACCAGTTCGCGCACGAGGACCACCTGCTGCGCCGCGGCCTGAAGAACTACTGGGGCTACAACTCCATCGGCTACTTCGCCCCGCACGCCGGGTACGCGGCCTCCGGTACGACGGGACAGCAGGTGGGCGAGTTCAAGCGGATGGTCCGCGCACTGCACGCGGCCGGTATCGAGGTCATCCTCGACGTCGTCTACAACCACACGGCCGAGGCGGGCGAACAGGGCCCCACCCTCTCCCTCAAGGGCATCGACAACCGCGGCTACTACCACCTCCAGTCCGACGCCCGCCGCTACGCCGACTACACCGGCTGCGGCAACACCCTGCACGTCGTCCAGCCGCACGTGCTGCGCCTCATCACCGATTCCCTGCGCTACTGGGTGACCGAGATGGGCGTCGACGGCTTCCGCTTCGACCTCGCGGCGGCGCTGGCCCGCTCGATGCACGACGTCGACATGCTGTCCCCGTTCCTCGCGGTCATCGCGCAGGACCCGGTGCTGCGGCGCGTGAAACTGATCGCCGAGCCGTGGGACGTGGGGTCCGGGGGCTACCAGGTGGGCGCGTTCCCGCCGCTGTGGACGGAGTGGAACGACCGTTACCGCAACGCCGTACGGGACTTCTGGCGCGGCGCGCTGCCGGACGTACGGGATCTCGGCTACCGCCTGTCGGGCTCCAGCGACCTGTACGCGTGGGGCGGCCGACGGCCGTACGCGTCCGTCAACTTCGTGACCGCGCACGACGGTTTCACCCTGCGGGACCTGGTCTCCTACGAACGCAAGCACAACGAGGCCAACGGCGAGAACAACCGGGACGGCACCGACGACAACCGGTCGTGGAACTGCGGGACCGAGGGCGAGACGGACGACGAGCGCGTACAGGCGCTGCGGCGGCGGCAGTTGCGGAACCTGCTGACCACGCTGCTGCTGTCGACGGGCGTGCCGATGCTGGTCGCGGGCGACGAACTGGGGCGCACCCAGCGGGGCAACAACAACGCGTACTGCCAGGACAACGAGATCAGCTGGATCGACTGGAGCCTGCTGGACGACCCCGGCTGGCGGGCCCTGACCGACCTCACCGCCCGCTTGATCGACCTGCGCCACCGGCACCCGGTGCTGCGCCGCCGCGCCTTCTTCTCCGGCCGTGCGCACTCCGTGGACGGCCTGCGGGACCTGGCCTGGTTCACGGCCCGCGGCACGGAGATGACGGAACGGGACTGGTACGCGCCCGCCGCCACGCTCGGCATGTACCTCTCCGGGCGGGACATCCCCGGCCGGGACGAACGCGGCGACCCGATCATCGACGACAGCTTCCTCGCTGTCCTGCACGCCGGCGACCGTCCGGCGACCTTCGTGCTGCCGGGCTCGCCGTGGGCGGAGCGGTACGAGGTGGTCGTCGACACGTCGAAGGAGGAGCAGGGGGAGGCACCGGGGGCGGTGCACCGGGCGGGGGCGGCGATCACGGTGGCGGCGCGGTCGGTGTTGTTGCTGAGGGTGGGGTGAGGGTCCGGTGCGGTTCGTTTCAGGCCCATGAACTCCGGGCCGGATTCCTGGCCAAGGTCCGGAGCCGCTGATCGACTGGAACGCATGCCTCAGATATCCCGTCGCGCCTTCGGTGGTCTTGTCGGCGGCGGTGCCGTGACCGCCGTCGGCGGTGTGCCGACCGTCGCCGCAGCCGCCGATTCCGCCGCAGCCGCCCCCGCCGAACAGCCGTTCAAGGCCCGCCCCGGAGCCTCCGGCAGGCGTCCCAACCTTCTCGTCATCCTCGGCGACGACCTCGGCTGGGCCGACCTCTCCTCCTACGGCGCCCCGCACATCAAGACACCGAACCTGGACCGGCTGGCCCGGCAGGGAGTGCGGTTCACGGACGCCTACTCCGGCTCCGCGACCTGCTCGCCGACCCGGTTCAGCCTCTACACCGGGCGCTATCCGGGCCGTACGCCGGGCGGCCTTGCCGAGCCGATCGCCAACCGGGCGCAGGGGCTCGACCCCCACCACCCCACCCTGGCCTCGCTGGTGAAGAAGGCCGGCTACGCCACCGCCCTCATCGGCAAGTGGCACTGCGGCTGGCTGCCCGACTACAGCCCCACCAAGTCGGGTTGGGACGAGTTCTTCGGCAACCACGGGGGCGTGCTGGAGTACTTCTCCAAGCTGGGGCAGCTCGGCGACTACGACCTCTACGAGGGCGACGCGACCTACAGGGACCTGCGCTACTACACCGAGGTGCTGACCGAGCGGGCGGTGGAGTACGTCGGCCGCGACCACGACCGGCCGTGGCTGCTGAACCTCAACTTCACCACTCCGCACTGGCCCTGGCTCGCGGAGGGCGACGAGGAGACCGGCGCCGAGATCGCGGCGAGGATCCGGGCCGCGAAGAACCAGGCCGAGGTCTCCAACGCGCTCAACCACTACGACGGCGGGTCTGTCGCCAAGTACACGGAGATGGTGCAGAGCCTCGACGCGGCCGTGGGCGAGGTGCTCACCGCGCTGCGCCGGTCCGGGCAGGAGGAGAACACGCTGGTGTACTTCGCCAGCGACAACGGCGGTGAACGCTGGTCGTACCTGTGGCCGTTGAGCGGCGAGAAGTTCGTGCTCCAGGAGGGCGGCATCCGGGTGCCGACCATCGTGCGCTGGCCGCACCGGATCGACGGCAACCAGGTCAGCCACGAACCGAACTTCTCCCCCGACTGGACCGCGACCTTCCTGGAGCTGGCCGGCGCCCGGCCCGACCCGGCGTATCCGCTCGACGGGACCTCCTTCGCCGGCTACCTGCTGCACGGCGAACGGCTCCCGGAACGCGACCTGTTCTGGCGGGTGCGGGCCAACCGGGCCCTGCGGCGCGGCGACTGGAAGTACTACCAGGACGCCGACGGCGACGACCACCTCTACGACCTCGGCACCGACGTGCGCGAGCAGGCCGATCTCGCGCCCGACAAGCCCGAGTTGCTCGCCGAACTGAAGGCGGCCTGGGAGAAGACAGCCTCCGGCCTGCTCCCCTACCCGAACTAGCCGAACCGGCCGAGGTCCGAACTAGCCGAGAATTCCCCGTTCGTACGCCGTCGCCACCGCCGCCGCGCGGTCGTTCACGCCCAACTTGCCGTACAGGTGGGTGAGATGGGTCTTCACGGTCGCCTCGCTGATGAAGAGTTCGCGGGCGATCTCGCGGTTGGAGGTGCCCTTGGCGACCAGGGCCAGGACCTCGCGCTCGCGGGTGGAGAGGGGTTCGTTGCCGGGCGCCTTGGGGGTGCGGACCGCGGAGACCAGGCGGGAGGCGACGGCGGGCGACAGGACCGTACGGCCTGCCGCCGCCGCGCGGACGGCGGTGAACAGTTCGTCGCGCGGGGCGTCCTTGAGGAGGTAGCCCGTCGCGCCCGCCTCGATCGCGGGCAGGGTGTCGGAGTCGGTGTCGTACGTCGTCAGGACGAGCACCTTCGCGCGGGCGCCGCGGCGGGTCAGTTCGCGGATCGCGTCGACCCCCGCGCCGCCCGGCATGCGCAGGTCCATCAGGATCACGTCCGGGTCGAGGGCGGCGGCCCGCTCCACGGCCTCGACGCCGTCGGCGGCCTCGCCCAGCACGCGGAAGCCGGGCGCGGACTCGAACATGCCGCGCAGACCGTCCCGTACGACGGGATGGTCGTCGACGATCAGCACGGAGATCTGGGGCTCGGCAGGGGAGATCAGGGGTTCGTCACTCATGGCGGACCAACGGTACGCGAGCCGACAGGGCCGTGCCGTGCCCCGGTTCGGTCTCGATCGTGAGCGTGCCGGCGATGCGTTCGGCGCGGGCCCGCATGCCGTCGAGGCCGAAGCCGCCGGTGCGGGTGCGTTCGGGCAGGGCGAGGGGGTCGAAGCCCCGGCCGTCGTCGCGGATGTCGAGGATGACCTCGTAGCCGAGGAAGGTGAGGGTCACGCCGACGCGGCCGGCACCCGCGTGCCGGGCGGCGTTCGACAGGGCCTCCTGGGCGATGCGCAGCAGGGTCGCCGAGACCTCGTCGTGGAGGTGCTCGGCGGTGCCCGCGACGGTGAACTCGGCGCGGACGCCGGTGCGTTCGCCCCACTCGGCGACCGTGTTCTTCAGTGCCTCGGGCAGTCCGTGGTTCTCCAGGGCCATGGGCGCGAGGTTCTGCACGGAGCGGCGGGCCTCGCCGAGGCTGTGCCGGGCGAGCGTGGAGGCGCGGTCGAGGTGGGTGCGGGCGGTCGTCAGGTCCGGTGCGTTGGCCACGACCTGGAGCTGGGCGATGATGCCGGTCAGGCCCTGGGCGATGGTGTCGTGGATCTCGGCGGCCAGCCGGCGGCGCTCGTCGGCGACCCCGGCCTCCCTTGCCTGGAGCAGGAGTTGGGCGTGCAGGGCGGCGTTCTCGTCGAGGGCCTGTTGCAGGGCGGTGTTGGTGCGTTCGAGTTCGGTGATGGTCTCGTTGCGCTCGTGGGAGCGCTGGGTCTCCTGCTCCTGCAGATGCGCGATCACCATCTGCAGGCCGGAGTTGGCGAACACGAGCGCGGGGAAGAGGATCCACTGGACCCCGCTCTCGAACGGCAGCCCGCCGGCCTGCGCACCGGCCACGGTGACCGCGTTCGCGAGCAGTCCGAGCCGCTGCCACCGGCCCGGGAGCAGTTCGTCGGCGTCCATGAAGCCGGCGGCGGCGTAGAAGGCGAAGAACGGGTTGATCCAGGTGAGGACGAAGGCGATGGCCCAGCGGACGACGTAGTACGCCGTCCCTGTCCGGGAGGGGACACGGCCACGGCCCGGACGGCGGGAGCGGGTGCCGTGCCACCACAGCTGGAGGACGACCGCGGCACCGACCAGGGACCAGCCGAGGTACCAGTCGACGGAGCGGTCGTCCAGGCCGGAGGCGGCGACCGCGAGGACGACACTGATCCCGAGCAGACCGTACGGCCCCCATGTGTGTAGCTGCTCCCAGCGCCGCTCGATCTGCCGGTCCTTCGTGGTCATCTCCCCAGTCTGCACGGCCGCCTCCCCTACTCCCAGCGGAACCAGCGCGAGGCGCCGGCCGTCAGGAGCACGGTCCAGGCGACCAGCACACCCAGGTGCGTCCAGCCCGGCCAGTTCCCCGCCGCCGCCCGGTTCAGGGCCTCGGCGGCGGCCCCGAAAGGCGTGTACCCGACGATCCGCGCGAGGGTGTCCGGCATGGCCTGCACGGGGATCCACACGCCCGCGCAGAACATCATCGGGAAGAACACCGCGGAGCCGATGGCGCCCGCGATCTTCGTCGTGCGGGACAGCGCCGAGACCACCGCGCCCAGCGCGAGCGCGGCCAGGATCGCGAGGACCAGGGCGAGCAGGTAGCCGAAGGCCTGTTGGGGCAGCCGTACGTCGAAGGCGAGCCGGCCGACGACCAGCGCGAGCAGGGCGGAGATCAGCGCCGCCCCGCCGTAGACCAGCATTTGTGCGGAGAGCAGGGCGGACGGGCGGACCGGGGTGGCGGACATGCGGCGCAGGATGCCGCGCTCGCGGTAGCCGGTGAGGTTCTGCGGCATCGACTGGAGCGCGCCGACGATCATGCCGAGCAGGACGGCGACCGGGACGTACACGTCGACCGTGCGCAGGCCGCCCAGGTCCGCCTGGTGGTGGCGGAAGGACGGGATGGAACCCAGGATCACCAGGAGCAGGGTCGGGAAGAACAGGATCCAGAAGAGGGCGCCCGGTTCGCGGCGGAAGAGGCGCACCTCGGTGCGCAGGACGGCGGTGTTCATGCGGAGACCTCCGTCAGGTCCAGGAAGGCGTCGTCCAACGTGGCGTCGGACACGCGGAGTTGGTGGGCGGTGATGTGCCGGCGGGCGAGCAGGGTGATGACCGCGTTGACGGTCTCGTCGGTGCCGGACAGCGTGACCCGGCTGTCCTTGTACTCGACCGACACGAGCGCGGGCAGCGCGTTCAGGTCACCCTCGTCCAGCGGCGCGGAGGGCGTGAAGCTGATGACGGTGGAGCCGGCCGAGCGCCGGATCAGGCCGTCCGGGGTGTCCAGGGCGGCCACCCGCCCCTGGTCGATCACGGCGATCCGGTCGCACAGGCGCTGCGCCTCCTCCATGAAGTGCGTGACGAGCAGGACGGTGACCCCGCCCGCGCGCACGTCCTCGATGAGCTGCCAGGTGTCGCGGCGGGCCCGCGGGTCCAGGCCTGTGGTGAGTTCGTCGAGGACGACGATCCGGGGGTTGCCGATGAGCGCGAGCGCGATGAACAGGCGCTGCTTCTGGCCGCCGGAGAGCTTCGCGAAGCGGGTGGTGAGCTTCGCGGTCAGGCCGAGGCGTTCGGCGAGCGGGCCCCAGTCCAGCGGGCTCGGGTAGAAGGAGGCGTACAGCTCCAGGGCCTCGCGGACGGTGAGCTTGGCCTGGAGTTCGCTCTCCTGGAGCTGGGCACCGAGCACGCGGGCGACCTGCTCGTGGTCGGCGATCGGGTCGAGGCCGGTGACGCGGACGCGGCCGGCGTCGGGGACGCGCAGTCCCTCGACGCACTCGACGGTGGTGGTCTTGCCGGCGCCGTTGGGGCCGAGGATCCCGAAGATCTCGCCCTCCTCGACGGCGAAGGAGACGCCGTCGACGACGGGCCGGCCCCCGTAGGACTTGCGCAGTTCGGTGACTTCGATGACGGACATGGCTTCAGCGTCCCGGGGAGCGGGCATCCGCCACATCGCCCGTCGCGCTCGAAGGGGCATCAACCGATCGGTTGATGCCGGCCTCCTACCGGCCGGCTCCCCGCCCTCCACGGCCCTGTACGACTCCTCGAACGCGCAGGTCGTAGGTCCAGCGGCCGATCAGGGTCCGGCCAAAACTCGCTGGGCGTTGTCAGTGCCGATCCGTAGGCTCACTGACGATGGCCACTACACGTTCGACCACCGAGGAAGGCACGGCGACCGGGGAGCGGTCCACCGTGCGCACCCTGCTGCGTCTTTGGCCCTACGTCCGGCCCGTGCGGGCGCGGCTGTTCACCGCCGCGTTCGTCGCCGTGCTGGCCTCCTGTACGGGGCTCGTGATCCCGCTGGTGCTGAAGTGGATGGTCGACGGGCCGGTCGCCGACCGGGATCCGGCCGGGGTGTGGCTCGGGGCGCTGTACCTGCTGCTGCTCGGGCTGGCGGAGGCGCTGCTGTTCGGGCTGCGACGGTGGATGGTGGCCAGGCCGCTGTCGCACGTCGAGGCGGAGATGCGGGCGGATCTGTACGGACATCTGCAGCGGCTGCCGGTCGCCTTCCACGACCGGTGGGCCTCGGGGCAGTTGCTGTCCCGGGGCACCACGGACCTGATGCTGCTGCGCATGTTCCTCGCCTTCCCGCTGACCTTCCTGCTGGTCAACGGGGTGACGATCCTGGTCGGCGTGATCATCATGCTGCTCCAGGACTGGACCCTGGGGCTGGTGATCCTGGGTCCCGCGATCCCGGTGATCGTCACCTGTGTGGTCTTCGAGAAGCGGTACGCGCTGGTGGCGCGGCGCGCGCAGGACCAGGTCGGCGATCTGACGACGGTCGTCGAGGAGAGCGTCCTCGGCATCCGCATCATCAAGGGGTTCGGCCGGCACCGCAGCCAGGCCCTGGCGTTCCGGAAGCTGTCGCACACCCTGCGCGGCACCGAGTTGGGCAAGGCGCGGCTGCTGGCCGCCATCTGGGGTGTCATCGTGACGCTGCCCGAGATGGCGATCGGCGCGGCCCTGGTCCTGGGCACCGTCCAGGTCGCCGACGGCGACCTGTCGGCGGGCACCCTGGTCGCCTTCCTCTCGACGGCCCTCGCGCTGCGCTGGCCGGTGGACTCCATCGGCTTCCTGCTGGCGATGAGCCAGGAGGCGGCGACGGCCACGGAGCGGTACTTCGAGGTGATGGACGAACTGCCGGAGGAGCAGCGGGCGTTCGGCTCGGAGCAGCCGGCCGAGGGTCCGGACGGCGAGCGCGAGCGCGGGATCCGGTTCCGTGGGGTCCGGTTTCGATACCCCGACGCCCAGCCCGGGTCCGCGCCCGTGCTGGACCGGATAGACCTGCACATCCGTCCCGGCGAGTCCATGGCGCTGGTCGGGTCCACCGGCAGCGGCAAGACGACGCTGACCGCGCTCGTGCCGCGGCTGCACGAGGTCACCGAGGGGCACATCACCCTGGACGGCGAGGACATCACCGCGATGTCCAGGGCGGAGCTGCGCTCCCGGGTCGCCGTCGCCTTCGAGGAGCCGACGCTGTTCTCGGCGAGCATCGGGGACAACGTGCTCATGGGCGCCGACGACGAGGCGGGCGCGGCCGAGCTGAACCGCGCGCTCTCCGTCGCCCAGGCCGACTTCGCGCACGCGCTCCCGCAGGGCACCGACACGCAGGTCGGCGAGCAGGGCCTGAGTCTGTCGGGCGGTCAGCGGCAACGCCTGGCGCTGGCGCGGGCGGTGGTCGGCAGACCCGGGTTCCTGGTCCTGGACGATCCGCTGTCCGCGCTGGACGTGCACACCGAGGCCGCCGTCGAGGCCGCGCTGCGGGAGGTCCTCGCGGACACCACCGCGCTCATCGTGGCCCACCGCCCCTCCACGGTCCTGCTCGCCGACCGGGTCGCCCTGCTCTCCGGCGGCCGGATCACCGCCGTCGGCACGCATCAGGAACTGCTGCGCACGAACGCCGAGTACGCCCACCTCATGTCCGGGACCGACGAAGCGGAGGACGACCGATGACGGCTCCGACCACCTCCTCCCCCGTCCCGGCGGCGGACGACGAACCGGACCTGCCCCGCCCCAAGGGCGCCGGCGACCCCTTCGACCGCGACGTGCTGCCCACTCCCCCGGGCGCCACCTCGATCCTGCTGCGCTCCCTGCTCGCCCCCATGAAGGCCCGCGTCGCCTTCACCAGCTTCCTGCTGCTCGTCCAGCAGGCGGCCGTCCAGGCGGGCCCGCTGTTGGTGGCGTACGCGATCGACAGCGCGGTGCCGGCGTTCCGGCGCGCCGACCACGGACCGCTGATCGCGGTGGCCGTGGCCTATCTGCTGTGCGCGCTGATCTCCGGCGGACTGCAGTACGCGTTCATCATCGCCTCGGCCCGCGTCAACCAGGACGTGCTGCTCGACCTGCGCGGCCGTATCTTCCGGCACGCGCAGGCGCTCAGCATCGACTTCCACGAGCGCTACACCTCGGGCCGGCTGATCTCCCGCTCCACCACCGACGTCGAGTCCCTGCGCGAGCTGCTGAACGAGGGCCTCCAGGAACTGATCACGGTCATCCTGTCCTTCGTCTACATCTCGGCGATGCTGCTCTGGCTGGACCTCGGCGTCGGCGCGCTCGCGGTGGCGTCCTTCGTGCCGCTGTACCTGCTGGTCCGCGTCTACCAGCGGCGCGCGGTCCGCGTGTACCGGCTGCGGTCCACCGCGATCGCGGCCGTGATCGTCAAGTTCGTCGAGACGATGAACGGCATCCGGCCGGTCCGCGCCTTCCGCCGCGAGGCCGCCAACGACACCGACTTCCGGGTGCTGAACCGCCGGCACGAGCTCAGCAACGGCGACGCGCTCCTAGAGATGGCCCGGTACGTCGTCGGCTCCCGCCTCGTCGCCAACACGGCGGTCGCGGGCATCGTGCTGTGGGGCGCCTACCGGGTGGCGAGCGGCTCCCTCGAACTCGGCGTGCTGGCCGCCGCGGTGCTGTATCTGCGCCGCCTGTACGACCCGATCGACCGGCTCGGCATGTTCCTCAACTCCTACCAGTCGGCGGCGGCCTCCCTGGAGAAGATCGCCGGGCTGCTGGCGCAGACGCCGTCCGTGCCGGAGCCCGCCTCGCCCGTCGAGCTGCCGGCCCTGGAGAGCGAACACCCGGGCCGCGAGGTCGTCTTCGACGGTGTCCGCTTCGGCTACCGCACCGGCGGCGAGGTCCTGCCGGCCTTCGACCTGACCCTCCCGGCCGGCCAGACGGTCGCCGTCGTCGGCACCACCGGCGCCGGCAAGTCCACCCTGGCCAAGCTGCTCGCCCGCTTCTACGACCCCTCCGCGGGACAGGTCCTGCTGGACGGCGTCGACCTGCGCGAGCTGGCCGTGCCCGAACTGCGGCGCGGGGTGGTGATGGTGACGCAGGAGGCGTTCCTGTTCTCCGGCACGGTCGCCGAGAACATCGCCATCGGCCGCCCCGACGCGAGCCGCGAACAGATCGAGCGGGCCGCGAAGGCGATCGGCGCGCACGACTTCATCGAGGCGCTACCCGACGGCTACGACACGGACGTACGCAAACGAGGCGGCCGTATCTCCGCCGGTCAGCGCCAACTCGTCGCGTTCGCGCGGGCGTTGCTCGCCGACCCGGCCGTGCTGATCCTGGACGAGGCGACCAGCTCCCTCGACGTCCCCGGCGAACGGGCCGTGCAGCGGGCGATGTCGACGGTCCTGCAAGGGCGCACGGCGGTGGTCATCGCGCACCGCCTGTCGACCGTGGAGATCGCCGACCGGGTCCTGGTCATGGAGCACGGCCGGATCGTCGAGGACGGCAGCCCGGCCGAACTCGTCGCGGGCACGGGCCGGTTCGCGGATCTGCACCGGGCGTGGCGGGACAGTCTGGCGTGACAGGGGTCGAAAGGGCCGGGGACGGATGATCGACGCGTACGAGGATCCGGGCGAGCCCGACCGCCGGGGCGGTGGCCGTTACCTGTGGTGGCTGGTGCGCTGCCAGCCCGGCATGTCGCTCGCCGGGGCGGTGCTGAGCAGCACGTGGATGGTGCTGCTCGCGGCCACGCCGTATCTGCTGTCCCGGGCGATCGACGAGGGACTGGTGCCCGGCGACCATCCGGCCCTGGTGGGCTGGACGGGGGCCCTCCTCGGAGTCGGGGCGTTCAACGCCTGGCTGGGCCTGATGCGGCACCGCACGATGACGCGGGTGCGGATGGACGCCAACTTCCGCACGGTGAAGGTGGTCGTCGACCAGGCGGTCCGCCTCGGCGCCGCGCTGCCCCGCCGGGTGGGGGCCGGGGAGGTCGTCACGATCGGCGTGGGTGACGTCCAGACGATCAGCACGTCGCTGACGGCGGTCGGACCGGGGGTCGGTGCGGTCGTCGCCTATCTGGCGGTCGCCGGATTCCTGCTGTCCGTCTCGGAGTTGATCGCCGCCGTCGTCCTGCTCGGCATGCCGCTGATCGTCCTGATCGTCGGCCCGTTGCTCGCCCGCCTCCAGGGCGCGGAGACCGAGTACCGGGACCGGCAGGGCATCCTGACGGCCCGTATCGCCGACCTCGCCGGCGGCCTGCGCGTCCTCAACGGCCTGGGCGGCAAAGGCCTGTTCGCGGACGCCTTCCGCACCGACTCCCAGCACCTGCGCCGCCAGGGCTACCGGGTCGGCGCGGTGACCAGCTGGGTCCAGGCACTCGGCGTCGGCCTCCCCACCCTCTTCCTCGCCGTGGTGACCTGGCTGGCGGCCCGCCTCGCTGCCCAAGGGGACATCAGCATCGGCGAGTTGGTGTCGGTGTACGGCTATGTGGCGGTGCTGGTGGCGCCGGTGGGGTTCTGGGTGGAGTGCGGCTACCAGATCAGCCGCGGCCTGGTCTCGGCCCGCCGAGTGGTCCGCTTCCTGCGCCTGGACCCCATGGAGGACACCGGCACCCGAGACGCCCCCGCGGAACCGTCGACCCTGCACGACCCGGAGTCCGGCGTCCGCATCCGTCCCGGCCACTTCACGGCCCTGGCAGGCGCCCGCCCGTCCGACGCGACGGAAGTGATCGACCGCCTGGGCCGATACGCCCCATCGAGAGCAACCTGGGGAGACATCCCCCTGGACCAGATCGCCCTCCCCCAGATCAGACGGCACATCCTGGTGGCGGACCACGACTCCACCCTGTTCACAGGCCAACTGCACGACTTGATCGCCGGTGCGAGCGTGCCCCTCAGGGGCGCGGGGAACTGCGCGACCAGCCACGACGAACCCGCACCCGCCGAACAACCGGACCAGGCACCCCCTCAGGCGCACATCATGCAGGCCATCCACACCGCAGTCGCCGACGACATCCTCCAGTCCCTCCCCGACGGCCTCGACTCCCAGATCAACGCCCAGGCCACCAACCTCTCCGGCGGCCAACGCCAACGCATCAGACTCGTACGGGCCTTGCTGGCCAACCCCGAGATCCTGCTCGCCGTAGAACCGACGTCGGCCCTGGACGCCCACACAGAGGCCCGCGTAGCCGAACGTCTCAAACAGGACAGACAAGGCCGTACGACCGTGGTCACCACCACCTCCCCCCTCGTACTGGACCACGCCGACACCGTCTACTACCTGGTGGACGGCAAGGTCGCAGCCACCGGAACCCACCACACCCTCCTGGCCGAAGACCCCGGCTACCGAGCCCTCGTCGCAAGGGACGCCACCGCCGAGGAGACCGTCGGATGACAAACGCCCAACTCCCCGTCGCGGAACCGAAAGACGTACGCCGAGCCATCACCCGCCTGATCCGCGGAGACACCAAGGCCTTCACCACCGTCCTCGCCCTCAACGCCCTCGCAGCCGCCGCCGGCCTCGTCGGCCCCTGGCTGGTCGGCCGCATCGTCGACGACGTCCGCGCCGGCGACGGGGTACACGCCGTGGACCGCCTGGCCGTGTGGATCCTGCTCTGCGCCGTCGCCCAACTCCTCCTGGCCCGCTGGGCACGCTACGTGGGACACCGCTTCGGCGAACGCGTCCTCGCCCGCGTCCGCGAGGAGTTCGTCGACCGCGCGCTCGCGCTGCCCGCGGCGGTCGTGGAGCGGGCCGGCACCGGGGACCTGACCGCGCGCGGCACCGCGGACGTGGCGACGGTCGGCACGACCCTGCGCGACGCCGGGCCCGAACTGCTCATCAACGGCGCGCAGGCGCTGTTCCTGATCGGCGCGGTGTTCGTGATCGACCCGCTGCTCGGCCTCTGCGGACTGCTCGGTCTGGTCAGCACGTGGGTCGCGCTGCGCTGGTATCTGCGCCGTGCGCGCGACGGTTACCTCGCCGAGGGCGCGGCCACCTCGGACGTCGCCGAGATCCTCGCGGCCACGGCGTCCGGGGCGCGCACGGTCGAGGCGCTGCGGCTGGAGAAGCGCCGGATCGCGGCGAGCCGGGACGCGTTGGAGGTCTCCCGGCGCACCCGGATGTACACGCTGTTCCTGCGCTCGGTGTTCTTCCCGTCGGTGGACGTCTCGTACCTGATCCCGGTGGTCACGGTCCTGCTGGTCGGCGGGGTGCTGCACGGGCAGGGCACGCTGAGCCTGGGCGCCGTGGTGACGGCGGCCCTGTATCTGCAACGGCTGAGCAACCCGCTCGACGAGATCCTGATGCGGATCGAGCAACTGCAGAGCGGCGGCGCCTCGTTCGCCCGCGTGGAGGGCCTGGCGAAGGCTCCGCGGGCGGTGCCGGCCGACTCCCCGGCCCCGTCCGGCGACCGTATCGACGTGACGGGGGTGCGGTACGCCTACGAGCGCGGCGGCGAGGTGCTGCGCGGGGTCGACCTGACCGTGCGGCCGGGCGAGCGGCTGGCGGTGGTCGGGCCGTCCGGAGCCGGGAAGACCACGCTGAGCCGACTGCTCGCGGGCGTCGAGGCGCCGACCGAGGGCACGGTGACGGTGGGCGGGGTGCCGGTGGTCGGCCTGGACCCGGAGCAGCTGCGCCGCCAGGTCGTCCTGGTCACCCAGGAGCACCACGTGTTCCTGGGCACGGTCCGGGACAACCTGCTGATCGCCGAACCGGCCGCCACGGACGAGGAGTTGTGGGCGGCCCTCGCGGCGGTCGGCGCCGACGACTGGGTGCGGGAGCTGCCCCACGGTCTGAACACGGTGCTGGGCGAGGGCGGTTGCCGTACCGACGGCTCGCAGGCGCAGCAACTCGCCCTGGCCCGGGTCGTCCTGGCCGATCCGCACACGCTGATCCTCGACGAGGCGACGGCGTTGCTGGATCCGACCACGGCCCGGCACACCGAGCGCGCCCTGGCCGCCGTACTCGAAGGCCGTACGGTCATCGCGATCGCGCACCGGCTGCACACCGCGCACGACGCGGACCGGGTGGCGGTGATGGAGGACGGCCTGCTGACCGAACTCGGCACGCACGACGAGCTGGTGACGGGGGACGGGGCGTACGCGGCGCTGTGGCGGACCTGGCACGGTGACGTCGCCCCTGGCGGCGGGTAGGTGCGGCCGACCGGCACTGACTCACCGGTCAGCGGACAGCGGCTCCCCGGACCGACCGGACAACGGCTCCGTATAACGAACATGAACTACCGAACAACGGACGATTTCCGGCCAACCTTCTGACGCGCCCCTGACAGAAACCGCACTCCCCTGGCACGCTTCCCACGGCCGCTCCACAGCAACCCCACAGACAGCACGAACCAGTGCCGTCTCGTCGAGCGGCCACCTGCACCTGGTTCCGCGTTTGACCCAGTTCTGCCCGGACGGTCGACCCATCGTCCGGATCCCCACTGGCCGTGAGACCCGCGGCCACGCAGAAGGAGTCAGTGTTGAGAAGCAGTTCCTCTCGCAGACGCACCTCCCACACCGCACAGCGCCCCACGGCGCACCGTCGCGTCGCCGCCGTCGCTCTGGCCGGCGTGACCGCCCTGCTCGCCGCGGCCGTCCAGTCGGGCGCCGCCTCCGCCGCCCCGGCCCCGGCGCCCTCGGCGTCCAAGGCCCACGCGGCCGTCAAGCTCACCCCCGCCCAGCGCGCGGAGTTGATACGCGCGGCCGACACGGCCGGTGCGGCGACCGCCAAGGACATCGGCCTGAGCGCCAAGGAGACGCTCGTCCCGCGGGACGTCGTCAAGGACGCCGACGGCACCCTGCACACCCGCTACGAGCGCACCTACGCGGGCCTGCCGGTGCTCGGCGGCGACCTGGTCGTCGACACCGCCAAGTCGGGCGCCACCCAGCGCGTCATCAAGGCGACGAACGCGACCATCAAGGTCTCCGACGTCACCCCGGACATCACCAAGGCCGCCGCCGAGAAGCAGGCCGTCACCCGCGCCAAGGCGCTGGGCGGCACCAAGGCGAGCGCCGACGCGGCACCGCGCAAGGTGATCTGGGCGGCGAGCGGCACCCCGGTCCTGGCGTACGAGACGGTCGTCGGCGGTCTCCAGGAGGACGGCACGCCGAACCAGCTGCACGTCATCACCGACGCGGCCACCGGCAAGAAGCTCTTCGAGTACCAGGCCATCAAGAACGGCACCGGCAACACGCAGTACAGCGGCACGGTCACGCTGACCACGACCCAGTCCGGGTCGAACTACACGCTGACCGACGGCGCGCGCGGCGGCCACAAGACGTACAACCTCAACCGGGGCACGTCCGGCACCGGCACGCTGTTCTCCCAGACCACCGACACCTGGGGCAACGGCACCACGTCGAACACCGCGACCGCGGGCGCCGACGCGCACTACGGGGCCGCGGAGACCTGGGACTTCTACAAGAACACCTTCGGTCGCAGCGGCATCAAGAACAACGGCGTCGGCGCGTACTCCCGCGTCCACTACGGCAACGCGTACGTGAACGCGTTCTGGGACGACGGCTGCTTCTGCATGACGTACGG
Source organism: Streptomyces sp. NPDC088794 (assembly GCF_044750545.1). Taxonomy (NCBI): domain Bacteria; kingdom Bacillati; phylum Actinomycetota; class Actinomycetes; order Kitasatosporales; family Streptomycetaceae; genus Streptomyces; species Streptomyces sp. NPDC088794. The sequence goes on along the minus strand of NZ_JBIVKB010000010.1, from coordinate 9,039 downwards.
CGACGGCTCGGGCAACGCCCGTCCGCTGACCTCGCTGGACGTGGCAGGGCACGAGATGAGCCACGGTGTCACCTCCAACACCGCGGGCCTCGTCTACAGCGGCGAGTCCGGCGGCCTGAACGAGGCGACCTCCGACATCTTCGGCACCGGCGTCGAGTTCTACGCCAACAACGCCTCCGACGTCGGTGACTACCTCATCGGCGAGAAGATCAACATCAACGGCAACGGGACCCCGCTGCGCTACCAGGACAAGCCGAGCAAGGACGGCGCATCCAAGGACAGTTGGTACTCGGGGATCGGCTCGATCGACGTCCACTACTCCTCGGGCCCCGCCAACCACTTCTTCTACCTGCTGAGCGAGGGCAGCGGCGCCAAGGTCATCAACGGCGTCAGCTACGACTCGCCCACCTCGGACGGCCTTCCGGTCACCGGCATCGGCCGGGACAAGGCGCTCCAGATCTGGTACCGGGCGCTGACCACGAAGTTCACGTCCACCACCAACTACGCGGCGGCCCGCACCGGGACGCTCGCGGCGGCGGGCGAGCTGTACGGCACCACGAGCACCGAGTACAAGGCGGTGCAGGACGCGTGGGCGGCCGTCGCGGTCGGTGCGCGCTCCGGTGGCGGCGGCGGTGGCGGCACCTCGTTCGAGAACACGGCCGACGTGTCGATTCCGGACAACGGGGCGGCCGTCACGTCGTCGATCACCGTGTCCGGGCGGACGGGCAACGCCCCGTCGAACCTCTCGGTTTCGGTCGACATCGTGCACACCTGGCGCGGTGACCTGGTGCTCGACCTGGTCGCCCCGGACGGGTCGACGTACCGCCTGAAGAACTCCAGCGCCAACGACTCGGCGGACAACGTGCAGGCGACCTACACGGTCAACGCGTCCTCCGAAGTCGCCAACGGGGTCTGGAAGTTGAAGGCGCAGGACGTGGCGGCGCAGGACACCGGCTACATCAACAGCTGGAGCCTCACCTTCCCGTAGGCCGCACGGTCCGACCGGCCCCCACGGGGGCCCGACGTCAGGGCGCCGCCCCGGTGGTTCGAACCACCGGGGCGGCGCCTTCTTTTTGCCACGCCTATACCGACCGCTGGTTGGCCTTTTATCGAGGTCAAGTCCGTTTACATTCCAGCAATGTTCACCCGTCAGTCGATTTTCAGCCAACATCACTTCGGGGTCCTGACATGTACGCGCCCCCGATGTCACTCTTCCTCACAACCGCCGCACAACTTCACAGCAACCCGGCCGGGCGCCCCACGCCGGCCGGACTCCCCCACCACAAGGAGCTTGTGTGACCCCCCTCTACGCGCGTCACAAGCGCACCACGCTCGCCATTGCCACCGCCGTCGCCGCCGGAGCGCTGCTCAGCACCGGTCTGGCCGCCGGCACGGCCTCCGCCCAGACCCCGGCGGACTCCTCGGGCAAGGCACAGCTCGCCGCCGCGCCCACCTCGCTGACGGCAGCCGCCCGCACCTCGCTCCTGCAGAAGGCGCAGGCCGACGTCTCCGAGACGGCGCAGCAGATAGGCCTCGGCACCAAGGAGAAGCTGGTCGCCAAGGACGTCGTCAAGGACGCCGACGGCACCGTCCACACCCGCTACGAGCGCACCTACGCGGGCCTGCCGGTACTCGGCGGCGACCTCGTGGTGCACACCTCCCCGACCGGCAAGGCCGAGGGTGTCACCAAGGCGGTCAAGGCGACCATCAAGGTGGCCTCGGTCACGCCGAAGATCACCACCGCCAAGGCCGAGAAGCAGGCGCTGACCGCCGCCAAGGCCGCCGGCTCGGACAAGACCGCGGCCGACGGTGCCAGAAAGGTCATCTGGGCCGGTGACGGCACCCCCGTCCTCGCCTACGAGACGATCGTCGGCGGTTTCCAGGACGACGGCACCCCCAACCAGCTGCACGTCATCACCGACGCGGCCACCGGCAAGAAGCTCTTCGAGTACCAGGGCATCGAGAACGCCACCGGCACCGGCAAGACGCTGTACTCGGGCACCGTCAGCCTCACCACCACGCTGTCGGGCACGACGTACTCGCTGACCGACGCCTCGCGCGGCAACCACAAGACGTACAACCTGAAGCACGGGACGTCCGGCACCGGCACCCTGTTCTCGCAGACCACCAACACGTGGGGCACCGGCACCGCCTCCAGCTCCACCACGGACGTGACCGCCGCCGCGGACGCCGCCTACGGTGCGCAGGAGACGTGGGACTTCTACAAGTCCACCTTCGGCCGCAGCGGCATCAAGAACAACGGCGTCGGCGCCTACTCCCGCGTGCACTACGGCAGTTCGTACGTGAACGCGTTCTGGGACGACAGCTGCTTCTGCATGACCTACGGCGACGGCTCGGGCAACACCCACCCGCTGACCTCGCTGGACGTGGCAGGCCACGAGATGAGCCACGGCGTCACCGCCAACACCGCGGGCCTCAACTACAGCGGTGAGTCCGGCGGCCTGAACGAGGCGACCTCCGACATCTTCGGCACGGGCGTCGAGTTCTACGCGGGCAACTCCTCCGACGTCGGTGACTACCTCATCGGCGAGAAGATCAACATCAACGGCGACGGCACGCCGCTGCGCTACATGGACAAGCCGAGCAAGGACGGCGGCTCGGCGGACTCCTGGTCCTCCACCGTCGGCAACAAGGACGTCCACTACTCGTCCGGCGTCGCGAACCACTTCTTCTACCTCCTCTCGGAGGGCAGTGGCGCCAAGACGATCAACGGTGTCAGCTACAACTCGCCGACGTCGAACGGCTCCACGGTCACCGGCATCGGCCGGGCCAAGGCGCTCCAGATCTGGTACAAGGCGCTGACGACGTACTTCACGTCGACGACGAACTACAAGGCGGCCCGCACCGGCACGCTCTCCGCGGCGGCCGCGCTGTACGGCTCCGGCAGCACCGAGTACAACGCGGTGGCGGCGGCCTGGTCCGCGGTCAACGTGAGCTGACCCGAGGGGGGTTGGCACGGGGCGGTACCCGGGACGAAGGCATTCCCGGGTACCGCCCTACCCTTGGTTCCCATGCCTCTGACGGACTTCACGTACGACGACGTCGGCGCCACCCGGCGCGTCGGTTTCTGCCCTCCCGGCTTCCGCTCCCTGCACGTCCGCACTCGCCTCGGCGAGGGCGAGAAGGTCTTCCGACGGGCCTCCGAGGCGGTCCTGACCTGGGAGATGCACCGCACGATGGGCGTGGGCATGGACACCACCGCCGAGCGCGCGGCTCCCGACGTCGAGGTCACGGTCACCCTCGCCGGCATGATCAAGGCCCCGTGCCGGGTGGTCTACACGGTCGACGAACCCCGCCGCGCCGGCTGGGCCTACGGCACCCTGACCGGCCACCCGGAGTGCGGCGAGGAACTCTTCCTGGTCGACCGCACCGGTGACGGCACGGTCTGGCTCACCGTCTCCGCCTTCAGCCGGGGCGCCAAGTGGTACGCCCGAGCGGGCGGCCCGGCGGCGCGCGGCCTGCAGAACGCGTACGCGCGGCGCTGCGGGAAGGTGCTCCAGCAGCTGTGCGCGCCCTTCGACGCGGCGTGAGCGACGGCCGCGAGGACCGCCGCTCACCGCGGGACGCTACCTGAGCAGCACCCCCGCCCCCTCCACCGCTTCCTCCGAAGGCACCGCGACCAGGCCCAACTCCGCGCCGGAGGCCAGGAGTCGGTGGGTCGGCAGGATGCGGACCGTGTAGCCGTAGGGCCCGGTGCGGTCCAGGGCGAGGGGGCCCTCGTAGACCCACTTGCCCTCCGCGTCCGGTCCGCCCGCCGGTTTCAGGGGGACCGTCGCCGCGTCGGTGATGCGGTCCTCGGGGTCGACGCGCCCGGAGACGGCCTGGACGTCGACGTCCTCGGGGCCGAGGTCGCCCAGGCCGACACGGACGCGCAGTCCGAGGGTGGTGCCCAACTCCGCCGTGGGAGTGGCGGCGGACGTCTCCACGTGGTCGACGGTGACCGCGTGCCAGCCGGCCCGCACCCGGGCCTTCCAGGCGGCGAGTTCACGGGCCGAGGCCGGGTCCATCGCGCGGTGCGCGTGGGCGGCCGGGGTGTAGAGGCGTTCGACGTACTCCCGGACCATGCGCCCCGCCAGCACCTTCGGGCCGAGCAGGGTCAGGGTCTGCCGGACCATCTCGATCCAGCGGTCGGGCAGGCCGTGCTCCCCGCGCTCGTAGAAACGCGGTGTCACCCGCTGCTCCAGCAGGTCGTAGAGCGCGGCGGCCTCGATGTCGTCCCGGTGGTCGGGGTCGGTCCCCGCGCCGTCCGCCGTCGGGATCGCCCAGCCGAAGTCGGGCTGGAACCACTCGTCCCACCAGCCGTCCAGGACCGAGAGGTTGAGGCAGCCGTTGAGCGCGGCCTTCATGCCGGAGGTGCCGCAGGCCTCCAGCGGGCGCAGCGGGTTGTTGAGCCAGATGTCGCAGCCGGGGTAGAGCTTCTGCGCCATCGCCATGCCGTAGTCGGGCAGGAACACGATCCGGTGCCGCACCCGCGGATCGTCCGCGAACCGCACCAGCTCCTGCACCAGCCGCTTGCCGCCGTCGTCCGCCGGATGCGCCTTGCCCGCCACCACGATCTGGATCGGCCGCTCGGGATGCAGCAGCAGATCCATCAGCCGGTCCCGGTCCCGCAGCATCAGCGTCAGCCGCTTGTACGAGGGGACGCGCCGCGCGAATCCGATGGTGAGGACGTCCGGGTCCAGGACCCCGTCGATCCACCCCAACTCGGCCGTCCCCGCCCCGCGTTGGCGCCAGGAGGCGCGCAGCCGCTCGCGCACCTCGTCCACCAGGTGCTCGCGCAGCACCCGCCGCAGTTCCCAGATGTCCTGGTCGCCGATGTCGGCGACCGCGTCCCAGCGGTCCGAGCCGCCGACGGTCATGGCGTCCTGGGTGCGCTGCGGGCCGATCTGCCGGGCACCGAGCCGGAACACCTCCGGCGCGACCCAGGTCGGCGCGTGCACCCCGTTGGTGACGGAGGTGATCGGCACCTCCTCGGGGTCGAACCCCGGCCAGAGCCCGGAGAACATCTCCCGGCTGACCTGCCCGTGCAGCAGCGACACACCGTTGGCGCGCTGCCCGAGCCGCAGCCCCATCACGGCCATGTTGAAGAGATTGGGTTCGCCACCGGGATAGGTCTCCATGCCCAGTCCCAGGATCCGGCCCACGTCGATGCGTGGGAGTTCGGCGTCGGGACCGAAGTGCCGGGCGACGAGTTCACGGTCGAAGCGGTCGATGCCGGCCGGCACGGGGGTGTGCGTGGTGAACACGGTCCCGGCCCGCACCGCCTCCAGCGCGGCGTCGAAGTCCAGCCCCTGGTCGCCGAGTTCGGCGATCCGCTCCAGACCGAGGAACCCGGCGTGCCCCTCGTTGGTGTGGAAGACCTCGGGCTCGGCGTGACCGGTCAGCCGGCAATAGGTCCGCACCGCCCGCACACCCCCTATGCCGAGCAGCATCTCCTGCAGCAGCCGGTGCTCGCTGCCGCCGCCGTAGAGCACGTCGGTCACGCCGCGTTCACCGAGGGCGTTCTCCTCGATGTCCGAGTCGAGCATCAGCAGCGGGACCCGGCCGACCTGGGCCAGCCAGATCCGGGCCCGCAGCCGGTTGCCGCCGGGCAGCGCGAGGGAGACCTGCGCGGGCGTGCCGTCGGCCTCCTTGAGCAGCGCCACCGGCAGCTCGTTCGGGTCGAGCACCGGGTACGTCTCCTGCTGCCAGCCGTCCCGGGACAGGGACTGCCGGAAGTAACCGTGCCGGTACAGCAGGCCGACCCCGATCAACGGCACCCCGAGATCGCTGGCCGCCTTCAGATGGTCGCCGGCCAGGATGCCGAGGCCGCCCGAGTACTGCGGCAGCGCGGCCGTCACCCCGAACTCGGGCGAGAAGTAGGCGATGGCGGCGGGCAGCCCACCGGGCTGCGCCTGGTACCAGCGCTCACCGGTCACGTACTCGTCGAGGTCACCGGCGACCTCGGTCAGCCGGTGCAGGAACCCATGGTCCTCCGCCAGCTCCGCGAGCCGCGTCGGGGAGACACTGCCGAGCAGCCGTACGGGATCACCGTCCGAGGCCGCCCAGCGCTCGGGGTCGACGGACTGGAACAGGTCGCGCGTCTCGGCGTGCCAGGACCAGCGCAGATTGCGGGCCAGATCACTCAGGGGCCGGAGGGGGTCGGGGAGAACGGGACGGACGGTGAATCGACGGATCGCCTTCACATTCCACCTCAGCGCAGATCGCTGTGCGGACGCACGGCGGTGTGCGTCTCGACGTCATTGACGACGGTAATGGTTACCCCGGCGTCCGTGTGGCGGACCCTTCCGGATCAAGCGTGCCGGTACAGGTCGATCACTCATCGACCGAAAATGAGCGCAACCTTCCGTCATCACCCTGTTCACCCCATAACCGATATGGCCGATTCCGCCCCCATAGGCATCCTTGTGGGCCTTCGCACCGCACGAGAGGCTCCAAGTGGCGTGCCGCCCGGCCGTCGGGTGCGCCCGGCGTTCCGTGCTCGCCGCACGCCGAATCGAGGAGGGGAACTCGAATCATGGCAAGGACGCGCACATGGCGTCTGCGCTGGGCGGGGGGCCTGACCGCGGTGAGCTGTGCCGCCGCGCTCTCGGCCATCACACTGCCCGCGCACGCCGTACCACAGGGGCGGATACACGGCGCCGGGGAGGCCGGTTCGGTCAGCGGGAGCTACCTGGTGACGCTCAGGGGGGACACGAAGGCCCCGTCGGCCGCCGGCCAGGACATCGCCGAGCGGTACGGGGCGAGAATAAGCCACACCTACGGCACGGTCCTCAACGGCTACGCGATCAAGGCGACCGAGAGACAGGCGAGGCGGCTCGCGGCCGACTCCGGGGTCGCCTCGGTCGTCCAGGACACCCGGATCGCGCTCGACCGCACGCCGGGCGCCCCGCAGTCCGACCCGCCGTCCTGGGGCCTGGACCGGATCGACCAGCCCGCCCTGCCGCTGGACAGGGGTTACAGCGCGCCCGCCGCCGGGGGCAACGGCGTCACGGTGTACGTCATCGACACCGGCATCCGCGTCACGCACAAGGACTTCGGCGGGCGCGCGAGCTACGGCTGGGACTTCGTCGGAGACGACCGCACGGCGAACGACGGCAACGGACACGGCACCCACGTCGCCGGGACCATCGCCGGCGCGACCTACGGCGTGGCCAAGAAGGCCAAGGTTGTCGCCGTACGCGTCCTCGACAACGCCGGCGCGGGCACCAGCGCCCAGGTCATCGCGGGCATCGACTGGGTCACCCGGCACGCCCGCAAGCCCGCGGTCGCCAACCTCAGCCTCGGCGGCTACCGCAACGCCCAGCTGGACGCGGCCGTACGCACCTCCATCGCCTCCGGCGTCACGTACACCGTCGCCGCCGGCAACGGCGGCCAGCCGGCCTCCGGCTACTCCCCCGCCGACGTGAAGGAGGCCGTCACCGTCGGCGCCACCGACCGGGCGGACGCACGGGCGGGCTTCTCCAACTACGGGTCCGCCGTGGACCTGTTCGCCCCGGGCGTCTCGATCACGTCGGCGTCCGACGCGAGCGACACCGGCCGGGCCACCTTCTCCGGTACGTCGATGGCGACCCCCCATGCCGCGGGCGCCGCCGCGCTCTATCTGGCCGCCCACCGCAGGGCGTCTCCGGCCCAGGTGTCCAAAGCCCTGGTCAAACTTGCGGTGGCCGGAAAGGTCTCCGGACGGGGTCCCGGATCACCGGACGAACTTCTCCAGGTGCCGCCCTCGTAGTGGCAAAGTCCCCTGCTGGTCCTGGCAGAGTCCCGATATCGGCCCCGTTCCCCTCGAACGGGGCCGGTCTTGTGTGTAGACATACGGCTGAGTAGTTAACAAAGTGCCGGATTGCTCACTCGCTTAGGGTGGGAAGGCTCCCCCAGGTACACCCCCAGCACGCTCGCCCGATACCTCTCAGCGGTACACCAGCGGTACATCCCAGCGCGTTCCACCGGAACACCACGCAGGACCCACCTCCCCACAGCCATCCGCCCACCCACGTTGACGCGGACAGGAGCGGTCATGCCCGCCACGCACCACTCGTCAGCACCCCCGACGCCCAGCACCGCCCCAGCCCCTGTACCCCCCACCGACATCGTCCCGCCGGCCCCGGAGCCACCCTCCGCGGGCGCCGCGACCGGTATCGGGCGTATCCCCGTCCTCGACGTCGGCCCCGTGATCCAGCACGGGCGCCGCCCCGCCAAGGCCGTGACCGGCGAGTCGTTCCAGGTCTCGGCGACCGTGTTCCGCGAGGGCCACGACGCCGTGGCCGCCAATGCCGTCCTCACCGACCCCGACGGCCGCCCGGGCCCGTGGACGCCGATGCGCGAACTCGCCCCGGGCACCGACCGCTGGGGCGCCACCGTCACCCCCGACGCGCCGGGCCACTGGACCTACACCGTGGAGGCGTGGAGCGACCCCGTCACGACCTGGCGGCACCACGCCCGCATCAAGATCCCGGCCGGCATGGACACGGAACTGGTCCTGGAGGAGGGCGCGCGGCTGTACGAGCGGGCCGCCGCCGACCCCGACGTCCCCGCCGACGAGCGCGAGGTGCTCCTGGCCGCCGTCACCGCCCTGCGCGACGAGAACCGCCCGGCGGCCTCCCGGTTGGCGGCGGGGTTGACGCCGGAGGTGGACGCGGTCCTGGCCGGGCATCCGCTGCGGGAGTTCGTCACCGCCTCCGACCCGCTGCCGTTGCTGGTGGAGCGGGAGCGGGCCCTGTACGGCGCCTGGTACGAGTTCTTCCCGCGGTCGGAGGGCACGCCCGAGCAGCCGCACGGCACGTTCCGCACCGCGGCCCGCCGGCTGCCGGCGATCGCGGCGATGGGCTTCGACGTGCTCTACCTCCCGCCCATCCACCCGATCGGGACGACGTTCCGCAAGGGCCGCAACAACACCCTCTCCGCCGGTCCGGAGGATGTGGGGGTGCCGTGGGCGATCGGTTCGCCGGAGGGCGGGCACGACGCCGTCAACCCGCGGTTGGGCACGATCGAGGACTTCGCCTGGTTCGTGCAGGAAGC
>NZ_JBIVKB010000009.1:0-401664 GCF_044750545.1 Streptomyces sp. NPDC088794 | reverse complement strand
GTTGATAGGCCGGATCTGGAAGCCCAGTAATGGGTGGAGGTGACCGGTACTAATAGGCCGAGGGCTTGTCCTCAGTTGCTCGCGTCCACTGTGTTGGTTCTGAAACCACGAACAGCCCCATGCCATGGTCACGGTATGGTGCGGCAGTTCAGTTTCATTGTGTTTCGGTGGTCATAGCGTGAGGGAAACGCCCGGTTACATTCCGAACCCGGAAGCTAAGCCTTACAGCGCCGATGGTACTGCAGGGGGGACCCTGTGGGAGAGTAGGACACCGCCGAACAATTATTCAAAGGGTTGGACCCGGAACTTTGGTTCCGGGTCCAACCCTTTTTTGTTGTGCGTTACTTGAAGTTCACGTTGCGCAACAACCATCCGAAGCATGGGTACTGCTGCAATGCTCAGGGCCGCCGGTGTCGGACTCGGTGACGAAGTCGTGGTGCCGGCCTTCGGGAACGTCGAGGTTGCCGAGGCCGTTGCGATGGCCGGAGCGCTGCCGGTGTTCGCCGACATACATCCGGTGACGTACTGCCTCGACGCGTCCGCTGTGGAGGCGGCCGTCACGTCGCGGACGGCGGCGATCGTCGTCGTACACCGCTTCGGACGGCCGGCCGACATCGCGCGGCTGCATGGGATCGGGCAGCGGCACGGGCTGTTGGTGCTGGAGCAGGGGGAGTCCGAGGCGCCGTACGACGAGATCGCTCAGCGGCGGGAGCGGGCTTCCTATCTCGATGCGAAGCTGCGGGGGGTGCGCACGCCTGATGGTGGGGACGGGCACACGTACCAGCAGTACGTCGTGCGGGTGCCGGGGAACGGGCGGCCGGATCGGGACGCCTTCGCTCGGGCCGTGCGGGGCAGGGGAGTTGAGTGCCGGGTGCCGGTGAAGACGCCTGTGCATCGGCTGCCGGAGTTCCGGCGATGTGTGGCTCTGCCGGAGACCGAGCGGGCCGCCGACGAGACGCTCGCGCTGCCGGTGGACGCCTCGTTGACCAAGCGTGAGATGCAGCGGATCGTGTCCGCGTGCAATGCGCTCGGGGGACTGTTGCAGCCCGCTTTCTGACCGAGTCGGGGGCGGACGGCGGCGGTTGGGCGCACGGGCCTGCTCGGGGTATGATCTGTTTCGTCGCCGCGAGGGAAACCTCGAAAAGGTGACAGGCCCTCTTAGCTCAGTCGGTAGAGCGTCTCCATGGTAAGGAGAAGGTCAACGGTTCGATTCCGTTAGAGGGCTCCAGTCAGCAGAAGGCCCCGCCCAATTGGGCGGGGCCTTCTGGGTGTTCGGGGTCAGTCCTTCTGGAGGCCCGGGACGCGCATCGCGAGGATCGCCATGTCGTCGGACGGGGCGTCCGACGCGAAGCGTTCCACCGCGCGCATGATGCGGGCGGCGACCGCGCCGGCTGTGAGGCCCGTGCAGGTCGTGAGGACGTCGGTGAGGCCGTCGTCGCCCAACATGCGGGTGCCTTCTCGGCGTTCGGTGACGCCGTCGGTGACGCAGAGGAGGACGTCGCCCGGGTCGAGGGTGACCGTCTGCTCGTAGAGCTCCAGGTCCTCCATGACGCCGAGGAGCGGCTGGGGTTCGGCGGCCGGTTCGACCGTGCCGTCCTGGCGGAGGCGGAGCGGGAGGGGATGGCCGGCGCAGACCACCTTCAGTTCCGCGCTGCCGTCGGCCTGGGGTCGCAGCTCGCCGTAGAGGAGCGTGAGGAAGCGGCTGCGGGCGCCCTCGTCGAGGATGGCGGAGTTGAGGCGCTCCAGGACCGCCGGGCCGCCGAAGCCCTCCCTGGCGAGGAGGCGGAGGGCGTGGCGGGCCAGGCCGGTGACCGCGGCCGCCTCCGGGCCCGTACCGCATACGTCGCCGATGGCGAAGCCGTAGACGCCCTCGCTGATCGGGAAGAGATCGTAGAAGTCGCCGCCGACCTCGTTGCCCTCGCCGGCGGCGCGGTAGATGACCTCGACCTCGACGCCGCCAATCTCGGGCAGCTCGGGCGGCAGGAGGCTGCGTTGGAGGGACTGGCTGATGGCTGTGCGCTCTGAGTAGAGGCGGGCGTTGTCGAGGGCGAGGGCGGCTCGGCGGCTCAAGTCCTCGGCCAGTTCGAGGATTTCCTGGCGGAAGTGTTCGTCGGTGGGCTTGCCGAGGGTCAGCATGCCGATGACGCGGTTGCGGGCCACGAGGGGCAGGACGACCGTCTCGCCGCCGACCGCGGAGGCCGTGGCCAGGGTCGGGCCGATGCCCGAGGCGACCTGGCGGTTGGGGCCGCCGTTGAGGCCGAGGCTGCGCATGGAACTGCGCAGGGCGGCCTGGTGGGCGACCTCTCCTGGCTTCGACCAGACGCGCGCACCCGGGGTCGGTACCGGGTCGGGCGGGGAGATCTTCGACAGCAACGACTTGATGCCGTCGATGAGTTCCTCGTCCTCGTGCAGGACGTACGAGAGATACGGCTCGGAGGCCTGGTCCGCGATCGTGTAGACGGCGCACCAGGTGGCCAGGGTCGGGACGGTCATCTGGGCCATCAGCGCGAGGGTCTGGTCGCGGTCCAGGGTGCCGGCGAGGAGGTCGGAGGCCTCGACGAGGAAGCTCAGGGAGCCTCGGCGCAGGCGTTCGAGTTCGCCGAGGCGGGCCGACTCGACGGCCAACGCGATGCGGTCGGCGGCGAATTGGAGGCGCAGGGCCTCTTCGTTGGAGTATCTGCCGGGCGACTCGGCGGCCACGCCGAGGGAGCCGGTGAGGCGGCCCTCGACCTTGAGGGGAACGGTGACGACCGAGCGCATGCCCGTGCCGTTGAGGAGTGGGACGGCGCCGGGTACGGCGGTGAGGTCGTCGTGGACGGCCGGCATGCGGGCCGAGCCGTAGCGGCCGGGGCCGGCCTCGACGGGCACGCGTGCGAAGCGCTGGCGGGCGGAGGGCAGGCCCGTGGAGGCGCGGACCTCCAACTCGGTCTCGTCGTCGGTCGCGAGGAGCAGGAAGGCGGAGTCGGCGTCGAGCATGTCGCGGGCGCGTTCCACCGTGCGCTGGAGCAGACCGTCGAGGTCGTCCGGCGCGGGGGAGCCGATGAACACCTCGAAGGGGTCCGTGCTCTGGCCGTCGGGCGAGGTGCCCGAGTCGGAGGAGGGCATGCGCAACGGGGTCTGCAGGACGGCCCGTTCGTGGTCGCGTACCAGGAGGCAGACCGTGGAGGGCTCGCCGCCCGTGTCGCGGACGCGGAGGTGGGAGGCGTAGACCGGGGTGACGCGGCCGTCGGCGCCCCTTATGCCGTAACTGCCTTCCCAGCGCGAGAGTTGGAGTGCCTCCACGATGCCGGTGCTGGTGCCCGGGGTGTGCGGCCAGGCCGCGAGGTCGGTGAGGGGCTTGCCGGTGACCTGGTCGGAGGGGTAGCCGAAGAGTTCCTCGGCGTCCTCGCTCCAGGCGGTGATGGCGCCGCCGCGGTCGATCTGGACGACCGCGACGCGGACCCGGCCGTCCGCGAGGGGGAGAAGGTCGGCGGGCAGGGACGGGCCCGCCGCGCGCGTGCCGACCGCGCGTTCGGGCAGGACGAGTTGGAACCAGACCGTCTTGTGGGTGGGCGTGTACTCGACGCCCCAGCGGTTGGCGAGGGCCGCGCACAGCTGGAGTCCGCGGCCGCCCTCGCGGTCGGGGCTGCCCATGGTGGAGGGGTGGCCCTGGAGGGGGATCTCGCGTTCGGGATAGTGGTCGGCGACCTCGATGCGTACGCCTTCGTCACTGCGTAGGCACAGGACGTCGGCGGCGGTGCCGGCGTGCACCACGGCGTTGGTCACCAGCTCGCTGGTGAGGACCACGGCGTCGTCGACGATGTCGGCGAAACCCCAGCCCTGGAGGGTGTCGCGGACGAAGGAGCGGGCGGTCGCTACCGATCGACCGACGGGCTCGAAGCTGGCGGCCGCGCGCGCGGTGATCACAGAACTCCTCAGCCGGTTGTCGACGGGCAGGGCTGCGTGGCCGACCGGCTCGTGCCGCTGATGCGGCAGGCCGCCCGTCGGCCTACGGTCCGGGGGCTGTCCCCCGGGGATCAGTCCGGTGGTCATGTGTTGCGGCCGCCCCTCCGATGCCCGCTCGTTGTCGTGCCACCGCCCAGGCCGGACGGACCGGTGCGGCTGGACAGCCGCATGCAAGGTTACTTACCTTCGCCGTCCGGGCGGATGCCGGTCTGCAGTGTTTCCGCCCAGAGGGTGTGCGGACGCTGTGCGAAGCTGCCGAACTGTTATGGCCGGGTTCAGACAGGGTGAAACACTGGGCAGGCTTCATGTGAAGGTACGGGCACGCTGCGTGTCATATCTGTACGGCGGGCAGCAGCCCTTGGTGTGGCCTGATTACATCGGGCAGAGATATGCAGCAGTAACTGGTACGCCGAACAGTAGTACGCGAGCACAGCAGTAACGGTCGACCCCTTCGGGAGGGACACAGTGGAGTCTGGCGCAGCGACGCGGGGCACTAAGACGCGCGCGAAAGGCGGACAGTCCCTGAAGAACCAGCGCAAACCACGCGCCGGGACGACCGAGGTGGACACGGCCACCCTCGATCGGTTGCTGACGGCACTCGTCTCCATGCGGGACGGGAATTTCCGCAAGCGGCTCACGGTGTCCGGCGACGGCGTGATGTCGGAGATCGCCGCCGTTTTCAATGAGGTCGCCGACCGTAATCTCCATTTGACGGGTGAATTGTCGCGTGTAAGGCGCATGGTGGGCCGTGAGGGCAAGCTCACCGAACGGCTGGAGGCGGGTGCCGGTGAAGGCTCCTGGGCCGCCGCCGTGGACGCCTCGAACGCGCTCGTGGACGATCTCGTACGACCCGTCTCCGAGGTCGGCCGGGTGCTGTCGGCGGTGGCGGAGGGCGATCTGTCGCCCCGCATGGAGCTGCGGACGCAGGCGCCGGACGGGACCGGGCATCCGCTGCGCGGCGAGTTCCTGAAGGTCGGCCGGACCGTCAACAACCTCGTCGACCAGCTCTCCACGTTCACCGACGAGGTCACGCGCGTGGCCAGCGAGGTGGGCACCGAGGGCAAGCTGGGCGGCCAGGCACGCGTGCGTGGCATGTCGGGTTCGTGGAAGGACCTCACGGACTCCGTCAACACGATGGCGTACCGGCTGACGGCTCAGGTGCGGGACATCGCGCTGGTGACGACGGCGGTCGCGAAGGGCGACCTGTCGCGCAAGGTCACGGTTCATGTCGCCGGCGAGATGCTGGAGCTCAAGAACACCGTCAACACGATGGTGGACCAGCTGTCGTCCTTCTCCTCCGAGGTGACGCGAGTCGCGCGCGAGGTGGGCACCGAGGGCGAGCTCGGCGGGCAGGCGCAGGTGCCGGGTGTGGCCGGCGTGTGGAAGGACCTCACCGATTCGGTGAACCTCATGGCCGGCAACCTGACGGCCCAGGTGCGCGGGATCGCCCAGGTGACCACGGCGGTCGCCAACGGTGACCTCTCGCAGAAGGTGACCGTGTCGGCGCGCGGTGAGATCGCGCAGCTCGCGGACACCATCAACCAGATGACCGAGACGCTGCGGATCTTCGCGGACGAGGTCACGCGCGTGGCCAACGAGGTCGGCGCCGCGGGGCAGCTGGGCGGCCAGGCGAACGTGCCGGGCGCGGCCGGTACCTGGAAGGACCTGACGGACTCCGTCAACACGGTCTTCCGCAACCTCACCACGCAGGTGCGGGACATCGCCGCGGTGACCACGGCCGTGGCCAGCGGTGACCTGTCCCAGAAGGTCACGGTCGACGTGGCCGGCGAGATGCTGGAGCTGAAGAACACCGTCAACGGGATGGTGGACCAGCTGTCGTCCTTCGGTTCCGAGGTCACGCGCGTGGCGCGTGAAGTCGGTGTCGAGGGTGAGCTGGGCGGCCAGGCACAGGTGCCGGGCGCGGCCGGTACGTGGAAGGACCTGACGGACTCGGTCAACACCGCGTTCCGCAACCTCACCGGGCAGGTGCGCAACATCGCCCAGGTGACGACGGCGGTGGCCAACGGCGATCTGTCGCAGAAGGTCACCGTGGACGTCTCCGGCGAGATGCTCCAGCTGAAGAACACCGTGAACACGATGGTGGACCAGCTGTCGTCCTTCGCCGACCAGGTGACGCGGATGGCCCGGGACGTGGGCACGGAGGGCCGTCTCGGCGGTCAGGCGGTCGTGCCGGGGGTCGCGGGTACGTGGAAGGAGCTCACCGACTCCGTCAACGGCATGGCGGGCAACCTCACCGCCCAGGTGCGCAACATCGCCCAGGTGACCACCGCGGTCGCTCAGGGCGATCTGTCGCAGAAGATCACCGTGGACGCGCGCGGGGAGATCCTGGAGCTGAAGAACACCGTCAACACGATGGTCGACCAGCTCTCCGGGTTCGCCGAGCAGGTGACCCGGGTGGCCCGTGAGGTGGGCACCGAGGGCCGCCTCGGCGGGCAGGCGCAGGTGCCGGGTGTGGCCGGTGTGTGGCGGGACCTGACCGACTCCGTGAACGGCATGGCCGGGAACCTCACGGCTCAGGTGCGCAACATCGCCCAGGTCGCCACCGCGGTCGCGCGGGGTGACCTGTCGCAGAAGATCACCGTGGACGCGCGCGGGGAGATCCAGGAGCTCAAGAACACCCTGAACACGATGGTCGACCAGCTGTCGTCGTTCGCGGAGGAGGTCACCCGGGTCGCCCGCGAGGTGGGCACGGAGGGCCAACTGGGCGGTCAGGCCGAGGTGCAGGGGGTCTCCGGCACCTGGAAGGACCTCACCCAGTCCGTGAACTTCATGGCGAACAACCTGACCATCCAGGTCCGCAACATCGCCGAGGTCACCACCGCGGTCGCCAAGGGCGACCTGTCGAAGAAGGTCACCGTCGACGCGAAGGGCGAGATCCTCGAACTCGTCACCACCGTCAACACGATGGTCGACCAGCTGTCGTCCTTCGCCGAGCAGGTGACCCGGGTGGCGCGCGAGGTGGGCACCGAGGGCATCCTGGGCGGCCAGGCGCACGTGCCCGGCATCACGGGCATCTGGAAGGACCTCAGCGGCAACGTCAACCTGATGGCCAAGAACCTGACCGTGCAGGTGCGGAACATCTCGCAGGTCGCCGCGGCCGTCGCCAACGGTGACCTGACCCGGACGGTGACGATCGAGGCGCGCGGCGAGGTCGCGCAGCTCGCCGACACCATCAACACCATGGTGAAGACGCTGAGTTCGTTCGCCGAACAGGTCACCAAGGTGGCTCGCGAGGTGGGTACGGACGGCATCCTGGGCGGGCAGGCGCGGGTGCCCGGCGTGGCCGGCACGTGGAAGGACCTCACCGAGTCGGTGAACCAGATGGCGTCCAACCTGACCGGTCAGGTGCGCAACATCGCCATGGTCACCACCGCCATCGCCAAGGGCGATCTCACCAAGAAGATCGACATCGACGCGCGCGGGGAGATCCTCGAACTCAAGACGACCATCAACACGATGGTCGACCAGCTGTCCTCCTTCGCGGAGGAGGTCACCCGAGTCGCCCGCGAGGTGGGCACCGAGGGGCAACTGGGCGGCCAGGCACGCGTGCGTGACGTCGACGGCACCTGGCGCGACCTCACCGAGTCGGTGAACGAGATGGCCGGGAACCTGACCCGGCAGGTACGTGCCATCGCGCGCGTGGCGACCGCGGTGACCCGCGGCGACCTGAACCTGAAGATCGACGTGGACGCGTCCGGGGAGATCCAGGAACTCCAGGACTACATCAACAAGATGATCGCCAACCTGCGCGACACCACCATCGCCAACAAGGAGCAGGACTGGCTCAAGGGCAACCTCGCCCGCATCTCCGCGCTGATGCAGGGCCGCCGCGACATGCAGGACGTGGCCTCGCTGATCATGAGCGAGCTGACGCCGGTGGTCTCCGCCCAGCACGGCGCGTTCTTCGTCGCGATGCCCCTGGCGGACGCGGAGGGCGAGGAGGCGTACGAGCTGCGCATGCTCGGGTCGTACGGCTACTCCATGGGCTCCATGCCGACGTCGTTCAGGCCGGGTGAGGCGCTGATCGGGACGGCCGCGCAGGAGAAGCGCACGATCCTCGTGGAGAACGCGCCCAGCGGCTATCTGAAGATCTCCTCGGGGCTCGGTGAGGCGCCGCCCGCGCAGGTGATCGTCCTTCCGGTGCTGTTCGAGGGCCAGGTGCTCGGCGTCATCGAGCTGGCCTCCTTCACGCCCTTCACGCAGATCCAGAAGGACTTCCTCAACCAGATCGCCGAGATGATCGCGACCAGCGTCAACACGATCTCCGTCAACACCAAGACGGAGCAGCTGCTGAAGCAGTCGCAGGAGCTGACCGAGCAACTCCGGGAGCGGTCGGCCGAGTTGGAGAACCGGCAGAAGGCCCTCCAGGCGTCCAACGCCGAACTGGAGGACAAGGCCGAGCTGTTGGCCCAGCAGAACCGCGACATCGAGGTGAAGAACACCGAGATCGAGGAGGCGCGGCAGGTCCTGGAGGAGCGCGCCGAGCAACTCGCGGTCTCCATGCGCTACAAGAGCGAGTTCCTGGCCAACATGTCCCACGAGCTGCGTACGCCGCTCAACTCGCTGCTGATCCTGGCCAAGCTGCTCGCCGACAACGCGGACGCCAACCTCACGCCCAAGCAGGTCGAGTTCGCCGAGACCATCCACGGAGCGGGATCCGACCTGCTCCAGCTGATCAACGACATCCTCGACCTCTCCAAGGTCGAGGCGGGCAAGATGGACGTCTCCCCGACGCGCATCGCCCTGGTCCAGCTCGTCGACTACGTGGAGGCCACCTTCCGGCCGTTGACCGCGGAGAAGGGCCTGGATCTGTCGGTCCGGGTCTCGCCCGAGCTGCCGGCCACGCTGCACACCGACGAGCAGCGCCTCCTCCAGGTGCTGCGCAACCTGCTGTCCAACGCGGTGAAGTTCACCGACTCCGGGGCGGTGGAGCTGGTGATCAGGCCGGCCGGCGCGGACACACCGGCGTCGATCCGGGAGCAGTTGCTGGAGGCCGGTTCGCTGCGGGACGCGGACGCCGACCTGATCGCGTTCTCGGTGACCGACACCGGGATCGGCATCGCGGCCAGCAAGATGCGGGTGATCTTCGAGGCGTTCAAGCAGGCGGACGGCACGACCAGCCGCAAGTACGGCGGTACGGGCCTGGGGTTGTCGATCTCCCGGGAGATCGCCCAGCTGCTCGGCGGCGAGATCCACGCGCAGAGCGAACCGGGCCGCGGCTCCACGTTCACGCTGTATTTGCCGCTGCACCCCAGCGAACTGCCGCCGCAGGGCTACCAGCAGCCGATGCCGGCCCTCGGGGCCAGCGATCTGGTGGCCGCGGCGGACCTGGCCCAGCTCACCGAGTCGGCGATCGAGACGCCGGCCGAGGTGAAGTCGTACCAGGAGACCCAGAACGGGGCCGCCGCGCTCTTCCGGCGCCGCCGGCGGCCGGGGCTCGACACCGAGTACCGCAACGGCGCCCTGGAGCCGCGTACGGCCCTGGAGCCGAGCGCGGTGCTCCAGCCGCACCGCAACATCCGCTTCGCCGGGCAGAAGGTGCTGATCGTCGACGACGACATCCGCAACGTGTTCGCGTTGACCAGCGTGTTGGAGCAGCACGGGTTGTCGGTGCTGTACGCGGAGAACGGGCGCGAGGGCATCGAGGTGCTGGAGCAGCACGACGACGTGGCGGTCGTCCTGATGGACATCATGATGCCGGAGATGGACGGGTACGCCACGACGAACGCCATCCGGCGGATGCCGCAGTTCGCGGGTCTGCCGATCATCGCGCTGACCGCGAAGGCGATGAAGGGCGACCGGGAGAAGGCCATCGAGTCGGGCGCCTCCGACTACGTCACCAAGCCGGTCGATCCCGATCATCTGCTGGCTGTGATGGATCAGTGGATGCGAGGGGAGTGAGGGGAACCTTTGATGTTCACACGGAGTTGCTGACTCAGTGTGCCCGGAGCGGTGTAGAAGTACGGGAAGCGGGGAACCTTCTGGTCTCCCGCTGCGTTTCTGCTACGTGCACAGTGACATCGCGGTGACAGGGTGTGGCGACGGGCGGGGTACGGCTACGATGACCGGCACAAGGACGGGCGGCGAAAGGGAGTCGTCCCCAGGGGCGGCGCCCGGTGCACATCCGGGGCGAGGAGGGCGGGCCATGGTGCAGAAGGCCAAGATCCTCCTGGTCGATGACCGGCCGGAGAATCTGCTGGCGCTGGAGGCCATCCTCTCCGCGCTCGATCAGACACTGGTGCGGGCATCGTCCGGGGAGGAAGCACTCAAGGCACTGCTCACGGACGACTTCGCGGTCATTCTGCTGGACGTGCAGATGCCGGGTATGGACGGATTCGAGACGGCCGCGCACATCAAGCGGCGGGAGCGGACCCGGGACATCCCGATCATCTTCCTCACCGCGATCAACCATGGGCCGCACCACACCTTCCGCGGATACGCGGCGGGCGCGGTCGACTACATCTCCAAGCCGTTCGACCCGTGGGTGCTGCGTGCGAAGGTCTCGGTCTTCGTCGAGCTGTACATGAAGAACTGCCAACTGCGGGAGCAGGCGGCGCTGCTGCGGCTCCAGTTGGAGGGCGGCGGCGGCAAGGCCGCGGTCGGCGACACGAAGGAGCCGGCGTCTCTGCTCGCCGAGCTGTCGGCGCGGCTCGCGGCGGTCGAGGAGCAGGCCGAGGCGCTGTCCAAGCAGCTCGACGACGATTCGGCGGACGCGGCGGCGGTGGCCACGGCGGCCCATCTCGAACGCAAACTCACCGGTCTGCGGCGGGCGCTGGACGCCCTGGAGCCGGGCGCCGGGAACACGTCGACGGTGCCTTCACAGAACTGACGCCGCGCGCGGCACAGTTGCGGATGAGGACGCGTCAGTTCCGCGTATACCCAAGGGCGACACGAACGGGTGAAGCAGTGGGCACACGTGTCCCTTGTCGTCTCCGACGGTAACCTCACACCTATGGCCTCACGTCCCTCCGCTGCCAAGAAGCAGCCCGCGAAGAAGGCGGCGGCTCCGGCGAAGAAGGCCGCTGCGAAGAAGCCCCCGGCGAAGAAGGCGCCCGCCAGGAAGGCGGCGGCCAAGAAAGCCGCGCCGCCGAAGCCCGCGCCGAGCCCGACCGGGGGCATCTACAAGCTCGTACGCGCCGTCTGGCTGGGCCTGGCGCACTCCGTGGGCGCGGTGTTCCGCGGCATAGGGAACGGCGCGAAGAACCTCGACCCGGCGCACCGCAAGGACGGGGTCGCGCTGCTGCTGCTCGGCATCGCCCTGATCGTCGCCGCGGGCACCTGGGCCGATCTGCGCGGACCGGTCGGCGACCTCGTCGAGATCCTGGTGACCGGCGCCTTCGGCCGCCTCGACCTGCTCGTGCCGATACTGCTCGCGGTCATCGCGGTGCGGTTCATCCGGCACCCCGAGAAGCCCGATGCCAACGGCCGCATCGTGATCGGGCTGTCCGCGCTCGTCATCGGCGTGCTCGGCCAGGTCCACATCGCGTGCGGCGCGCCCGCGCGCAGCGACGGCATGCAGGCCATAAGGGACGCCGGCGGTCTCATCGGCTGGGGCGCGGCGACCCCGCTGACGTACACCATGGGCGAGGTGCTGGCCGTACCGCTGCTCGTGCTGCTGACCGTCTTCGGGCTGCTCGTGGTGACGGCCACGCCGGTCAACGCCATCCCGCAGCGGCTGCGGCTGCTCGGTGTGAAGCTCGGTGTCGTGCACGCGCCGGAGCTCGAAGAGGACGAGTTCACCGAGGACGACGAGCAGCGCTACGACGAGCAGTGGCGCGAGGCGCTGCCGGCACGCGCGCGTAAGCGCGGTTCCGGCCAGGAGGCGTACGACCCCGACAGTGCGGAGCAGGAGGCCCTCTCCAAGCGTCGTGGCCGCCCCAGGCGCTCCGCCGTGCAGCAGCCCGACATGAACCGGCCCATGGACGCCGTGGACGTCGCCGCGGCCGCCGCCGCCGCGCTCGACGGGGCCGTGCTGCACGGGATGCCGCCCTCGCCGATCGTCGCCGACCTCACCCAGGGCGTGCGCGTGGGGGACCGGGAGGAGACGACGCCCACCCCGACGCCGGTGCCGGCCGCGCGGCCCAAGCAGGAGAAGCTGAAGGTGGAGGTCGCCGACCTCACCAAGCCCGCGCCCGAGACCCCGGGCGACCTGCCGCCACGCGCCGAGCAGCTCCAGCTCTCCGGCGACATCACGTACTCGCTGCCCTCCCTCGACCTCCTCACGCGCGGCGGCCCCGGCAAGGCGCGCTCCGCCGCCAACGACGCGGTCGTCGCCTCGCTCACCAACGTCTTCGCCGAGTTCAAGGTCGACGCGGCCGTCACCGGCTTCACGCGCGGGCCGACGGTCACGCGCTACGAGGTGGAGCTGGGCCCCGCCGTGAAGGTCGAGCGGATCACCGCGCTCACCAAGAACATCGCGTACGCCGTCGCCAGCCCCGACGTCCGGATCATCTCGCCGATCCCCGGCAAGTCCGCGGTCGGCATCGAGATCCCGAACACCGACCGCGAGATGGTCAACCTGGGTGACGTGCTCCGCCTGGCGGCCGCCGCCGAGGACGACCACCCCATGCTCGTGGCGCTCGGCAAGGACGTCGAGGGCGGCTATGTGATGGCCAACCTGGCGAAGATGCCGCACGTCCTGGTCGCCGGAGCCACCGGTTCCGGCAAGTCGTCCTGCATCAACTGCCTGATCACGTCGATCATGGTCCGCGCGACCCCCGAGGACGTCCGCATGGTCCTCGTCGACCCCAAGCGCGTCGAGCTGACCGCGTACGAGGGCATCCCGCACCTGATCACGCCGATCATCACCAACCCGAAGCGGGCCGCCGAGGCGCTCCAGTGGGTCGTACGCGAGATGGACCTGCGCTACGACGACCTCGCGGCGTTCGGCTACCGGCACATCGACGACTTCAACCAGGCCATCCGCGACGGCAAGCTCAAGACGCCCGAGGGCAGCGAGCGGGAGCTCAAGACCTACCCGTACCTGCTGGTGATCGTCGACGAGCTCGCCGACCTGATGATGGTGGCCCCGCGTGACGTCGAGGACTCGATCGTGCGCATCACGCAGCTCGCGCGCGCGGCCGGCATCCACCTGGTGCTCGCGACCCAGCGGCCCTCCGTCGACGTCGTCACCGGTCTGATCAAGGCGAACGTGCCCTCGCGCCTCGCCTTCGCCACCTCCTCGCTCGCCGACAGCCGCGTCATCCTGGACCAGCCCGGCGCCGAGAAGCTCATCGGCAAGGGTGACGGGCTGTATCTGCCGATGGGTCAGAACAAGCCCACGCGTATGCAGGGCGCCTTCGTGACCGAGGAGGAGGTCGCGGTCGTCGTCCAGCACTGCAAGGACCAGATGGCGCCCGTCTTCCGGGACGACGTCACCGTGGGCACCAAGCAGAAGAAGGAGATCGACGAGGAGATCGGCGACGACCTCGACCTGCTGTGCCAGGCGGCCGAGCTGGTGGTCTCCACCCAGTTCGGGTCGACGTCCATGCTCCAGCGCAAGCTGCGCGTCGGCTTCGCCAAGGCCGGGCGGCTCATGGACCTGATGGAGTCCCGGGGGATCGTCGGACCGAGCGAGGGCTCCAAGGCACGTGACGTTCTTGTGAAGGGTGATGAGCTGGATGGTGTGCTCGCGGTGATCCGCGGGGAGGCGTAAGGGGAGTCCGGTACGCGTTCCCAGCCGGGTGCGGTCACCGATGTTCGATCGTGATCCACCCGTAAGGGATCATTGAGCAACCGTTTCCCTTCGGCGTACGTCAAGTTGAGGGAAGCAAGCAGGAAGTACCCCCGCCATCGGCGTGTCCGGCCATACCGATGGGCTACAAAGTCCCACCGCCCGGTTGCCCCACCCTTTCGTACCCCCCCTAGACTGAACCTCCAGCACAGGTGGCTTAAACGCTCGAAAGGCGCCCCCGTGTCCATCGGCAACTCTCCTGAAGACGAGCGTCCGTTCGAAGACGATCGCGAGGAAGCCCGCCCCTCCATCGGCCGCGCCCTTCAGCAGGCGCGCATCGCGGCCGGGCTCACCGTCGACGATGTCAGCAACGCCACCCGAGTCCGTATCGCCATCGTCCACGCCATCGAGGCGGACGACTTCGCCCCCTGTGGCGGAGACGTCTACGCGCGCGGGCACATCCGGACCCTGGCCAAGGCCGTCCACATCGACCCCGCACCGCTGCTCGAGCAGTTCAGCGAGGCGCACGGCGGCGGCCGTCCGGCCCCGACGCCGGCGGCCCCGCTCTTCGAGGCGGAGCGCATCCGCCCCGAGCGGCGCGGGCCCAACTGGACCGCGGCGATGGTCGCCGCGATCGTCGCCGTGATCGGCTTCGTCGGCTTCACCGCCTTCAAGGGCGGCGACGACGACGGTGCCAAGACGCAGGTGGCCGAGGGCTCCACGCCCACGGTCAGCAAGTCGGCCTCACCCACTCCCAAGAAGACCCCCTCCGAGAACCCCAAGAGCGACCCCTCCGACAGTGCCATCGCGGCCGCGCCCCAGGACAAGGTGACCGTCCAGGTCAGCGCCGCCGACGGACGCAGCTGGATCTCGGCCAAGGACCACAACGGCCGGCTGCTCTTCGACGGCCTGCTGGAACAGGGCGACTCCAAGACCTTCCAGGACAGCGACAAGATCAACCTCGTCCTCGGTGACGCGGGCGCGATCCAGCTGTTCGTCAACGGCAAGAAGATCGAGGACGACTTCCAGCCGGGCGCGGTGGAGCGCCTGACGTATACGAAGGGCGATCCGCAGGTCGGTTAGAACGGCGGTCCTGCCGTCGAGCGTGACCTGATGCGTGTTCTTGCGGGGCTGGCGATGATCGCCAGCCCCGTCGACGTGGGGTGTCAGTGGGACGAAGTAGTCTTGAGCCCATGCCTGAACGCCGTACCGTCGCACTCGTCACCCTTGGCTGCGCCCGTAACGAGGTGGACTCGGAGGAGCTCGCAGGCCGCTTGGAGGCGGACGGCTGGGACCTCGTCGAGGACGCCGCGGACGCGGACGTGGCCGTCGTCAACACGTGCGGCTTCGTCGACGCCGCCAAGAAGGACTCCGTCGACGCCCTCCTGGAGGCCAACGACCTCAAGGGGCACGGCAGAACCCAGGCCGTGGTGGCGGTGGGCTGCATGGCCGAGCGGTACGGCAAGGACCTCGCCGAAGCCCTCCCCGAGGCCGACGGCGTGCTCGGCTTCGACGACTACGCGGACATCTCCGACCGCCTCCAGACCATCCTGAACGGCGGCATCCACGCCTCCCACACCCCGCGCGACCGCCGCAAGCTGCTCCCGATCAGCCCGGCACAGCGTCAGGAATCGGCCGCCGACGTCGCGCTGCCCGGACACGGCCCGGCCGCGCCGGTGGCCCCCGCCGACCTCCCGGAGGGCCTCGCCCCGGCGTCCGGCCCGCGCGCGCCCCTGCGCCGCCGCCTGGACGGCGCCCCGGTCGCCTCGGTGAAGCTCGCCTCCGGCTGCGACCGGCGCTGCTCCTTCTGCGCCATCCCGTCCTTCCGCGGCTCCTTCATCTCCCGCCGCCCCAGCGACGTGCTCAACGAGACGCGCTGGCTGGCCGAGCAGGGCGTCAAGGAGGTCATGCTGGTCTCCGAGAACAACACGTCCTACGGCAAGGACCTGGGCGACATCCGCCTCCTTGAGTCGCTCCTGCCCGAACTCGCCGACGTCGACGGCATCGAGCGCGTGCGCGTCAGCTACCTCCAGCCGGCCGAGATGCGGCCCGGCCTCATCGACGTACTGACCTCGACGCCCAAGGTGGCCCCGTACTTCGACCTCTCCTTCCAGCACTCCGCCCCCGGCGTGCTGCGCGCCATGCGCCGCTTCGGCGACACCGACCGCTTCCTGGAGCTGCTCGGCACGATCCGCTCCAAGGCCCCGCAGGCCGGCGTGCGCTCCAACTTCATCGTGGGCTTCCCCGGCGAGAGCGAGGCCGACCTGGCCGAGCTGGAGCGGTTCCTGAACGGCGCGCGGCTGGACGCCATCGGCGTCTTCGGCTACTCCGACGAGGACGGCACGGAGGCGGCCGGCTACGAGAACAAGCTCCCCGAGGACGTCGTCGCCGAGCGGCTGGCCCGTGTCTCGCGGCTCGCCGAGGAACTCGTCTCGCAGCGCGCCGAGGAGCGCCTGGGTGAGACCGTGCACGTGCTCGTGGAGTCCGTGGACGACGAGGGCGTGTACGGGCGCGGCACGCACCAGGCGCCCGAGACGGACGGCCAGGTGCTGCTCACGAGCGGCGCGGGGCTGAGCGTCGGCCGTATCGTCGAGGCCAAGGTGGTCGGTACGGAAGGTGTCGACCTCGTGGCCGAGCCGCTGGCGGGCTCGCTCGACTGTAGTGAGGAGGCGGACAGATGACCGGAGTGCCGGCATCGGCGGCGAACGGCTCCTCCGGCGCGCAGGGTGCGCCGGCGAGCGCGGCGTCCGGCGCCCTCTCCGATCCCGAGTCCGAATCCGTGTCCGTCTCCCCATCGGTGCCCGAGTCGCTGCCCGAGGCCGTGGCGTACGCCGTGTCCGACGGCAAGCCCGCGGTCGCGTCCGAAACCGGTGCCTCGTCCGAGGCCGACGTGAAGCCGGTGCGGGGCGGCAAGCTGGCCGCCGCGGCCGTCAACGAGGCCAGCGTCTGGAACATCGCCAACCTGCTGACCATGCTCCGGCTGGTCCTCGTCCCCGGCTTCGTCGCCCTGATGCTGGCCGACGGCGGGTACGACCCGGCATGGCGGGCGTTCGCCTGGGCGGCGTTCGCGATCGCCATGATCACCGACCTGTTCGACGGGCACATCGCCCGGACGTACGACCTCGTCACCGACTTCGGGAAGATCGCCGACCCCATCGCCGACAAGGCGATCATGGGGGCGGCGCTGATCTGTCTCTCCTCGCTGGGTGATCTGCCCTGGTGGGTCACGATCGTCATCCTCGGCAGGGAACTCGGGATCACCCTGCTGCGTTTCCTGGTCATCCGCTACGGCGTCATTCCCGCGAGCCGGGGCGGCAAGCTCAAGACCCTCACCCAGGGCGTGGCCGTCGGGATGTACGTCCTCGCGCTGACGGGCTGGCTGGCCACCCTGCGGTTCTGGGTGATGGCCGCGGCCGTCGTCCTGACCGTGGTGACCGGGCTCGACTATGTGAGACAGGCCATTGTGCTGCGCCGGCAGGGAATCGCCGAGCGCAAGGCCGCGTTGGAGGAGGCGGAAGCGTGAGTTCTCCGGCCGCCGACGTGGTGCGACTACTGACAGTGAAGGGCTGGACCCTCGCGGTCGCCGAGTCGCTGACCGGTGGGCTGGTCGCGGCGGACATCACATCCGTCCCCGGGGCGTCCAAGGCCTTCCGCGGCTCGGTGACGGCCTACGCCACCGAGCTGAAGCACGACGTACTGGGTGTCGACGCCGCCCTGCTGGCACAGCGCGGGGCGGTGGATCCGCAGGTCGCGGCCCAGATGGCGGCCGGAGTGCGCAAGGCGCTCGGCGCCGACTGGGGCATCGCGACCACCGGTGTCGCGGGGCCTCAGCCGCAGGACGGCAAGCCCGTCGGGACGGTTTTCGTGGCCGTGGACGGGCCTTTCACGGTCCATTCCGGTTCCGCCGGTGGCGGAAAAGTAGAGGCCCTGCGGTTGAACGGCGACCGTGAGGAAATTCGTAGAGAGAGTGTACGGAGCGTACTCGCACTGCTTCTGGCGGAGCTCGTGAGCGAACACACCGGGAATGAGCGGGCACAGGATACGGAACAGAACGGGGGGTTTTGATGTTTGCAGCCCTGAGTGAACACGACATCGCTCCCCGCACGGCCGCGGCGCAAGGCGGTACGGTGGGGCGTGAAGGATGCGGCTACGCGGTCCGAGGAGGGAGCCACCGATGATTCTGCTCCGTCGCCTGCTGGGTGACGTGCTGCGTCGGCAGCGCCAGCGCCAGGGCCGTACTCTGCGCGAAGTCTCCTCGTCCGCCCGAGTCTCACTCGGCTATCTCTCCGAGGTGGAGCGGGGGCAGAAGGAGGCGTCTTCCGAGCTGCTCTCCGCCATCTGCGACGCGTTGGACGTACGGATGTCCGAACTCATGCGGGAAGTGAGCGACGAGCTCGCTCTCGCCGAACTGGCCCGGTCCGCCGCGGCCCCCGAGCCCGTACCCACGCCGGTTCGCCCGAGGCTGGGTTCCGTCTCGGTGGCGGGTGTGCCACCGGAACGGGTCACCATCAAGGCGCCCGCCGAGGCGGTCGACGTCGTCGCCGCGTGACGCTCACGCTGGTGCACGGCTGATCAGGCGCTGACCGGCGCCGAAGAAGTGTGCGAGCCCCGACCAGGGGCTTCTCCGGAGAAGTTCGGAGAGGCGCGGTCGGGGTTTTCGCGTTTCCGGGATCTGCGCGGTGCCGTGCGCGGCCGCATCGGTCCGTTTGCCGGGGTGGTCCGGTGCGGTCATGGTTGAGGCGTGTGATGCGTCCGTGTGCCGTCGATGCGCCCTTCTGGCGGGTGACGGCGCGGGTCTAGCGTCGGGCTGGAGGTGGCGGCCATGGCGGTGCGGATAGTGCGCTGGGGGGCTGCGCTGGGACTCGGCGCGCTGTGGTGGTGGGCCGTGCTGCGGCTCGTGCTGGCGCCCGATGCCGGGGTGCTGGAAGGGGCGGTCGCCGCCGGTGGGTGGGGGCTGAGTCTGCTGCCGGTGCACTGTGTGCCGAGGGCGCGGGCCGCGGGGGCGCTCGGGGCGGGCCGGTGGCGGGCGGCCTGGCGGGGCGCTCAGGTCACCACGGCATCGCCACTCCGCCGTTCGGACGCAGGATCTGGCCCGTTGTAAAGGCCGACGCGTCGCAGGCCAGGTAGAGCACCGTGTGCGCGACGTCCTCCGCCTCGCCGACCCGGCCGAGCGGCGCCATCCGGGCCATCACGGCCTCGGTCTGTGCCTGTTCCTCGGCCTCGTGACGCGCGGTCATCGGCGTGCGGATGAAGCCCGGCGCGACCGCGTTGACGCGGATGCCGTGCCGGCCGACCTCGTTGGCGAGGGTCTTCGTCAGCTGGACCACGGCCGCCTTGGCCGCGCCGTAGCAGAGCAGGCCGGGGCGGCCGGTGTCGACGGCGCCCGAGGCCATGGTGACGATGCTGCCGCCGTTCTTCCCGTCGAGCATCCGGCGGGCCGCCTCCTGGCAGGCGTACAGCACCCCCTTGAAGTTGACGGCGAGCACGCGGTCGAGATCTTCGTCCAGGGTCTCCAGGACCGTGCTGCTGTGCATGATCCCGGCGATGGCGGCCATCACGTCCAGCCGCTCGCAGGACTCGACGGCCTGCCGCAGCTGCGCCCGGTCGGTGACGTCGAGGTGGTGGGTGCGGGCGGTGCCGCCGGCGTCCTTGATCAGGGTCGCCGTCTCGTGCAGGCCGTGTTCGTCCCGGTCCGCGCAGTGGACGACGGCGCCCGCCTCGGCGAGCAGCACGGCCGAGGCGCGGCCGATACCGCCGGCGGCCCCGGTGACGAATGCGGTGCGTCCGGTGAGGTCGTACGCCTTGAGGGGCATGAAGGGACGGTACGAGGGTTTCTGACGGGTCGTCAATTGGCTGTACGGCGTGGAGTTCCGCGAGACGCGGTGGCTGTCGGCGCCGGGCCGGTCTGGCACGTGGGGCACCAGTAGGTGGGGCGCTCGCGGGAGCCGTCGCCCTGGTCGGCCACGCGGACGGAGGTCCGGCAGCGCAGGCAGGGGCGGGGTGCGCGGCCGTAGACGAACAGGTCCTGGCCGCGGCGGCCCGTCGTGCTGCGGACCGGGCGGTCGCGGTTGAACTCGAGCAGCTTCTTGGCCAGCGCCGGGAGCTTCGCGGCACGGGCGGCGGGCAGCGCGCCTACCGGGAGCCAGGGCGTGGCGCCGAGCAGGAAGCAGAGCTCGCTCTTGTAGACGTTGCCGATGCCGGCGAGATTGCGCTGGTCCAGCAGGGCCTCCCCGAGGGGGCGGGCGGGGTCCGCGAGGAGGTTGGCGAGAGCCAGGTCCGGGTCCCAGTCGGGGCCCAGGAGGTCGGGGCCGAGGTGGCCGACGGCGCGCTGCTCGTCGGCGGTGCGCAGGAGCTCCAGGACGGGGAGGCGGTAGCCGACGGCCGTGTTCTCGGCGGTGCCGAGGATCACGCGGATCTGGTGGGCGGGGCCGCCGCTCCAGCGCCTGCCGTGCTCGTAGACCTTCCAGGAGCCGTCCATCCGCAGGTGCGTGTGGAGGGTCAGGCCGCCTTCGACGCGGGTGAGGAGGTGCTTGCCGCGCGGGGTGACGTCCAGGACGGTACGGCCGGTGAGATCGGCCGTGGCGTACTTGGGGACGCGGAGGTCGCTACGGGTCAGCACCCTGCCCGCGAGGGCGGTGTGCAGCCGCCTCGCCGCCTGCCAGACCGTGTCACCTTCGGGCATGGGTCAAGGGTGGCACGGGTGCGTGGTGACGGGGCGGGGCGGTGACAGGGAGGGGCCGGGGGTGCGGGTCGGAGTGGGGCTGGGTGATCACGCGCGTAGGTGCTGGGGTGTTCACGCGCGTAGGCGCAGGCCGCGGGGGGTGGCGATGAAGCCGGCTCCTTCCAGGAGGGTGCCGATGGGGGAGGTGAGGGCGGAGGCGCCGTTGATCCGCTCCACGGTGACCGTGCCCAGGGAGCCCGCGCGGGCGGCCGCGGCCAGGGCTGTCGCGGCCTGCTGGAGGCGGGGGTCCTCGTTGGCAATGCTGTCCGGCTCGGTCGGCCAGGCCAGCAGGGTCTTGCCGCCGCGCTCCATGTAGAGCGTCAGCTCGCCGTCGACCAGGACGACCAGGGAACCCGCCTTGCGGCCGGCCTTGTGGCTCGCACCGGTCGGAGGCTCCGGCCAGGGGAGAGCCGCGCCGTATGCGTTCGCGGGGTCGGCGGCGGCCAGGACGACGGCGCGGGAGTCGGGGGCGGCGGGGCGGGAGCGGTGGCCCGGGAAGGCGGACCCGCCTGGGCCGTGCGAGCCGTAGGAGCCCTGTGCGGCGTACGAGCCGGTGCCGCCTCGTGGGCCTCCTGCGCCGGGGGAGGCCAGGTCGCGGGGGGAGACGTACTCGTCGCGGGACCTGGGGGCGGGAGTGGGCGGGAAGGCGAAGTTGTCGTCGAAGCCGTCCTTGCCGCCGCCCTTGGAGTCGGCACTGAAGCCGTCGCCGAAGCCGTCGTCGAGGTCGGAGAGGTCGAAGGCGGCGTTTTTCGCGTCGAAGGGCTGGGGGAAGTCGTCCGACCGTGGCGACTGTGATGGCGGTGGCCAGTCCGGGGACGGGAAGTCGTCCGCGATGGGACGTGGCGGCACGGGCTCGCCCCGGTCGCGGGCGTTCGACACCGCGCGGAGGCGGTCCACCGCGCCGTCCATCGCGAACTGGGCCGCGCCCAGCCCCTCCACCACATAGCCGCGCCGGGCCTGACCGCTCTCCTCGAAGACGGACAGGATGCGGTACGTCGCCGAGAAGCCGCCCTCGACGCCCTCCGCGGCGACGGCGCCCCGGGTGACCACGCCGTGCCGGTCGAGGAGGGTGCGGGCCAGGGCGTGTGCGCGGACCGTCGGGTCGGCGTCGCGCGCGGGGAGCAGGGACCAGCGGCCGGCGACCGTGGGCGGGCCGCTGCGGGAGGCCGGGCGGGCGGCGGCGGTGAGCGAGCCGTAACGGCCGCGCGGGACCGTGCGCTTGGCGCGGTGGGCCGTGGAGCCCGCGGTGCGGCCCGAGCCCAGCAGGGAGCGCATGGGCGCCAGCGTGTCGTTCGTGAGCCGTCCGGACCAGGCCAGGTCCCAGACGACGTCCGCCAGTTGGGGATCGGTGACGTCCGGGTGGGTCGTCGCGCGGACCTGGTCGGCGATCTGGCGGAAGAACAGGCCGTAGCCCCCGGAGAGGATGTCCAGGACGGACTGGTGCAGTGCCGTCAGCTCCAGGGGGTGGGGCGGCGGGAGGAGCAGCGGGGCCGCGTCCGCCGCGTACAGGGAGATCCAGCCGTCCTTGCCGGGGAGGGCGCCGGCGCCGGCCCAGACGACCTCGCCCGCGGCGGTCAGCTCGTCCAGCATCGCGGGCGTGTAGTTCGCGACGCGGGACGGGAGGACCAGCTTCTCCAGGGCGGAGGCGGGTACGGAGGCGCCCTGCAACTGCTCGAGCGCGCGCACCAGTCCGTCGATGCCGCGCAGCCCGTGTCCCTTGCCGATGTGCTGCCACTGCGGGAGGAACTGGGCGAGCGCGGCGGGTGCCACCGGCTCCAGCTCGTGCCGCAGCGCGGCCAGCGAGCGGCGGCGCAGTCGGCGCAGCACGGTCGCGTCGCACCACTCCTGGCCGATGCCGGCCGGATGGAACTCGCCCTGGACGACCCGGCCGGCCGCCGCCAGCCGCTGGAGGGCGCCGTCGGTGACCGCCACGCCCAGGCCGAAGCGGCCCGCCGCGGTGGCCGACGTGAACGGGCCGTGGGTGCGCGCGTGCCGGGCGAGGAGGTCGCCGAGGGGGTCCTTGACCGGTTCCGTGAAGGCTTCCGGGACGCCGACCGGCAGCGCCGTGCCGAGGGCGTCGCGCAGACGGCCCGCGTCCTCGATCGCCGCCCAGTGGTCGGTGCCGGCGATCCGGACCTTGATCACTCGGCGGGCACCGGCCAGGTCCTGCGCCCACTGCGGCTCGGCGCCCCGCTCGGCCAACTCGGCATCCGTCAGCGGGCCGAGCATCCGGAGCAGGTCCGCGACGCCCTCGGCGTCCTTGATGCGCCGGTCCTCGGTGAGCCACTGGAGCTCGCGCTCCAGCTCGGTCAGCACCTCGGCGTCCAGCAGCTCGCGCAGCTCCGCCTGGCCCAGCAGCTCGGCCAGCAGCCTGGAGTCCAGCGACAGGGCGGCGGCGCGGCGCTCGGCGAGCGGCGAGTCGCCCTCGTACAGGAACTGGGCGACGTATCCGAAGAGGAGGGAGCGGGCGAACGGGGACGGTTCGGGGGTGGTGACCTCTACCAGGCGGACCTTGCGGGACTCCAGGTCGCCCATCAGCTCGACGAGCCCGGGGACGTCGAAGACGTCCTGGAGGCACTCGCGGACCGCCTCCAGGACGATCGGGAACGAGCCGAACTCGCTGGCCACCTGGAGCAGTTGGGAGGCCCGCTGGCGCTGCTGCCACAGCGGGGTGCGCTTGCCGGGGCTGCGGCGCGGGAGCAGCAACGCGCGCGCGGCGCACTCGCGGAAGCGGGCCGCGAAGAGGGCCGAGCCGCCGACCTGGTCGGTGACGATCTGGTCGACCTCGCCCTTGTCGAAGACGACGTCCGCCGCGCCGACGGGGGCCTGTTCGGCGTCGTACTCCGTGCCTGCCTTCATGGGCTCCTGGTCGAGGAGGTCCAGGCTCATCAGGTCGGCGTCCGGCAGGCGCAGGACGATGCCGTCGTCGGCGTGCATGACCTGGGCGTCCATGCCGTAGCGCTCGGAGAGCTTGGCGCCGAGGGCGAGGGCCCAGGGGGCGTGGACCTGGGCGCCGAAGGGGGAGTGCACGACGACGCGCCAGTCGCCCAGCTCGTCGCGGAAGCGCTCGACGACGATCGTGCGGTCGTCCGGAATGTGACCGCAGGCCTCGCGCTGCTCGTCGAGGTACGAGATGACGTTGTCCGACGCCCAGGTGTCCAGGCCCGCGGCGAGGAGGCGCAGACGGGCGTCCTCCTTGGGCAGCGAGCCGACCTCGCGCAGGAACTGGCCCACCGCGCGGCCCAGTTCGAGCGGGCGGCCGAGCTGGTCGCCCTTCCAGAAGGGGAGCCGGCCGGGTACGCCGGGTGCGGGGGAGACCAGGACGCGGTCGCGGGTGATGTCCTCGATGCGCCAGGAACTCGTGCCGAGGGTGAAGACGTCGCCCACGCGCGACTCGTAGACCATCTCCTCGTCGAGCTCGCCGACCCGGCCGCCGCCCTTCTTGGGGTCCGAGCCGGCCAGGAAGACGCCGAACAGGCCGCGGTCCGGGATCGTGCCCCCGGAGGTCACCGCGAGGCGCTGGGCGCCGGGGCGGCCGGTGACCGTGCCGGCGACGCGGTCCCACACCACGCGCGGGCGCAGCTCGGCGAACGCGTCGGACGGGTAGCGGCCCGCGAGCATGTCCAGTACGGCGGTGAAGGCGGACTCGGGGAGCGAGGCGAAGGGCGCGGCACGGCGGACCGTGGCGAGGAGGTCGTCGACCTGCCAGGTGTCCAGGGCGGTCATCGCGACGAGCTGCTGGGCCAGGACGTCCAGGGGGTTGGCGGGGACCCTGAGGGACTCGATGGAGCCGGTGCGCATGCGCTCGGTGACGACGGCGGCCTGGACGAGGTCGCCGCGGTACTTGGGGAAGACCACGCCGGTGGAGACCGCGCCGACCTGGTGGCCCGCTCGGCCCACGCGTTGCAGGCCGGAGGCGACGGAGGGCGGGGACTCGACCTGGATCACCAGGTCCACGGCGCCCATGTCGATGCCGAGTTCGAGGCTGGAGGTGGCGACCACGGCCGGGAGGCGGCCTGCCTTGAGGTCCTCCTCGACCAGGGCGCGCTGCTCCTTGGAGACCGAGCCGTGGTGGGCGCGTGCGATGACCGGCGGGGCGCCCTGGGCCGCGCCCGAGCCGCCCATCAGCTCGGCGGGGGAGTGGTGCTCGTCCAGGGACTCGCCGGTGGCACGCTCGTACGCGATCTCGTTGAGGCGGTTGCACAGGCGCTCCGCCAGGCGGCGGGAGTTCGCGAAGACGATCGTCGAGCGGTGGGCCTGGACCAGGTCGGTGATGCGCTCCTCGACGTGCGGCCAGATCGAGGGGCGCTCGGCTGCACCGGAGTTGTCGGAGGCGTCGGCCACCGGGGAGCCGCCCAGTTCGCCCAGGTCCTCGACCGGGACGACCACCGAGAGGTCGAACTCCTTGCCCGACTTCGGCTGGACGATCTCCACCTTGCGCTGGGGAGAGAGGTAGCGGGCGACCTCGTCCACCGGGCGGACCGTCGCCGAGAGGCCGATGCGGCGGGCCGGCTTCGGGAGGATCTCGTCCAGGCGCTCCAGGGTGAGGGCCAGGTGGGCACCTCGCTTGGTGCCGGCCACCGCGTGGACCTCGTCCAGGATCACCGTCTCGATGCCGGTCAGCGCGTCGCGGGTGGCCGACGTCAGCATCAGGAACAGGGATTCCGGGGTGGTGATCAGGATGTCCGGGGGGCGGGTGGCCAGGGACCGGCGCTCGGCGGGCGGGGTGTCGCCGGACCGGATGCCGACCTTGACCTCCGGCTCGGGCAGGCCCAGGCGTACGGATTCCTGGCGGATGCCGGTCAGGGGGCTGCGGAGGTTGCGCTCCACGTCCACCGCGAGGGCCTTGAGGGGGGAGACGTACAGGACGCGGCAGCGTTTTCTGGGGTCGGCGGGCGGGGGTGTGGAGGTCAGTTGGTCCAGGGCGGCCAGGAAGGCGGCCAGGGTCTTGCCGGAGCCGGTGGGGGCCACCACCAGCACGTCCGAGCCTTCCTGGATGGCCTGCCACGCGCCCGACTGGGCCGCGGTCGGCGCGCTGAAGGCCCCCGTGAACCAGCCGCGGGTCGCGGGGGAGAAGCCGTCCAGGGCTCGATGTGCGGAGCTGACCATGCGTCCATCCTGCACCCAGGGACTGACAATGCCTCTGAGCAGGGGAAACGAGTCCGGGAAGGGTGGCGTCGGGCCGTGGGCGGAGAATGGGGGCATGGCTGGATCGGGTGAGGTGGCGCGGCACTGGCGGTACGGCGAGCTGCCCGGTGTCGATCTGCTGCGGGCTCGGTATGTGCGCAAGACCTTCGTGCGGCACACGCACGAGCACTTCGTGATCGCCGCCATCGCCGACGGGGTGGATGTCTTTCAGCACGGCGGGGGCGAGGTGGCCGCGGGGGCCGGGGCGCTCGCGCTGGTCAATCCCGATACGACGCACACCGGGCGGGCGGGGGTGCCCGAGGGGTGGCGGTACGGGGCTGTCTATCCGTCGATCGAGGTGGTGGCCGCGATCGCGGCCGAGACGACGTCGCTGCGGGGTACGCCCGGGTTCGTTCGGCCCGTGCTCGACGACCCGTACGCCGTGGGGTTGGTGCATCAGGTGTTGCGGGCCGCCGACGAGGGCAACGCGCTGGCCGCCGATACGTTGCTCCGGGTCGCCGTGACGCGGTTGCTGCGGTTGAACGGTGGGACCCTGCCGCAGCGGGAGGTGCGGTCGGCCGGGGCTCGGGTCGCCGTACGCGCGCGTGCCGTTCTGGAGGAGCGGATGGCGGAGCCGCCCACGCTGGAGGCGCTCGCGGGGGAGCTGGGGGTCGGGCCGTTCTCCTTGTTGCGGGCGTTCCGGGACGTCTACGGGATGCCGCCGCACGCCTGGCTGACGGATGCCCGGGTGCGGCGGGCGCGGCGACTGCTGGACGCGGGGACGGCGCCCTCGGAGGCGGCCGTCGCCGTGGGGTTCACGGACCAGCCGCACCTGAACCGGCATTTCGCACGGATCGTCGGGGTGCCACCGGGTGCCTATCAGCGGGAGCGCAAGAACGTACAAGACGTGAGCGGGCCGCTGCTCCTACGGTCCGGGGTGTGGCAGAACAGACAGCTGCAGAACAGGCAGCTTCCCTAGACATACGTTCGAGCGAAGGAGGGAAGCCGGATGCGGCCGTCATTCGGGACGCCCTCGGGGTCGGCGTCGCCGTCGGGCTCTCCGGGTTCGCCTTCGGGGTGACCTCGGCCGGCAGCGGGCTCAGCGTGTTGCAGAGCTGTGCGCTGAGCCTGTTGGTGTTCACCGGTGCGTCGCAGTTCGCGCTCGTGGGGGCGCTCGCGGCCGGCGGGAATCCGTTCACCGCAGCTGCGGGTGCCTTCTTCCTCGGGGTGCGCAATGCCTTCTACGGGCTGCGGCTGTCGCAGTTGCTGGCACTTCCGCGGATGCTGCGGCCCTTTGCCGCTCAGTGGGTCATCGACGAGACGACCGCCGTCGCGCTGGCGCAGCCCACGCGGCGTGCCGTGCGGATCGGGTTCGGCGTCACCGGACTCACCCTGTACGTGCTGTGGAACCTGACTACCCTGGTGGGCGCGCTGGGCGCCGAGGCCATCGGGGACACCGATGCCTGGGGGCTCGATGCCGCCGGGCCCGCCGTCTTTCTGGCGCTGCTCGCGCCGATGCTCACCTCTGCCACGGAGCGTGCCGTGGCCGGGCTCGCCGTGCTGCTGGGGCTCGGGCTGCTGCCTGTGCTGCCGGCCGGGGTGCCCGTCCTGGTGGCCGCGCTCGCCGCACCGGTCGCCCTCTTTGTGAAGGGGTCGTTGGAGGGGCGCCGCGGTGGTCGTGAGCGTCGTGGTGACACGAACGATGGGTCAGGGGGAGACCGTTGAACACCTGGATCGCGATCGGGGCGACCGCGCTCGGTTGCTATGCCGTCAAGCTGGCCGGGCTGCTCGTGCCCGCGAGCGCTCTGGAGCGGCCGCTGGTCAGGCGGCTGGCGGCGCTGCTGCCGGTGGCCCTGCTCGCCGCGCTCACGGCCCAGCAGACCTTCGCCGACGGGCATGCCCTGGTGCTCGACGCGCGGGCCGCGGGGGTGGCCGCGGCCGGCCTGGCGCTGCTGCTGCGGGCTCCGTTCCTGCTTGTCGTGGCGGTGGCCGTCGCGGTGACGGCGGGCGTGCGGGCGGTGGGCGGGTGAGAGGTCCCGGGTCAGCCGATGGGGCGGCCGTGTGCCCTCAGGGTGCGCAGCGCCTCGATCGTCACCATGGGGCGAGCCTCGAAGGCGACCACCGGTGTCCACTGGCGCCAGCGGATGGGCCAGCCGCCATCCTCCTGCTGCATGCCGGCGAGGTGGTCCAGGGAGCGGGTCATCTCCTCGTCCGTGAACCACGCGCGGGCGAGGGAGCTGGGGGTCTTCGCGTAGTCGTGTGGGAAGTGGTGCTCGCCCGGGGCGTAGCCGGGCGCGACCGGATACTCGTCGAGGCGGTCCGGGTCCAGGGCCGCGAGCCGGTGTTCGCGCACCAGGCGGCCGAGGCGGTCGGCGGCGGCCTCCGCGCGCGGGCGGTCGGGAGCGGAGTCCAGGAAGGCGACGGCGGCCTCGACCTCGTAGGGATGGGACTTCTCCAGGGACTCGACCGCCTGCCAGCAGAAGTCCGTGGCCCGGAACAGCCAGGCGTGCCACACCTCGTTGCGGTGCAGCAGGCCCACCACCGGTCCCGTGGCGAGGAGTTCGCTCGGCGGGTCGTCCACGATCGGGACGAAGGGGGCCGCCGGATAGCCGCGCTGGCTGGGGTGGAGCGCCGGCAGCGCGCCGTCGGACGTGGAGACCGAGGTCAGATAACGGCACACGCGTTCCACCCGCTGGCCGCCGCAGCGCCCGATCCAGTCCAGGACGCGCAGCGCGTGAGCGGTGGGCAGCGGCTGGCTGACCGGACCGCGCAGATCGGGCTCCAGCGCGTGACCGTACCCGCCGTCCTCGTTGCGGTAGGCGTCCAGCGCGGTCTCCACCGGATCCGCTCCGCCGTTGAGGAAGTCGTGCGCGAAGAGGCGTTGTTCCAGCACGCGCGCGGTGAGCCACACGAAGTGCTCGGCGCGGAAGAGCGGGGAGCGCGCCGGTGGCGTGGCAGGGAGTGGGGAAGCTCCTGTTTCGGACATGCGTCAGACCGTAGGACGGAAAGCGGTCTCGGCAAGGGGTCCCGGCTCAGGCCCACCCTCAGGGGCGGGATACTGGAGTCATGCGGTTGACGGTCTTCTGGGAGCGGATGACGGATCACTTCGGTCCGGGCTACGCCGACACCTTCGCGCGCGACCACGTGATGACGGAGCTCGGCGGGCGCACGGTGAACGAGGCGCTGGACTCGGGCTGGGCGGCCAAGGACGTGTGGCGTGTGGTCTGTACGGTCATGGACGTTCCGGGAGAAAAGCGCTGACCTGTCACGAAGATCGCAGGACGGCAGCCGATTGTCGGTCCTGTGGGCGAGACTTGCACCGTGGCACCCACTGACGACACCGGGCAGGTCGCCCAGCACGCATCACCGTTCGGCACGACGCCGCCCGAGCGGCCCCCTGCCGACGGGCCGGGCACGCGCATGCCGCGCTGGCTGCCACGTGCCGTGGTGCTCGTGCTCACCCTCTACGCCACCTTCCAGCTGGGCACTTGGGCCTTCCATCAGCTGACCGGCCTGCTGATCAACATCCTCATCGCGTTCTTCCTGGCGCTCGCCATCGAGCCCGCGGTGAGCTGGATGGCCTCGCGCGGCATGCGCCGCGGGCTGGCCACCGGTCTCGTCTTCCTCGGCGTGATGATCGCGGCGGCGGGTTTCGTCACCCTCCTCGGCTCCATGCTCGCGGGCCAGATCATCAAGATCGTCGAGGACTTCCCGGACTACCTCGACTCCGTCATCAACTGGGTCAACACCCACTTCAACACCGACCTGAAGCGGGTCGACGTCCAGGAGGGACTGCTCCGCTCCGACTGGCTGCGCAACTACGTGCAGAACAGCGCCACCGGCGTGCTCGACGTGTCCGCGCAGGTCCTCGGCGGCCTCTTCCAGTTGCTGACGATCACGCTGTTCTCGTTCTACTTCGCCGCGGACGGCCCGCGACTGCGCCGCGCGATCTGCTCCGTCCTGCCGCCCGCACGCCAGGCCGAGGTGCTGCGCGCCTGGGAGATCGCCGTCGACAAGACCGGCGGCTACATCTACTCGCGCGGCCTGATGGCGCTCATCTCCGGCATCGCGCACTACATCCTGCTGGAGGCCCTGGGCGTGCCCTACGCGCCCGTGCTCGCCGTCTGGGTGGGCCTGGTGTCGCAGTTCATCCCCACCATCGGTACGTATCTGGCGGGTGCGCTGCCGATGCTGATCGCCTTCACCGTCGATCCCTGGTACGCGCTGTGGGTGCTCGTCTTCGTCGTGATCTACCAGCAATTCGAGAACTATGTGCTGCAACCGAAGCTGACGTCCAAGACCGTCGACATCCACCCCGCCGTCGCCTTCGGCTCGGTCATCGCCGGCACCGCGCTTCTCGGCGCGGTCGGCGCGCTGATCGCCATCCCCGCGGTCGCCACGCTGCAGGCCTTCCTCGGGGCGTACGTGAAGCGGTACGCGGTCACGGACGACCCCCGTGTGCAGGGGCACCGGCGTGGCTCGCGCAGATCGGGACCGGGCCTCTTCACGCGCGCGCGGCTCCTGTGGGAACGGCGGCCGGGGGAGCGGGAGCAGGAACGGGAACGGGAACAGGGTGGGGGCGACGGAGGGGCGTGAGGACGTCCGTGCGCGACCGCGTCAGTACGTGAGCACGGCCCACACCCCGGCGCCGGCGACCGCCGCCACGTAGCAGCCGGTCGCCGTGGCCACGATCCGTCGGCGGGTCGTCTCGCTCCAGGACGTGTACGACAGCAGCCGGGCCAGTGCCGGCAGGACCAGGACGGCGTGCAGGCTGACCCCGTGCAATGGCTTGAGCGGGGCCGTCGAGTGGTAGGCGGCCTCCTGGTGGCCGGTACGGGTGAGGACGACACCGCGCGCGATCATCGCGGCGCCCGAGGCGAGCCCGACGAGCAGGATCGCGAAGCCGGAACGCACGGCGAGCGCCATCCCGGCGGGACCGGTGGGGCGGTGCCGGAACGAGGCGACCGCGAACACGGTGAGCAGTACCACGAGGACGCCGCCGCCCACCGCGAGCGTCATCGACACCACGGTGTCGAAGGGCGTCTCCATGTCGAGGTGCGACGGCACCCGGCGCCACGCCTGCAGGGTGATGCCCCCGACCTCCACGACGCAGTCGGCGGCGAACACGGTGAGCAGCAGGGCGCGCAGCCGCGGTCGGACGTACAGATACGACGTGACCCAGGTGATCGCCATCAGGGTCGCCCCGAAGGACAGCCCGAACGTCACCGGCTTGCGCCAGGAGACGGGTCCGTCCCAGGGGCCACCGTCGACGGCGAACACCACCAGGTGCACGAGCCCGGAGAGGACGAGGAGGAGACCGGTCACGTGGCAGAGGCGCTCGGCGGGGTGCGTTCCGGGCAGCGGCAGCCGTCTCCGCGCGACGGACAACTGCGTCATCGTGCCCGCGCCGACGTCTGCGGCTGCGTCCTCAGCGTGGCCATGGCTCCGGCGACCACCAAGCCGGCGAGAGCCACGACTTCGGCGACGGTCGAGACGACGAGCACGGTGTCCCCCGAAGAGAGATGGTCACCGGTGTCGGGGGTCAGGAACGCGCCCGTGCCGATGAACACGCCGATCGCGAGGGCGAGCCCGGTCGTCCACCGGTTCGTGCGCCACAGCAGCAGGCCCGCCGCCACGAGCGGGATGACGAGGCCCGGCGGCACGGTGGGATAGTCCGCGCCGGCGACGATCTGGACGACGAC
Source organism: Streptomyces sp. NPDC088794 (assembly GCF_044750545.1). Lineage (NCBI taxonomy): Bacteria > Bacillati > Actinomycetota > Actinomycetes > Kitasatosporales > Streptomycetaceae > Streptomyces > Streptomyces sp. NPDC088794. The sequence continues at coordinate 370,475 of NZ_JBIVKB010000009.1, read as the reverse complement.
GGACACGGCCAGCAGAAGCAGTGCGGCCAGGGTCGCGGCGATCGCGGCGGCACGCGTCGTGCCGTCCGCTCGGGTGATGTTCTCGGGCTCCATGCCCTCAGCCTCGCGGGACGGCTCCGATCGGTCGTCGTCCCGCTGAAGACACCCGTCGTACGCCGACGGAAGTAGCCACAGGCCTTGCGGGAGCGGTCGCGTGGCTCTTGGAAGTCGCTGTACGTGTAGGGAAGGTGGCCGGAGTCCGCAGGGTCGGTGGGGCGCGAAACCCGTCACTGGGGTGCCGCGTGGTGCGCTTGACACGAAAATCGAACATCCATTCTTATGGGGGTTCCGGCGAGGTTCTCGACAGGGATCCCGACGGGGGTTTCGACACGCTTTCGATGCAGAAGTCCCCGAGTTATCCACAGGCTGGACGGGCGTCGGGACGCATTGTCAGTGGCAGGCGTTAGCGTCTTTGACGTGAAGCGATCGACTCAAGCAAATCGGGTGGAACCCATGGCAGGAACCGACCGCGAGAAGGCACTGGACGCCGCGCTCGCACAGATTGAACGGCAGTTCGGCAAGGGCGCGGTGATGCGCCTCGGTGAGCGGCCGAACGAGCCCATCGAGGTCATCCCCACCGGGTCGACCGCACTCGACGTCGCCCTCGGTGTCGGCGGGCTGCCGCGCGGCCGAGTGGTGGAGGTCTACGGCCCGGAGTCCTCCGGCAAGACGACCCTGACCCTGCACGCGGTGGCGAACGCCCAGCGGGCCGGCGGCCAGGTCGCGTTCGTGGACGCGGAGCACGCCCTCGACCCCGAGTATGCGAAGAAGCTCGGCGTCGACATCGACAACCTGATCCTCTCCCAGCCGGACAACGGTGAGCAGGCTCTGGAGATCGTGGACATGCTGGTCCGCTCCGGCGCCCTCGACCTCATCGTCATCGACTCCGTCGCGGCACTCGTCCCGCGCGCGGAGATCGAGGGCGAGATGGGCGACAGTCACGTCGGTCTGCAGGCCCGGCTGATGAGCCAGGCCCTGCGGAAGATCACCAGCGCGCTCAACCAGTCCAAGACCACGGCGATCTTCATCAACCAGCTCCGCGAGAAGATCGGCGTGATGTTCGGCTCCCCGGAGACCACGACCGGTGGCCGGGCGCTGAAGTTCTACGCCTCGGTGCGGCTCGACATCCGTCGTATCGAGACCCTGAAGGACGGCACCGACGCGGTCGGCAACCGCACCCGCGTCAAGGTCGTCAAGAACAAGGTCGCGCCGCCCTTCAAGCAGGCCGAGTTCGACATCCTCTATGGCCACGGCATCAGCCGCGAGGGCGGCCTGATCGACATGGGCGTGGAGAACGGCTTCGTGCGCAAGGCCGGCGCCTGGTACACGTACGAGGGCGACCAGCTCGGCCAGGGCAAGGAGAACGCGCGCAACTTCCTGAAGGACAACCCCGACCTGGCCAACGAGATCGAGAAGAAGATCCTCGAGAAGCTGGGCGTCGGTGTGCGGCCGGAGGAGCCGAAGCCGACCGCGGCACCGGGTGCGGACGCCGCCACGGTCACCGCCGGTGGCACCGCGGACGACGCCGCGAAGGTGCCCGCTCCGGCGGCCGCCAAGACGGCCAAGGCCAAGGCCCCGGCCGCCAAGAGCTGACCCGTACCGTGCGTGACGCAGAAGCATGGCTGGCCGACTTGGCCGAGCGCGCCAACCCCGGTGCTCCGCGTGAGCGGGGACGGGAAGGGGACGGCGACGGGGGCTCTGCCGAGCCGGACGGCGATGCGTACGGGAACGGTTCGGGGCAGGGCGCGGACGGGAGACACGGCCGCGCGGCGAAGGACGGCAACGGCAGGTCGGACGGCACGAGCAGGTCCGACGGCGAGGGCAAGGCGTCCGGCGCGGGCAGGTGGTCGTACGGCAGCGGCGGATCCGACGCCGACGAGCCGGGCCACGGCGCGGACGAGGGCTTTGGCCGCGCTGTCGGCCATGGCTCCGAGGCCTCGCGCGGCACCGGAGTCTCGTACGGCAGTGACGGGCCGTATGAGGGTGGCGGGTCGTTCGGCGAAGGCGGCGGCGCGTCGGGTCGTGGGGCGTGGGCGTCTCGTGGTGGTTCCCGCGGTGGTGGCACCCGGGGGCGGCAGCGACGGCGTCGTGGTGAATCCGCCGGTGAGGACGGAGGCTCCCCCTCTTCGTCGAGGGCCGAGCAGGAGGGGCCTTCAGGGGACCCGGTCGAGCGGGCGCGGGCGATCTGTCTGCGTCTGCTCACCGGGACCCCGCGCACGCGCAAGCAACTCGCGGACGCCCTGCGCAAGCGGGAGATCCCGGACGAGGCCGCCGAGGAGGTGCTGTCGCGGTTCGAGGAGGTCGGACTGATCAACGACGGCGCGTTCGCGGAGGCCTGGGTGGAGTCCCGGCATCACGGCAGGGGTCTGGCCCGGCGCGCGCTCGCCCGGGAGCTGCGGACCAAGGGAGTCGACTCGACGCTGATCGACGAGGCCGTCGGGCAGCTCGACTCCGAGCAGGAAGAGGAGACCGCGCGCGAACTCGTCGCCCGCAAGCTGCGCGCCACGCGTGGCCTCGACCGTGACAAGCGGCTGCGCCGCCTCGCCGGGATGCTCGCCCGTAAGGGCTACCCCGAGGGCATGGCCCTGCGGGTTGTCCGGCAGGCGCTGGAGGAAGAGGGCGAGGACACGGAGTCCCTGGGGGACGAGGGGTTCTGAGCCGAGGAGTTCTGAGGCAGGGGCTTCTGAGGTTCTGAGGCAAGGGGTTCTGAGCCCGGAGGGACGACCGGTGTGACCGACGTGATCGGTGAGACCGGTGCACCCCGGACCGGGGTCAGGGACGGGCCCGGCCCTGGACACGGTGGACGCGCGGGGGCGCCGATCGCGTTCAAGGGCCGGGCGGAGACGCGGGGTTCGCGTTCACGACGTTCCTGCTCGGCATGACAGACAACGCTCCGACAGGCAACGCTCCGACAGGACACGCCCACTCCCTGGGCACGCCGACCAGGGCTGACGACTCGTCAACCAAGGCCTGTCTTCCGGTCGTTGAGCGGCGCCGTCCTGGACGGCTCCGGAAGACAGGCCCTGGGCTCTCCCCCCGAGTTGTCCGACGCTAGGGCCTTGTGGCCGGGTTCGAGCATGCCGCGGTGCGCACCATTAGGTTGCGCGCCTCGAAGGGTTGAGGTGCGCCGGTCCCGGGTACCGTCTGCTGCCGTCGCGGGCCCGGACCGTTCCGCCGCAACCGCACGTGCCCGCCCGCACTCCCCGCGCACAGCCTCCGTACGCCACGAAAGGCGGCCCCGCCGTGTCCGAACCTCTCCGCTTACGAAGAACGCCCGCGGTGACGGCCCTGAGCATGGTGCTGCTGCTGAGCGGGTGCGGGCTGGTGCCCGGCGACGGGGACACCGGCGCGACGGTGGAGGGCACCATCACGCTCGGCTTCGTCAACGGCGGCACCACCAAGTTCCACACGTGTCTGGAGGAGTCCGTCGAGCAGGCGACGCGGAGCAACTTCGCCCGGATCCGCACCGCCAACTCCCGTCAGAAGGCGGGCACGGAGCTTGCCAACATCGACGACATGATCGCCGCGAAGGTGAGCGCGCTGATCGTGCAGACCGTCGATGTGAGGGCGCTCGCGGACGACATCGCGCGGGCCAGGAGCGCGAAGATACCGATCTTCCTCACCTCGGTCGTGCCGGCCGACACCTCTCACATCCTGGGAGCCGTCGTCGTGGACCTGAAGAAGGTCGGCGGCCTGGACGCAGACTGGATCGAGCAGGACGCGGGCGGCAAGGACGTGCAGGTCGGGATCGTCGCGGGCGCCCCCGGTGCCGCGTCCGACCTGCTGGTCGGCGGCTTCACGGCCGAGCTGCCCGCCACCGCGAAGGTGGTCGCGAACCAGCCCGGCATGTTCGACCCGGTGAAGGCGGGCGCGGTCGCCAAGGGCATGATCGAGGCCCACCCCGACCTGGACTACGCCTTCGTCGCCAACGAGGAGATGGGCTTCGCCGTCCGCAAGGCCTTCGACGCGGCCGGCGCCAAGGACGTGAAGATCGTGACCGTCAACGGCACCGACGAGGGGCTGGCGGCCCTGAAGGACGGCCGGTTCGCGGCGACGGTCTCCAACTCGGCGGCGGACACCGGGGAGTTGGCGGTCTCCAACGCCATCGACCTGTTGCGCGGCCGTAAGGCGGAGAAGATCGCCAAGACCCCCGCCGAGCTGATCACCAAGGACAACGCGGACACCGCACCGCTGTACTGCCCGCCCGACCTGTACTGACGGGACCCGGGCCGGCCCGACCCGGGGTCGACATGACCGGCCCCGCCGAGCCGCTACGCCCCGCTGGGCACCGTCACCGGCAGCCCCGCCGCCTTCCACGCCTGGAACCCCCCGACCAGGTCGGTGGCCCGGCGCAGCCCCAGCTGGTGGAGCGACGCGGCTGCCAGGCTCGACGCGTAGCCCTCGTTGCAGATCACCACGACCCGCAGGTCATGGCCGGTGGCCTCGGGGAGTCGGTGGCTGCCCTGCGGGTCGAGCCGCCACTCCAGCTCGTTGCGTTCGACGACCACGGCACCGGGGATCACGCCGTCCCGCTCGCGCAGGGCGGCGTACCGGATGTCGACCAGAAGCGCTTCGTCGGCGCGGGCGGCCTCGTACGCCCGCGCCGGTTCGATCCGTTCGTATCCCTCGCGCACCCGCTCCAGCAACTCGTCGATCCCGACGGGCCGTTGGGTCGTGTCGCTCACTGCCAGTCCTCCGGGCGCTCCACGTGCTCCAGGCGCAGGACCTGGCCCGTGCGGCTGTAGCGGCGGATCTGGGGGAGGGGCGGGTAGTAGGCGTGGACGGAGATCGCGTGCCGCTCGGTCGACTCGTTGAGGACCTCGTGGACGTGGTGGTGGCCGAAGGCGCGGCCCTTGCCGGCGGGCAGCCTGCGCTCGCGGTCCACGCCCTCGGTGAGTTCCAGGGTCTTCCAGCCGTCGGCGGGCAGCCGGGCGGCGAGCGAGTGCTCCTTGAGTTCACCGGCCGCGGTGATGAACGCGCCGACGGACTCGGCGTGGTCGTGCCAGCCGGTGCCCGTGCCGGGCGGCCAGCCGATCAGCCAGGCCTCGCTGCCGCCGGGGCCCTCCAGCCGGATCCAGGTGCGGCCCTCCGGGTCGAGCGGGAGGGAGGAGATCAGCTCGGTGTCGGCGGCGGTGCGCCGTACGAAGTCGAGGAGGTCGGCCTGGGTCGGCGCGGCGACGGCAGGGGAGGCGGAGGGGGAGACAGACACGGGTACCGTCCTGATGTGCGTTCGCGGAACGCGCGCGGCGGCTACGACGGCAGCGCGCGCGGGAGAAAGGGATGCGAATTCAGCAGGACGGGCGACACACGCAGCCCGCATAGCGGATCAGGTCCATATGGACCCTCCGCCACAGGCGCACACAGGTGTCGGTCACGATCCGGAGTACACCATGGTGGTGTCGGCCGGTCAACTCACTGTCACTATGTGGACCGCACAGTGACAGTGAGTACGACTATCCCAGCGGGACGCGGACACCTCAGCGGGACTCCGGCAGGACTCCTCGCGAGACTCCTCAGCGGGATCCGGCCGCCGCGCCCGCCTCCGTCGTCGAGGTCTGCGCCTTGGCCGGTCCGCCCAGGGCCGCCTCCGCGGCCGCGTACAGGTCGGCCGGGCGGACACCGTTCAGCGAGGTCACCAGGTGGCCGTCGGGCCGGACGAGGAGCACGGTGTGCGCGGCGGCGCCCGGGTAGCTCTCGGCGACCAGCAGCTCGGCGGGGTGCGGCAGCGCGGCCACCGCGGCCGCGAGGCGGGGCATGATCCCGGCGGTCACCCAGTGCTTGCGGTCCCACACGCCGGTACCCGGCGCGACCAGGACGACCAGCAGCGCGCCGCGCCCGAGCCGCTCCCGCAGCCCCACGAACGTGCCGTCCTCCGCGGTCACCCGCACATCGTCGACCGGCGCCCCGAAGGGTGTGTCCACCGGCACCTCGCCTTCGAGGTGCCGGGGCGCGAGCGGCGAGGCGGCGTACGCCCCCGGCGCGCCGAGTACCCCGTGCCCCAGGTGACCGTCGGTGAGCAGCGCGTCGTTCCCGCGGGCCGCGCCGGGGACGTACGCGCGCAGTCCGCCGCCCCCGCGCAGCAGCGGCAGCACCTGGTCGGCGGCGCGCAGGCGGGTGGCGACCGCTCCGCGCCGCTCCGCCTGATAACTGTCGAGGAGCGCCTCGTGCGGCCCGTGGTGCCAGGTCAGCGCCAGCTTCCAGGCGAGGTTGTCGGCGTCCCTGAGCCCCTCGTCGAGCCCCTGCGTGCCGAGCGCGCCGAGCAGGTGCGCGGCGTCCCCGGCGAGGAGGATCCGGCCCTTGCGCCAGCGCCGGGCCAGCCGGTGGTGGACCGTGTGGACGCCGGTGTCGAGGAGTTCGTACGACGGGGTGCCGCCGCCCGTCCAGCCGGACAGGGTCTCGCGGACGCGGGCCAGCAGCAACTCGGGTGTGACCAGGTCCTTGCCCGGCGGCAGCAGCCAGTCCAGGCGCCACGCCCCGTCCGGGAGCGGGCGTCCGGTCACCTCCCCGCCCGAGGGGCCCGACGTCCGCCACGGCGGCATCCGATGGAGCAACGCCTCACCGCCCCACGGAAGTTCCGTGCGCAGCGCGGCCACGGCGTGTCGCTCCACGGCGGTGCGGCCCGGGAAGCGGATGTCCTGGAGTTTGCGGACCGTGGAGCGGGGGCCGTCGCAGCCGACCAGGTAACTGCCGCGCCACCAGGTGCCCTTCGGGCCGCGGGTGTGGGCGGTGACGCCCGAGGGCTCCTGTTCGATGCCGTCGAGCCGGCTGTCCACGGCGATCTTGACGAGCCGTTCACCGGCCAGCGCCTGGCGCAGGGCGCCGGTCAGCACGTGCTGGGCGATGTGTAGGGGGGCCGGCTCGTCAGGGGTGCCGAACGTGACCTCGCGCATCACCTGCTTGCGCCGCAGCGACCGCCATCCGGCCCAGTGGACGCCCAGGTCGGCGAGGCGGGTGCCGGTGAGCCGCTCGACGAGGGCGGTGGTGTCCTCCCGCAGGACGACGGTGCGCGCGGGGCGGGGTTCGTCCTTGCCGGGGCCCTCGTCGAGCACGACCGAGGGGACTTCCTGACGCGCCAGGGCAAGGGCGAGGGTGAGCCCGACGGGCCCCGCCCCGACGATGATCACCGGGTCCACGGCGCGGCGCCCCCTGCCCGCGACGGTGTCCCGAGGGACGCATGTGAACAGGAAGGTTGAGCAGGGTGCACGATCACAGAACGTATGCAACCCATTGCCGGTGCTTGCGTCAAGTGACGGAGGCAGTGGCGATCATGCCACTGCCTCCGTGTGGGTCAAGGGAGTTGACCGATCATCAGATTCCGCCGCCGCCGGCGCCGGTCCCGTAGGAGCCGGACACCCCCGCCGGGTTGAGGTCCTCGATCTGCTCGGCGCCCAGGACCGCGCCCGTGCTGCGCTTGCTGCGGCGCAGCCTGCCCTCCAGCCAGCTCGCGAAGCTGGTGAGGATGAAGTTGACGACGATGAAGACGATCGCGACCACGATGAAGCTCTGGATGACGTTGGCGTAGTTGGCCGCCAGCGTGCTGCGCGCGGTGAGCAGTTCGGAGTAGCCGATCATCACGCCGCCGAGCGCGGTGTCCTTCACGATGACCACGAGCTGGCTGACGATGGCCGGCAGCATCGCCGTGACGGACTGCGGCAGCAGGATGCTGGTCATCGTCTGGCCCTTGCGCAGGCCGATCGCGTAGGCCGCCTCCGTCTGCCCCTTGGGCAGCGCGAGGATGCCGGCCCGGACGATCTCGGCGAGGACCGAGGCGTTGTACAGCACCAGGCCCGTCACGACCGCGTACAGCGGCCGGTCCTCGCTGCTCACGCCGGAGGAGCGGGCGTAGACCTCGTTGGCGAACAGCATCAGCAGCAGGACCGGGATCGAGCGGAAGAACTCGACGATCACGCCGGCCGGCACCCGCACCCACCGGTGCTCGGACAGGCGCGAGATGCCGAAGAATGCACCCAGGGGCAGCGCGATGACCATGGAGAGCGCGGCGGCCTTCATGGTGTTGCCGAGGCCCGGCAGCAGATACGTGCTCCAGGCTTCCGAGGTGGTGAAGGGCTCCCACAGGTCCCAGTCCAGCTGCTTCTTGTCGTCCATCTTCTGCCAGACCCACCACAGGGCCAGGGCGAGCAGGACGAGGAAGACCACCGAGAGGACGACGTTGCGCCGTCTGGCGCGGGGGCCGGGGGAGTCGTAGAGGACGGAACTCATCGCTTCACCGCCAGTCGCTTGCCCAGCCAGCCCAGGATGAGGCCGGTGGGCAGGGTCAGGACCACGAACCCGAAGGCGAACACCGCACCGATGAGCAGCGTCTGTGCCTCGTTCTCGATCATCTTCTTCATCAGGTAGGCCGCCTCGGCCACGCCGATCGCGGCCGCCACGGTGGTGTTCTTGGTGAGTGCGATCAGTACGTTGGCCAGCGGGCCGATGACCGAACGGAACGCCTGCGGCAGGACGACGAGCCGCAGTGTCTGACTGAAGCTCAGCCCGATGGCGCGGGCCGCCTCGGCCTGGCCCATGGGCACGGTGTTGATGCCGGAGCGGATCGCCTCGCAGACGAAGGCCGCGTGGTAGGCGACGAGGCTGAGGACCGCGAGGCGGAAGCCCTGCGCGGCGAAGTCGTCGGACGCGCCCAGCGTCATGCCGAAGACGTCGGCGAGACCGAGCGAGGAGAAGACGATGAGGACCGTCAGGGGGATGTTGCGGACGATGTTGACGTAGGCGGTGCCGAACCCGCGCATCAGCGGGACCGGGCTGACCCGCATCGCGGCCAGCAGGGTGCCCCAGACCAGGGAGCCGAGGGCGGACAGAGCGGTGAGTTTCACCGTCATCCAGAACGCCCCGAGGACGTCGTAACCTTCAAGAAAGTCGAACACGATCTCCCGCGCTTCCGGGTGTGTGGCGTACGAAGAGGGCGGGGCGCGCCGCCGCCGCGAGCACGGCGACGGCGCGCCCCGGGAACCCTGCGGTGCCCGGACCTATGGCCTGTCCGGGACTACTTGACGATGTCGCCGATCTTCGGGGCGGGGTCGTTCTTGTAGCCGGCCGGGCCGAAGTTGGCGTCGACCGCCTTCTGCCAGGAGCCGTCGCTGACCATCTTCGTCAGGGCGTCGTTGATCTTGCCGAGGGTCGCGGAGTCGCCCTTCTTCAGGCCGATGCCGTAGTTCTCGTTGCTGAGCTTGAGGCCGGCGAGCTTGAACTGGCCCTTGTACTTGTCCTGCGCGGCGAAGCCCGCGAGGATCGAGTCGTCGGTGGTCACCGCGTCGACGGCGCCGTTCTGCAGGGCGGCGATGCACTCGGAGTAGCCGGCGAGCTCCTTCAGCTGGGCCTTCGGGGCGATCGACTCCTGGACGTTCTGCGCCGAGGTCGAGCCGGTCACGGAACACAGCTTCTTGCCGTTGAGGTCCGTGCCCTTGGCGATGTCCGAGTCGCTCTTGACCAGCAGGTCCTGGTGGGCCAGCAGGTAGGGGCCGGCGAAGTCGACCTTCTGCTTGCGCTCGTCGTTGATCGAGTAGCTGGCCGCGATGAACTTGACGTCGCCGCGGGAGATCGCGTTCTCCCGGTCGGCGCTCTTGGTCTCGGTCCACTCGATCTGGTTCGGCTCGTAACCGAGCTGCTTGGCCACGTACGTCGCCACGTCCACGTCGAAGCCGGAGAAGGAGCCGTCCGGCTCCTTGAGGCCGATGCCGGGCTGGTCGAACTTGATGCCGACCTTGATCTTGCCGCCGCCCCCGCTGCCGCTGCTGGCGGAGGAGCCGCTGTCGTCGCCGTCGTCGCTGGAGCCGCACGCGGTGGCGGCGAGGCCCAGGGCGAGCACGGCGGCCGTGGCGGCGGTGATCTTGCGGAGCTTCATGGAGAACATCCTTTGGCTGGTGAGGAGAAGGGCTGAGGGCCGTCCGGGACGGTATGGCGGTACGTCGGGTGACGGTGCGTCAGGTGGGGGTGCGTCAGTGGTGCAGGATCTTCGACAGGAAGTCCTTGGCGCGGTCGCTGCGCGGGTTGCTGAAGAACTGGTCGGGCGCAGCCTCCTCGACGATCCGGCCGTCGGCCATGAAGACCACGCGGTTCGCCGCCGATCGGGCGAACCCCATCTCGTGGGTGACGACGATCATGGTCATGCCGTCGCGGGCGAGCTGCTGCATGACCTCCAGGACCTCGTTGATCATCTCCGGGTCGAGCGCGGAGGTCGGCTCGTCGAAGAGCATCACCTTCGGGTCCATGGCCAGGGCGCGCGCGATGGCGACGCGCTGCTGCTGGCCGCCGGAGAGCTGCGCCGGGTACTTGTCGGCCTGGGTGCTCACGCCGACCCGGTCGAGCAGCGCGCGGGCCTTCTCCTCGGCCTGCTTGCGGTCCGCCTTGCGGACCTTGACCTGGCCCAGCACCACGTTCTCGAGCACGGTCTTGTGCGCGAAGAGGTTGAAGGACTGGAAGACCATCCCGACGTCGGCCCGCAGTCGGGCCAGCTCCTTGCCCTCCTGGGGCAGCGGCTTGCCGTCGATCGCGATCGCGCCGGAGTCGACGGTCTCCAGACGGTTGATGGTGCGGCACAGGGTGGACTTACCGGACCCGGAGGGCCCGATCACGACGACGACCTCGCCGCGGGCGATCGTCAGGTCGATGTCCTGGAGTACGTGCAACGCGCCGAAGTGCTTGTTGACGCTCTTCAGGACGACCAGTTCGCCGGTTGGGGCCAGGTCTTCCTTGGCCACCGATACTTCGGTCATCGCTATCGGGCTCCGTCCTCCTCGGTTGCGGAGGACAGTAATGAGGAGGTAATGCCAGCGTCAGTAGATCTGAGCGGAATCTGAGCATCACGATCCGATAGCAATCGGACACGTGTCGTAGCACTTGCCGTCTACTTGCCGCGGTGGCTCGTATCGGCCGGGTAACGGAAGGGCCCCGCAACCGGAACCGGCTTGACGGCGTCCTCGTCCATCAGCGTGACTGCGTTGGTGCACGCGCGCGTACGCACGCGTTTTGTACCCATCCTGTTCGTACGGCTGGTGAACCGAAGGGGGCCCGGATGAGACTGCTCCTCGTCGAGGACGACAACCATGTCGCTGCCGCTCTGTCCGCGGTCCTCGCGCGGCACGGCTTCGACGTCACGCACGCGCGCAGCGGCGAGGAGGCCCTTCAGGCACTCGTCCCCGAGGTGGACGGCTTCGGCGTCGTCCTGCTCGACCTCGGCCTGCCCGACCAGGACGGCTACGAGGTCTGCGGCAAGATCCGGAAACGCACCAGCACCCCGGTGATCATGGTCACCGCGCGCGCGGACGTCCGCTCCCGCATCCACGGCCTCAACCTCGGCGCCGACGACTACGTGGTGAAGCCCTACGACACCGGGGAACTGCTCGCCCGGATCCACGCCGTCAGCCGGCGCACCGTCCACGAGGACGCCGCCGGGGGCGCCGACACCTCGCTGCGCCTGGGCCCGGTCCTCATCGAACTGCCCACCCGCCAGGTCAGCGTGGACGGTTCGGTCGTCCAGCTGACCCGCAAGGAGTTCGATCTGCTCGCCCTGCTGGCGCAGCGCCCCGGAGTCGTCTTCCGCCGGGAGCAGATCATCAGCGAGGTGTGGCGCACCAGCTGGGAAGGGACCGGGCGCACCCTGGAGGTGCATGTGGCGTCCCTGCGCGCCAAGTTGCGCATGCCCGCGCTGATCGAGACCGTGCGCGGGGTCGGCTACCGGCTCGTCGCGCCCGGCGCGTAGCGGGCACGGGTGCGTACACGTCTCCTCCCGCTGCTCATCGTCCTGATGGCGGCGATGCTGCTCGCGCTCGGTGTCCCGCTCGCCGTGAGCGTGGCCGCGGGCGAGCAGCAGGACGTGGTCGTCGACCGGATCGACGACACCGCGCGCTTCGCCTCGCTCGCCCAGTTCGTCACCGACGCGTGCAGCTCCACGGCCACGTCCTCGGACGAGCGCCTCGACACGCTCAGCAGCGAACTCGCCAGCTACTACGGCGTCTACGGCATCCGCGCCGCGGTCTTCTGCCGTACCGACATTCCCATGGCGAAGGCGCCGCCGACGTTCTACCTGCCCGAAGCGGGCGTGATCCGCGACGCGTTCGAGGAGGCGAAGCTCAGCCGCCGCAGCCACGACCCCGAGCAGGTGTGGCCCTGGCAGCGGAACCGTCTCGTCGTGGCCTCACCGGTGATCCGGGACGGTGACGTCGTCGCGGTCGTCGTCACCGACTCGCCCACGGGGCACATGCGTTCACGGATCCTGCACGGGTGGCTGATCATCGGGGCGGGCGAGATCGCGGCGATGCTGCTGGCCGTCGGTGCCGCGCTTCGGCTGACGGGGTGGGTGCTGCGGCCGGTGCGGGTGCTCGACGCCACCACGCACGCGATCGCGAGCGGACGACTGAAGTCCAGGGTCGCGGCGGCCGGCGGGCCGCCGGAACTCCGGCGCCTGGCCGGGGCGTTCAACGAGATGGCGGACAACGTGGAGGAGGTGCTGGAGCAGCAGCGGGCGTTCGTCGCCGACGCCTCTCACCAGTTGCGCAACCCGCTCGCGGCGCTGCTGCTGCGCATCGAGCTGCTCGCCCTCGAACTGCCCGAGGGCAACGAGGAGATCGCCTCGGTCCGCACCGAGGGCAAGCGGCTCGCCGAGGTCCTCGACGACCTGCTCGACCTCGCGCTCGCCGAGCACACCGAGGCGGATCTGAGGATCACGGACATCGGTGCGTTGACCGCGGAGCGGGTCGCCGCCTGGACGCCGACCGCCGATGCGAAGGGGGTACGGCTGGTCGCGGACTGTCCGGCCACCACCGCGTGGGCCGATCCGATCACCCTCTCCAGCGCGCTGGACGCGGTGATCGACAACGCGATCAAGTTCACGCCGGAGGACGAGACCGTGGAGGTCGTGGTCGCGGTCGACGGGGCCGTCTCGAAGGTCGTGGTGACCGACGACGGGCCCGGTCTGACGGAGGAGGAACTCGCGCGGGTCGGAGACCGTTTCTGGCGCAGTGGGCGGCATCAGAACGTGAAGGGGTCGGGGCTCGGGCTGTCCATCTCGCGCGCGCTGCTCGCGGCGGGCGGGGGCGACATCTCGTACGGTCCGCATGAGCCGCACGGGTTGACGGTGACGGTGTCGGTGCCGAGGAGCGGGCCTACGGTTTGACCGACTCGTAGTAGCGCCGGGCGCCCGTGTGCAGGACCAAGGGGTCCGTGTAGATCGCCGTGCGCAGGTCCACCAGCTGCGCGGAGTGGACTTTCTCGCCGATCTCGTCCCGGCTCTTGAGCACGGCGCGGGTCACCCATTCGGTGAGCCGTGCGTCGACGTCCGAGCGGGTCATCAGCAGGTTGGACACCGCGATCGTCGGTACGGCGACGCCGTTCTGGATGCTGGGGTAGGCCGACTCCGGCATGTTGGTGGCGCGGTAGTAGCGGGTGGCGCCGCCCTGCTCGTGCAGCTTGGCCACGAGGGTGGCCGGGATCGGCACGAAGCGGAAGATGAACCGGTCGGCGAGGCTCGCCACGCCCTGGGTCGGCAGGCCGCCCGACCAGAAGAACGCGTCGATGTCGCCCTTCCTCAGCTGTTCGGGGCCGGTGTCGATGCCGTCGTCGAACGGTGTGATGTCGTGCTTGGCGTCGAGGCCCGCGGCCTTGAGCACCCGGTTGGCGATCAGGCGGACGCCCGAGCGGGAGCGGCCGATGGCCACGCGCTTGCCCCGCAGGTCCGCGACGGAGCGGATGTCCGAGTCCCGCGGGACGATCAGCTGTACGTAGTCGTCGTACAGGCGGGCCACTCCGCGCAGTTGGTCGGCGCCGGGCTGGTCGGCGAGTTCGTACGTGTCGACGGCGTCCGCCGCGGCGATGGTGAAGTCGGCCCCGCCGGTCGCCAGGCGTCGGACGTTGTCCTGGGAGCCGTCGCTGGTCTTGAGCGTGACGCGCAGGTCCGGCATGTCCTTGTCGAACTCGTTGCGCAGGAGTTTGCCGTACTGCTGGTACACGCCGGCCTTCGTGCCCGTGCTGAACGTGATCGTTCCGCTCGGTGGGGCCTCGCCCAGGGGGAGCAGCCACCACAGGAGCAGGCCGAGGGCTACGGCACCGGCGGCTGCGGCTTGCAGGGCGCGGCGGCTGCTGATCCTCGGTCGCGTGGGTGGCATGCGCGCGATCCTGCCAGGCGGGCGGGGTGCTGACCAGGGCCGGGCGCTGCGGTGCGCTGTGCTGTGCTGTGCGGGGCGCGTGGCGTGCGTGGGCGGTCGGGGTCGTGGCGGTGCGGCGAACCCGCCGCCGACGGGGCGTCTGCCTGTTTGTTGAGTTGAACGTGTGCCGGAAGCGTAAGCGGCGGGTTGCGCCGCACCGCCACGACCCGCTCCCGGTGCGTCGGCGGCCGCGGGCGCGTGCGGGGTGGGGTCGTCCGCTGGGTGTCAGTGGTCATCGGTACGGTCGGGGGATGAGTTCTTCGCCCGCTGAGTTTGTTCGTGTGTTTCATGCTGCTGTGGGGCTGGAGGCCCGTAGTACGCCTACTGAGGTGTCCGCTCAACTGGCTTCTCATCGGCGGGAGTTGCTCGTTGAAGAGGCTGCGGAAGTGGCGGAGGTTTCTGTTGAAGGGCCGCTTGACCGGCTTGCGCATGAGTTGGCTGATGTTGTTTATGTGGCTTATGGGACCGCCCTTGTGCACGGCATTGATCTCGATGCGGTGATCGCCGAGATCCATCGGTCCAACATGACGAAGGTGGGGCCCGACGGGAGTGTGGTGCGGCGGGCCGACGGGAAGGTGCTGAAGGGGGAGCACTACGAGGCTCCCGATGTGTCGGCCGTGCTGCGCCGCCAGGGGTGGGTGCCCGGCGGCGCGTGACGGGGGCGGTCGTTGTCAGGGAGTGCCGGCCAGTTTCCATTCGCGGTGCAGGGCGCCCAGGGGGATGTCCTGTCGGAACACGGGGGTGCCGAAGATCGAGAGCTGGAGGCGGAGGGTGCCGGTGAGGTCCACGCCGCCGTAGACCGCCCAGGTGGCCGTGGGGGCGGGGAAAGTGGCTGAGGCTTCGCCGCGTACGTACGGGGCCAGGTCCGCGACTACGCCTACGGCGCCGTAGAGGCCCACGGAGGCCTCCGCGCCTAGTGCCGCCTTGACGTTGCCGGCGGTGGAGAGGGATGTCCGTACCGGGGTGCTCGTCATGTCGGAGGAGTTGACCGGCGTCCAGCCCTGCGCGATCCCGAAGGTGCCGCCCGCCTTGAAGTCGCCCTTGATGTCCTGCTGGACGTCCACGGTGACGCTGCCGTCGCCGCTGATCTGGAGGTAGCAGGTCAGGTCGAGGTTGACGACGACCGGGACCGGGCCGACCTGGAGCACCGGGTCGGCGTGCAGCTTCGCGAACGGGATGCGGAGTGGCGTGCCTGTCGTGGCTGCGGCCCGGCCCTTCAAGGCCCAGCCCGAGGTCCAGTCGCCGGAGACGCCCAGGTACGCCGAGGCGGGCGCGGTGCCGGTGCCCTCGCCGCCGTACGTGAAGTCGACCTGCGGGGCGATCTGCGCGTAGCCGGAGACCGAGGCCTTGGCCGACACGGGGGCGTCCGCGGGGGAGGGGATGTCTGCGCGTACGTCGAGGCGCAGGCTGCCGAGGGGGACGGTCGCGCCCTCCGGGCCCACGTGGACGTCGGCGGTCCTGGACCAGGACACGTCCACGTCGGGCAGGAGCTTGTCGACGTCGAAGGCGGCCGGGGCCACCGGCACGCTGCCCTTCGCCGTCTCGTCGCCCAGTACGGAGTCCAGGGCGGCCGGCTCGGTCTGCACCTCGGTGCCCTCGTCGGTCTCGCCGAGTACCTTGGTGACCTTGGCCAGCAGCCCGTTCGGGGCGCCGGGCGCCGGGGCGCTGGCTATGACGTCACCGACGGCGGTGGGTTCGGGCGGCGCGCTCGGGGATGTCGTTGTCTCCGGCGGTGAACTCGCCTTCGGCTTCGTGGAGATGACGGCTCGTCGGGTCTTCGCGTCGTACGCGTGCACCGCGAGTGTCGTTCGGTGTGCCTTCCTGCCCGAGGCCGAACCCGGGTGTGCCGCCGCGGTCGCGGTGTCGGCCGGGGCCGCCGCCACCGCGAGCGGACGGTCCGCGGCCGTTGTCGGCCCGGTGGTGTCGGTCGAGCGGCTGGGCTTCGCGTCGGCGTGGTCGGTCGCCGGTGCCGAGGAACAGCCGACCGCCAGGAGCAGCGTGGCGGTGGCGAGGGCGGGCAGCACGGCACGCGTGTGCCGCTTGCGTCTCTGCAAGGTCAGTCCTGGGGAGGGTGGGGGGTGGCCAGAGGTTACTTACTCACGGGTACTACTGGTGAGTAGTAGTGCATGAGCATGCCAGTGCCATCGCACCGGAATTCCGCACTCCGGCCACCTCGTGATGTGACGTGAGCCACCTCTCCCCTGGGTGCCCGCGTCAGTCGCCCACCGACACCTCCGCCTCCACCGGTTCCGCCGTACGCCTGCGGGCGGCCGCGCGGTCCGTGAAGGAGCGGGCCAGAGGTTCCGTGTAGCGCGCGGTGAGGGGGCCGATGACGACCAGGATCAGGACGTACGCCGTGGCCAGCGGGCCCAGGGACGGTTCGATGCCGGCGGTGACCGCCAGGCCCGCGATGACGATGGAGAACTCGCCGCGTGCCACCAGCGCACCGCCCGCGCGCCAGCGGCCCTTGACCGAGATGCCCGCCCGGCGGGCCGCCCAGTAGCCGGTGGCGATCTTCGTCGCCGCGGTGACCAGGGCCAGGGCCAGGGCGGGGAGCAGGACCGGGGGGATGCTCGCCGGGTCCGTGTGCAGGCCGAAGAAGACGAAGAAGACGGCCGCGAAGAGGTCGCGCAGCGGGCTGAGGAGGGTGTGGGCCCCTTCCGCCACCTCGCCGGACAGGGCTATGCCGACCAGGAACGCGCCGACCGCCGCCGAGACCTGGAGTTGCTGGGCCACGCCCGCCACGAGGATCGTCAGACCGAGGACCACCAGGAGCAGTTTCTCCGGGTCGTCGCTGGAGACGAAGCGGGAGATCAGCCGGCCGTAGCGGACCGCGACGAACAGGACCAGGCCCGCCGCGCCCAGGGCGATCGCGAGGGTGAGACTGCCCGCCATCAGGCCGGCGCCGGCCACCAGGGCGGTCACTATCGGCAGGTACACCGCCATCGCCAGGTCCTCCAGGACCAGGACGCTGAGGATGACCGGCGTCTCGCGGTTGCCGACGCGGCCCAGGTCGCCGAGGACCTTGGCGATGACACCGGACGAGGAGATCCAGGTGACGCCCGCCAGGACGACCGCCGCCACCGGGCCCCAGCCGAGGAGGAGGGCCGCGGCGGCGCCCGGGAGGGCGTTGAGCGCGCCGTCGACCAGGCCCGCGGGGTAGTGCGACTTGAGGTTGGTGACCAGGTCGCCGGCCGAGTACTCCAGGCCGAGCATCAGCAGCAGGAGGATGACGCCGATCTCGGCGCCCGTGGCCACGAACTCCTCGCTCGCCCCGAGCGGGAGCAGACCGCCCTCGCCGAACGCCAGGCCGGCCAGGAGGTAGAGGGGGATGGGGGAGAGCCGGAACCGGCCGGCGAACCGGCCCAGCAGGCCCAGGGCCAGGAGGATGGAACCGAACTCGATCAGCAGGACCGCGGAGTGCACCGGTTCACTCCCGCCCGAGTATCGCCGCGGCGGCGTCGACGCCTTCGCGGGTGCCGACGACGATCAGGATGTCACCGCCCGCCAGCCGGAAGTCCGGCGTCGGGGAGGGGATGGCCTCCGCCCGGCGCAGCGCCGCCACGATCGAGGCGCCCGTGGCGGTACGCATCTTGGTCTCGCCCAGCACCCGTCCGTTCCAGTGCGAGGTCGCCCGGATCTCGATCCGTTCGGCGACCAGGCCCAGGTCGGAGGTGTAGAGCAGGCTCGCGCTGTGGTGGGACGGCTTCAGCGCGTCGATCAGCGCGCCCGCCTCGGAGCCGGTCAGGCGCAGCGAGTGGGCGCAGGAGTCGGGGTCGTCGGCCCGATAGACGTTCACCGTGCGGGCGCCGTCGCGGTGGGCGACCACGGACAGGTGGCGCTGGTCGCGCGTGACCAGGTCGTACTGGACTCCGATGCCCGGCAGAGGCGTCGCCCTCAGGCGTGGCGCAGACACGTTTCTCCCCTTGAATCGGCAGCTTTGGATCGGCAACCGGGTGGTTGGCGGGTGGTGAGCGGGCAGCGGCTTGATCGGCGGTGATCATGCGGGCCCCCTCGCATGCTGTCACTCCGCCGTACCGTGGCGACATGGGTGACGTCACGGATATACGCGGGCCGGCGGCTCGGGAGAGGCTGGTCGCTTCGGGGTCCGACGCCAGGAGAAGGGCAGGGAGAGGGAGCACCGTGTCCTTGTTCTGGCGGATCTTCTCGTTCAACGCGGCCGGGCTGGTGCTGGCCGCCGCCCTGCTGCTGGGACCCGTCACCGTGTCGACCCCGGTCGCGCCCGCCGAGGCACTGGTCGTCGTCGTGGGCCTCGCCCTGCTGCTGGTCGGCAACGCGATCGTGCTGCGCCTCGGGCTCGCCCCGCTGCGCCGGCTGGGGAGCGCCATGGCCACCGCCGATCTGCTGCGGCCCGGTGCCCGCGCGGTCGTCGCCGGTCCCGCGGAGGCGGCCGAGCTGATCCGGACGTACAACACGATGCTCGACCGGCTGGAGGGCGAGCGCGCCGCGGGGGCGGGGCGGGCGCTGTCCGCTCAGGAGCGGGAGCGGCACCGGATCGCCCGCGAACTGCACGACGAGGTCGGGCAGACGCTGACCGCCGTGCTGCTGCAACTGAAGCGGGTCGCCGACCGCGCTCCGGAGGGACTGAGGCAGGACGTGGAGCAGGCTCAGGAGGCCACGCGCGCGGGACTCGACGAGATCCGCCGTATCGCCCGGCGGCTGCGGCCCGGCGTGCTGGAGGAGCTCGGGCTGTCCAGCGCGCTGCGGTCGCTCGCCGCCGAGTTCACCACCCACGGACTCACCGTGCGCCATGACGTATCCGGCGAACTGCCGCCGCTGACCGAGGAGTCGGAGCTCGTGGTCTACCGCGTGGCCCAGGAAGGGCTCACCAACACCGCACGGCACGCGTCCGCAGACCGCGCCGAGGTCCGCCTCCGCGCCGTCGCCGACGGCCTCGAACTCCTCGTACGGGACAACGGAAAAGGCATCGGTACGGCGGTGGACGGGGCCGGCATCAGCGGGATGCGGGAGCGGGCGCTGCTGATCGGCGCCCGGTTCTCGCTCGCGCCCGCTCCCGGCAAGGGCACGGACGTGCGTCTGCTCATTCCGGTCGCCGTCGCCGAGGGAGGCCGCTGATGGCACTCCCCGCGCGCGTGCTGCTCGCCGACGACCACGCGCTCGTACGGCAGGGGGTGCGGCTCATCCTCGACGGCGAGCCGGATCTGACGGTGGTCGCCGAGGCCGGCGACGGTGCCGAGGCGGTCGAGCGGGCCCGGGCCGGTGACATCGACCTCGCGGTCCTCGACATCGCCATGCCCCGCATGACGGGGCTCCAGGCGGCCCGCGAGCTGTCCCGCCGGCTGCCCGACCTGCGGATCCTGATCCTCACCATGTACGACAACGAGCAGTACTTCTTCGAGGCCCTCAAGGCCGGGGCCAGCGGTTACGTCCTCAAGTCCGTCGCCGACCGCGACCTCGTCGCGGCCTGCCGGGCGGCCGTACGCGACGAACCCTTCGTCTATCCGGGCGCCGAACGGGCCCTCGTCCGCTCCTACGTCGACCGCCTCCACCGCGGTGACGACCTGCCCACGCGGGCCGTCACCGAGCGCGAGGAGGAGATCCTCAAGCTCGTCGCCGAGGGCCACACCTCCAAGGAGATCGGCGAACTCCTCTTCATCAGCACGAAGACCGTCGAACGCCATCGCGCCAATCTGCTGCAGAAGTTGGGGCTGCGGGACCGGCTGGAACTCACGCGTTACGCGATCCGAGTCGGGCTGATCGATCCCTGAAGTCGCGGGGTTCTAGGCCGCGTTGCGCCAGACCTTCACGTCCAGGACGGCGTACGTCGTCCCGGAGGAGGAGCGGTACGTCACCAGGCCCACGTGTCCCGTGCCGCTGATCACGCACATCTGCTGACCGACCGTCAGATCCTTCACCCAGACGTAACTCTTGTAGCCCGTCGCCGCCTTGCAGGCGTCCAGGCCGCCCGATCGGCCCGCCGGCAGCAGCGCCAGGGAGCTGCCCGAGTCGGTGCCGGGGGCCAGGACCGCGCCGGAGGAGTAGACCGCGTAGGTCAGGTCCTCGTCGGAGGTCCCGGTGTCCGCCTTGGACCGTACCGGGGTGTCGGCCAGGTAGATGTCGTGGCTCTTGGTCATCTGGATTCCGGTGTACGTCACCGGGAGGGGTGCCGTCGGCGCGGCGGGCTTGCTGGACGCGGCGGTCGGGGTGGCCGCGAGCGCGCTCCGCGTGGGCGTCGGGGGGCCCGAAGGGCTGGGCGGCAGAGCCGACTTGGCGGCCTTCGGCTTCTTCGACGCGGAGGCGGAGGGCGACGGGGAGGGGGAGTTCGGGGACGAGTCGGCGGTGGGTGCGGCGGACTGGGACGCGGCCACGTCCTGGGTGCGGCCCTCGGCCTTGTCGCCGGGGGCGAGCAGGAGGGCCGCGCCGGCTCCGGAGGCGACGAGGGCCACGGCGGCTGCGGCCAGGATCCAGGTTCGCTTGCCGCGCTTCCTGCCGTCCGTGGCGTCGGTGGCGTTCGTACCGACCGAGGAGGTGTGTGCGGTGGACGGGTTCTGGACCTGGGGTTGCTGCCAGGCGGGTGGGGCTTGGCCCAGGAGGACGGGGTCCGGGAGGGAGGCGGGGACGGGGGCTGAGGAGTAGGCGGGTGACGGGGTGGCCGCGGCCGGGGTGGCGGGGCCGTACGGCGTGGGGATCGGGGGGCCGAAGGTGCCGGGAGGGGGTGGCGGGCCGTAGCCGGCCGGTGTGGGTGTGGGTGTGGCGGGGCCGTACGCCTGCGGTGTCGGGTCCGTGGCAGGGGGCGTGCCGGGCACGCTGGCCGCGTCCTCGGTCCGGGCCGCTATGCCCGCGGCCAGTTCGCCGGGCAGCCAGGCGCCGGACGCGTGGTGGGCCTCGTCGCCGCGGTGGGTCTGGAGGGTCTGGACGGTGCGGATGACCTCCTCGACGGAGGGGCGTTCAGCGGCGGGCTTGCGCAGGCAGGCGGCCACCAAGTCCCGTATCTCGTCCGGTACTTGGCTGAGGTCGGGCTCCTCGTGCACCACCCGGTACAGCACCGCGTGCGGGTCTCCGGTGCCGAAGGCCGCGCCGCCCGTCGACGCGAAGACCGCGGTCTGGCCCAGTGCGAACACGTCGGCCGAGGCGGTGGCCTCCGCGCCGAGCACCTGCTCCGGGGCCATGTAGGCGACGGTGCCGAGGGCCGTGCCGCTCTGGGTGACCGAGGTGGCGTCCGCGGCGCGTGCGATGCCGAAGTCGATGACACGGGGGCCGTCGGCGGCGAGCAGGACGTTCGACGGCTTGAGGTCGCGGTGCACGATGCCCTCGCGGTGCACGGCCTGCAAGGCCTCCGCGACGCCGGCGATCAGCCGCAGCACGGTGTCGACGGGCAGCGGGCCGTGCTCGCGCACCGCGTCCTCGAGGGACGGGCCCGGTACGTACGCGGTCGCGCACCACGGCACGGATCCCTCGGTGTCGCTGTCCACGACCGGGGCCGTGTAGAGGCCGTGCACGCGGCCGGCCGCCGCCACCTCGGCGCGGAACCGCCTGCGGAACTCGGGGTTCTCGGCCAGCTCCGGCCGGATCACCTTGACCGCGACGGCGCGCCCGCCCGGCGTGTGCGACAGGTAGACCCGCCCCATGCCGCCGGAACCGAGCCGTGCCGTCAGCCGATAGCCGCCCACGACCTGCGGATCGCCGTCCTCCAGCGGCCGCGGACCGCCCCCACCGTTGCCCAACACACTCACTCCACCCCGAGACCACTCTGTGGTGGCCCATTGCATCACGGGCCCCTGTGGGACCGTGGGTCACTTCCGGCTCGGCGCACCCAACACCGGTCCCGCAAGGGCCCGTTCACCGGCGCAGCGCCGCCAGCGGCTCGATGCGGGCGGCCCGCAGCGCCGGGTACAGCCCCGCGAGCAGGCCGGTGACCGTGCCGACGAGCGGGGCCGGGAGCACCGCGGCGGGTTGCAGTACGGCCGTCCAGTCGCGGAGCACCGCCGTGCCCAGCACCGTGGCGACCCCCAGACAGGTGCCGACCAGTCCGCCGAGGGTGCCCAGGACCGTCGACTCGGAGAGGAACTGCGCGGTGATGTGCCGGGGGCGTGCGCCCAGCGCCCGGCGCAGTCCGATCTCGGCGGTGCGCTCCAGCACCGCGACCAAGGTGGTGTTGGCGATACCGAACGCGCCGACGACCAGGCAGATGACCGCGAGTCCGAGGAACAGTCCGGACAGGTCCGTGCCGACCTGGTCCCGCAGGCTGTGCGGGTCCGGCGGCGGGGTGGCCTTGAGCAGCTCGGGGCGGTCCGGGCGCAACGCGAGCGGTGCCTGGCGGGCGACCAGTCGGGCGGCGCCGGGGCGGGTCCTGATCAGCGCCTGGGCCGCCGTGTCGACGGGCGGTCCGTACTCCCGCAGCGCCGTGGTGGAGGGGATGACCACGCCCAGCAGGGTCTGCGGCAGCCGCTCGGTGTCCGAGACGATGCCCACGACCGTGTAGGAGAGGCCGTCGACGAAGACGGCGGGGGCGCCGTCCAGCCGGCTGATGCCCAGCAGTCGGGCGGCCGAGACGCCGAGCAGGCACACCCGCTCGCCGCGGGACTGGTGGAAGGCGTCGTAGAGCGTGCCGGTGGCCAGGGCGGGCCGCATCGCGTCGAGGGCGCCGGGCGACGCGGCGTACACCCCGATGCCGTCGCCGTCGGTTCCGGCGCCCGCGCTCGTGACGTCCGGTCGTGCCGAGACGACCGGGGAGCGGACCGGGACCGCCCACCAGACCCCGCCCGCCACCACGCCGTTGAGCCGTCGCAGGCGGGCGTCCGCGTCGGCCGGGAAGCTGGTGGCCGGGCCGCTGCCGGGGGCGGCGTCGTCCACCGTCACGGTGGTCTCCGCCAGCAGGCTGAAGGACTTGCCGATCTGCCCGGTCGCGGTGGACGTCAGCCCCAGTACCGCCACGAAGGCCCACACCCCGAGGACCGTGCCCAGCATGGTCAGGGTCGACCGGCCCGGACGCTGGACCAGCCCGGTCAACGCCTCGGCCAGCAGATCACGCACGTGCAGCCGGGTCGGGGCGGCCGGTGCCGGGGTGCGGGCGCGGCCCGGCAGAAGGACGCTCACTCGGCACCGGGCCCTTCGCGGGTGACGGTGTCGTCCTGGTCGGAGGTCAGGAGGCGGCCGTCGAGGATGGTGACCCGGCGGTGGGCGCGGGCGGCCACCGTGGGGTCGTGGGTGATGACGACGACGGTGACGCCCGCCGTGTTGAGCCGCCCGAGCAGGTCCATCACGGTGGCGGCCGTGGCCGAGTCGAGGTTGCCGGTCGGCTCGTCGCACAGCAGCAGCTCCGGCTCGTTGACCAGCGCCCGGGCGATGGCCACCCGCTGCCGCTCACCGCCGGACAGCGTGGTCGGCAGGGCATGCAGCCGGTGCCCCAGACCCACCCGCTCCAGGGCGTCGGCGGCGGCGCGGGTGCGGTCGGCGGCGCGCCGGGTGACGTAGAGCTGGGCGAGTGCGACGTTCTCCAGGGCCGTGCGGTAGGGCAGGAGGTGGAACTCCTGGAACACGAAGCCGATACGGCGGCCGCGCAGTGCCGTGCGCTCTCCCTCGGACAGTCGTGCCACGTCCACACCGGCGAGGGTGAAGCTGCCCGAGGTGGGCCGGTCCAGGAGGCCGAGCAGGTTCAGGAGGGTGGACTTCCCCGAGCCCGACGGTCCGACCACGGTCAGATAGTCCCCGGCCCGCACGGTCAGGTCGGCCGGGTGCAGCGCCTCGACAGGAGGGGAGCCCGGGTACGTCTTCGCGCAGTCCGTCAGCCGCAGCACCACGGGCGGCTCCCCGGTGACGACGGGTGCGGTCATTTTCCGACCACGACCCGCTCGCCCGCCGCCAGGCGCGCGCCGACCGGCGTGACCTGCACCATGCCGTCCGCGGACACTCCGGCCGTCACCCGCACGGTGTGCCGGGTGCCGGCCGCGCCGACGACCGTGATCGACGTGTGCGTGTCGGCCCCGGCCGTGACCGCGGCCTCCGGCACCGCGAGCACCGCCTTCGCGGTCGCCGCGGCGGTCACCGTGATCCGTACGTCCTGACCGCCGAGGGCCGTGCTCCAGGTCTTGTCGGGCTTCACCGTCAGCGGCCGGTAGGCCCCGCCCCCGGCTGTGCCGGCGCTGTCCGCCGCCTCGGTGCCGTCCTTGCCGTCGCCCGGGGTGACGAGGACGCCGACCGACTCGACCGTGCCCCGCGCCCGGGTGCCGGTGGCCTCGGACAGCACGGACACCTTCATCCCGGGGGTGACGAGGCCCGCCTGCGCCGGGTCCAGCTGCCCGGTGAGCGTCAGGCCGCCGCGGGCGAGCGTGAGCAGCGGGCCCTTGACCGGATCGCCGACGTGCACCGGCACGGACACCACGCGGGCGGGCAACGAGGGCACGAACACCACCTCCGAGGCGGGCACCATGGCATGCGCGACGGACGAGGTGCCCCCGTCGACGGTGGTGGCTCCGGTGCCAGTATCGGTATGGGTATCGGCGGGGGAGGGGGATGCGTCCGTGCCAGTGCCAGTGCCGGTGCCGGTCGTGGCCGCCGTGCCGGTCGTCTCCGCGTCGTGGGTTACGGGGACCGGGTAGCCGAGGTGCCGGTAGAGGGCGCGCACCGCCTGTTCGGTGCCGGTGCCGAAGACGCCCTCGGTGTCGGCGCCGGCGCCGTAGCCGAGCGAGGCGAGCGCGTGCTGCAACTGCCTTACGTCCCCGCCCTGTTCGCCGTAGACCAGATCGCGGTAGGCGGGCACGGCGCCGGGCAGGGCGAACACCGGGCGGCCGGAGTACGCGGCGAGCGCGGTGGCGGCGCGCACCTGGTCGCCGACCCGGGTGAACACGCCCGTCACGACCAACTGCGCGGGTCTGGAGGGGGCTTCGGTCTCGGCCACCGACGTCGGCTGGGCGGAGACCGTCCGCCCGTTGGCGAAGGTGCCGCGCAGCACCACGGTCGAGCGCAGGACCTGGCGCACCACCGGCGCGGTGATCACGCTCGGCGGCGGCGGGCGGGTGTCGGCCGCCGCCTGGGAGGGCGACCGCACCAGCCCGGATCCCGCGAGGCCGCCGACCGACAACAGCCCGGCCGTGGCCGCGACACCCACGATGGCCCGGCGCCTTCGGGATATGGGCGATCCCATGGAGGGTGAATTACCTTTCGTTTGGTGATAGCGCTTACTGCTGTTTTGTGGACTCCGGCGCTCAAGTGATGAATTGCATGCAAATGCGTCACCGAGCAGCGAACCATTCCGCTCGTAAACAGTGCACAAAGTGATTGCAAGGTCGGTTTATTTACGTCCGAGCACCGTCGTGGCCGCCTTTACCTCGCTTGCGATCTGTTGTTTGAGCTGGGTGAGCGGCAGCTGGTTCTGTTCGATCTGCCGGCGCTGGAGTGCGGACTCCACGGTGAACCAGGTCTTGACCAGGCCGGTGCTGCGCTTGCAGGCGATGTCGGCGAGCGCCGTGGTGATGTCGGCCCGGGTGGCCTGGCCGTGGTCGGTGTCCGGCGTGAGCTTCGCGGCGTTCAGCGGGCTGTCCACGGTGTAGCCCTTCGCCTTCATGCACCGCGACCAGGCGTCGACCGCGGCCAGCACCCGAGGGTCGCTCTGCGATCGGCGCAGGCTCTCGTAGTCCAGCCTGCTCGCCAGGCTCGCGTCGATCCGCGGCCCGATCCTGCGGGTCGCCTCCCCGACGCACCCGTCCTCGGGGATCGTCTTCCCGCCCGCCTTGGTCGGAGCCTTCGCCGCTCCCCGGGCGATGGCCAGCCGGCCGGTGAGCACGGCCGTCTCCGCCGAGGTGAGCCTTTGCGCGGGCGGCGGCGTCTGCTCCGAGTCGCCGAGGAAGTAGCCGAACCGGGCGGCCAGGTCCTGGTCCGTGATGCCGTAGCGCCGCGTCATGTTGGAGTCGTCGCTGCTCGGCGGCGGGGTCAGGCCCCGGACCGGCGCGGTGTAGTCGTAGCCGTACCGCTTCATGCACTGTGCGGCCAACCGGTCGACGGCCTGCTGGACGACCACCGTGTCCGCGTACGGCTCCATGTAGCTCTCCATCGGTAGCGCCAGGCCTTTGGCGAGACCCGACGCGGGTACCGCCGCGGGCCAGGCGGGAGCGCCGGTCCCCGAGGGGGCGGCACCCCCCGCCGCCGACGCGCCGGACCCGCCGTGCGGGGAACAGCCGACCAGGGCGAGCGTCCCGCCCGTCACGACGGCCACCAGGGCCGTCCCGGGCCGTGCGGCCCACCAAGTGCGTGTCATCTCTCCCCCGTCACGCCGATTCGTCCGGTCGCGTCCGCCGTCAGGACCAGTGCTCCGAGGCGTCCTCGTTCTTCAGCGTGGAGTCGAAGTTGAAGTCCCCGTCGCAGTACACGTCGTTGCCGAAGTACTGGGAGTGGCCGGTGTAGCCGGAGCTGTAGTAGATCCGGTAGCTGTCCGGACCGCAGGGGTCCGCCGAGGCCGCGTTGTTCTTGATCGCCTGGGCCGCGCCGGGGCGGTTGCCCAGCGTGCTGAAGACGAAGACGTAGATGCCGTTGCCGTCCAGGCCGCCGGAGAAGTCGTAGATGTCGCCGTACATGTCGGCGATGGCCCCGGGGGCCGGCTTGTTGCCGCTGTCGGGTGACGAGTTGTAGTTGATGAAGAGGTCCGCTTCGCAGTCGTCGTCGTAGCCCCGGGAGTCGCGGGAGGTGCACGGCGAGGACGTGTACTTGGCGGTGACCGCGTGGGCGTCGCCGGCCGCCGTGAATGTGGTGACGCCCGTGCAGGAGACGACGGCGAGGGCCGTCGCGACCGCCTGTCTGTTGACGCGGCGGACCGCGGAAAGAGCACTGACCATGAGGGGCACTTCTTCCATTTCATCCGTTGCCCGAAGGCAGGGTGGAAAGGTGGATCGTGCATCGGTTTCGCGCCGCCAGAGAGTTTCACGGCCGCGCCTCAAGAGTCAACAGATTTCGACCGACCGTTCTGTGGCTCTCTGATGGCGGCCCTTTCATCACGGGCGCGCCCCGTAAGTGATTTGCGGGAACTTTACGTCGGGTTGAGAACCCCTGAACCAGTCAGCGCTTACCGTGCATTCCGAGCGCCGTGGGGGATGGGGCGCGCTCAGGGGGAACGGGGACATCGGGGCCGTGCGTCCACGTCTGCCCGCACCAGGGGTCCCGTCCCTCGCCCGCGGTCGCGGAGTCCGTACAGACACCTGCGCTTGTGGACCTTGGAGAACCCTTTGAGGCTCAGACCTGGAGCACGTACGTCCATCGCGCTGACGGCCGCCCTGCTGGCGGTCGGCGGCCTGACCCAGACCGGACCGGCCTGGGCCGCGCCACCCGTTTCGACGAGTACGACCGCCACCGGCACCCAGGACACGGCGGGCACGGCCCAGGACTCCGCGGCCACGGGAACCGGGGATCCGAAGCCGCCGCGGCAGGACCAGTCCGCCGAGGTGCTCTCCCCGGACAGCGTTCTGCCGAAGACCTGGAAGACCTCCGCCGACCGCGCGGTCACGGTGGCCGGCGACGGATCCGGCCTGCACCTGCTCGCCGCCGCGAGCCGTGACGCCTACCAGTGGCGGACGGTCGCCACGCTCTCCGAACCCGGCTTCGGCACCGACCTGTGGATCGGCAACGCCTGCGTGACCGGCTCAGGGAAACGCGCGGTGGTCGTCTACGCGCCCCGCGCCTTCACCAACGACCCGCAACTGATGGAACGCGGCGGCTTCGCGGCCGTCGTCGACCTGACCAGCGGCAAGGTGACCAAACTCGCGGACACGGTGACACTGGCGTACTTCGACCCGGGATGCGGCGCGGGGGAGACCGCCGTCCTCACCCAGGTCGGCGACGACAGGACCGACCGGACCCGGCTGCTGACCGTCGACACCGTCACCGGCAAGGTCACCCACCGGCAGACCGAGAGCGCCCAGGTCACCTCCGCGGTGCCGACCGGGGACACCATCGTCGGCGCGGCGGCCGACCGCCTGATCCGCTTCGACCGGACGAACCGCGCCACCGAACTCGCCCGCACCTCGGGACCCGCCTTCGACCTCCGCGTCGACAGCGCCGGTGGCGTCAACTTCCTTGACCAGCAGGGCGACAAGGCCCGCGCCCGCCGTACCGCGGACGGGAGGACCACCACGTACGCCCAGGGCCCGTCGGGCAAGGTGGGCCTGCGCTCCGGCACCGCCGGCCGGGTCTTCCTCACCGGCACGGCGAAAGCGACCGCGTCCCTGCCCACCGCCGTGCGGCAGTTGAAGGTCGGGGCGGACGCGACCGTCTCCTCCACCGGCGCGCTCGCCGTCGACCAGGCGGTGGCCCAGAGCCTGCGCAGCCATGTCAGCCAGCCGTTGGCGGCCACCGCGTGGAACACCCCCGCGCCGGTCCAGCTGACGACCGAGGTGCCGTCGACCGGCAAGAAGATCTCCTTCACCGTCGGCGCGGCGGCCACCGGCCCCAAGGCCACGGGGAAGAAGACCTCGCCGGCGCTGACGACTTCGGGTGCCGCGAGCACCAAGTCCTCGTCGACATCGGTCGGTTCGGGTGCCGGGTCCGGCGCCGCGACCGCGAAGGCCACCGAACTCTCCGCCGCCGCGGCGACCGTCGCCGGTGATCCGAACTCCACCGTCGACAACGACCGCACCTGCTCGCAGCCCCGCAACGACCCGGCCCAGCAGGCCTACCAGCCGACCCCCAACCAGGTCGAGTGGGCCGTCGACATGGCCGTCCGTGGTGACCTGACCAGCACCTACGTCCGCCAGGGCGGCTGGCGCACGGCCGACGGACTCGGCACGGTGAACCCGCAGGGCATGTTCCCGCTGCCCGGCCTGACCGGCAGCACCGGACGCATTCCGGCCCAGGTGCTCCTCGGTGTGCTCGCCCAGGAGTCCAACCTCTGGCAGGCCGAGGGCGGCGCCCTGCCCGGTCAGACCAGCTCCACCCTCGCGAGCACCAACGGCTTCTACGGCCACCCGAGCACCCCGGCCACCCCCGAGGACCACTGGCTGATCGACTGGTCCAAGACCGACTGCGGCTACGGCATCGGCCAGCAGACCGACGGCATGAAGACCGGCTCCGTGGACGAACTGCCGGCCGCCCAGCAGAAGGCCATCGCGCTCGACTACACCTCCAACATCGCCGTCGCCGCGCGGACGCTCGAGACGAAGTGGAACGAGCTGCACGACACCGGCATCACCCCCGGCGGCATCAAGCTCAACACGGACGACCCCGCGGGCGTGGAGAACTGGTTCGCCGCCCTGTGGGACTACAACTCCGGCCTCAACTACTACGTTCCGGCCACCCCGTCCGCCAACTGGGGCCTGGGCTGGCTGAACAACCCCTCCAACCCGATCTACCCGCCGGACCGGCACGCCTTCCTCGACGCGAACACCTACGCCGACGCGGGCCACCCGCAGGACTGGCCCTACGAGGAGAAGGTGCTGGGCTGGGGCGCCTGGCCCATCGACACCGGCCGCGCCTACGCCGACAGCGGCGCCGTCAACAACAGCAACACCGCCGGCTACTCGGCCGCCTGGTGGAGCAGCGACGCCGACCGCTCCAGCGTCAAGCCGGGACTCGACACCTTCTGCTCCCCGCTCGTGAACGACTGCGACCCGGCGAACCCGCCGCGCTGCGAGGTCGACCACCTGGGCGAGACCTGCGACCCGCCGCACTGGTACCACGCCAACCAGACCACCTGGAAAGTCGGTTGCCCCACAAGCTGCGGCCACGAGTACCTGACCTACCAGACCCTCAAGGTCGAACTGGGCAACGGCAACAACGGCACCGGGCACATGTGCGACAACTCGCCGCCGTCCGGGTCCGTGGTCGTGGACGACGTACCGACGTCCATCCCCACCATGACCGACGGCTGCGCCAAGTCGGGCTGGAGCAACGGGGGTTCCTTCTCCTTCAGCGCCTTCGACGCCGATGCGCAGAACCACTACGAGGCCAAGGGCGACCTGCACCAGATCGGCGGCGGCTTCGGCGACCACTTCTGGTACGCCCACAGCCGCAACCTCGACACCGGCGCGGACAACCAGTACAGCTACGACCTCTCGCAGCCCCCTGACGTCTCCGGACCCATGGCGGTCACCGGCACCTGGAAGCTGAGCCAGCAACTGGACGGCTGGACCCGGGTCCTGGTCCATCTGCCCGACACCGGATCGCAGACGCAGGACGCCGTCTACACCGTGCATCCGGGTGCCGGGACGGCCGAGAACCGCATCCTGAACGTGCATGCGCAGACCAACTCCTGGGTCAGCCTGGGGGTGTTCGACTTCGCCTCGTCGTCCAGCGCCTACCAGGGAGTCTCCCTCAGCAACTTCGCTCCCGACGGCACCGCGGACGAGGACGTCGCCTGGGACTCGGTGGCCTTCCAGCACCTGTCGGCGAAGCCCAAGGACTTCGTGGTGCAGATGGGCGACTCGTACTCCTCGGGCACCGGCGCCGGGTCCTACGACTACGGCACGGCCACCGGCCCGTACGCCTCCATCGCCACCCAGTCCTCTCCCGGACACACCTGGAACGCCTGCCTGCGCAGCGCCAACTCCTGGGGCCGCAAGGCGGATCTGCCCGGTACCTCGACCTCGATCGGGGCCCGCGCCGACGCCCTCGACACCACGCTCGACTACCACTCGGTGGCATGCAGCGGCGCCTACTCCTACGACATGGACACCGCCCTCGACACCAACGGCAGCGGAGGGCCCGGCACGCTCGGGCAGTACGGCGAGGTGTCCCAGCTCGACTCCGGGTTCCTCGATCCGAACACCACGCTCGTCGCGCTCACCATCACCGGCAACGACGCCAACTTCGGCGGTATCGCCGGCGCTTGCGGCGACTTCACCCAGGGGTGCCCGTCGAACTCGACGGTGCAGCAGAACCTGACCTACGCCTCCGGGAAGATCCCCCCGCTCCTGGCGGACATCCACGCCAAGGCCCCCAACGCGAAGATCATCCTGCTCGGGTACCCACAGCTCTTCGACACCGGCAGCCTCACCTGCATCAGCGTCATGACGGCGGGCGCGCAGGCCCAACTCAACCAGTGGGCCGACGACATGCAGGCCAAGGAGCAGGCCGCCGCCGACCAGGCGAAGGCGGCGGGTGTCCCGGTGACGTTCTACTCACCCGACGACGAGTTCAGCGGCTACCGCATGTGCGACTCCCCGTCGGGCATCAACGACCTGGTGGCCGGACCCGCGTCCGACAACCCGGCCGACTTCTCCTGCCCGGGCAGCCCGATCTGCCCCGGGATGGAGAGCTACCATCCCACCTCGACGGGCACGACCCGCTACGCCCTGGCGTTCCAGAACGCCATGACAGCGGCCAAGTACTGACCCGGGTGCCGGCCCGCGGAGTGGTGACCTCCACACCTCGCGGGCCGGCACGCCGGCCCGACTCCCACCCCACCGGTCCGCTCCGGCCCGACTCCCACCCGGCCGGTCCGCTCCGGCCCGACTCCCACCCCGCCGATCCGCTCCGGCCCTCATCCCGCCGCTCCGCATCGGCACGGAGAACCCCATGAACCCCGGTGCTGTTCTTCCGCCCCGGCGCACGGCCTACCGGACCGTGGCCGTCTGCGGCACCCTCGTCCTGGCGATCGCCGTCATCGCGTTCGTCTGGGTCCTGGTGTCCTGGCCGCACTCCCCGCCCGCCGGCACCACGACCAGCACCCAGGCGCGCGAGCGCATGAAGCAGGACGCCTGGCGCTACGCCGACACCCTCGCCGTGGCCCGCCGCACCGCCCCCCTCACCCCGACGACCCTGCCCACGCCGGGCAACCTGTCCGTGGGCACGCCGACGGTCACCACCCGGCACGGCACCACGGTCGTGACGTTCTCCACGCACGCGTCCTACGGCAGCCCGGACGCCCGCACGCCGGTGACAGCCTGCTACCGGGCCACGCTGACCTCGGCGAGCAAGGCTCCGGCGGTCACGGAAGTGGCCGGTGCCACCTGCCGCGCTCAACCCGTTCCGACGAGCACCTACCCTTGAGGAATGACCAGCAGCAGCGACCGGAGCCCGGCAGTGGACGAGCGTTCATCCAAAACGTATGAAGTGCGCACTTATGGGTGCCAGATGAACGTCCATGACTCCGAGCGATTGTCCGGGCTCCTGGAGGACGCCGGTTACGTCCGCGCCCCCGAGGGATCGGACGGGGACGCCGATGTGGTCGTCTTCAACACCTGCGCCGTGCGGGAGAACGCCGACAACCGGCTCTACGGCAACCTCGGCCGCCTCGCGCCGCGGAAGGTCTCGCGGCCCGGGATGCAGATCGCGGTCGGCGGCTGCCTGGCGCAGAAGGACCGCGACACCATCGTGAAGCGGGCCCCCTGGGTGGACGTCGTCTTCGGCACGCACAACATCGGCAAGCTGCCGGTCCTGCTGGAACGCGCGCGCGTGCAGGAGGAGGCGCAGGTCGAGATCGCCGAGTCCCTGGAGGCGTTCCCCTCGACGCTGCCGACCCGGCGCGAGAGCGTGTACGCGGCGTGGGTGTCGATCTCCGTCGGCTGCAACAACACGTGCACGTTCTGCATCGTCCCGGCCCTGCGCGGCAAGGAGAAGGACCGCCGCACCGGCGACATCCTCGCCGAGATCGAGGCCCTGGTCGACGAGGGCGTCTCCGAGATCACCCTGCTCGGACAGAACGTCAACGCGTACGGCTCCGACATCGGCGACCGCGAGGCCTTCAGCAAGCTGCTGCGGGCCTGCGGGAAGATCGACGGCCTGGAGCGCGTCCGCTTCACGTCTCCCCACCCGCGTGACTTCACCGACGACGTCATCGCCGCCATGGCCGAGACGCCGAACGTGATGCCGCAGCTGCACATGCCGATGCAGTCCGGCTCGGACACGGTCCTGAAGGCGATGCGCCGCTCGTACCGCCAGGAGCGCTACCTGGGGATCATCGAGAAGGTCCGCGCCTCGATCCCGCACGCGGCGATCACCACCGACATCATCGTGGGCTTCCCCGGCGAGACCGAGGAGGACTTCGAGCAGACCCTGCACGCGGTCCGCGAGGCGCGGTTCGCGCAGGCGTTCACCTTCCAGTACTCCAAGCGGCCCGGCACCCCCGCCGCCACCATGGAGAACCAGGTCCCCAAGGAGGTCGTCCAGGCGCGCTACGAGCGTCTCGTCGCCCTTCAGGAGGAGATCTCCTGGGACGAGAACAAGAAGCAGGTCGGCCGCACCCTGGAGCTGATGGTCGCCGAGGGCGAGGGCCGCAAGGACGGCGCCACCCACCGTCTCTCCGGCCGCGCCCCCGACAACCGCCTCGTCCACTTCACCAAGCCGGACGCCGACGTCCGGCCCGGCGACGTCGTCACGGTCGAGATCACCTACGCCGCCCCGCACCACCTCCTCGCCGAGGGCCCCACCCTCGACGTGCGCCGCACGCGCGCGGGCGACGCATGGGAGAAGCGCAACGCCGAGGAGTCCGCGAAGCCGACGGGCGTCATGCTGGGCCTGCCGAAGATCGGCGCCCCCGAGCCCCTGCCGGTGGCCACGGGGAGCGGCTGCGGCTGCGACTGACCTCACGGTCGTCGGCATGACGGCCACCGATGTCACCGCGTCACCGATGTCACTGAGGTCACCAAGGTGCTCGTCAGTCACCGACGTGCTCGTTGAGGACTGACGCCCGCCCGCCCCGCGGGGTTACGCTGCCGATCATGCTTGTAGCCGCCGCAGTCTGCCCCTGCCCGCCGCTCCTGGTGCCCGAGGTCGCCGCCGGTGCCGCCTCCGAACTGGACGTCGCGCGGGCCGCGTGCACGGACGCGCTCGGGGTGCTGGCCGCCGCCCGGCCCGACCGGCTCGTGGTCCTCGGTCCCGCCGAGCAGAGCGGGCGCGGTACGCATCCCGCGGGCACGCCGGGGTCCTTCCGGGGATTCGGCGTCGAGGTCGACGTACGGCTGGGCGAGCGGGGGCCGGATCTCCCGTCCGAGCGACGGTTGCCGCCCTCTCTCGCCGTCGCCGCGTGGCTGTTGGAGCGGACCGGGTGGTCCGATGCCCCGATCGAGGGACTCGGGGTGGGGGAACCTCTCGCCGCCGAGCGGTGTATCCAAGTCGGAAGGGACCTCGCGACCCGTGCCGAGCGGGTGGCGTTGCTGGTGATGGGCGACGCCAGCGCCTGCCGCACGCTCAAGGCGCCCGGTTACTTCG
Source organism: Streptomyces sp. NPDC088794 (assembly GCF_044750545.1). Taxonomy (NCBI): domain Bacteria; kingdom Bacillati; phylum Actinomycetota; class Actinomycetes; order Kitasatosporales; family Streptomycetaceae; genus Streptomyces; species Streptomyces sp. NPDC088794. Next base: position 336,165 of record NZ_JBIVKB010000009.1, on the reverse strand, counting down.
ACGAGCGGGCGGCGCCGTTCGACGCGGAGGTCGCACGGGCGCTGGGCACGGCGGACGTGGCGGCCGTCAAGGCACTGGACAGCGAGCTGGCGTACGAACTGAAGGCCTCGGGCCGCGCCCCCTGGCAGGTCCTCGCGGGCGCGGCGGAAGACGCGGAACTGACCGGCACACTGCTGTACGAGGACGCCCCGTACGGGGTGGGGTACGTGGTCGCGACCTGGTCTTGAGACGGGCCGTCGACGCGGGCCTCGCGGGTCCTGGGACGGGTCTAGGGGGCGGGTCCAGGGGCGGGCTGATCGGGGGCCGGCCACGGCGGTACCGGGCACGGCGGTTCCGGTCACGGCAGCTCCGCGGCGGCAGCTCCGAGACGGAGGGCGGGTTTACGGGTGGGCTGTCCGGGAGTCGGCTACGACGGTCTCGGTCACGGCAGCTCCGAGACGGAGGGCGGGTCTGGGGGCGGGCTGTCCGAGGGCCGGCCACGGCGGTTCCGGGCACGGCAGCTCCGCAGCGGCAGCTCCAGACGTGGCAATTCCGACAGGGCAGCTTCGGACACGGCAGCTCCGGACACGGCGGACGGCCGGGAGGCCCTTGGCCCCGCGGCCGTCCGTCGATGTGTCGTGCCGGTCAGGTGGTCGGCGGGGGCGGAGTCTCCGGCGGCGGTGTCGTGCCGCCGCTCGGTGTCGTGCCCGCCGGGTCGTCCTTGTGGGCGAGCCGGTCCATGGCGCCCTTGGCCTTGCCCGTCCCCGTCTGGATCCGGTCGCTGTACTTGCCCTTGGTCTTCTCGTCGACGGCCTTCGCGGCCTTGTCGATACCGGTCGAGATCTTGCCCCCGTGCTGCTGCGCGAGGTCCGAGACCTTGTCCTTGGCCGGAGAGAGCTTGGCCTTCAAATTGTCCAGGAGACCCATGGTCCACCTTCCGTGTGTCCCGGCCCCGTACGCCTGCCGGGTACCCCGTCGGCGCACGCGTATACCGGGCGGCTACGTGCGGGCGCCCTCGCCGGCCTCACTGTCGGCCGTCGCCTCGGCGGACTGCTGCTTGGGGATCTCGACGCCCTCGCCGGAGCCGGCCTCGGAGCCCGCCTGCTCGGCCGGGGTCTCCGCCTGCGCCGCCGTCGGCTCGACCTCGGCCGCACCCGCGTCCTCGGACGGGACCTCGGACGCCTCGGCCGACCCCTTCGCCGCTGCCGCCTGCTCCGCCGCCGACTCCGAGCACGCCGTCAGCGCGCCGTCCTGAGCCTCGGCGGTCGACGCCTCCTCCGTGGCCTTCGACCTCCGGAGAAGTCGTGCGAAAACACCCATATCCACTCCATACGTTACTCGTGCGGGCGAAATCCCGCGTCGTCCGGTGCGCCCGTTCGCGTCACCCGCCCCGCCGCCTCCTGCGAACCGGCGGCGAGGACCTCGACCGGGCAACGACCCCGTCCCGTCACCGTCACGTAACTCGTTCGAGGAGTGGTCGCCGGGTTTGCGAGACTGGTCCGGTGAGCACCGCACCCCCCGCCCCCCGAGTCATCGCCGTCGTCGGACCCACCGCGGCGGGAAAGTCCGATCTGGGCGTCTTCCTCGCCCGGCAACTCGGGGGCGAGGTCGTCAACGCCGACTCCATGCAGCTCTACCGGGGGATGGACATCGGCACCGCCAAGCTGACGCCCGAGGAACGCGACGGCGTCCCGCACCACCTCCTGGACATCTGGGACGTCACCGTCACGGCCTCCGTCGCCGAGTACCAGCGGCTCGCCCGCGAGCGGATCGACGCCCTGCTCGCCGAGGGCCGCTGGCCGATCCTCGTCGGCGGCTCGGGCCTGTACGTCCGCGGGGCCGTCGACAACCTGGAGTTCCCCGGCACCGACCCCGAGGTGCGGGCCCGCCTCGAGGAGGAGCTCACCCTGCGCGGCTCGGGCGCGCTGCACGCCCGCCTCGCCGCCGCCGACCCCGAGGCCGCGCACGCGATCCTGCCCAGCAACGGCCGCCGTATCGTCCGCGCACTCGAAGTGATCGAGATCACCGGCCGGCCCTTCACCGCCAACCTCCCCGGCCACGACTCGGTCTACGACACCGTCCAGATCGGCGTCGACGTGGCCCGCCCCGAACTCGACGAGCGCATCGCCCGCCGCGTCGACCGGATGTGGGACGCGGGGCTCGTGGCGGAGGTCCGCGCGCTGGAGGCGCAGGGCCTGCGTGAGGGGCGTACGGCCTCGCGCGCGCTGGGCTACCAGCAGGTCCTGGCCGCGCTCACGGGAGAGTGCACCCTCGACGAGGCGCGCACCGAGACCGTCCGTGCCACCAAGCGCTTCGCGCGCCGTCAGGATTCATGGTTCAGGCGCGATCCACGGGTGCACTGGTTGAGTGGGGCCGCGGCGGATCTCACAGAACTTCCGCACCTCGCACTGGCGTTGGTCGAACGACCGGTCACAGCCTGATCACGTCATGGCATCGGGACGCTCCGGCCGTCATCGCGGCCTCCGGTGCCGTGCCATCATCGAGCTTCGATCGACCTAGTTCCTAAGTTGGGAGGGCGCGTGGCGATGGAGGCCGGCCCTCGCGACACCGCGCACGGCACCGAGCCCCTGACCGCTGAGAACAGCGGGCCGGAGCTGGAACTGGACGAGGACCGTCTGAGCCCCGACGGGCCCGACGACACCCAGGGCGGAGTGACCGCGGACGGTCCCGAGCCCGAGGAGATGTTCGCGAGCGGCCCCGAGGTCGAGGTCGAACTGCGCCCGCAGCGCCGACTGCGCATCTGGCAGCTCGCCCCCATCGTCGCCCTGGCCGCGGTCGGCTCCCTGATGTTCGCCTTCCCGCTCGCCTTCGACTTCGGCGACAGCGGCGCCGTGATCGCCATGCTGGGCCTGCTGATCTGCTCCTGCGCGGCCGGCTGGGGCATGATGGCCGCCCGCCGCGTCGGCTACACGGGGCCCGGCCTCCCGCAGCGCGGTTCCGGCTCCCGGCCGGACTGGCGGGTCGTGCTGGCGTACGTCGTGATCGTGGCCGCGGTGGTCGTGCTGGCGGTATGGCGCGTGGCGCGGCTCCGCTGAAGGGCCTTTCGGGCTTTTGAGGGGCGCGGGGCTGTGTCGATGTGAGGCACCGCGGCGCGGGCGCGACCAGCCCCCGCCGGCCCGCGGTCGAAACGCGACACCCTTTACGATCGAAGAATGAGCACCCGCGCGCGGATCCCCTTCCTCAAGGGCCACGGCACCGAGAACGACTTCGTCATCGTCCCGGACCCCGACAACACCCTCGACCTGCCGGCGGCGACCGTCGCCGCCCTGTGCGACCGCCGTGCGGGCATCGGCGGTGACGGGCTGCTGCACGTGGTCCGGTCCGCCGCGCACCCCGAGGCTCGGGAGATGGCGGCCGAGGCGGAGTGGTTCATGGACTACCGCAACGGCGACGGCTCGATCGCGGAGATGTGCGGCAACGGCGTACGGGTCTTCGCGCGCTACCTCCTGCGTGCCGGACACATCGGCGAGGGCGACCTCGCGGTGGCCACGCGCGGGGGCGTGAAGGCCGTGCACATCGCCAAGGACGGTGACGTCACCGTCGGCATGGGCCGGGCGCGCCTGCCCGAGGGGGACGTCACGGTGAGCGTCGGCGAGCGCAGCTGGCCCGCGCGGAACGTGAACATGGGCAACCCGCACGCGGTGGCCTTCGTCGACGACCTCGCGCACGCGGGCGACCTGTACTCCCCGCCGCCGTTCAGCCCGGCCGCCGCCTACCCGGACGGGGTCAACGTGGAGTTCGTCGTCGACCGCGGCCCCGGCCACGTGGCGCTGCGCGTGCACGAGCGCGGGGCCGGCGAGACACGTTCGTGCGGCACGGGCGCGTGCGCGGTCGCCGTGGCCGCCGCGCGCAGGGACGGCGCCGATCCCGCCGTCACCGGCGCCCCGGCGACGTACACCGTGGATGTGCCCGGCGGGACGCTGGTGATCACCGAACGGACCGACGGCGAGATCGAGATGACCGGCCCGGCGGTGATCGTCGCCGAAGGCGAGATCGATGCCGAGTGGCTGGAAAAGGCCGCCAGTTGAGCTGTGCGGCGGCTTGGCATCCGAGGCGCACACGCGTGCGTGGTGCATGAGTTGTCACCCGGGGAGCGGTCGTGGGTTCGAAAGCACGGCCGACCGCTTTCCGTGTGGCGCGAAACCGTAAACCTACAAACCTTCGCTCGAATGGGTGATCCGTTTCACGCTCGACGAGAGGCGGTCAGTCGCACGTGGTGGGCTCGGTAGCATCAAGCACCGGCCCGGACGGGGAGTGTTGCCGCTCCCTGAGCCGTGTCCGCCCTGGGGCACCCCGTCCGCCGGTCCACGCAGCCGGAGGTGCCCATGAGTGCGGAGGCCACGAACCCCGCGACCCCAGGTCCGATGACCGGGTCCGCGGCTCGCTGGCGGGCGCGGATCGATCTGCGCCGGCTGGGCCGGGCGGCCCTGCTCGGCCCCACGGCCCGTGACCGGCTGCCCGACGCCATCGGCCATGTCGCCGAGGCCCACCGCGCCCACTACTCCGACGCCGACCTCGAACCCCTGCGCCGCGCCTACGTGTTGGCCGAGTCCTCACACCGCGGCCAGATGCGCAAGAGCGGCGAGCCGTACATCACGCACCCCCTCGCCGTGACCCTGATCCTGGCCGAACTCGGCGCCGAGACCACGACCTTGACGGCCTCTCTGCTCCACGACACCGTCGAGGACACCGACGTGACGCTGGACCAGGTAGGCGAGGAGTTCGGCGCCGAGGTCCGCTATCTCGTCGACGGCGTGACGAAGTTGGAGAAGGTCGACTACGGCGCCGCCGCCGAGCCGGAGACCTTCCGCAAGATGCTCGTCGCCGCCGGCAGTGACGTACGCGTGATGTCGATCAAACTCGCCGACCGGCTGCACAACATGCGCACCCTCGGCGTGATGCGCCCCGAGAAGCAGGCGCGCATCGCCAAGGTGACCCGCGACGTCCTCATCCCGCTCGCCGAACGGCTCGGTGTCCAGGCGCTCAAGACCGAGCTGGAGGACCTGGTCTTCCAGATCATCCATCCCGAGGAGTACGAGCACACACGGGAGTTGATCGTCGACAACGCCTCCCGCGCGGACGATCCGCTGGCCGAGATGGCCGAGGAGATGCGCGTGGTGCTGCGCGACGCCGACATCCCGGCCGAAGTCCTCATCCGGCCACGGCACTTCGTCTCCGTCCACCGCGTCGCCCGCAAACGCGGCGAGCTGCGCGGCGCCGACTTCGGGCGGCTGCTCGTGCTCGTGAACGAGGACGCGGACTGTTACGCGGTCCTGGGCGAGCTGCACACCTGTATGACGCCCGTCGTCTCGGAGTTCAAGGACTTCATCGCCGTACCGAAGTTCAACCTGTACCAGTCGCTGCACACCGCGGTGGCCCGCGGGGACGGCCAGGTCGTCGAAGTCCTCATCCGCACACCCCAGATGCACAAGGTCGCCGAGGCCGGCGTCGTCGCGCTCGGCAACCCGTACGCCCCCGCGCCCGAGGACCCCGCCGACGGCGAGCGCGTCGACCCCACCCGGCCCGGCTGGCTCTCCCGTCTCCTCGACTGGCAGGAGGCGGCGCCCGACCCCGACACCTTCTGGTCGACCCTGCGTGAGGACCTCGCCCAGGACCGCGAGATCACCGTCTACCGCCCCGACGGCGGCACCCTGGGCCTGCCCGACGGCGCCACGTGCGTCGACGCCGCCTACGCGCAGTACGGCGAGGACGCGCACGCGTGCATCGGCGCCCGCGTCAACGGCCGCCTGGCGACGCTCAGCACGGCCCTGCGCGACGGGGACACCGTCCAGCTCCTCATGGGCCAGGACCCCGCCTCCGAGCCCTCCAGGGAGTGGCTGGAGCACGCGCACACGCCCGCCGCCCGGATCGCCATCCAGCGCTGGATCACCACCCACCCCTCGCAGGACGCCGCCGAGGAGGCCGAGGGCCCCGCCGTCACGCAGCGGCCTACTGCCGAGGCGCCGACCACCCGGCCCGCCACCGATCACGTCACCGTCGACCAGCCCGGCGCGACCGTGCGCCTGGCCGGCTGCTGCACGCCCGTGCCGCCCGACGACGTGACCGGCTTCGCCGTGCGCGGGGGCGTGGTGACCGTGCACCGCGTGGAGTGCGCCGGGGTGGCGCGGATGAAGACCGCGGGGCGCCCGGAGGTCGGCGTGCGCTGGGGCGACACCGCCGAGTGCCGGGTCACCCTGGTCGCCGAATCGTTCGTCCGGCCCCACCTCCTGGCCGACCTCACCGAGGCCATGGCCCTCGAAGGTGCGGAGATCGTCTCCGCGACGGTCGAACCCCCGACACAGCAGCAGGTGCGCCACACGTACACCGTCCAACTCCCGGACGCGGCCCACCTTCCGGCCCTGATGCGGGCTATGCGGAACGTGCCCGGGGTGTACGACGTGAGCAGGGCGCAGACGGCGGGGCTGTGAAGGACGGGGCTCCGAAAGACGGGGCTCGGAAGGCCGGACACTGGAGGCGAGCTCGCCTCCGCAGCGGCCCCTCGGCCTCCTCGACGGTGTCCTGCGAGGGGCGTGCGCGGTAGCTGACGCGCCGGTGTGTCACGCCATGCACCCCCGCCCGACCTACCCGTTCGGGTGGGCCGAACGCGCGCCGTCGCCGCAGCGCACGCGCGCGCTGGTAGGTCGTGGTGCATGCTGCTCACCCCCCGCGTCCGGGCGGCCCGCCCCCAGGCCGCCGCCCCGCACACCGCAGGCCCCCGCACGAGGAGCCCCCGCCGCCTGAAGGCGACCGCGCTGCTCGCCTCCGCCGTCTCCGTCTGCCTCCTCGCCGCGAGCGCCCCGGCGGCCCCGCTGGGCGTCGGCGACCGCCTCTTCCCGTACCTCGGCAACCCCGGGTACGACGTGGCGTCGTACGACCTCTCCTTCACCTATCCGGGCTCCAACAGCAAGCCCCTCCAGGCGGTCACGACGATCGACGCCTGGACGACGACCGACCTGGACCGCCTCAACCTCGACTTCGCGCACGGCAAGGTCGAGTCGGTCGAGGTCGACGGCGAGCCGGCGTCGTACACCAAGGCAGGTGACGACCTTGTGGTCACGCCGCGGGAGCCGCTGACCGAGGGGAGCTGGACGCGGATCACCGTGCGGCACACCAGCGACCCCGTGCCCGCCGACGGGCAGGACGGCGGCTGGGTGCGCACCAAGGACGGGCTCGCGATGGCCAACCAGGCCGATGCCGCGCACCTGGTGTTCCCGTGCAACGACCACCCCTCCGACAAGGCGATGTTCACCATCAGGGTCACCGCCCCGAACGGCTACACCGCCGTGGCCAACGGTCTCCCCGCGGGCGTGGACCGCGTCGGCAGGGCGACCACCTGGACGTACCGCACCCAGCACCCCATGGCCACCGAGCTCGCCCAGGTCTCCATCGGCCGCTCCAGCGTGGTGCACCGCGACGGACCCAACGGGCTGCCGGTGCGCGATGTCGTGCCCACCAAGGACCGCGCGGCCCTCGAACCGTGGCTCGCCAAGACGCCCGACCAGATCGCCTGGATGGAGAGCAAGGTCGGCCCGTACCCCTTCGAGACGTACGGCGTGCTCATGGCAGAGGCCACCACGGGCTTCGAGTTGGAAACTCAAACCCTCTCCCTCTTTGAGAAGGACCTCTTCACCGAGCCCGCCTACCCGAAGTGGTACGTCGAGTCGATCATGGTCCACGAGCTGTCCCACCAGTGGTTCGGCGACAGCGTCAGCCCGCGCGCGTGGTCCGACCTGTGGCTCAACGAGGGACACGCCACGTGGTACGAGGCGCTGTACGCGCAGGAGAAGGCGGGCCGGTCGATGGAGGCGCGGATGAAGGCCGCGTACGGCGCCTCGGACCGCTGGCGCGCCGCCGGGGGACCGCCCGCCCGGCCCAAGGCGCCCCAGCCCGGCCAGAAGATCAGCATCTTCCGTCCCAACGTCTACGACGGCGCCGCGCTCGCCCTCTACGCCCTGCGCGAGGAGATCGGCCGCTCCGACTTCGAGCGCCTGGAACGCACCTGGGTCGAACTCCACCGCGACGGCACCGCGACGACCGCCGACTTCGAACAGCTCGCCGCCGAGATCTCCGGCCGCGACCTCGGTGACTTCTTCAAGGGCTGGCTGTACGGCGAGAAGACCCCGCCGATGCCCGGTCACCCGGACTGGAAGGCCGTCGAGCCGGTGAAGAAGGCCGGGAAATAGGCGGCTGAGGCCGGAAAAGAAGGCGCTGGGGCCGGGAAATAAGTCGGTGACGAGACGAGGCGTCCCGTGCGACCATCGTTCGGTCGGCGCGGGACGGGACACGGGAATCTCCCGGGGTACTCGGACGTTGAGACTGATGAGCGCCGTATCGCACTCCCCATCTACGTAAGGATCCAATGACCTCCTCTTCTTCCCCTTCCCAGGACGCCAAGCGCTTCGCGCACGACAACCCAGACGGTCTTCGGGCCGATGCCCTGATGGAAGAGGACGTCGCCTGGAGCCACGAGATCGACGGAGACCGGGACGGCGAACAGTTCGACCGCTCCGAGCGCGCGGCCCTGCGCCGTGTGGTCGGCCTCTCCACCGAGCTCGAGGACGTCACCGAGGTCGAGTACCGCCAGCTCCGGCTGGAGCGGGTCGTCCTCGTCGGCGTGTGGACTACGGGCACCGCACAGGACGCGGAGAACTCCCTCGCGGAGCTCGCCGCCCTCGCGGAGACCGCCGGCGCACTCGTGCTCGACGGCGTCGTCCAGCGTCGCGACAAGCCCGACGCGGCCACCTACATCGGCTCCGGCAAGGCGACCGAGCTCAGGGACATCGTCCTGGAGACCGGCGCCGACACCGTGATCTGCGACGGTGAGCTCAGTCCGGGCCAGCTCATCCATCTCGAAGACGTCGTCAAGGTCAAGGTCATCGACCGTACGGCCCTGATCCTCGACATCTTCGCCCAGCACGCCAAGTCCCGAGAGGGCAAGGCTCAGGTCGCGCTCGCGCAGATGCAGTACATGCTGCCGAGGCTGCGCGGCTGGGGCCAGTCGCTGTCCCGGCAGATGGGCGGCGGCTCGGGCGGCGGCCTCGCCACCCGTGGTCCCGGTGAGACCAAGATCGAGACGGACCGGCGACGGATCCGCGAGAAGATGGCGAAGATGCGCCGGGAGATCGCGGAGATGAAGACCGGCCGCGACATCAAGCGCCAGGAGCGCAAGCGCCACCGGGTGCCGTCGGTCGCCATCGCGGGCTACACCAACGCCGGCAAGTCGTCCCTGCTCAACCGCCTCACGGGCGCGGGCGTCCTGGTCGAGAACTCCCTGTTCGCGACCCTGGACCCGACCGTCCGCAGGGCGGAGACCCCGAGCGGCCGGCTGTACACGCTGGCCGACACCGTCGGATTCGTCCGGCACCTGCCGCACCACCTGGTCGAGGCGTTCCGCTCCACCATGGAGGAGGTCGGCGAGTCCGACCTGATCCTGCACGTGGTGGACGGCTCGCACCCCAACCCGGAGGAGCAGCTGGCCGCCGTGCGTGAGGTGGTCCGGGACGTCGGCGCCACCAAGGTGCCCGAGATCGTCGTGATCAACAAGGCGGACGCGGCCGACCCGTTGACGCTCCAGCGGCTGATGCGGATCGAGAAGCGTTCCATCGCGGTCTCGGCCCGTACCGGCCAGGGCATCACGGAGCTGCTCGCGCTCATCGACAACGAGCTGCCGAGGCCATCCGTCGAGATCGAGGCGCTCGTGCCGTACACCCACGGCAAGCTGGTCGCCCGCGCGCACGACGAGGGCGAGGTGATCTCCGAGGAGCACACCCCGGAGGGCACGTTGCTCAAGGTGCGGGTGCATGAGGAACTGGCGGCGGAGCTTACGCCGTACGTTCCGGCGCCGCTGATCTGAGTGTCGTAGGACGTCTGTCGCGACTGGGCGTCCGTGGCGCCTGGGACGCCGGCAGGTTGGGTGTCCGTGGCGCCTGGGACGTCCGTCCCGTTGAACGGCCCGAAGGCCCGCCCCCGATCGAACAGGGGCGGGCCTTCGGCATTGCCTGCGGTGTCGGTTTCTCCGGCTCCTCCGGCCTCACCGACCGCCGTACGTCCGGCTCATGTTCTCGTAGAGCGACTCGGCCGTCGGTCCCAACTGCGGGCCGGCCAGCCAGGTGTTGTCGGACGGGCCGATCGACGTGTTGGAGACCAGCTCGGTCTCGCCGTCCACCACCCGGAACCAGCCGCCGCCGGACGAGCCACCGGTCATGGTGCAGCCGATGCGATACATCGTCGGCAGGGACGGTTCCAGCGAGAACCGACCTGGCCGGTCGAGGCACTTGAACATCTGCAGACCGTCGTACGGCGGCGCCGCCGGGTATCCCCAGGCGCCCATCTCGGGGACCTGGGGCGCGGACGGCGCCGAGAAGTCGACGTCTAGCGCCGCACCGACCGTCTCCTCAAGGGACTTGGTGCCCTGCTCGGGCTTCACATGCAGCACGGCGAAGTCGTACGCCGCACCCGCGCCGCCCGACTCCGAGCCGCCCTGGATCCACTGGCCGGAGGTCGACGCCCAGTCCGCCCACCAGTTGCCGTACGGGGCGATCTCGGCGGCGTTCGCGTTGCTGAGCTGCGAGGCCGACTCGCCGAGGTCGTTGTAGGCCGGGACGAAGGCGATGTTGCGGTACCAGCCGCCGCCCGCGCCCGCGTGCACACAATGCCCGGCCGTCCAGACCAGGTTGGACCTGCCCGGGTGGTTCACGTCCTTGATCACCGTGCCCGAGCAGACCATCGAGCCCTCGGGGGAGTCGAAGAACACCTTGCCGACCGGGGCCGCGTTCTCGTGGTACGGCGTCTTCTCGGCCGTGGCCTCGACGGGCGCCGGCACCGGGTCACTGACGCCCTGATCGGCGGCTGCGTCCTTGGTCGACACCGTCTTGTTCGCCTCGTGGGCGGACTTCATCCGCTCGGGCTTCCAGAGGTCGTCGATCACCGGGTTGACGAAGTCCTTGGCGGCGCTGAGCCACTTGTCCTTGTCCCAGTCCTTCCAGCCGCCCTTGGCCCACTCGTCGACATCGATCCCGTGCTCCTTGAGCCTGCTCGCTATGTCGGCCGGGATGTGCGGCTTGCCGTCGCCGGTGCCGGACGACTGCGAGGCGGTGGCCGGCTTGTCGCCGACGCTGTCGTTGTCCGAGCCGTTGCACGCGGTCGCGGCGAGGGCGAGCGAGGTGAGGAGGCCGGTGGCTGCAAGTGCGGTGCGCCGGCGGCGACCCGGCCCAGTGAGTGTGCGGGTGGAAGGCATGGTGCGATAACCCCCGTTGAAACGTGCGGTGTTGGTGCTCCGAGTGGTGCCGTGGCCGGTGAGTGGTGTCGCCCGGGGGATCGAGGGCGGACGGGGACGGGGTGGTGTGTGTCCTTGGGCACCCCGTCGCCCGCCGTGTCCGTCTACCGCGTCGGCTGCTCCGTCACGGTCCGCTGTCCCGTCACGGTCCGCTGCTCCGTCACTGACCGGCGAACTTCTCGCTCACCGAGTCGTACACGCCCTTCGCCACGTCGCCCAGACGCGGACCGGCCAGCCAGCCCGCGGTCACCGGACCGATCGAGGTGTTGGACACCAGCGCCGGCTTGCCGTCCGACCCCGTCGCGACCCAACCCCCGCCGGACGAACCGCCGGTCATGGTGCACCCGATCCGATACATCGTCGGGTCCGCGGTATTGATCGACAGCCGGCCCGGCTTGTCCTGGCACTGGTACAGCAGTTGGCCGTCGAACGGAGCCGCCGCCGGATAGCCGGTCGCCGTGATGCTCGCGACCTTCGGCACGGCCGGGGCGTTGAAGTTCACCGGCAGCGCCGCACCGACCGTCTCCTCAAGGGACTTGCCGTTGCTGCCCTTCTCGGGCGTCACATGAATGACGGCGTAGTCGTACGAGGCTCCGTCGCCGCCGGTCTCGCCGCCCTGCTCGATCCACTGCTGGGAGGTCTGCGCCCAGTCACCCCAGTACACGCCGTAGGGAGCGGTCTCCTCGCGGGTGGCGTTCTCCAACTCGGCGGCCGACTTGCCCTGGTCGTTGTACGACGGCACGAACGCGATGTTGCGGTACCAGCCGCCCTTCTTGCCGGCGTGCACGCAATGGCCCGCCGTCCAGACCAGGTTGGACTTGCCCGGGTGCGCCGGATCCTGCACGACCGTCGCCGAGCAGACCATCGTGCCCTCGGGGGAGTCGAAGAACACCTTGCCGGCCGTCGCCGCGTTGGCGTGGTACGTAGGCGGCACGGCCTTCGCGTCCACCGGCTCGGGCGTCGGGTCGGTCACGCCCTGGTCGCCCGAGAGGTCGCTGTCGTCGACGCCCTTGTCCGGGTCGTCGGCGTCCCGCATCCGCTCCGGGTCCCACAGGCCCTTGATGATCGGGTTGACGAAGTCGTCGGCCTCGCGCAGCCAGTCGTCCTTGTCCCAGTTCTTCCAGGCGCCGTCCTTCCACTTGTCGATGTCGATCCCGTGCTCTTTGAGCTTGTCCCTGATGTCGTCCGGGATCTTGAGCCCGCCGTCCGACGCGGCGGCCGCGGCCGAGGCCCGCCCGTCCGCCTTGGTGTCGTCGCCGGAGCCACAGGCGGTGGCGGTGAGTGCCAGCGCGGAGGCGATCGCGACGGCGGTCAGCACGGGGGAGACTCTGCGGCGCGCACTCCTCCCCGGGCGGGTGGTGAAGGACGGCCGGATGGGTCGCATGGTCTGACTCCCCCTGGGTTCAACGGATTTCGGCGGAACGGCAACACAGACTATGGGTCCGCTGTGGGTGACGTCGCACGGAACGGCAACGGTTCGGCTACAAGCGGTCTGACCTGGGTGTCGAGGGTTCTGACCTGGCCATCGAGGGGGCCGGCGCGACCCGCTTCGCCGACCCGGCGGGCCCTGCCGAGCCGGACGGTGCCGATGGGGCTACGGTGTTCACCCATGGGGACTCGTCAGCCGCTGAACGCCCTGTCCAGGCTCGCCGGCGCGACGGTCCTCGGAACCGTCGTCGGGGTGGCCGTCGGGCTGCCGACCGACCTGGATCTGGGCCTGATCGCGGGCATCGCCGCCACGGAACTCATCTTCGTCGTGACGGGCTGGGTGGTGCTGTGGCCGATGGACGCCACCGACACCCACCGCAACGCCCAACGCGAGGACTTCCGGCCCCTCGTCGAGGAACTCCTGGTCGTCGCGGTGGCCCTGGGCGGACTGGTGGCCATCGTGCTGCTGCTCGTGCGCGGCCGATCCGATCCCGGCCACGCCACGGCCACAACCGCACTGTGCGCGGTCTTCCTGGCCTGGGCAGCGCTGCACCTGATGTACGCCGCCCGCTACGCGTACGTGTACTACGAGACCGGCAAGGGGATCGACTTCAACTCCGACCAGCCGCCGGCGTACCGGGACTTCTTCTACTTCAGCTACAACCTCGGCATGACCTACCAGGTCTCCGACACCGACGTCTCCAGTCCGGAGATCCGCGCGATCGTGCTGAGGCACTCGCTGCTGTCCTACGTCTTCGGCACCAGCATCCTCGCGACCGCCATCAACCTCGTCGTGGGCCTCGTCGGCGGCTGAGCCACTGTGTCCTTTGTGTCCTCGGTGTCCTCGTGCGGTTTTCCCGGGGACACAGCAGGATGGCGGAGAACGGACCCACCTCGGGACCCCTCGCGGGTCCCGTCTCGTACAGGTTGAGGAGGCCGACCCGTGGTCGAGTCGCAGCCAGTGATCGTCCCTCCGGCCAGGGCTGCCATGTTTCTCGTGGTCACCATCACGCCGGGGCAGGAGGAGACGGTCCGCGATCTGCTGGAGGACGTCTCGGGGCTGCGCCGCTCGGTCGCCTTCCGCGCTCCCGACGACGAACTCACCTGTGTCGTCGGCATCGGATCGGAGGCCTGGGACCGGCTGTTCAGCGGACCGCGCCCGCAGCAACTGCATCCGTTCGTCGAGTTGACCGGTGACCGGCACCGGGCCCCGTCCACGCCGGGCGACCTCCTCTTCCATGTACGCGCCCGTCGGATGGACCTCTGCTTCGAACTGACCCGGCTGTTCGCGGAACGGCTGGCCGGCGCGGTCACCGTCGTCGACGAGGTGCACGGCTTCAAGTACTTCGACGAGCGGGACCTGCTCGGCTTCGTCGACGGCAGCGAGAACCCCGAGGGCCGGCTCGCCTCCGACGCCGTGCTCATCGGCGACGAGGACCACGCCTTCAAGGGCGGCAGCTACGTGATCGTCCAGAAGTACCTGCACGACATGAAGGAGTGGAACGCCCTGCCCGCCGACGAGCAGGAGAACGCCATCGGACGCACCAAGCTGACCAACCTCGAACTCCCCGACGACGTCAAACCCGCCGACTCCCACGTGGCCCTCAACGTCATCACCGACGAGGACGGCAACGAGCTCAAGATCGTGCGGGAGAACATGCCGTTCGGGACCGTGGGCACCGGCGAGTTCGGCACGTACTTCATCGGCTACGCCCGTACGCCCGAGGTGACCGAGCGGATGCTCCGGAACATGTTCCTCGGCAACGACGGGGCCAAGCACGACCGGATCCTCGACTTCTCGACCGCGATGACGGGATGCCTGTTCCACGTGCCGACCGTCACCTTCCTGGACGACCTGCCTGCGGCACCGACGGGCTGACCTGGGCTGGTCGGAGGGGCGAGCGGTTCGGGCGGGAGCCTGTCCTGCCGAATCGCGTCGGCGTGGGCACTGTGGAATCGTAGATGTCTGAAAAGCGCATTTCTCCTGGTGCCTGCCCGCCCGGACGGGGAGATGGTGAGACCCGTGACCACCACGCACGACGGCCAGAACGGTCCGCAGCCGCACGTGGGGCCCGATCCGCAGGGCGAACCACAGGCCCACCCCTACCGCCACCCCGCCGCCGGCTGGGGCGCGGCCAAGAGCGTGGGCAAGGTGCTGATGCGCGAGGGCGCGCTCGTGGACGGGCCACGGGCGATCATGCGGATGAACCACGAGAACGGCGGCTTCGACTGCCCCGGTTGCGCCTGGCCGGACGACACCAAGGGCCTGCACCTGGACATCTGCGAGAACGGCATCAAGCACGTCACCTGGGAGATGACCCCCAAGCGGGTCGGCCGCGACTTCTTCGCCGCCCATTCGGTCACCGAACTGTCCGGCTGGAGCGACTTCGACCTGGAGGACCAGGGCCGGCTCACCGAACCGATGGTCTACGACCCCGAGTCCGACCACTACGTCCCGATCGGCTGGCACGACGCGTTCGAGACGGTCGGGCGCGCCCTGCGTGAACTGGACAGCCCGAACCAGGCCGCCTTCTACACCTCCGGCCGGCTCGGCAACGAGGCCACCTTCCTCTACCAGTTGATGGCCCGCGAACTGGGCACGAACAACCTGCCCGACTGCTCCAACATGTGCCACGAGGCCAGCGGGCGCGCGCTCACGGCGTCCCTCGGCACCGGCAAGGGGACCGTCGACCTCAAGGACTGGGAGGCCACCGACGCCCTGTTCATCATGGGCGTCAACGCCGCGTCCAACGCGCCCAGGATGCTCACCGCACTGGCCGAGGCATACCGGCGCGGCGCGCAGATCGTGCACATCAACCCGCTGGTCGAGGCGGCGGCGACCCGCACCATCGTGCCGCACGACTTCACCGACATGGCCCTCTTCAAGTCGACGCGGACCAGCACCCTGAACCTGCAACCGCGCATCGGCGGCGACATGGCCCTCCTGCGCGGCGTCGCCAAGGCGATCCTGGAACAGGCCCGGACCGACCCCAGGGCACTGGACCAGGTGTTCCTCGACCGCCACACCGAGGGCTTCGACGCCTACCGCGCGCTGTGCGAGGCCACCTCCTGGGCGGAGATCGAGCGGCAGTCCGGGGTCGACCGCGACGACATCCTCAAGACGGCACGCGTCTACCGCGACGCCGACCGCAGCATCGTCAGCTGGTGCCTCGGCGTCAGCCAGCACGAACACGGCGTCGACACCGTCCGCGAGATCGTCAACCTCCTTCTGCTGCGCGGCAATCTGGGGCGCGAGGGCGCGGGACCGTCCCCCGTACGCGGGCACAGCAACGTGCAGGGCAACCGCACCTGCGGCATCGACCACCGGCCCACCGAGACGTTCCTGGAGCGCCTCGCCGAGGTCTGCGCGATCGACCCGCCGCACGAGCACGGTCTGGACACCGTCGGGACCATCCAGGCCATGCACCGCGGCGAGGTGAAGGTGTTCGTCGGCATGGGCGGCAACTTCGCGCTCGCCGCCCCCGACACCCCGTACACCTACGAGGCCCTGCGCACCTGCGACCTCACCGTCCAGGTCAGCACCAAGCTCAACCGCAGCCATCTCGTCCACGGCAGGCGGGCGCTCATCCTGCCGTGCCTGGGCCGCACCGAAAAGGACCAGCAGCGCCACGGCGTCCAGCGCATCTCGGTCGAGGACTCGATGAGCATGGTCCACCTCTCCCTCGGCATGAAGCGCCCCGCCTCGCCCCACCTGCTCTCCGAGCCCGCCGTCATCGCCGGAATGGCCCGCGCCGCCCTGCCCGACAGCTCCACTCCCTGGGAGTGGTACATCGAGGACTACGACCGCATCCGCGACACCATGGCCCAAGTCCTGGACGGCTTCGAGGACTTCAACCGCCGGGTACGGCTCCCGCTCGGCTTCCGCATCAAACAGCCCGCCCGCGAACTCGTCTTCCTCACTCCCTCGGGCCGCGCCGAGTTCTCCACCGCGCCCCTGCCCGACGTGGTCCCCGCCCCCGGCACCCTGGCGCTGGGCACGATGCGCTCCCACGACCAGTGGAACACCACCATCTACTCCGACAACGACCGCTACCGCGGCATCGAGAACCTCCGCACCCTCGTCTTCATGAACAAGGACGACATGCGCGAGCGCGGGCTCGCCGAGTTCGACCCGGTCGACATCACCAGCACCGCCAAGGACGGCACCCGCCGCCACCTCGACGGCTACCTGGCCATCCCCTACGACATCCCGCGCGGCTGCGCTGCCGGCTACATGCCGGAGATGAACGTCCTGTGCGCCATTGGCGACTTCAGCACCCAGAGCGACCAGCCACTCATGAAGCACGTCAAGGTCACCATCGAACCATCCGCCTGACAGCGCGACTTGGGACCCGACGACATCAACGTCCATGCCCCGGCAAGGATTCTGAGGCCACCCGTAACCCCGTGCACGCAGCGGGGTTGGTACCGATGGGGGTCCTGCTGTCCGTGTCCGGCCCCTGTGGTGGCGAAGCCCCTTTCCACGGCGGGAGGACGGGAAGCCTCGGCGCGCGCGCAGTTCTGCCGACTGTCCTCCACACATGACCGATACCCCTAACTCCTTGCATTCAGCACGATCACCAGACCAGGCAAAACACCAGGCTGACCACCAGGCAAAGCACCAGGACGAACCGCCAGCGCGAGCCGACCGCACGGCCCAGAACCACCCATGAGGAACCATCTTGAACACCACCTCCGCACCCGACTCCCACGCACCGACGCCCACACCGGTGCCGTGCCAACAGGGCGACACCTCGGCACAGGCCAGGGTTCCGGAGCAGGCCAAGGCGCCGGAGACATCGGAGACGCCGGAGGCCCCGGTCCCCTCACAGAGCCGCACCCCGCACGTGGAACCCCCGCGCCCGCCTCACACCCTCGCCGACGCACTGGAACACGCCGACCCACTGGAAAACGTCGACCCCATCACCGCAGCTGACGCCGCCACCGTCGAAAACCTTCTCCGCTGCTGGGTACGCGAGACCGGCATCCCCGCCCCCGTCGACGGCACCCTCCGCATCCCCCTCCCCGCAAGCGGTACGACTCTGCACGCCCCGATCCGCTACTGGTCCCCGACCGGCTGGCACCGCTTCGGCATCCCGTACTTCGCCGACACCCCTGACTCCGACGCCCCTGAATCCGACCGGTCCTCCTCACCGGCGGACGCGGTCACGGTTGCGGCGCTGCTGGTCCGGGAGACGCCTGTTGCTATCCCTGTGCCTGTTGTCACCCCTGCGCCCACGGCTTGCCCTGCGCCCACTGCTGGTCCCGAGTCCACCGCTGGCCCTGAGTCCACCTCCGGTGCCGCGCCCACGACGAACCCGGCGTCCGCACCTGACCTTGCGGACATGCCCGGCCCCGACCTGGTCGCCCGCGTCATCGACTCCCTTCGCCGTACCGCCACCTTCCTCACCCACCGCCGCCGGCACCCTTCCGACGGCCCGGACCTCTTCCTCGCGGCCGAACAGGCCCTCCTGCTCGGACACCCCCTGCACCCGACCCCCAAGAGCCGCGAAGGCCTCTCCGAGTCCGAAGTGCCGCTGTACTCACCGGAATTGCGCGGCTCCTTCCCCCTGCACTGGCTCGCTGTCGCTCCATCCGTACTCGCCACCGACTCCGCCTGGACCGAGCGCGGTCGTCTCGTCCCCGCGCCCCACCTCACGGCACGACTCGTAGGTGACGAGCACCCGTTGCCGCTGCCCCACGGCTACGCGGCCCTGCCCATGCACCCCTGGCAACTCCGGGAGCTCCGCCGGCGCAGCGAAACCGCGGCCCTGCTCGACGCCGGACTGCTCCGCGACCTCGGAGTACAAGGCCTCCCGTGGCACCCCACCTCCTCCGTACGAACCGTCCACCGTTCCGGCGCCCCCGCCATGCTCAAGCTGTCTCTGGGCCTCCGCATCACCAACTCCCGTCGTGAGAACCTCCGTAAGGAACTGCACCGAGGCGTCGAGGTCCACCGGCTGCTGCGCAGCGGCCTCGCCAAGCAGTGGCAGGCAGCCCACCCGGGATTCGACATCGTCCGCGACCCTGCCTGGCTCGCCGTCGACGGTCCGAACGGTGTCCCGGTTGCCAGCCTCGACGTGGTGATCCGGCACAGCCCGTTCAGCCCCGCGGACGACGTCTCCTGCATCGCCGGACTCGTCTCGCCCCGACCGCGCGACCCGGAGGCGGGGGGCCGGCCAGCCATGCGATCCCGACTCGCCGACCTCGTCACGAGCCTGGCCCGCCGAACCGGCCGTCCGCGTGGGGCCGTTGCCGCCGAGTGGTTCCTGCGCTACCTCGAACAGGTCGTCCGCCCCGTGCTGTGGCTGGACGCGGAGGCCGGGATCGCGCTGGAGGCCCACCAGCAGAACACGCTGCTTCTGCTGGACGCCGATGGTTGGCCCGCAGGCGGTCGTTACCGCGACAACCAGGGCTACTACTTCCGCGAGTCCCGTCGCGCGGAACTGGACACCCGGTTGCCCGGTATCGGCGAGCACAGTGACACCTTCGTCTCCGACGAGGTCACCGACGAGCGGTTCGCCTACTACCTCGCCATCAACAACGTGCTCGGCCTCATCGGCGCGTTCGGCTCCCAACGTCTGGCCGACGAACGCGTGTTGCTCGCCGCCTTCCGCCGCTTCCTCGGAGATGTCGCCTCCGGTCCCGCCCGGCTGCGCACCTCCCTGCCCGCCCGCCTGCTCGACTCACCCGTGCTGCGCTGCAAGGCCAACCTCCTGACCCGACTGCATGGCCTCGACGAACTCGTCGGTTCGGTCGACACCCAGTCCGTCTACGTCACCATCGCCAACCCCCTCCATTCCTGACGGCCGCTGTCGACCGTCCCCGTCTACCGAGACCTCAGAGAGGAGCGTCACCGTGCCTCCCACCGACGCCGGAGCGAACGCAGCACCGGCCGCCGCCGCTGTCTCCTCAGCCTCCGCCTCTGCCTCAGCCTCCGCCTCTGCCTCAGCCTCCGCCTCCGCCTCTGCCTCTGCCTCCGCCTCTGCCTCAGCCTCCGCCTCTGTCTCCGCCGCCTCTGCCTCGGCAGTCACCGACCTGGGCGCCGGCATCGCCTCCGACTGCGAGGACACGCTGGACCTGCGCCTGCCCGACGAGTTGATCGCGCTCTTCGCTCAGGACTCCAGCACCGGCACTGGTACGGACACCCCTACTGGTACCGACGCCGGCCCCGGCATCGGAGCGGACCGGTTCTCCGACGACCTCCTGGACCAGATCGCCGACTGGGGTCCAGCCCTCACATCCGCGGGCGTGTTCCAACTCGTCCCTGTCCACATCGAGCGAGACGTCCCGCTGATCAGTCGCTGGATGAACGACCCCGCTGTCGCGGAGTTCTGGGAGTTGGCCGGCTCCCAGGCCGTGACCGAGGACCACCTGCGGGCCCAGCTCACCGGCGACGGACGCAGCCTTCCCTGCATTGGTGTGCTGGAGGGCACGCCAATGAGCTACTGGGAGATCTACCGGGCGGATCTGGACCCACTGGCCCGCCACTACCCCGCTCGACCTCATGACACCGGAATCCACCTCGTTATCGGCGGCGTCGCCGATCGCGGGCGAGGGCTCGGCAGCACGCTGCTCCGAACCGTCGCCGATCTGGCCCTGGACAAGCGGGCCGCCTGCGCACGTGTCATCGCGGAACCCGACATTCGCAACACCCCTTCCGTAGCTGCTTTCCTGCGCGCCGGATTCCGCTTCTCCGCCGAGGTCGACCTGCCCGCCAAGCGGGCCGCCCTCATGATCCGAGACCGGTCCCTGCGCGACCTGCTGTAACGACATGCCGCGACTTCGTTACTTTTGGTACACCGCTCGCGCCGAGTCGGTTCCCACTTCCGCCGAACTGATTTCCGCGTCTGCGGGTCGGTTGCCGCCGATGTGCCCCCAGATCGGGTGCCGCCGACGTGCCCCCGGATCGGCTGCCGCCGTGCTGAACGCCGACGGAACGCCGAATACCGCACTGCTGGCCGCGCTCCCGTTCCAGGTCTCGGACGCCCGGCTTTCGGACGGCCCATTCGCGACCACGTCCCGCGCGACCGGGCACCCCTCGCGACCCGATGCGAAACCGCTCCCGCGCTCCTCGCGCCCCACCCGCGACTACGCCACTCCCCAACACACCGCTCCCCACGCCCACTCAACCCTCAGCCCCACCCCCAGTCCCGACCGCATCCCACCGTCCCCATCCCCTCCCCTCCCCTCGCCCTCCCTTCCCTCTCCCCTCCCCGTCTCCGCCTCTCCCTCCGCCCGCACCCACGCCCCACCGATCGGATCCGATGCCACCCCAACCACAGCCGATCCCCACTCGGCCCCCATCCGATCCGACCCCGATCGGACTCCGACCCCACCCCGCTCCGCCCCGGTCACCGGCCGAGACGACCAAGGTCCTGATCCCATCGCTCCCACCAGGCTTGATCACCCGTTTGTCAGTCCCGGGCCGTAGGGTGGTCGCCCTATGACGAAGTCCTCACTCCCCGAACTCCTGCATGCTGCCGTCACTGCTGTCGGCGGTTCGGAGCGCCCTGGCCAGGTGACCATGGCCGAAGCCGTCGCGGAGGCTTTCGACGGCGGTTCCCATCTGCTGGTCCAGGCCGGCACCGGTACCGGAAAGTCGCTGGGCTATCTGGTGCCCGCGCTCGCGCACGGGGAGCGGGTAGTCGTGGCGACGGCCACCCTCGCCCTGCAGCGCCAGCTCGTCGAGCGCGACCTGCCGCGCACGGTCGACGCACTGCATCCCTTGCTGCGCCGCCGCCCGGAGTTCGCGATGCTCAAGGGCAGGTCGAACTACCTGTGCCTGCACCGTCTGCACGAGGGAGTTCCGCAGGACGAGGAGGAAGGCCTCTTCGACCAGTTCGAGGCGGCCGCGCCGACCAGCAAGCTGGGCCAGGACCTGTTGCGCATGCGCGACTGGGCGGACGAGACGGAGACCGGCGACCGCGACGATCTCACTCCCGGTGTCTCGGACCGCGCCTGGGCCCAGATCTCGGTCTCCTCCCGCGAGTGCCTGGGCGCGACCAAGTGCGCGTACGGCGCCGAGTGCTTCGCCGAGATGGCCCGTGAGCGCACCAAGCTCTCCGAGGTCATCGTCACCAACCACGCGCTGCTCGCGATCGACGCCATCGAGGGCGCCCCGGTCCTCCCGCCGCACGAGGTGCTGATCGTCGACGAGGCGCACGAACTGGTCTCCCGGGTCACCGGTGTCGCCACCGGCGAGCTCACGCCCGGACAGGTCAACCGCGCTGTGCGCCGCGCCGCGAAGCTGGCCAACGAGAAGGCCGCCGACCAGCTCCAGACCGCCGCCGAAGGCTTCGAACGACTGATGGAACTGGCTCTGCCGGGCCGTCTCGAAGAGATCCCGGAAGACCTCGGCTACGCGCTCATGGCGCTGCGCGACGCCTGTCGTACGGTGATCTCCGCGATCGGCGCGACGCGTGACAAGTCGGTCCAGGACGAGGACGCGGTCCGCAAGCAGGCGCTGGCGTCCGTGGAGAGCGTCCACGACGTGGCGGAGCGGATCACGAACGGCTCCGAGTGGGACGTCGTCTGGTACGAGCGTCACGACCGCTTCGGCGCCTCCCTCCGGGTGGCCCCGATGTCCGTGTCGGGCCTGCTCAGGGAGAAGCTCTTCACGGACCGTTCCGTGGTCCTGACCTCGGCCACGCTGAAACTCGGCGGCGACTTCAACGGCGTCGGCGCCTCGCTCGGGCTGGCCCCGGAGGGCACCGAGGGCGAGGACATCCCGCAGTGGAAGGGCGTCGACGTCGGCTCGCCCTTCGACTACCGCAAGCAGGGCATCCTGTACGTCGCCAAGCACCTGGCGCGCCCCGCGCGCGACGGTGACCGCGCGGACATGCTGGACGAGCTGACGGAGCTGATCCAGGCCGCCGGCGGACGTACCCTCGGTCTCTTCTCCTCGATGCGGGCGGCCCAGCTCGCCGCTGAGGAACTGCGCTCCCGGATCCCGGAGTTCCCGATCCTGCTACAGGGCGAGGAGACCCTCGGCGAGCTGATCAAGAACTTCGCGGCCGACCCGAAGACCTGCCTCTTCGGCACCCTCTCGCTCTGGCAGGGCGTCGATGTCCCGGGAACCAGCTGCCAGTTGGTCGTCATGGACAAGATCCCGTTCCCGCGCCCGGACGACCCGCTCATGAGCGCCCGCCAGAAGGCAGTCGAGGACGCCGGGGGCAACGGCTTCATGGCGGTCGCCGCCACACACGCGGCGCTGCTCATGGCCCAGGGCGCCGGCCGCCTCGTACGGGCGTCGGGGGACCGTGGCGTGGTCGCCGTACTGGATCAGCGCCTTGCCACGGCTCGATACGGCAGCTATCTGAAGGCGTCACTGCCCGACTTCTGGTTCACGACGGACCGTAACCAGGTCCGGAAGTCCCTCGCCGCGATCGACGCGGTCGCGAAGAAGGCCGAAGAAGCCCAAGAAGCCGAAGAACAAGGTCCGGCCGAGGCCGAGACTCCGACGGTAGACGAGTGATCGGGGGTGGTCCTGACGCGTCTGCATCAGGACCACCCCCGATCCAGATCCATCGACCGACCAGGGCCGAGATCCGCCAAACCGCCGGAGGCAAACGCACAGGGCCCCGGAACCGGCGCAGGGGTCCCGGGGCCCGGTCAGGGAGCGGGGGTCCGTCAGGGCCCGCCCGTCGCGGCTGTCACACGCGCCGCAGGACTGCCACCACCTTGCCCAGGATGGTCGCGTCGTCGCCGGGGATCGGCTCGTACGCCGAGTTGTGCGGGAGGAGCCAGACGTGGCCGTCCTCGCGCTTGAAGCGCTTGACGGTGGCCTCGCCGTCGAGCATCGCGGCCACGATGTCACCGTTCTCGGCGACCGGCTGGCGGCGGACCGTGACCCAGTCCCCGTCGCAGATCGCGGCCTCGATCATCGAGTCACCGACGACCTTGAGGACGAACAGCTCACCGTCACCGACCAGTTGGCGGGGGAGGGGGAAGACGTCCTCGACCGACTCCTCGGCCAGGATCGGGCCACCGGCGGCGATACGGCCCACGAGGGGGACGTAGGACGCGGCGGGCTTGCCGGCGGTGTCGGTGGGCTGCACGGAGGCGGCCTGGTCGGAACCGCGCACCTCGTACGCGCGCGGGCGGTGCGGGTCACGGCGCAGGAAGCCCTTGCGCTCCAGTGCCATCAACTGGTGTGCGACCGAGGAGGTGCTGGAGAGGCCGACGGCCTGTCCGATCTCCCGCATCGACGGTGGATATCCGCGTCGCTGCACCGAGTCCCTGATGACCTCGATCACCCGGCGCTGCCGGTCGGTGAGCCCTGAGCTGTCGGCCCGGATGCCTGGCGGTCGCCCTGGTAGGGAACGCTTGTGTCCCTCGGGATTCACGGCTTCGTTCATCGCATGCACCGGCTCGAGTCGGCCCTGGGAGCGGTCCTGGGCAGTGATGGTGGCACTGTCTGCGGTGGTGGTCACGTCGGCCCCTCTCGATGGTCTCCCTGCTGGACAACGGTAGTTGCTTTCGAAAGGTTGCGCCAAACACACGTTCGAGTGAAAAACCGTGGATAACCTGACTTGATCATGTGTCTGGGTGTATGGCTGACGTGCTTCCGGTGGACGAAGGGCCCGGGTTCGTGCTCTTCACCGCCGGGGTGGTGGCCTCGTGGGTTGTCGCCCCAGTCTGCCATCCGGCATCCCGTCGACCGGGTACCGGCCCCCATCTCTGCGGGAGTCGCACGTCCTCTCCGTGTGGCGCCCACGGTATCTCCGCATGTGTCGCAGCGGTACGGTCGTGCCCGCTCGTTTCCGCCGTGGCGGGTACAGGCGTACGGCACATGCCAATACGTGCGCGACACGCGTGTTCGGCGTGTTTGGCAAGCCAAATCCCACATCTAGTGGTTGGATTGCGGCAGCAGCCCAGAAGTTGTGGTCCCCCGGGTCTTCGAACGCTTGGCGATCGCCTATGCTTGGGGCTGCTTCGAGGGTCCGACGGGCCCGGCGAGGCCATTGAGTCTGCTGTGAGGAGGGTTGGAAGATCATGCACTGCCCCTTCTGCAGGCACCCCGACAGCCGTGTCGTCGACAGTCGTACGACCGACGACGGCACGTCGATCCGCCGGCGCCGCCAGTGTCCGGACTGCTCCCGTCGTTTCACGACCGTGGAGACGTGTTCGCTCATGGTGGTCAAGCGGTCCGGAGTCACCGAGCCTTTCAGTCGTACCAAGGTCATCAACGGTGTGCGCAAGGCATGCCAGGGACGACCTGTCACCGAGGACGCACTCGCCCAGCTCGGCCAGCGGGTCGAGGAGGCGGTGCGGGCCACCGGAAGTGCCGAACTGACCACCCATGACGTCGGGCTGGCCATACTCGGCCCGTTGCAGGAACTCGACCTCGTCGCCTATCTGCGATTCGCCTCCGTCTACCGGGCGTTCGACTCGCTCGAGGACTTCGAGGCCGCGATCGTGGAACTGCGGGAAGCGACGCCAGGCCCCGCCGCGGACGACGAAGACGCGGGATCGGGGAGCCAGGAAGACGACGGCGGGTCCGGAGGGACCGTTCAGGTCCCCGTACCCGCCCACTCCGCCGACTGACCGGCGGGCCGGAACCGGGCGCGAGCCCCGGGTCCGGCCGGGCGGCGGTGGACCAGGACTTGTCGCGGAGCCATGAGCGTTTTGGCGGCCGCGACACCAGACAAACACTCTGCCACGGGAACATCGTGGCATTTCAGGGCGTTTTTGCCTGTACAGGGAGGCGGCATGACAGAGACGGCGAGCGGTCCGGCACGAGGTTCCCGCACGAAGGGCACCAAGGCGACCAAGGGACTGCGCATCGAGCGTATTCACACCACCCCCGGCGTGCATCCGTACGACGAGGTGGAGTGGGAGCGTCGTGACGTCGTCATGACCAACTGGCGCGACGGCTCGGTCAATTTCGAGCAGCGTGGCGTCGAGTTCCCCGCCGAGTGGGCGGTGAACGCGGTCAACATCGTCACCAGCAAGTACTTCCGCGGCGCTGTGGGTACCCCGCAGCGTGAGGTGAGCCTCAAGCAGCTCATCGACCGCATCGTGAAGACGTATCGGAAGGCCGGCGAGGACTACAAGTACTTCGCCTCGCCCGCCGACGCCGAGATCTTCGAGCACGAGCTGGCATACGCGCTCCTGCACCAGATCTTCAGCTTCAACAGCCCCGTGTGGTTCAACGTGGGCACCCCGCAGCCCCAGCAGGTCTCCGCCTGCTTCATCCTTGCCGTCGACGACTCCATGGAGTCGATCCTCGACTGGTACAAGGAAGAGGGCATGATCTTCAAGGGCGGCTCGGGCGCCGGCCTGAACCTGTCCCGGATCCGCTCCTCCAAGGAGCTGCTGTCGTCCGGTGGCAACGCCTCCGGTCCGGTCTCCTTCATGCGCGGTGCCGACGCCTCCGCCGGCACCATCAAGTCCGGTGGCGCCACCCGCCGCGCGGCCAAGATGGTCATCCTGGATGTCGACCACCCCGACATCGAGGACTTCATCCAGACCAAGGTCAAGGAAGAGGAGAAGATCCGCGCCCTGCGCGACGCGGGCTTCGACATGGACCTGGGCGGCGACGACATCACGTCGGTGCAGTACCAGAACGCCAACAACTCGGTCCGCGTGAACGACACGTTCATGAAGGCCGTCGAGAACGGCGACCAGTTCGGCCTGACGTCCCGCATGACCGGCGAGGTCATCGAGAAGGTCGACGCCAAGCAGCTGTTCCGCAAGATGGCCGAGGCCGCCTGGGCCTGCGCCGACCCGGGCATCCAGTACGACGACACCATCAACCAGTGGCACACGTGCCCGGAGTCCGGCCGCATCAACGGCTCGAACCCGTGCAGCGAGTACATGCACCTGGACAACACGTCCTGCAACCTCGCCTCGCTGAACCTGATGAAGTTCCTCAAGGACGACGGCAAGGGCAACCAGTCCTTCGAGGTCGAGCGCTTCGCCAAGGTCGTCGAGCTCGTCATCACCGCGATGGACATCTCCATCTGTTTCGCGGACTTCCCGACCCAGAAGATCGGCGAGAACACGCGCGCGTTCCGCCAGCTCGGCATCGGCTACGCCAACCTCGGCGCCCTGCTGATGGCGACCGGCCACGCGTACGACTCAGACGGCGGCCGTGCGCTCGCCGGTGCCATCACCTCCCTGATGACCGGCACGTCGTACAAGCGCTCCGCCGAACTCGCCGCGGTCGTCGGCCCGTACGACGGCTACGCGCGCAACGCGCAGCCGCACCTGCGGGTCATGAAGCAGCACTCCGACGCCAACACCACGGCCCCGCGCGCGGACGACCTGGACACGCCGATCTGGGCCGCCGCCACGGAGTCCTGGCAGGACGTGCTGCGTCTCGGTGAGAAGAACGGTTTCCGTAACTCCCAGGCGTCCGTCATCGCCCCGACCGGCACCATCGGTCTCGCGATGTCCTGCGACACCACCGGACTTGAGCCCGACCTCGCGCTGGTCAAGTTCAAGAAGCTGGTCGGCGGCGGATCGATGCAGATCGTCAACGGCACCGTCCCGCAGGCTCTGCGCCGCCTGGGTTACCAGGAGGAGCAGATCGAGGCGATCGTCGCCCACATCGCCGACAACGGCAATGTGATCGACGCCCCGAGCCTCAAGCAGGAGCACTACGAGGTGTTCGACTGCGCCATGGGCGAGCGTTCCATCTCCGCGATGGGCCACGTCCGCATGATGGCCGCCATCCAGCCCTGGATCTCCGGCGCGCTGTCCAAGACGGTCAACCTGCCGGAGACGGCGACCGTCGAGGACGTCGAGGAGGTCTACTTCGAGGCCTGGAAGATGGGCGTCAAGGCGCTCGCGATCTACCGCGACAACTGCAAGGTCGGCCAGCCCCTCTCCGCCAAGACCAAGGAGAAGGAGAAGGTCGAGGTCACCGAGAAGGCCGAGGCGACCATCCGCGAGACGGTCGAGAAGGTCATCGAGTACCGCCCGGTCCGCAAGCGTCTGCCCAAGGGCCGTCCCGGCATCACGACGTCCTTCACGGTCGGCGGCGCCGAGGGCTACATGACCGCCAACTCCTACCCGGACGACGGTCTCGGCGAGGTCTTCCTGAAGATGTCCAAGCAGGGCTCCACCCTCGCGGGCATGATGGACGCCTTCTCCATCGCCGTCTCGGTCGGCCTCCAGTACGGGGTGCCGCTGGAGACGTACGTCTCGAAGTTCACGAATATGCGCTTCGAGCCGGCCGGTATGACGGACGACCCGGACGTGCGGATGGCGCAGTCGATCGTCGACTACATCTTCCGCCGCCTGGCGCTCGACTTCCTGCCCTTCGAGACGCGGTCCGCGCTCGGCATCCACTCCGCTCCGGAGCGCCAGCGTCACCTGGAGACGGGTTCGTACGAGCAGTCCATCGACGACGAGGTCGACGTCGAGGGCCTGGCCCAGTCGGCGCCGCGCGCCCAGGAGCTGAAGGCCGTGGCCACGCCGAAGGCCGAGGTCGAGGCGGCCAAGCCCGCCCCGCAGCAGGCGCACACCAGCGCCGAGCTGGTGGAGATGCAGCTGGGCATCCAGGCCGACGCCCCGCTGTGCTTCTCCTGCGGCACCAAGATGCAGCGGGCCGGCTCCTGCTACATCTGCGAGGGCTGCGGCTCGACCAGCGGCTGCAGCTGACGGAGGGGCGGGGCACGTGAGTCCCGCCTGACAGGCAGTCTCTGAGAGAACATCTTTAAAAGAGGAGGGGCACCGGCCATGTGTCGGTGCCCCTCCCCTTCGTGTCGCCGCTCCTCGGTCAGGGCTGGTGCGCCTGGCCCATGCTCCTGATGAAGGTCGCGGGATCGTCCTCGAAGCCGTGGATCCCGGGACGGAACGTCCAGGTGCCGGAGTCCTCGCGCACGAACTCCCCGACGGCAGCCGCCGTCGACCCCAGGACGTCACCGAAGTCGTCCTCGGCCAGGACGGTGTAGCCCTCGCGGATCCGCAGGCCCGGGTTGAGCACGCCCACGAACGTCTTGTGCGTCGAGGGCTGCTGGATGACGATGCCGACGACCACGCGCGTGTAGCGGCTGTTCAGCCGGTCGAGCTCCAGCGTCATGACCTCGTCCCAGCCGAAGCCCTTGCCGTCCTTGCTGTCCCGGTTGAGATAGATGGTGCCGTCGGGGGACCTGCTGTCGAAATACACCACGTAAGAGGGAGCGCCGTACGGATCGCTCTCCTCGTAGGTCGCGGCAACGATGTCCAGATCGGTGGGCGGCTGCCCAGTGGGACTCGGATCCCATTTCAGCCCGACCTCGACCTTGCGGATGCCCTTCTTGAGGCCGTTCACCAGACTTCCCCTTCCCCGTTTCCCCTATGCCTTCTGCGGCCCGAACTACCGGGCGGACAGGGCCGATTGTCCATCCTGCCACGCGCGCGTGTACGGGGATGGA
The DNA here is from genome assembly GCF_044750545.1 of Streptomyces sp. NPDC088794. NCBI lineage: Bacteria > Bacillati > Actinomycetota > Actinomycetes > Kitasatosporales > Streptomycetaceae > Streptomyces > Streptomyces sp. NPDC088794. The sequence goes on along the minus strand of NZ_JBIVKB010000009.1, from coordinate 307,095 downwards.
CGAGCTGTCCGCCCGAGCGTGACCAGCGCCACGCTCGGTGGCCTTACGATGGCGCGGTGCTGGTCAAGTGGATTCGCTGCACCGTGGTGGACCGCCGCGGCTTCGAGCGCGGGCAGCGAAAGTGGGCGGGGCTTCTGGGGGAGCCGGGGTTTCGGGGACAGGGTGGTGGGTGGAGTCGGCAGAGGCAAGGCGTGGCGCACGTTTTCGCGTTCTGGGAGAGCCGCGCCTTCTACGACTCCTTCATGGCCCGCTCGCACGACCGGCTGGCGTCGGCCCAGTCGGGGACCTTCAAAGATGCCCAGGTCAAGCTCTTCGACCACCGCTTCGACGTGAAGACCGGCTTCGAGCCGCGCTTCACGGACGCCGACCTGGTGCGGGTGGCCCTGGCTCGTATTCACGAGGAGCGCGTGGACAACTTCACGCTCATGCAGGAGAAGGTCTGGAACCCCGCCATGGCCGGCTCGCCGGGCATGATCCGCGGGCTGTTCGGCGAGGCGCCCGGGCACGAGTTCCTGGTGCTGTCCATGTGGCGGCAGGCCGCCGAGCACGGCAAGTACCGCACGGAACGCGTGGAGCGGCTCGCCCTGCGGGCCCAGACGGAGGCCGACGTGGCAGCTCTCACCGGCGACATCGTGGACCTGGAACCGACCTGGACGGTCTGAGCACCGACCGCGTGACACACGCACTCCTACGGGGCGCGAGGTGCGGGAATTGTGTGACCTACGCCGTATGGAGCCCGTACGAGTGCTCGATCTGCCCTCACCCGATCTAGGGTTTTGGCATGGCACGACCACGGCGGATCATCCTTGTCCGGCACGGAGAGTCAACGGGCAATGTTGATGACACCGTGTACGAGCGCGAGCCCGACCATGCGCTCGCGTTGACCGAGCGCGGCTGGCAGCAGGCGGAGGAGACGGGTAAACGCATTCGCGAGGTGCTCGGCCGGGAGCGCGTCAGCGTGTACGTGTCCCCGTACCGCCGCACGCACGAGACCCTGCGCGCCTTCCACCTCGACCCCGACCTCATACGGGTGCGCGAGGAGCCCCGGCTGCGCGAGCAGGACTGGGGGAACTGGCAGGACCGCGACGACGTACGCCTCCAGAAGGCCTACCGCGACGCGTACGGTCACTTCTTCTACCGCTTCGCCCAGGGCGAGTCCGGTGCCGACGTGTACGACCGGGTCGGCGGCTTCCTGGAGAGCCTGTACCGCAGCTTCGAGGCCGCCGACCACCCGACGAACGTGCTGCTGGTGACCCACGGTCTGGCCATGCGGCTGTTCTGCATGCGCTGGTTCCACTGGACGGTCGCCGAGTTCGAGTCGCTGTCGAACCCGGGGAACGCGGAGATGCGGATGCTGGTGCTCGGGGACGACGGCAAGTACGTGATGGACCGGCCGTTCGATCGCTGGCGCGACCCGGAGCCGTACGGGGTCACCGGATAGGGTCGGAGGAACATGACCTCTGACTTCTCTTCCAGCGGGCGCCTGGATCGCGCCCTGAACAGTCTGCGCGGCCTGACGGTCGGGGACGCGTTGGGCTCGCAGTTCTTCGTACCGGAGAACTATCCGCTGTTGCAGCGCCGCGCACTGCCCGCCGACCTCTGGCAGTGGACCGACGACACCGAGATGGCGTGCTCCGTGGTCGCCGTCCTGGCCGCCCATCGCCGCATCGACCAGGACGCCCTGGCCCGTTCCTTCGCCGTGCGCCACGACTTCGACCGGGGGTACGGCCCCGCCGTCAATCGGCTGCTGCGGTTGGTCCGGGAGGGCGGCGACTGGCGCGAGCTCTCCGCCCAGCTCTTCAACGGGCAGGGCTCCTGGGGGAACGGCGCGGCGATGCGGATCGCCCCTCTGGGCGCCTGGTACGCCGACGACCCCGAGCAGGCGGTCCACCAGGCGGAGATCTCGGCCTATCCCACACACCAGCATCGTGAGGCCGTGGTCGGCGCCATGGCCGTCGCCGCGGCCGCCGCGCTGGCCGGCGCCTCCGACGGCCCGCCCAGCCCCGAGAAGCTCCTGGACGGCGTCCTTGCACTCGTCCCCAAGAGCGCCGTCGGTGCCGGACTGCGCCGCGCCCGGGACATGCTCGACTACGACGACGCGGGCACCGTCGCTGCCGTACTGGGCTGCGGACGGCGTACGTCCGCCCACGACACCGTGCCCTTCGCGCTCTGGTCGGCGGCGCGGGGCCTCGGGGACTTCGAGCGGGCGTTCTGGACGACCGCACAGGTCGGCGGTGACGTGGACACGAACTGCGCGATCGTGGGCGGTGTGATCGCCGCGGGGAAGGCGGGGGCGCCGCCGGTCGAGTGGGTGGAGCGGACGGAGACCCTGCCGGACTGGGTGCCGGCGGTGGCTTAGCGGGCGGCAGGTTCACCGGCGGGCCGGTCGGCAGGCCACTTACAGGTCGGTCGGCAGGCCACATACGGGTCGCCGGCGAGGCAGGCGACAGGCGTTCGCGGGCGGCTTCCGCTGCGTTCCACTCCGCTTTGAAAACTCTCTGTGTTCGTCGGGAACTCTCCGTGACCGTCCCGCCGTTGTGCTGGCAGATGCTGTGCGGCGTACGGGTCCGCACATGCGGGTGATGTGCCAGGGGCCAGGGGGTGGTCATGGAGTTTCTACGGGCGTTGCTCGTGTTGATCGCGCTGTGCTGTCTGGTGTTCCGGCTGGGGCGGACGGCCGGACCGGCGTCCTCGCCGTCGGTCTCCCGGACGAGGTCCGGCCGTCCGCGGTCCTTCGTGGGCCCGGCCGGGTCAGACGGCCGCGGGACCCGCCGTTCCGGCGAGCGCCTCCAGGTCGCTCTTGCGCACCCGGATCACGAACCAGGCCGTGGCCAGGGCGAGTACCGCCATCGCGGCGGCCGGAATGAAGGCCGTCGAGATGCCGTGGGCGAGGACCTCGTGCCCCCAGGGCGCCGGGAGTTGGTGCGTCTTGGTGAACTCGGCCTTCTGTTCCGGCGTGCCGTCGGTGAGGAAGGAGGGCAGTTGCTTCTTCGCCTCGTCCCTGCTGGCCGAGCCGAACACCGTCGTCAGAATGGACAGGCCGAGCGAACCACCCACCTGCTGCATGGCGTTGAGGAGTCCGGAGGCCGCGCCCGCCTCGTGCGGGGCGACACCCGAGACCGCGGTGACCGTCAGCGTCACGAAGTTCAGGCCCATGCCGAACCCGAACACCAGCATCGGTCCGAGCACACCGCCGACGTAGGAGCTGTCGGAGCTGATGAGGGTCTGCCAGGCGAGCCCGATCATCGCGAGGGTCGAGCCAGCGAGCATGAACGGCCTGGGGCCGAGCACGGGCAGGAACCGCTGCGAGAGTCCCGCACCGGCCGCGATCACGACGGTCACGGGCAGGAAGGCGAGACCGGCCTGGATCGGGGTGTACCCCAGCACGTTCTGCACGAAGAGCACGATGTAGAAGAACATGCCGAACATCGCCGCGGCCAGGCACAGCATGATCACGTACGTTCCCGAGCGGTTGCGGTCGGTGAACATCCGCAGCGGGGTGATCGGTTCCTTGGCCCGGGACTCGATGAGCCCGAAGCCGACCAGCAGCACCACGGCCGCCACGAAGGAGCCGATCGTCAAGGTGTCCCGCCAGCCCTGGTCGGCCGCGCGGATGAAGCCGTAGACGAGGGCCGCCATGCCGGCCGTCGAGGTCAGCGCGCCGGGGAAGTCGAAGCGGCCCGTGTGCCGTTCGGACTCGTTGATGTACATCGGCGTGAGAACGGCGATCAGGACGCCGATGGGCACGTTGACGAAGAGGACCCAGCGCCAGTCGAGCCACTCGGTGAGCATGCCGCCGGCCAGCAGGCCGATGGCTCCGCCACCCGCGGAGACCGCGGCGAAGACACCGAACGCGCGGTTGCGCTCAGGGCCTTCGGGGAACGTGGTGGTGATCAGCGCGAGCGATGTGGGCGAGGCGATCGCACCGCCCACACCCTGCAGGACGCGTGCGGCCAGCAGTTGCCAGGGCTCCTGGGCGAGACCGCCGAGCAGGGAGGCGAAGGTGAAGAGCAGGATGCCGGACATGAAGACCCGGCGGCGGCCGAGGATGTCGCCGGCCCGGCCGCCGAGAAGCAGCAGGCCGCCGAAGGTGAGCGTGTAGGCGCTCACGACCCAGGTGAGGTCGGTGGTGCTGAACTTGAGAGCGTTTTGAATGTGCGGGAGCGCGATGTTCACAATCGTCGCGTCGAGGACCACCATGAGTTGGCAGGCCGCGATGACGGTGAGCGCTATGCCGGGATGCCCTTCCCGACGAGCGGCACCGGGCTTCCGTTCTTGGAGCACAGGAGAGGTTGTCACTATGGGTCCCCCACGAGAGATTTAGTGAACGCTCGCGTTCACTGTCGTGGTAACGGTAGTGAGTCCCCACTAGTGAACGCAAGCGTTCACTTATCTTGGAGTCATGTGGCGGGTCCCCCGTCGCTGCCGCATGGCGCGCACCCGAACCCCCATCCCCACCCGCGCGCACCCGCATCCGCACCCGAAATCCCCGCTTCCCTTGCTTGCTGGAGACACTCAGATGGTTACCTCGCGCTGGACGGCCGCCCCCGCTCAGGCGGCCTCCCTCCGTCGGCGCGGAGCTGTGCTCGAACGCGCGATCCTCGACGCCGCGTTGGAGCAACTCGGCACGGTCGGTTGGAACGGCCTCACCATGGAAGGCGTCGCCGCCGGCGCCCAGACCGGGAAGGCCGCGGTCTACCGCCGCTGGCCGTCCAAGGAGGATCTGGTCGCCGACGCGCTGCGGGCCGGTCTGCCGCGCATCGAGGGCGCCCCGGATCTGGGCAGCGTGCGCGAGGACCTCCTCGCGCTCTGCCGGACGGCTCGTGACGCCATGTACTCGCGGCCCGGGTTCGCGGTTCGGTCGGTGATTCACGAATGCGATCCGGTGCAGGCGGAGCGCTTCCACAGTGTGATCTTCAACGGGATCGTGGAGCCGACCGTCAACCTGCTCCGGGAGGTCATCACCCGTGGAATCGAGCGCAAGGAGGTACGGGCCGACGCGGCGAACAGCTACGTCATCGATGCCATGCCGGCCATGATGATGTACCGCTCCAAGATGAGCGGAAGCGAATGGGGGGATCGTGATCTGGAGGAAATGGTCGACCAGTTGATGGTTCCGCTGCTGCGGCCCGACGCCGGCTGAGCGGGTGCCGGAAGGGTTGTGCCGCCACATGGGGAAACCGGGGTGTCGCAGGGTGATCCCGGCGGCGTACGCTTAGCTCGCCATGCCGTACGAACCTCCTACTCACACTGTCGAGCGCTCCCTTCGCGCCACGACCGGAGCCAAGGTCATTGCCGGTGTCGACGAGGTGGGGCGCGGTGCGTGGGCCGGCCCCGTCACCGTCTGCGCGGCCGTCACCGGACTGCGCCGGCCGCCCGAAGGTCTCACCGACTCCAAGTTGATCGCCGTCAAGCGGCGGACCGTGCTCGCCGAGACACTCCAGCAGTGGGTGACCTCGTACGCGCTGGGTCACGCCTCTCCGGAGGAGATCGACCAACAGGGCATGACGGCGGCGCTGCGGTTGGCCGCGGTGCGTGCTCTGGAAGCCCTGCCCGTCCGACCCGACGCGGTGATCCTCGACGGCAACCACGACTACCTCGGGGTGCCGTGGAAGGTCCGTACCGTGATCAAGGGCGACCGGTCCTGCGTGGCCGTCGCTGCGGCGTCGGTGATCGCCAAGGTTCAGCGCGACAAAATGATGGCCGAACTGGGTATGGACCATGCAGACTTCGGTTTTGCGGACAATGCCGGGTATCCGTCGCCCGTGCACAAGGCCGCGCTGGAGGAGCGGGGACCCACCCCGTACCACCGGTTGTCGTGGGCGTATCTTGATGCGCTGCCCCAGTGGCGGCACCTCAAGAAGGCCCGCAGCTGGGCGGACGGGAGCGTTCCGGAGATCGAGGGGCAACTCGGCTTCGACTTCTGACGATTCCGCTCGCAGTCATGTGCCACCCGCTGACGCGAGTCGTACCAATGTTTGATAGATATCAGCCCATGCCTCTCATTCCCGAGGAGCCTCAGATTCACGAGAGTGCCCAGGGTCCCCGCGCCACGCCGGCCAGCGGCCGTACCGCGCAGACCCCTCGTCCCGTACCCGGTCCCCGTCCCATGGGATCGCCGCGCCCCGGTCGTCCCGGTCCGCTCCGGCCTGCGCCGCCGGTGCAACGTACGCCGCGAGACGTGGCCGCGCCGAAGCCCGACCCCTCGGGGCCGGTCGCTTCGGGGCCGGTCGCGCCCGTCGCTCCGGTCGCGCCCGTCGCGTCTTCGGCGACCCCCCAGATCCAGCTGATCCCGGCCTCGGTGGAGGGCGCGCTCGACGCCGCCGAGGAGGCCGTGGACCTTCTTCTCGACGCCGGCCGTGCCCCCGGTGACGTGCTGGTGATCACCACTGGTGAGCAGCATCCGTGGGCCGCCCACGAGCTGTCCTTCGGTGAAGCCGCCTACTGGGCGCAGCACGACGCGGGTGACGACGTCTTCTACACGGACGCCTCCGTCGCCGAACGTGCCGTGTCGCGTCCCGTGGTCGTGGTCGCCGTCAACGGCGGCTCCGCCACGACTGCCGCAACCGCCCTGCCGCTGGCCCATGCCCGGGCCGGTGCCCTGCTGGTCGTCTGCGGCGACCCGCAGCAGATCAACTCGCTGCTGGGCGCGGGCGTCTGAGTCCGCTCCGGTAGGTCCGCGAGGACCCGCACCGGAGCGGCAGGAGCGTTGTCGCGGTATCGCACGGTGGGCGTTTCGGCGTGCGCGGACGGTCGACGGGGCCGTCCGGAGTGAGGTGGGTGAGGGAGACGTGCCGTGCGGTGGGCACGGCCCGTCGACTCCCTCAGCGGGCCGCCGCGCGGCGCAGGACCTCCGAGGCGGCACCGCCGGTGCGCGGCAGCGGAGGCGGTGCCTCGGACAGCGCGAACGGCTCCGGCTTCGAATCCGCGTTGGGGCGGCGACCGCCGCGGCCCTCACCCAGGACCTGCCAGCCGTCCCGGGTCAGTGTGATGTACGCCCCGCAGCGCAGACCGTGCAGCGTGCAGGCGTCCCGCAGGCCCCACATCCACGCGCCGTCCTCCTCGGTCCACCGGGCGTCTCCGTCACGGCAGTAGAGCAGCACGGCGGTCCGGATCGGGGTGCGGCGACGCAGGTCGTGGGGGATGACCCGACGCAACTGGTCGAGCAGCACGTTGCGGAACATCCAGCCGTCGGCCGGGGCCGGACGGCGGGTGAAGGAGGCGCTGGCCCGCAGCCGTTCGTCCGGGTCGAGCACGGCCACGACCGCGGTGGCCGGTCTCGGGCGGTGCCGGGAGTGGAGGCCGCTGACGACCTCACGGGGATTGCGCAGCAGGGGGATTCCGGCGGCGGTCCATTCCGCCGGTTCGAGCACGCGGGCGAGGGGGTTGGCGGATGCGGCGGACAGGTCGGCAGACGTCGACGTGGATGCCGCGGAGGACGGAGCGAATCCGAAGGTCACGGTCCTCCCTTCGGCTACGCGCCCACACTGCGGGCGGGGTCTGAATCGGGGGAGCGCACACCACAGCAGAGCCCTACCGTGTCACGGGCGAGCCATGCGGGGAGCGGAGTCCAATTCTTGCTGTCGAACTGGGATGCGGCAACGAGCAATTGGGGCCAGAGACCGAAATCCGGCGGTATGAGACTTAGATCCCTACCCGGTGATCCCCTACGCGATGCGTGAGACGACCGTTCACTCTGTGTTCGTACACCGTTCGAGTGCGGCCGGTCCAGAGCGGTGCGGTCGCCGTTTGTCAGTGGCATCGGGTTGCATGGGGGTATGGAAGAACTGGAACTGCGCGCCGAAGCCGATGCCATCCTCGCCGAGCTGGTCGGCGACCCGGGGGGTTCCGCGCGGTTGCGGGAGGACCAGTGGCAGGCGGTGTCCGCCCTGGTGGAGGACCGCAGGCGCGCGCTGGTGGTGCAGCGCACCGGCTGGGGCAAGTCGGCGGTGTACTTCGTGGCCACGGCGCTGCTGCGCCGACGCGGCTCGGGCCCGACGGTGATCGTCTCGCCGCTGCTGGCGCTGATGCGCAACCAGGTCGAGGCCGCGGAGCGGGCCGGCATCCGGGCACGCACCATCAACTCGGCCAACCCCGAAGAGTGGCAGACGGTGTACGAGGAGGTCGAGCGCGGCGAGACCGACGTCCTGCTCGTCAGCCCGGAGCGCCTCAACTCCGTCGACTTCCGCGACCAGATGCTGCCCAAGCTCGCGGTCACCACCGGTCTGCTCGTGGTCGACGAGGCGCACTGCATCTCCGACTGGGGGCACGACTTCCGCCCGGACTACCGCCGGCTGCGCGCGATGCTCACCGAACTCGCCCCCGGCGTCCCGGTGCTGGCCACCACAGCGACCGCCAACGCCCGGGTCACCGCGGACGTGGCCGAGCAGTTGGGCACCGGCGCGGGGGAGGCCCTGGTGCTGCGCGGCCCGCTGGAGCGGGAGAGCCTGCGCCTTGGCGTGGTCCAACTGCCGGACGCCGCGCACCGGTTGGCCTGGCTCGCCGAGCACCTGGAGGAGCTGCCGGGCTCCGGGATCATCTACGCCCTCACGGTCGCCGCCGCCGAGGAGGCCACCGCCTTCCTGCGCCAGCGCGGCTTCCCGGTGGCCTCCTACACCGGCCGCACGGAGAACGCCGACCGGCTGCAGGGCGAGGCCGACCTGCTGGCGAACCGGGTCAAGGCACTGGTCGCGACCTCGGCGCTCGGGATGGGCTTCGACAAGCCCGACCTGGGCTTCGTGGTCCACCTCGGTTCGCCGTCCTCGCCGATCGCCTACTACCAGCAGGTGGGCCGCGCGGGCCGCGGGGTGGAGCACGCCGATGTGCTGCTGCTGCCGGGCAAGGAGGACGAGGCCATCTGGCGCTACTTCGCCGACACCGCCTTCCCGCCCGAGACGCAGGTCCGCCAGACCCTCTCGGCCCTCGCCGACGCGGGGCGGCCCCTGTCCGTGCCCAGCCTGGAGGCGCAGGTCGACCTAAGGCGCACCCGGCTGGAGACGATGCTCAAGGTGCTCGACGTGGACGGGGCGGTCAAGCGGGTCAAGGGCGGCTGGACCTCCACCGGCGAGCCATGGACGTACGACGCCGAGCGGTACGCGTGGGTGGCGCGGCAGCGGGCGGCCGAGCAGCAGGCCATGCGGGACTACGTGAGCACGGACGGGTGCCGGATGGAGTTCCTGCGCCGTCAACTGGACGACGAGGGCGCGGTTCCGTGCGGCCGGTGCGACAACTGCGCGGGGGCGTGGGCCGATCCCTCCGTCTCGGCCGAGTCGCTGACGGGGGCGGCGAAGGAACTGGACCGGCCGGGCGTGGAGGTCGAGCCGCGCCGGATGTGGCCGACGGGGCTGCCCGCGCTGGGCATCAACCTCAAGGGCCGTATCCCGGTCGGAGAGCAGTGCTCCACCGGGCGGGCCCTGGGGCGGCTCTCGGACATCGGCTGGGGCAACCGGCTGCGCCCGCTGCTGGCCGAGCACGCCCCCGACGGGCCGATTCCCGAGGCCGCCCTGAGGGCCGCGGTGGACGTCATCGCCGACTGGGCGCGTTCCACGGGCGGTTGGGCGTCCAGCGGCCCGGACGCCTCCGCGCGCCCCGTCGGAGTCGTCGCCGTACCGTCCCTGGCCCGCCCGCAGTTGGTCGGTTCCCTCGCCGAGGGCATCGCGATCGTCGGCCGCCTCCCCTTCCTGGGCGCGCTGGCGTACACCGGACCAGGCGGCGAGCACGCGACCCGGCGCAGCAACTCGGCGCAGCGCGTCAAGGCGCTGTCAGGCGCCTTCGCCGTACCCGATCAACTGGCCGAGGCGCTGGCCGCTTCGCCCGGTCCCGTCCTGCTCGTGGACGACTACAGCGACTCCGGCTGGACTCTCGCGGTCGCCGCCCGGCTGCTGCGGAAGGCGGGCAGTGGTCCGGTGCTTCCGTTGGTTCTCGCGGTGGCGGGCTGAGATACCGCGCGCGGGGGAGCGGCGCGGTATTGAACAGCCGGGTGGTGAGCCTTAGTTGGGCCGGCGGACCGTAGGGATGTCCCGATCCGGTGGACCGTCAGCCCGCCGACGGGGTCTCCAGGGAGCCCGGTGTGATCAGGCCCGTCTCGTAGGCGGCGATGACGGCCTGGGCGCGGTCGCGGAGTTGGAGTTTGGCGAGGATGTGCGTCACGTGCGTCTTCACCGTCGCCTCGCTCAGGTGGAATCGGGCGGCGAGTTCCGCGTTGCTCAGACCGCGGGCCAGGGACTCCAGGACCTCCAGCTCACGCCGGGTGAGCGTGGACAGGTCGCGGTGCATCGTGGTCGTGCGCCCGGTGGGCATGGCGAAGCGTTCCACGAGGCGGCGGGTGATGGACGGCGCGAGCAGGGCGTCGCCGGAGCGGACCAGGCGGACGGCGGCGGAGAGGTGCTCCGGGGTGACGTCCTTGAGCAGGAAGCCGCTGGCGCCGACCGAGAGGGCCCCGTAGACGTACTGGTCGAGGTCGTATGTTGTGAGGATGATGACCCGCGGCGGGGTCGAGGGGGCGTCCGGGCCGAGGATGCGGCGGGTGGCCTCCAGGCCGTCCGTGCCCGGCATGCGGATGTCCATCAACACGACGTCAGGGAGCGTGCGTCGGACGACGGTCACGGCCTCGTCGCCGTCGGTCGCCTCGCCGACGACCTCGATGCCGTCCGCGGCGAGGATCATCCGGAAACCGGTGCGGACGAGCGCCTGGTCGTCGGCGATCACCACCCGGGGCGGCCCGCTGCCGTCGCCGGTGTGCCGTGCCTCGGTGCTCACTCGACCTCCAGCGGGATGATCGCCAGGACCGCGAAGCCCCCGCGCGGGCGACTGCCGGCGGACAGAGTACCGCCGTACAATGCGAGCCGTTCGCGCAGTCCGATCAGGCCGCGGCCGCTGCCCGGTACCCGTGACCTGCGCTGTCCGCCGGTGTCCTCGACCGCCACGCGCAGTTCGCCCGGCGCGTACTCCACGGACACCGTGACCGTGGCACCGGCGGCGTGTTTGACGGTGTTGGTCAGTGCCTCCTGCACCACCCGGTACGCCGTGAGGTCCACGCCCGCGGGCAGCGGGGCCGGGGTGCCGGTGACGGACACCTCGACGGGTACGCCTGTGCCACGCACCCGGCCGGTCAGTTCGGTGAGTTGGCCCAGGCCCGGTTGCGGTGCCAGGTCGGCCGTCGCGGCCGACTCCGCTCCGTCCGAGGCCATCGTCAACAGGCCCATGACGTGCCGCAGTTCCGCGAGCGCCGCCCGTCCGCCCGCCTCGACGGCCCGCAGCGCCTCGCGGGCCTGGTCGGGGGAGGCGTCGAGGGTCTTGCGCGCGGCGCCCGCCTGGATCGTCATCATGCTGACGTTGTGGGTGACGACGTCGTGCAACTCCCGTGCGATACGCGAGCGTTCGCGCTCGACCGCGAGCCGGGTCGCCTCCTGCTGGGCGCGGCCCCGCTGCTGCCAGGCGTGCACCAGGTTGGCGGCGAGCGCCACCGGCAGCAGCATCAGCAGCGGGATCAGACCGCGGTCTATATCGGGCAGCAGGGACAGCGTGCCGAACGCGACGCCGCCCGCCGCCAGACTCACCAACGACGGCACGCGGTAGGGGCTGTACGTGGCCGCGCTGTAGGCCGCGATCAGCGTGCTCGCGAAGGTGAACACCGCCGCGTCCTCGGTTAGCTCGCCGAGGTGGAACAGCCCGGTGGCGGCCAGTGCCGCCCAGAACGCGGCCAGCGGATACCGTCGGCGCAGCGCCAGTGGGGCCGCGGAAAGCACGGCCAGCGCCAGTTCCCACGGCTCGACGGGGGGCAGGTTCCGGTCGGTGTGCTGAGCGGGAACGGGCTCCGGCTCCGGCGGCGGGACAGGGCGGGCCGGCGGGATCGAGGGCGCCGTCGAGGCCGAGACGCCGGGTACCTGCGGCCGGTTCTCGTAGGTCGAGCGGTCCAGGTCGGTGGAGACCGTACCCACCGCGAGCACGGCGGCCAGCAGCACATCGGCGATCCAGGTCCAGCGCGAGCGCCGCGGCGGCATGCCGATGGCGCGCAGCACCGAGGCTCCTCGCCCACGGAACGACTGAACTGCGCCTGCCCACGACCCCCTCGCGGGGAACGGCCACCGTCGACGGATCCGGCCCGCTGAATTCACCGGCCCATTGTGGCAAGCGGGCGCACTCCGGGGATCGGCCCACGAGTCGATCCGGTCTCAACCTCTCGACTACATCGTTGGGTTGAGGCCGCCGGGCCTCCGCCGCACACGGTAGGAACCTTCGGCACAGCGACCGACGCGGTGCCCGACCTCTCACACCTAGCTTCTGCGAGCACGACACGAGAAGTGGCACACCTGGAGGCGCCGTGAGGGACCTGATCGACCCGCTCATCGAACTGCGTGACGTGAGCAAGGTGTACGACGAGGGCCCGCCCGCGCTGTCCCGGCTGACACTGGACGTGCGGTCCGGCGAGGCGGTCGCCGTGCTGGGCCCGTCCGGCAGCGGCAAGTCGACACTGCTGAACCTGGTCGCGGGCCTCGACCGGCCGACCGAGGGCGGCGTGACCATCGCCGGAGTGCGGGTGGACGAGCTGAACGAGACCGGGTCCGCCAAGTACCGCAGGGCCTGGATCGGCATGATCTTCCAGTTCTTCAACCTGTTGGACGACCTGACCGTCATCGACAACGTCCTGCTGTCGGCCCAACTCGCGGGCATGCCCCGCGCCCGGGCCGCAGCACGTGCCGACGAACTGCTCGGCCGTCTCGGCATCGCCCGGCACGCGCACACCCACCCCGGCCGGCTCTCCGGCGGCGAGCGCCAGCGGGTCGCGGTGGCCCGGGCACTGATGAACAGTCCCGCGCTGCTGCTGGCCGACGAGCCGACCGGAGCGCTCGACTCCGCGTCGGGGGCGGACGTACAGGCGCTGCTGCGCGATCTCAACGCGGACGGGCAGACGATGATGCTCGTCACCCACGACCTGTCGCTGGCGGAGGCCTGCGCGACCCGGACCGTCGAGCTGGTCGACGGACGGGTCGCCCGGGACACCGCACACACCATGCCGAAGGCGGCTCGATGAGCGCGCTGGGGCCGACGAGCAGCCGACTCGCGGAGCTCGGCGCGTCTCCGCCACCCGGGGGCGCCCAGAACGGCCGGGCGAGTCGGAGCGGCGGCGGTGCGCTCGGCCGCGTCGTCCGCGCGGGCGTGGGGCGGCGCCGGGTGCAGACCGTCGTGATGGTGCTGACGACCCTGCTCGCGGTGGCGGCCTCGGTGCTGGGCGCCGGGCTGCTGGTGGCCTCGCAGGGGCCGTTCGAGCATGCGTTCGCCAAACAGCAAGGGGCGCATCTGAGCGTGGAGTTCGACGCGACGAAGGTGTCGTCGACGCAACTGGCGGCGACCGGAGACGCCGACGGCGTGGCCGCGGCGGCCGGTCCGTTCCCCGTGGCTTCGCTGCGGCTCGAATCGCCGAGCGGCGGGCCGCCGGGCATGGCTCCGCTGCCTATGACGGTGGTCGGCCGTGCCAAGGCGGAACAGCCCGTGGACCAGGTGAACCTCGTCGAGGGCAAGTGGGCCTCGAAGCCCGGCGAGATCGTGCTGGAGACCGGCGCGCGCACGCCGGACACCGCGGTGGGCAGCAAGCTGGAGGCCACCGGCCCGGACGGCACAGCGGAGTTGACCGTGACGGGGATCGCCGAGTCGGTCGGCGAGAGCGCTGACGCCTGGGTGCTGCCCGCACAGCTGAGCCGACTGGCCGCGTCCGGCGCGGACTCCGGCTACCAGATGCTCTACCGCTTCGACGACGCCGACAGCAGATCGGCGGTCGCGGCCGACAAGAAGGCCGTCACCGCGGAGCTGCCCGACGGCGCCCTGCGCGGTGCGCAGTCGTGGCTGGACGTGAAGCAGATCGCGGACAACAACGTGTCGGCGTTCGTCCCGTTCGTGAGCGCATTCGCGCTCATCGCCCTTGCGATGTCGGTGCTCGTCATCTCCATCGTGGTCAGCGGCGCGGTCGCCGCGTCCACCCGACGGATCGGCATCCTCAAGGCCATCGGCTTCACGCCGTCGCAGGTGGGCCGGGCGTACGTCGCACAGGCCCTGATCCCGGCCTCGCTCGGCGCGCTGTTGGGCGTGGTCGCCGGCAACCTGCTCGCGGTCCCGATGCTGAACGAGGTCGAGACCGCGTACGGCACGAGTGCCCTCCTCATCCCGCTCTGGATCGACCTCCTGGTGCCCCTCGCGGCCCTGGCGCTGGTGACGGCCGCCGCGCTGGGCCCGGCGACGCGTGCGGCCCGACTGCGTACCGCGGTGGCGATCAACGTCGGGCGCACGCCCAGCGAAGACCGTGGGCGGCACGTCCGCGGGCTTCTGGCCCGGTTGCCGGTGCCGCGTTCCGTGAGCCTGGGTCTCGCGACGCCCTTCGCGCGTCCTGCGCGCGCGGCGACCACCGCGGCGGCCGTCGGCTTCGGCGCGCTGGCGATCACCTTCGCGGTGGGGTTGGGCAGTTCGCTGTCCGCCATCCAGACGAGCGGCGACCCGGACTCGTCCGGTGATGTCACCGTCAGCACGGTGGGACGGCCGGATGTGCCGGGGCGGGGTGGAGCGGGCGACCGTGCAGCGGCGGCGGGTGGTGACGGCGAGGCCGTGACGCGCGCGGACCAGGAAGGTCGCGGCGCGCCCGGCACGACGGCGGATCCGCAGGGCGAGGTGAAGCTGGCCGACCCGGACGAGGTCGCGGCGGCGATCAAGGCGCAGTCGGGCACTGGGTCGTACTTCGGCACCGGCAAGACCTTTGTGAGCGTCGCGGGCGTCAAGGGCGGTACACCGCTGGTGGTGTACGAGGGTGACGCCGAGGGCGTCGGCCAGGTGATGGTGTCGGGGCGCTGGTTCTCCGCGCCGGGCGAGGCGGTGGCGCCGGCCCGCTTCCTTCAGGCTACTGGGGCCAACATCGGGGACACCGTGACGCTGACCGACCAGGGGCACAGCGTGCGGCTCAAGCTGGTCGGCGAGATCTTCGACCTCGGTGACCAGGGGATGGCGGTGCGGGCCGACGCCGCGTCGGTGGCGCGGATCGTGCCCGACGTGAAGCTGGACAATTTCACGGTCGAACTCACCAAGGGCGCGGACAAAGGCGCCTACTTGGACGGGCTCAACACCCAACTGGAGAAGATCGGTGGAGTCGCCACGAGCTCCGACGACGGCCGCGCCTCGACCGTCATCCTGGTGATGCAGTCCCTGATCGCGATGTTGACGGCGATGCTCGTGGTCGTGGCCTGCCTGTGCGTCCTCAACACGGTGGTCCTCGACACCCGCGAACGGGTCCACGACCTAGGGGTGTTCAAGGCGTTGGGGATGATCCCGCGCCAGGTCGTCAGCATGGTGCTCACCTCCGTCGCAGCCACGGGTCTGGTGGCCGGCGCTGTCGGCGTACCGCTCGGCGTGGCCCTGCATCACGTCGTCATGCCGGCGATGGGCCGCTCGGCCGGCACCGAGATCCCGACCGCCGACATCGACATCTACGGTCCCGGCCTGCTGGTGCTCCTCGCACTGGGCGGCGTGGTCATCGCGGCGACGGGCGCGCTGCTGCCGGCGGGGTGGGCGGCTCGGACGGGGACGGGACGGGCGTTGCGTACGGAGTGAGGTGAGGGGTGCGGTGTTCGGGCTGAGGGGTGCGGTGTACGGGGTGAGGGCGCAGCATACGGAGTGGGGCGCGGCGTACGGAGTGGAGGCGCGGCGGCGTACGGGTGAGCGACAGCAGCGTTGACCTGAGCCTCGCTGATGACATGCTGGAGCCGTGTGTCCGGGGAAGGGCCCCGGACGGGTGGGGTTTCGAAGAGTTGGGGGTCCGCATGGTTGCGGGTCGTGTAGTGCGTTTCGACAGTGTGCGTGGGTATGGGTTCATCGCGTCGGATGCCGGCGGCGAGGACATTTTCCTGCATGTGAACGATCTCCTCATTCCCGAGGAGTACATCCGCTCCGGTCTGGTCGTCGAATTCGACGTGGAGAGCGGCGATCGAGGACTGAAAGCGTCGAACATCCGTCTCCCTGAGGGTGCCGCACCGCCGGTGCCGCGTCGGTCGCACGAGGCGGGCCCGAGGGCGGTGACGCTCGACGAGAACGGCAACGTGATGTGCGACGTGCTCAGCGCCCAGGAGTACCGGCGTGATGTGACGGAACTGCTGCTGGCCGCTAGTCCGCTGCTGACCGCGGAGCAGATCCTCACCATCCGCGCCGCGCTGGTGAAGTTCAGCGAGGGCCACGGCTGGGTCGAGGATTGAGCCGCACTTTCGGATAGCCGACGCCACCGGATCCTGTCGGCGGCGGGGTCCGTGCCGCCGTGACCGGTCTTGTCGCAGGCGGTGTTGTCGTAGCGGTGCCGGTCATGGCGTTGTCGTGTCCCTGGCCCGAGTTATCCACAGGGCAAAGCGGAATATCAAGATCCGCGAGATCGTCTGCGCATGACGAATCACGGCGAAACCGCTGGATCATCCGAAAACGGCACACCGTCACTCGAACCGAGTGCATACGACCATCACGGCGCAGACCACCAGGTCACCCTGCGCACCCCGGCCGAACTGGCGGACGCCCTGCCATATCTGCTCGGGTACCGCCCGGAGGACAGCATCGTGCTGGTTGCCCTGCACGACAAGGACGGCCGAGGCAGGTTCGGCGGCCGGGCCCGGCTGGGCATTCCGCCCGGCGCGGACGACTGGGCGTCCGTGGCCCGGCAGTTGGCCCACGGGCTGGTGACGGGCAGCGAGCGCAGGGGCGCCAAGCCCGAGCAGATGGTGGCGTACCTCTGCCAGGAACCGGCGGAGGGCGAGTCGGGCCGCCAGGTCATGGAGCGACTGCGCCCGTTGGCCCAGAAACTGCGCGTCGAGTGCGGACAGCTGGACGTGCCGGTGATCGAGGCCCTGTGCATCTCGGACGGCCGCTTCTGGTCCTACTGCTGCGCGAACCAGGCCTGTTGTCCTCTCGACGGCCTCCCCATGGGCCTGCCCGGCACCTCCGTGCTGGCGGCCGCCGCCACCTACGCCGGCCTCCAGGTACGCGGCACCCTTCGCGAGCTGCGCGCCAGGCTGCTGCCCTGGGAGACAGCGGCTGCCCTGGAACAGGAAGTCGCCCTGGACGCGGCCAACATGGCGCTGGTTCCGAGGATCCTCGACGACGCCAGCCGCACGGAGGTGGGCAAGGAAACCCTGGAGCTGGCCGGCCGGATCATCTGCCGTCTGACCGAAGTACCGCCCGCCTCCGGCCCGTTCACATCGGACCTCCGCGACGACGAACTGGTCGGGCACGACGAAGCGGCCACCCTGATCCTCGGCCTGCAGGACCGTGCCACCCGCGACCGCGCGGCCGAATGGATGGAGGGCGACGACGCCGTCCCGGCACTCCGACTCTGGCGCACCCTCGCCCGCCGCTGCGTCGGCCCGTACCGCGAACACGCCGCGGCACCCCTGACCCTCGCGGGCTGGGTCGCCTGGTCCACCGGCGACGAACTCGAAGCCCGCGAAGCCCTCGCCATGGCACTCGGCGCCGACCCCGACTACCTCTTCGCCCGCCTGCTCCACCAAGCCTGCAACGAGGGCCTGGACCCGGAATCCATTCGCCGCTGTCTGCGAGCGGAACGGCATGACCGAGGGCGAGCGGGGGCGGCGCGAGCGGAGCGGACGGAGTGGGGGGAGCCTGAGGTGTCGTTCGAGGGGGATTTCGAGGCGGATACGGCGGGGGCCGTGCCGTCGGCGGGGGTTGCGCCGACGGATAGGTCTACGCCGGCGGGTGGGCTCGCGTCGGCGATCGGGTCTGCGCCCGAGTCCCGGCCTACGTCGGAAGCCGGGCCGGTGTCGGCGCCCGGGGCTGCACCGGCACCTGCGTCCGCATCGGGGGGTTCCTCACGCCTCCGACGCCGTGTTCGCCCGACCGGCGCCCGCTCCCGTCCTCGCCCCGCCCGGACGGACGGTCGTGGAAGCGGGGCGAGCATTCCGCGTCCCCGGGCACCGTTGGCGGACGACGGCATCGAGGGCAGGCCGTGAGCAACTGCCAGGTGGGCAAGGGGTGGTGCTGCCGAACCGACGGCCACCGCGACGCGTTGCGCGGGCGGCGAGAGGAAGTGGGCGGAGGCAATCAGGTCCACCGCCGCCATTCGGTCGGCTCGGGCCGCTCGGGGCGTGACCAGGAGGAGCCCGGTTCCGTTCACCTGAGTGGCGGAACGCCTGGTTGGGCCCTGCCGTCGCATCGCCCACGTCCATCCGGATCTCCTACGGCGCCGCGCACGCCCGAGGTGCACAGAGAGCAGAAGAAGCCGCCCATGTATGAGCCGACTCCGCCCTCCTCCGCCGCCGATCGTTCCGACCATCTCGGACCTGAACAACGTCCAGCGAGCCCGGGGCAACCCGCCCGCGGCGGTCCGACACCGCCGAGTCCGCACGGTCCACGCGGTCACCGCGGTCCATACGGGCAGTCCGGTGCGTCCGGGCAGTCCGGTCAGCCCAGTTCATCCGGCGCCTCCACTCCCCCCACCCCCCGCCGCCCCTTCGACCTACCCCCCACCCACACCACCCTCATCTGCGTCGCCCTCCCCGCCCTCGCCATCTCCACAGACCAAGGACAGTTGACGGGCCAGGGACTGGAGGGGTTCTACCGAGCAGGCCGACGCGTGCTCTCCCGGTGCCAGATCCGGGTCGCCGGACGTGAACCGCTGGCGATCCAGGCCCGGATGACCGCCGCCGACCGGGCCCGCTTCGTGGGCACGCTGCGCGCGTCCCCGCAGTCCGGCCCGGACCCGGACGTCGTCGTCGAACGCATCCGTCACGCGGACGGAACCGAGCGGATCACGTTGCACAGCGCGTCCCTCCGCCCGCTGCGCGTGCCCGTCGAGGTCGCCCTCGCCACGGACCTGGCCGACCTGGCGGCGATCGCGTCCGGGGTCACGGGCCCCGAACTGCCCGCCAGCGTCCACGACTCGGGCCTGCGCTGGACCGGCGCCACCGGGCGTTCGTCGGTCACGGCGGATCCACCGCCCGCCGACATGCTGGCCTCGGCGGGGCTGCTGCGCTGGGAGTTCGAACTGCCTCCGGGCGGCAGCAGAAGCCTTGAGCTACGGGTGCGCTCGGACGGAACGGGACCCGTCCGAGCTGTGGGCCGTGCCGCGACGAGCCCGCTCGCCACGGCCCGCGCCTCGGGCGACGACCCCAGAGTCGAGCCGCTGCTGCGGACGAGCATCGAAGATCTCCAGGCCCTGCAGTTACGGGACCCCGCCCATCCCTCCGACACACACCTCGCGGCGGGGGCACCGTGGCGCTGCGGTCTCGCCCCGGCCGAGGCACTCGCCGCGGCCCGGATGACCCTGCCCCTCGGCACCCGCCTCGCCTCGGGCACCCTGCGCACCCTCGCGCGCACTCAACTCCGGGACCCGGGGCCACGATCCGGCATGATCCCCGGACCACGCCGGGATGCAGGCCCTCATCTGCCGCCGGGGTGCACCGGCACGGAAGGCACGCTGCTCTTCCCCGCCCTGCTCGCGGAGGCCCGCCGTTGGGGGCTTCCCGAGCAGGAGACGGAGGAGTTGCTGCCTGCGGCCGAGCGCTGTCTGACCTGGCTGCTGGCGACCGTGGGCGACGGCACCTACCTGCACGACCCGCACCCGGGCGGCCCGGTTCGCTGCGAGACGCAGGCCCACGCCCACCGTGCGGCCCTGCTCGGCGCCGATCTGCTCCAGGACTTCGGTAGACCGGGCGGCGCCGAGCTGCGGCGGTGGGCGCAGGCGCTGCGCGGGGCGTTCCGGGAGGAGTTCTGGATCGACGACCTGGGCGGAGGCAGGCCGGCTGCCGCCCGCGCGCCCGACGGAGGCGTGGTGCCCTACCTGGGCGCGACCGCCGTCCACCTCCTCGACACCGGCCTGCTGGGCGGCGGCGAACTGGCCCCGGGCCTGCTCGACAAGGTGCAGACCGAACAACTCGCACGACTGCTGGGCGGTCCCGCCATGGACACGGGCTGGGGACTGCGCGGACTCGGCGCGAAGGAAGCCGGATACAACCCCTTCGGCCACCGCAGCGGCGCCGTACGGGTCCACGAGACGGCGGTCGCGGTCGCCGGCCTCGCCGCCGCCGGTTACGAGAAGGAGGCGGCCTCGCTGCTGCGGGGCACCTTGGGGGCGGCCGAGGCCTTCGGCCACCGGCTGCCCGAGATGTACGCCGGCGTGCAGCGCACCGACGGGAGCGCTCCCCTTCCGCACCCGGCGGCCTGCCGACCGGCGGCCACCGCGGCGGCGGCCGGCGTGCTGCTCCCCGCCGCGCTCGCGGGCATCCGCCCCGACGCCCCGGCGGGCACGCTCACACTGCGCCCCGTGCACAGCGCACCCCTCGGCGAGCTCGTCCTGACGGGCCTGCGGGTCGCCGGAGCCCCCTTCTCCGTCCGGGTCAGCCGACTGGGCCTCGCCATGGTCGAGGAGGCGGCCGACGGTCTGCAATTGGGCGTGTGACCTCGGACGACCCACCGGCGCACGCCGGGCGCGAGCGGACGAGAACGGGGAGGAGCGGCCCACGGGACGCATACCGGAACGAAGTGGATCAGCCACCGAAGCGACCGACGAAGGGAGTGTTTATCGTCAGGCAGACGACTATGATCGCCGCATGCCCTACGACCCGTCAGCCTTTCCGCCTTTCGCCGTCACCGTGGACCTGGTCGTGCTGACCGTGCGCCGCCATGCCCTGTGCGCGCTGGCGGTACGGCGGGGCGAACCACCCTTCCAGGGGCGTTGGGCGCTACCGGGCGGATTCGTACGGGCCGACGAGGACCTGGCACAGGCGGCGGCACGCGAACTGGCCGAGGAGACCGGGCTGCGCGCCCACGACCAGACCGTCCCCGCCCCGGACAACGGGGCGCATCTGGAACAGCTCGCGACCTACGGCGACCCCAAGCGGGATCCTCGGATGCGCGTGGTCAGCGTCGCGCACCTGGCCCTCGCCCCCGACCTGCCCGCACCCAGGGCCGGCGGCGACGCGAGCTACGCCCGCTGGGCACCGGTCGACGAACTGCTGCAACAGAGCGGCTACGGCCGTGACGAGGAGCCCGTGGCACCGCTCGCCTTCGACCACGCCCAGATCCTGGCCGACGGCGTCGAACGCGCCCGCTCCAAGATCGAGTACTCGTCGCTCGCCACGGCGTTCTGCCCCATCGAGTTCACCGTCGGCGAGCTGCGCCGCGTCTACGAGGCGGTGTGGGGCGTGGCACTCGACCCCCGCAACTTTCACCGCAAGGTGACGGGCACACCCGGCTTCCTGGTCCCCACCGGCGGTACCACCACACGCCAGGGCGGCCGCCCCGCCCAACTCTTCCGGGCCGGCGGCGCCACACTGCTCAACCCCCCGATGCTGCGCCCCGAGGTCTGACGACGAGAGTCCGGCCACAGCGCCGATCCCCGTTCGTGGGGCGGGCCGTGCGATGCCCCAAAAACCGGACATAGCGCGCTATCTTGCTTCGGGTGATCCAGGCCTTCGGACTGACCAGCAACCCCCGCAAGGACCTTCCGCCCGCCGTCGACGACGTCTCCTTCGAGGCGCGCGCGGGCCATGTCACCGCGCTGCTCGGAGCGGCGGGGGCAGGCAAGACGACGGCGCTCAGACTCATGCTCGAACTCCAACAGGGCCGTGGCATCACCTACTTCAGGGGCCGCCCCCTGCACCGCATCGCCCACCCGTCGCGCGAGGTCGGCGTGCTCCTGGGCGACGTACCCGGCCACCCGTCCCGCTCGGTCCGCGGTCATCTCCGCATGCTGTGCGCGGCAGCCGGCGTGCCCGGTCGCCGCGCCGACGAAGTGCTCGAAGTGGTCGGCCTGGTCAGCCTGCGCGACGAACGCCTCGGCACCCTCTCGCGCGGCATGGACCGCCGCCTCGGCCTGGCCTGTGCCCTGCTCTCCGACCCGCACACCCTCGTCCTCGACGATCCGGCCGACGGGCTCTCCACCCGTGAGGCCCACTGGCTGCACGGCATGCTGCGCGCCCACACGGAACAGGGCGGCACGGTCCTGCTGACGACAACCGACCCCAAGGAGGCCGCCCGCGCGGCCGATCGGGTCGTCACCCTGGAGCAGGGCAGACTCGTCGCCGACCAGGAGGCCACCGAGTTCGCCCGCACCCGACTGCGCCCCCGAGTCGCCGTCCGCACCCCGTACGCCGCCCGCCTCGCGGCCCTCCTCGCCAAGGAAGCCCGGACCGCGCAACGCTCCGTGGAGGTCGTCCGCGAGGCCGGCAACCGGCTCTCCGTCTACGGCAGTACGTGCGCCGACGTCGGCGAGACAGCGTTCCGCCACAGCATCCTCGTACACCAACTCGCCGACGAGATCGGGGACATGGGCCCGGGAGCGGCGACCAGCGAGTCAGCCGAAGTTGACGCACTCCGCGAACCCGCCGCACCCGGCGCCGAACGGCTGCGCTCCGGCTCGGACGATCCCCGGGATGCGCAGGTCGCACAGGACACCTCTACGGTCAACCATCCGCAAGCTCATCACCCCGACGAGCCGCCCGCATTTCCTCTCGCCGAGACCCCGCTTCTGAATCCCTCGACACCCACACCCGCGCCGAATCCGACGTCAACAACACCCCTCACTCCAACCCCGACCCCCCGCCCCACCCGAGCCCGCACCCTCGACGCCCTGGCCCCCCTCCCGCCCCCCATCTCCGTCCGCCCCGCCCCCAGCCCCCTCCGCCCCCTGCGCTACGAGATCCGTCGTGCCGCCGGAATCGGCACCGGGTTTCTCACGGCAGCCGCCGTGCTCGTCGTGTCCGCTCTCACCGCCGTGCTCCTGGCGCGGATCGGCCACACCCCGCAGTCGCGCCTGCTGGCCGCGTGGCCGAGGGAGTTGCCGCTGCCGCCCGCCGCGCTCGGTGCGGGACTGCTCGGCGCGCTGGCCTTCGGCGACGAGTTCCGTCACCCCGCCCTGGCGGCGGACCGCGGCACCGTGCCCCGACGGCTGGGGCTGCTCGCCGCGAAACTCCTCGTCGCCGCGGCCACCGCGCTGATGCTGGCCTTCCTCACGGTCGGCTGCGACGCCGAAGTGCTCTATCTCGTCTACGGACGGGAGCTCGCACAAGTTCCCGCCGACTGGCTGCCGTTGAGCGCGAGTTGGATCGGGCTCGTGGTGGGCTGTTCGTGGGCCGGAGTGCTGGCCGCCGGGGTCTTCCGGTCCACCACGGCGGGGCTCGCGGCGGTGGTCGCGGTGCCGGTTCTCGTCGTACCGCTCGTACACAAGGCCTTGGCGGGACCGTCTGTACGGATGGCGGCCGGACTTCCGCTGCGGCTGCGCGAGGTGCTCCTGTTGCAGTGGCCCTTCGGTGGAGAGCGCTATCTGTCCGCCATGGCGCGCGTGGTCGGTCAACCCGTGGGCGGCGCACTCACGTTGTCGCTGACCGCGCTGCTCTGCGCGTATCTGCTCACGACCCTGCGCAGCAGGGTTCGATGACGACCGTCCGCGCTCTTCCGACGCACCTTGCGCACAACTCCCCGGGGAAAGCCCATTTCTTTCCGATAAGGCGTCAATTGCGACGGGGTGAGCGATCACCCTTTCGTGTGCTTTTCACCAAAGACCTCAAGGGAGTTGGGGAGAGAGCCGACAAAGGATCCGTGAGTACCCTTGCGCACACCATGATGACCGCCGCCCGCTCCGCAGACTCCGGCCTCGCCGGCCCGGGCGAACTCGACCGCTACCCCTATGCCGAGGCCCCTGTCGCCGACCGGGTCAACACCTCCGTCTGGGACGGCGCGGACCACCAGGAGCTGGGCCGCGTGGGCCGGCGTGCCGCGGGCAGCCGCGGACGCGGGCTGCACGGCCAACTCGTCCAGCAGCTGGGGCAGATGATCGTCTCCGGCGACCTGGGCGCCGACCGCCCACTGGTGCCCGAGGAGATCGGCCAGCGCTTCGAGGTCTCCCGTACCGTCGTCCGCGAGTCGCTTCGCGTCCTCGAGGCCAAGGGCCTGGTCAGCGCCCGGCCGAACGTCGGCACGCGCGTGCGTCCCGTCAGCGACTGGAACCTCCTCGACCCGGACATCATCGAGTGGCGGGCCTTCGGGCCGCAGCGCGACGACCAGCGCCGCGAGCTGAGCGAGCTGCGCTGGACGATCGAGCCGCTGGCCGCCCGCCTCGCCGCCGGGCACGGGCGTGAGGACGTCCAGCAGCGGCTCACCGACATGGTCGAGATCATGGGGCACGCGATGGCGCAGGGCGACGCGCTGACGTTCTCCCGCGCGGACGCCGAATTCCACTCCCTGCTCATCCAGGTCTCCGGGAACCGCATGCTGGAGCACCTCTCCGGGATCGTGTCGGCAGCCCTTCAGGTCTCCGGCAACCCCGTCACGGGGTGTGACCGGCCGACCGAGGCGTCGCTGGCGTACCACGGCCGGATCGCCGACGCGCTCGCCACGGGCGACGGCGGGGGCGCCGAGGCGGCCATGCGTCAGCTGCTGACCGTCCACCCCGAGGTGGAGCGCGTGGTGCCGGCGCCGCGCGAGCACTGACCGCGGTCCGAGGGCGGCGCGGCCGGGGGATGCCTCCCCCTCCTGGGCATCGCTCGGCCGTCGAACCGTCTTCCGTCGGACCCCGCGCGATCCCTGGATCCCGCGGGGTCCGACGGTGCGACACGGTCGTCCGAGTGTCGCGGAAGCCCCGATCGGGGGCATACGTGACCTCCTCTGCCCGTGTCTGACCGTTTTTGAGTGCTTACGGGGTGTGACTCGGGCCACGCAGATTGGGCGTAACGCTCGCGGGAACAGCACGATGACCTAAGAGGTGACTGCCGAGGAGGGAATACGGACGCCGTTCCAGGCGCTGTGTATCTCCCCGGCCCGCGCCGTCGGCCCAATCCCCAAGCCGGTGGTCGGCTCCTGTCCGTCATGGACGGGGCCGGAAGCCGTTTTCCAACGTTCCGAGAGGTTGTTCGTGTCGGCCAGCACATCCCGTACGCTCCCGCCGGAGATCGCCGAGTCCGTCTCTGTCATGGCTCTCATTGAGCGGGGAAAGGCTGAGGGGCAGATCGCCGGCGACGATGTGCGTCGGGCCTTCGAAGCTGACCAGATTCCGGCCACTCAGTGGAAGAACGTACTGCG
The DNA here is from genome assembly GCF_044750545.1 of Streptomyces sp. NPDC088794. Classification (NCBI taxonomy): domain Bacteria; kingdom Bacillati; phylum Actinomycetota; class Actinomycetes; order Kitasatosporales; family Streptomycetaceae; genus Streptomyces; species Streptomyces sp. NPDC088794. Next base: position 282,045 of record NZ_JBIVKB010000009.1, on the reverse strand, counting down.
CAGCCTCAACCAGATCCTCGAGGAAGAGGGTGTGGCGCTGATGGTCAGTGCCGCGGAGCCCAAGCGCACACGAAAGAGCGTCGCAGCGAAGAGTCCGGCCAAGCGCACCGCCACCAAGACGGTCGCGGCGAAGACGGCGACCGCCAAGAAGGCCACCGCCACCGCCACGCCGGCGGCGCCCGTCGCGGACCCGTCCGTCGAGGACGACTCCGCCCCCAAGGCCGCTGCCAAGAAGACGACCGCCAAGAAGACGACGGCGGCCGCGAAGAAGACCGTCGCCAAGAAGGCAGCACCCGCGGCGGCGAAGAAGACCGGTGCCAAGAAGGACGACGCCGAGGCCACCGAAGAGGAAGCACTCGAGGAGACGCCGAAGACCGGCGACGAGCCCGAGGGCGCCGAGAGCGCGGGCTTCGTGCTCTCCGACGAGGACGAGGACGACGCGCCGGCGCAGCAGGTCGCCGCCGCTGGTGCCACCGCCGACCCGGTCAAGGACTACCTCAAGCAGATCGGCAAGGTCCCGCTGCTCAACGCCGAGCAGGAGGTCGAGCTCGCCAAGCGCATCGAGGCCGGTCTGTTCGCCGAGGACAAGCTGGCCAACGCCGACAAGCTCGCCCCCAAGCTCAAGCGCGAGCTGGAGATCATCGCCGAGGACGGCCGCCGCGCCAAGAACCACCTCCTGGAGGCCAACCTCCGCCTGGTGGTCTCCCTGGCCAAGCGCTACACCGGCCGCGGCATGCTCTTCCTGGACCTCATCCAGGAGGGCAACCTCGGTCTGATCCGCGCGGTCGAGAAGTTCGACTACACCAAGGGCTACAAGTTCTCCACGTACGCCACCTGGTGGATCCGTCAGGCGATCACCCGCGCGATGGCCGACCAGGCCCGCACCATCCGTATCCCGGTGCACATGGTCGAGGTCATCAACAAGCTCGCGCGCGTGCAGCGCCAGATGCTCCAGGACCTGGGCCGCGAGCCCACCCCGGAGGAGCTGGCCAAGGAACTCGACATGACCCCCGAGAAGGTCATCGAGGTCCAGAAGTACGGCCGCGAGCCCATCTCCCTCCACACCCCTCTGGGTGAGGACGGCGACAGCGAGTTCGGCGACCTCATCGAGGACTCCGAGGCCGTCGTCCCGGCCGACGCGGTCAGCTTCACGCTCCTCCAGGAGCAGCTGCACTCCGTCCTGGACACCCTCTCGGAGCGCGAGGCGGGCGTCGTCTCCATGCGCTTCGGTCTCACCGACGGCCAGCCGAAGACCCTCGACGAGATCGGCAAGGTCTACGGCGTCACGCGCGAGCGCATCCGCCAGATCGAGTCCAAGACGATGTCGAAACTGCGCCACCCGTCGCGCTCGCAGGTGCTGCGCGACTACCTCGACTAGGCGAATCCTCTGGTCGATTCTTCGAGAGTGCCCCCACCCGGTGGTTTCCGGGCCGGGGGCGCTTTCGCGTGTGAGCACGCAGCTGCTGGTCCAGATATCTCATTGGTCTGGCAGTACGGATTCGTCCTCCGCTTCGATATCCCACACCGCCACGCTCACCTGGTGTGCCAGCTCTTCGATGTCCTGGGCTGCCCGGATGACCCGCGCGGTGTCGTCGGTGGCCGTCCACAGCACCACGTCGGCGCCGACCTCCTCGTCACGCCAGGCGTAGCGAAGGGCGGCGACCACCTCGGGGGCGTTGTCCTGCCGCAGATAGCGGAATGCCCGCAGCCCCTCGCCGCACAGTTCAGTACGGAAGGTCTCGACGACCGGCGGTTCTACGGCGTCCGGATCCTCCGCTCCGACGAGGGAGCGCAACGTCTCCGCGCGGTCACCCTGGGCGGGCTTGACCATGGTGAACACCTGGAGCGGCATGCTCGTCGGTTCCCACATGCGCAGCAGTACGCGCGTGTCGAAGGGTTCCGGAGCGAAGGCTTCCGCGAAGCGTCGCAGCGTACCCGAGAGGAACGAGATACCCGCCTCCCCTGGATTCCGCTCGTACGACCGCCAGAACAACTCGGCGCACCGGCTCGCCCAGACACCGATGTCCTGCCACTCCTCGGTGTCCCAGCGGGGCGGGAGCTCCAGCCAGCGGCTCGGGTTGTAGTTGATGTCGAGACTGAATTCGTGCTCGAGCTCGACCTGTGGATCTGTCATGTCCAGCTCCATCGAAAGGTCGTCATCAACGCGTCGAACCACTCGACCAACGCTTGAGACAGTTCGTCCTGGGGATTCCCGGCGCCGATCGTGGAGAACGCAACCACGAGCCACTGGCCGGGATCGGCGGGTACTGCCACGAGGTACTCCACCCTGCGGCTCGCGAGTTCGGCACCGCGCGCCGGATCTGCCGAAACAACGCGCTCTCGGCGGACCGCGAGGGCTCCGTCGACCTCACCGCTGCTGAGATCGACATCCGAGGTATCCGTCGGGCTTTCTCCGGCGAGCAACTGCACGGCGATCTCGGCCGGGACAGATGTAGAGGTCGCGCCGCCGCCGGCAGGGGAGCGCACTGGAAGGCGTGCTAGGGAAACCGTGAACGACGCCCCGAGATTCACCTCAACCGCCAGCTTCATGGGCAGGTACAGCTCCAGTGCATCGGCCTTGCGCGCCTCGGCAACCGCCGCCAGCAGTCTGCGTTCCAATTCCAGTCGGAGCGGCGCCAACTTGTCACGCGGCACGCCGGCCGGCGGGCGTGCGAAAGCGGAGGTGACGACGGAACGTACGGAGGCCTCTGGGTGTCTCTGTCGAAGCGGGATCTGCACCCAGTCCTCCGGGAGGACGTGATAGCCAGACAGAGGGGGAGAGGCGGGTTCGATGGTGCTGTCACCCATGACCGCCGGCCCGCCGGTTGGTGTACCAAATGCCTGCGTGTACCGCAGCTCCGAGCCCGACGCCGGGCCACAGCTGCCAGTAGGCGCCCAGCGCGGCGCCGAGGAAGGCCATGAGGAAGTAGAGGCCGCTGAGGACTCGCAGGTCGAATTCCAGCGTGTCGCTCTGCTTCCTGATTTCCGGTTTCCAGAACCGGATCAGCACCAGCAGGGGACTGAGCGCGGCGGCGTCCAGGGCCCAGGTGGGCACGGGAAGATCAACCCCCGCTGTTTTCCGTCCCTGCAACGCGACGATGAACCAGAGGGTCATGACGAGGGCGATCGCGAGTAGCACATAGCGCACACGGGCCGCCAGTCTGCGGAACTTCGCCGCTTCCGGATCGGCTGCGGGGGCTGGGGAGTCGGCTGTACCGAATCGGAAACCGCCCTCCGCGCCGGCGGGGGAACCCTCCCGGATGTCGGCGGTCCGACCCCGTAGCTGAGCCCGACGTACCTGCCGGGTGCGTGTGCTCCTGGAGGGACCTGTCTTTCGCTTCTCCGGTTCGGGCCTCACCATTGCGATCCGATCCCCGCTCCAGGCGCCGTCAAGTGTCCCTTGGCATTCACGTAGGTGCTGGACCACGCGTCCCCGGCCCGCCCGCCGAGGTCGAGGGCCGTACTCGATATCCAGTAGGACTGCGCGATCCCCTTCTGGCGCGCCGCCTCCGAGGCCATGTCGCTCAGCCGCGGGCTGTCAGGGTATCGGGCGCTCATGCGCTCGATGTCCTTGACCTGCTGGGCCATGCGCTTGTCGCCCAGAGCTTTGTACGTGTCCGTCTGGGTGGCAACTGGCAGGGCCTCATTCTGGGTCCGGGCACCGGCTGCCCGCCCTTGTTGGTTGTCCGCGAGTCTGCGCAGCCGACCCAGGCGCCCACTGCCCCGCCCGGTGACGGCGCGATTCATTCTGGCCGCTCGCTTCGCCTGCTCTTCCGCGAGGCCCTTCGCGAGAACTCGCCCTTCCGTCTGCAGCGACTTGATCGCCTTGGCCGCCTTGATGCCGTTCTTGGCCATCTTGAACGCCGCGATGTCGGTGATCACATCGAACCAAGAGCCGTTGCCTGTCATCGCCATCAGGAGGTGTATGCCGAAGACGATTCCAGTCAGGATCCCGGCCACCACGCCGAGGGCCGGGAAGAAGATCGCGGCGATCGCCAGCAGGGTGCAGGCATTGCTCAACCAGTCCGCCAGCGTCCCCAACCAGTCGGCATCACTCACCAATGCCTTGAGGTCGTTCCACCAGCTGTCCTCCATGTCGTCGTCGATCGACGAACGGATCTTGCCCGCGTAGTGGTCCGCGCGCTCGCGGTAGAAGGACACCGCCGAGTTCAGCTTCCGGTGGGCCCCTTCCAGGTCTTCCTTGGCTCGTGTGACGACCGGATTGTCGGATGCCGTGTCCTTGTTGGACTTGGCGGAGCTCTCCTTTGTGTTGTCGTTCGGTTTTTGGGCGTCGATGACGCGTTGAGCGTCTTTGGCGTCATCCAGAGCCCGGTCGGCCTTCTTCTGGGCGGTGTCCATGTCATCCGCCCACCTGTTGAGGTGCCCTTTCACCTTGCGGTAGCGGTCCTCGGCCAGGTCAAGCCTGCGCCCGAGGCCACGCGCCTTGTCGCCCAGCTCGTCGGCGTACTTGCCCTTGAGGCCGTCGCAGTCGGCGATCGCCTGCATGGCGGCGGCCTGCGTACGCAATTTCTCGGCCACCTTCTTCATGTGTGTGACCTCGCGTCGGATGCCTTCCGGATCGCCCGGAACGGGATCGACTTCTGCGAGCGGCGCCCAGTCAGCCGGCCGCGCCATGGATGCTCCCCCTGAGAAATGCCATCGGTCTGTGTGTCCGAGGAGTTACTTCTTCTTGCCCTTGGTGGCGTTGGTCAGGTTGTCGTCGAGTTCCTTGAAGGCGTCGCTGGTCGTCTTGACCATTTTCCCGACTTCCTCGATCTCCTTGACCAGCCGCTCGCGGTTCTTGTCCCAGTTGTCCACGAAGTCGCTCATGGCGCTCTGGATGCCACCGTCGCCGAGCAGGGACATGACGTCCTTCTTCCAGTCCTCCAGCCCTTTGAACTCGCGGCGGATCTGTGCGAGTTGCTTGGCGCTCGTGGACAACAGGTCGTGGTTGACCTGTAGATCCGATCCCTTCGGCATCTTGTTCCCCGTGTTCGTCGCTCGGCGGTTGACTGCCGGGATCTCCTGGACCGCGACAGCGGTCGGCGCAGTGCCTAAGGGCAGGGTGGGGCGGCGGTTCACGGAGGGCTCCCGGTGGGGCGAGGGTTCTCGCGAGTGTGCCAACGCTATCGATCGGACCTCCCGTGACACCAGACGGCTTTACGTCAACCGGGACCGTCTAGCCGGGCAAATCGGGAGAGAAGTTGCCGCGGGCAGAGGTGTCGCAACGTCGCTCTTCCGTAGTGCAACGATGTCTGTGAAGTGCCTGACGGTAGTAGGGCCGGGTCATCGGGGAGGCGGCTGTTCGCCTACTTGCGACACGAGGGCGGGCCGGGCCTTCGCGCGCCGTCGCGCGGGTGCGGCGCACGGTGGGCTGGATCACTCTGGGTGTCTCGTGACCATCCCAGAGTGAGGAACGTGCATGCGCCGTCCTTTTGTCCGGGCCCTCGCCCGGCCGTTGGTCCTTGCGGCCGCGGCGACCGCAATACCACTGCTGTCGGCGGCTCCGGTGGCCGCCGACGACATCGTCGTAGGAGGGTTCCCGGTCGACATCTCCGAGAGTCCGTGGACGGTGGCACTGTCCAGCCGTGACCGGTTCGGGGGTACCCGCGCGGGGCAGTTCTGCGGCGGAGTGGCGGTCGGTCCCACGACTGTGCTGACCGCGGCCCACTGTCTCGGCGACGACGTGCTCGGGGCGCCGCCGAACAGAGCGCGTGACCTCAAGGTCATCACCGGTCGTACGGATCTGCTGTCGAACCAGGGGCGGGAGATCGCGGTGCGCGACACCTGGGTGAATCCGGACTACGACAGCGGCAGCAACGCGGGGGACTTCGCCGTGCTCACCCTCGCCGAGTCCCTTCCCCGGAGTTCGGTGGTCGGGATGGCGGCGGACGGCGATTCCGCCTACGCGCCGGGTACGAGTGCCGTCGTCTACGGATGGGGCGATCTCACGGGTGGCGGCGACTACGCGCGCAGTCTGCGGGCCGCACGCGTGCACGTGCTGCCGGACGCCCAGTGCGAGCGGGCCTATCCAGGCAGTTCGGACGGGGCCTACGCGGCCGACACCATGCTGTGCGCCGGTGAGACGGCGGGCGGCCGTGACGCCTGTCAGGGGGACAGCGGAGGGCCGCTCGTCGCCCAGGGGAAGCTCATCGGACTGGTGTCCTGGGGGAGCGGCTGCGGCCATGCGGGCAGTCCTGGCGTCTACACGCGTGTGTCTGCCGCCGTAAGGGCCTTGGAAGGGGTGGGAGGGGCCGCCGGGTCAACGGGCCCCGGGCGGGCCGCTGACGGCGGCTGAGGGCTTTCTCGCCAAAGAGCGCGGGCGGCGTGGCCCCTGTTAAAGGGGCCACGCCGCCCGTCGACCGGCTTGCGCCGGAGCTGGCTCGTCGTTGACGCGAGTTGTCAGCGCTCTTCTTCGTTGGAGGTTGCCGGCACAGCCGTCAGCCGCTCCGTCTCGTCCTGTATCTCAGCGGCGATCTTCTTGAGTTCCGGCTCGAACTTGCGTCCGTGGTGGGCGCAGAAGAGCAGTTCACCGCCGCTGAGCAGGACCACGCGTACGTACGCCTGGGCGCCGCAGCGGTCGCAGCGGTCAGCGGCCGTCAGCGGGCTCGCGGGGGTCAGAACAGTAGTCACGTCGCCTCTTCTCTAGCTCGACGAGCTGTCGTACCAGGGTCAACATCCAACCAGCCCCAAAACGTTCCCGCTCGGGGCTTTCCCTCGAAAAAATCTTTCGAGGCCGGCTGTCTGCTGCCGGTTGGCGGCGAATGTGCCGTATTGCGTGTCTCTGTGTCTTACGGGTTCGCGCGGTCTGTCAATGTCTGTCCTCCCGGCTGGGTTGCCGGTTGTTCTTGAGGACGTGCCCGGAGCCTAAATGGTTCATGCCCCGAAGGGAACGTGATATGTACTTCACTCCATCGAGGGATCGAACACTCATGCGACTCTGGACTAGTGTGAACTCAGACGAGGGTGGCGTTACAACGGCTCTACCAGGCCTGGGTACCCTCTTGGCGGCGACCGAAGCCGCGCCCTTACCCCAAAGGGCCCCACTTGAAATTCAGCGAGGAGCGAACCGCGTGACCGCCGAGACGTCCGTGCCGTCCACAGCGCTGCTGGCAGCAGACCGGGACGGTTCCAACTACACCGCGCGGCACCTGCTCGTCCTCGAAGGACTCGAGGCCGTGCGCAAGCGCCCGGGCATGTACATCGGCTCCACCGACAGCCGTGGTCTGCTGCACTGTCTGTGGGAGATCATCGACAACGCGGTGGACGAGGCCCTCGGGGGCTACGGCGACCACATCGACGTGATCCTCCACGACGACGGCTCCGTCGAGGTGCGGGACAACGGTCGGGGCATCCCGGTCGACGTCGAGCCCAAGACCGGTCTGTCCGGCGTCGAGGTCGTCATGACCAAGCTGCACGCCGGCGGCAAGTTCGGCGGTGGCTCGTACGCCGCCTCCGGCGGTCTGCACGGCGTCGGCGCATCCGTGGTGAACGCGCTGTCCGCCAGGCTGGACGTGGAGGTGGACCGCAGCGGCCACACCCACGCCATCAGCTTCCGTCGCGGTGTGCCCGGCGCCTTCGCCGGCAACGGCCCCGACGCCAAGTTCGAGGCCGCCAGCGGACTGCGCAAGACCAAGAAGGTGCCCAAGAATCGGACCGGCACGCGCGTGCGCTACTGGGCCGACCGCCAGATCTTCCTGAAGGACGCCAAGGTCTCCCTGGACACGCTGCACCAGCGCGCCCGCCAGACCGCCTTCCTGGTGCCCGGCCTGACCATCGTCGTCCGCGACGAACTCGGTCTCGGCGAGGGCGGCAGCAAGGGCGAGGAGTCCTTCCGCTTCGACGGCGGCATCAGCGAGTTCTGCGAGTACCTGGCCACCGACAAGCCCGTCAACGACGTGCTGCGCCTCACCGGCCAGGGCACCTTCAAGGAAACCGTCCCGGTCCTCGACGACCACGGCCAGATGACGCCCACCGAGGTCACGCGTGAGCTCGGCGTGGACATCGCGCTGCGCTGGGGGACGGGCTACGACACCACGCTCCGGTCGTTCGTCAACATCATCGCCACGCCCAAGGGCGGCACCCACGTCGCGGGCTTCGAGCAGGCGATCACGAAGACGATGAACGAGGTGCTGCGCGCCAAGAAGCTGCTGCGTGTGGCCGAGGACGACATCGTCAAGGACGACGCCCTCGAAGGTCTCACCGCCGTCGTGACCGTCCGACTCGCCGAGCCGCAGTTCGAGGGGCAGACCAAGGAGGTGCTCGGCACCTCGGCGGCCCGCCGGATCGTGACCACCGTCGTCTCCAAGGAGCTCAGGGACTTCCTGACCACCACCAAGCGTGACGCGGCCGCACAGGCCCGGGTCGTCATGGAGAAGGCGGTCGCCGCTGCACGCACGCGTATCGCGGCCCGCCAGCACAAGGACGCGCAGCGTCGCAAGACGGCTCTGGAGTCCTCGTCCCTGCCCGCCAAGCTTGCGGACTGCCGCAGCGACGACGTGGACCGCAGCGAGCTGTTCATCGTCGAGGGAGACTCCGCGCTCGGCACCGCGAAGCTCGCCCGGAACTCCGAGTTCCAGGCGCTGCTGCCGATCCGCGGCAAGATCCTCAACGTCCAGAAGTCGTCCGTGACCGACATGCTCAAGAACGCCGAGTGCGGCGCGATCATCCAGGTCATAGGAGCCGGCTCGGGCCGTACCTTCGACATCGACGCGGCCCGCTACGGCAAGATCATCATGATGACCGACGCCGATGTCGACGGCTCCCACATCCGCACCCTGCTGCTGACGCTGTTCCACCGCTACATGCGGCCCATGGTCGAGGCGGGCCGGGTCTTCGCCGCGGTGCCGCCGCTGCACCGTATCGAGCTCGTCCAGCCGAAGAAGGGCCAGGATAAGTACGTCTACACCTACTCGGACCGCGAGCTGCGCGACAAGCTCCTGGAGTTCCAGAGCAAGGGCGTCCGGCACAAGGACTCCATCCAGCGCTACAAGGGTCTCGGCGAGATGGATGCCGACCAGCTGGCCGAGACGACGATGGACCCCCGCCACCGCACCCTGCGCCGGATCAACCTCTCCGACCTGGACTCCGCCGAGACGGTCTTCGACCTGCTGATGGGCAACGACGTGGCCCCGCGCAAGGAGTTCATCTCCAGCTCGGCGGCGACGCTGGACCGGTCACGCATCGACGCGTAGCCGCTGCGCTGGGCTTTGGCGGGGAGAGGGTCGGCGTCGGGCCGGGACTGGTCGGCATCGGGTCGGCAGAGGTGGGGTGACTCGGCGTCACCTCACCCTCACTCTCACCCTCGCTGGAAGCCGGCGGCTGCGGTCGGGGTGAGGGCGGTCTGGCGCGGCCGAGGCGTTGTCGCTGACCAGTAGCAGCGCTGCGGTTTGCGCAGGGCTCCGGCGCCCGGCTGGTCCGGGATTGCGGCGATGCCAGCGGGGCGCACCTGCGACTGTCCCCTTGCGGCCTTGCGGCCTTGCGGCCTTGCGGCAGCTTGGGCTCCACCCGTGGGTGGAGCCGGCCGGGGTCGAGGATCCACCTGCGATCCACCCCGGCTCCGATCTGCCGGCCCGTGGATTTCCGTAGCTTCGAAGACGTCGGCGGCGCTCGCTGCCGGAATCGTCTTCTCGCTCACGGAGGCACTGATGTCCGGGCTGGTCAACACGCTGGTGATCGTGGCCGTCGTCTGTCTCGTGATCGTGCGGCAGTTCCGCGCACAGCAGGTCGGCGCAGGGAGGCGCTGGTGGCTGGTGCCGGTGGTGCTGGCCATCGTGGCGCTGCGCGAACCCGGCATAGTCGACGCCCACCACCGCACGGAATCGCTCGCCCTGCTCTCCGTCGAGCTGCTCGTGGGCCTCGCCACCGGAGCCGGCTGGGCCTGGACCACCCGCATATGGGCGGAGCCGGACGGTGCCGTGTGGAGCAAGAGCACCAAGGCGAGCGTGACCGTCTGGGTCATCGGTATCGCCCTGCGCGTCGGCCTCTTCGCGCTGGGCGCCGCCCTCGGAGTGCACCAGAACAGCTCTGCTCTGCTCCTCGCCCTCTCGGCGACCCTTCTGGTCCGCTCCGGGATCCTGATCTGGCGGGCCCAGTCGTTCGCCCCGACGACGAGTGTGGCCACGGCGTACGGTGACCGCATGGTCCGGCCCGCGCGGAAGGAGCGCGTGTGACACGGAACTCCTGGTCGAGCTGGCCCTCGCCGGAGGCTCTCGGGCGCAACGGGCTCTCCCGGCCCAGGCGACTGCTCGCCTGGGTCGTGCGGGGGCTCGTCCTCGGCATCCTGCTGTGGGGCGCGTTCACCAGCAGCCATGAGCACGGCTGGGCCGTGGCCGCGGGCGTCGGAGTGGTGGTCGTCGCGGCCGGGCTGGCCTGGCTCCTGTACCGGACGACTCTCCAGCACAGGATGGTGCCGTCTCTGGTGGCGCTCTCGCTGTTGCAGGGTGTCGGAGTCGTCGCCCAGGCTTCCGGCTTCCGGACGCTCGGTCTCGTCCTGTGGTGCGGCTGCGCGGTCGCCGGCCTGGAGCGGCTGCCCCTGAGGGTGGGAGTGCCGGCCGCGGGACTGGCGCTGACCCTCTACGGGGTCATCAACAACGACAACCATCTGACGACGGTCGTCACGTGCGTCGGTCTCGGTCTCGCCGGCTACACCCTGCGGCTGGACGCCGAGGCCCGGGGCAACGCCCAGCGGCTGCTCGCTCAGGAGCGGGCCGCCCGGGCTGCGGAGGCCGAGTCGGCGGCACTGGGGGAGCGGGCTCGGATCGCACGGGAGATCCACGACGTACTGGCGCACAGCCTCTCGGCGCAGCTGGTGCACCTGGAGGCGGCGCGGTTGCTGATCGAGCGGGGAGCCGACCGGGAGCAGATCCTCGACCGGGTCGTGGCCGCCAGGGGCATGGCCCGTGACGGTCTCGAAGAGACACGGCAGGCGTTGTCCGCGCTGCGTGGCGAGATGACGCCGCTGGAGGACTTCCTGGGGCAGCTCGTGGGGGTGACGGCCGGGGCCGAGGTCACCATTACGGGTGAGCGCAGGCCACTGCCGGCCGAGGCGTCGCAGGCGGTCCGCAGAGTCGCGCAGGAGGCCCTGACGAACGTCCGCAAGCACGCGCCGGGGGCCAAAGTGCGGGTCCGGCTCGACTACGGGGCGCACCAAGTGACGCTGGACGTGAAGGACTTCGGCGGTTCGCCGGGTGAACTCGCGGGCGCGGGCAGCGGATACGGTCTGCTGGGCATGCGCGAGCGTGCCGAGCTGCTGGGCGGCTCGCTGCGGGCGGAGCCGGACGAGGAGGGGTTCGTGGTGACGCTGAAGGTGCCCGTATGACGGAAGGGGCGGAGAAGCGGGTCGCGCGGGTGGTGGTCGCGGACGATCAGACCGTCGTCCGTGAGGGCATCGTGATGCTGCTGGGCCTGCTGCCAGGGATCGAGGTCGTCGGAGCCGCGGGGGACGGGGACGAGGCGGTGAAGCTCGTCGCCGAACTCGCCCCGGACGTGGTGCTGATGGACCTGCGCATGCCGCGCTGCGACGGGGTGGAGGCGACCCGGCGCATCCGTGCGGAGCACCCCGGGACGCAGGTCGTGGTGCTCACGACGTTCGCGGACGACGAGTCCCTGTTCCCGGCGCTGCGTGCGGGAGCGCGCGGCTATCTCACCAAGGACGCCGGAGGCGACGAGATCGTCCGGGCGGTGCACAACGTGCTGTCCGGGGACGCGGGGCTGTCGCCGAGCATCCAACGGCGGCTGCTGGAGCGGCTCTCCGAGCCCGAGCCGCAGCCGGTCGAGGGGCCCGGCGAGCCGCCGGACGGGCTCACCGCGCGGGAGACCGAGGTGCTGGTGCTGATCGCGGATGGTCTCAGCAACCAGGAGATCGCCCGCCGGCTGCACGTGTCCACGGCGACCGTGAAGACCCACATCAACAACCTGTTCGCCAAGACGGGCCTCAAGGACCGAGCCCAGGCGGTGCGTTACGCGTACGGCAAAGGGCTTGTGCGGCCACCAGCGGGTTAGTCACCTGATGGGGTGAAGCCGGTGGCGAAGAAGAGTCAGGGATCTTCCCGTTCTGTCCATGCTTGGGCATGCAGTCAAGCAACGGTCGTCCCCGCGGAGGCGGGGGTGGTCCCGAGAGTTCGGCCGGGCACCACGAGGGCAGTGCCCCGGCACCAGCACCCGAAGCGGTGAGGTACGACGACCCGTGGTACGACGCGCTGGCCTCCGGCTGGGGCGAGTCGGCCGGTGTCGGCGCACCGGAGCCGGTGCCCGCTCCCGCGGTCGTGGCGCAGCGCAGGACGGGCACGGAGGAACGGATCGCCGCGGCCGACGTCTACCTCGAGGTACAGCGCAGCGCGGCCTTCCAGGAGGTGCGCAGCCGGTACCGGAGGTTCGTCGTGCCGGGCTTCGCCGCCTTCTTCGCCTGGTACGTGGGGTACGTGGTGACCGCGACGACCGCGCCGGGGCTGATGGCGCGGCCGGTGGCGGGAGCGGTGAACGTGGCGATGATCGCGGGGCTCGGACAGTTCCTGACCACCTTCCTGCTCGCCTGGGCCTACGCCCGCCACGCGCGGCTGCGCAGAGACCGTGCCGCGCTCGAACTGCGCTGGGACACCCAGGAACTGACCCGCGGCGTCCGGGGTGGTAGGTCGTGACGGGCAATCACCAGACACTGGCGTTGCTCCTGTTCAGCGCGTTCGTCGCCGTCACCCTGGCGATCACGACGTGGGTGAGCCGCAACAGGCGTGGTTCCGCGGAGGAGTTCTACGCGGGCGGGCGGCTGTTCTCGCCCATGGAAAATGGTTTTGCCATCGCGGGCGACTACATGTCGGCCGCTTCCTTCCTGGGCGTCACGGGGCTCATCGCGCTGTTCGGCTACGACGGGCTCCTGTACGTGGTCGGCTTCCTCGTGGCCTGGCTGGTGGTGCTGTTCCTCGTCGCCGAACTGGTGCGCAACTGCGGGCGTTTCACGCTGGCGGACGTCATCGCGGCGCGGATGAGCGAGCGGCCGGTCCGGATCGCGTCGGGAACTTCCTCGGTCACCGTGTCCGTTCTGTACCTGGTGGCGCAGATGGTGGGCGCGGGCAGCCTGGTCTCGCTGCTGCTCGGCGGGACGAGCGCGGCGGCGCGCGCGTGGACCGTGATCGGCGTCGGCGCGCTCATGGTGATCTATGTGTCGTTGGGAGGGATGCGGGCCACCACCTGGATCCAGATCGTCAAGGCGGTACTGCTGCTCAGCGGTACGGTCGCGCTGACCGTGCTGGTGCTGCTGCGGTTCCACGGCGACTTCGACCGACTGCTGCTGACGGCGGCCGAGCGCAGCGGGCACGGAAACGCGTTCCTGGTACCGGGGCTGAAGTACGGCGGGGACTGGACGGCCCGCTTCGATTTCATCAGCCTCGGCCTCGCGCTGGTGCTGGGCACGGCCGGTCTGCCGCACATCCTGTCCCGCTTCTACACCGTGCCGACGGCCAAGGCGGCGCGCCGGTCGGTGCTCTGGGCGATCGGACTGATCGGCGGCTTCTACCTGATGACGATCGTCCTCGGCTTCGGCGCGGCGGCGATCGTGGGACCTGATGCGGTACGTGGATCGAACGCGGCCGGCAACACGGCGGTCCCCCTGCTGGCGCTCGATCTGGGCGGCGGCGCCAACTCGACAGGCGGAACGGTTCTCTTCGCGATCGTGGCCGCCATCGCCTTCGCCACGATCCTCGCGGTGGTCGCCGGCATCACGCTCGCCTCCTCCGCGTCCGTGGCCCACGATCTGTACGCGTCCCTGCGGCGCAAGCACGCCAAGCCGTGCAGCGAGGTGGCCGTGGCGCGGGTCGCTGCCGCGGGTATCGGCGTCGTGGCGATCGCCCTCGGCCTGCTCGCCCGCGACCTCAACGTCGCCTTCCTGGTGGGCCTCGCCTTCGCCGTCGCCGCCTCCGCGAATCTCCCGGTGCTGCTCTACTCCCTGTTCTGGCGCGGCTTCACCACACGCGGCGCCGTGTGGGCCGTATACGGCGGTCTCGTCCCGTCACTCCTGCTCGTGCTGCTGTCGCCGGTGGTGTCCGGCAGTCCCGAATCCCTGTTCCCCGGCGTCGACTTCCAGTACTTCCCCCTGCAGAACCCCGGCCTGGTCTCGATCCCGCTCGGCTTCCTCGCCGGCTGGCTGGGCACGGTCACCTCGGCCGAGGTCCCGGACGAGGCCAAGCACGCGGAGACGGAGGTGCGGTCGCTGACGGGTGCGGGGGCCGTTTGAGCAGGTCGGGTGAAGGGCGCTTCGGTTCGGCGCCGCCGGCTTCTCTGCCGGAAGCGATCGCGGCAGGCCGGCCACTTGTCCGCGGCTCCGTCGTGGCTTGTCGCGCAGTTCCCCGCGCCCCTTCAGGACGCTGCCGAACCCTCGGCCGATTCGGACCGTGGGCTATGGCGCCACCCACGCGTACAGGTGCTCCGGGCGGCCCGTGTCGCCGTATTTGAGGGTGAGGCGGAGGCGGCCGGCCTGTTCGAGGTGGCGGAGGTAGCGCTGGGCCGTGGAGCGGCTCAGGCCGGTCTCGGCGGCGACCTCGTGGGCCGAGAGGGGGCGGACGGCGTGGTGGAGGACGCGGCAGATCAGGTCGGTCGTCGGCTCCGAGTGGCCGCTGGGCAGGCCGGGCGACGACGGCACCGGTGAGGTGCGCAGGGCGCCGAAGATGCGGTCGACCTGCTCCTGACCGGCCACGCCCCGGCCGCCGACGCGGTCGACGGTGCGGCGCAGGGCGGCGTACGAGTCGAGGCGGGTGCGCAGGGCGGCGAAGGTGAACGGCTTGACCAGATAGTGCAGGGCGCCCAGGCGCATAGCGGCCTGCACGGTCGTCACGTCACCGGCCGCGGTGATCATGATGACGTCGGTGCCGTGCCCCTGTTCCCGCATGCGGTGGACGAGTTCGAGGCCCGTCTGGTCGGGGAGATAGTGGTCGAGAAGGACCAGGTCGATGGTCCCTCGCTGCACGCTGGCCAGGGCCTGGGCGGCACTGTGTGCGCGGGCGGCTACCCGGAAACCGGGAACCTTTCCCACGTACTTGGCGTTGATCTCGGCAACGCGGAAGTCGTCGTCCACGACCAGGACGTCAATCATCGGGCCTCTTTCTGTCAAGGCCAGGCGGGCGTTAAGCCCATGTTTCGGCTCCGCTGTTGTAGCGCGAGCAAAACGAGCACAACAGGCCACAGGAAGCAAAAGAACGGCATGTGCCCACAAGGCTGATGTTGTGGTCCGCGCCACACCTACCGTCCCGGGCCATGAGCCCAGACACCAGCCCCGCCATCGAGCTGCGGGGCGCGAGCAAGACGTTCCGGACCCCGTCAGGGGGACTGCACACGGCCGTCAACGGCCTCGATCTCACGGTCGGGCGTGGCGAGTTCGTGGCGGTTGTCGGCCCCACGGGCTGCGGCAAGTCGACCACGTTGACCCTGGTCAGCGGGTTGGAGGAGCCCACCGAAGGCGAGGTGCTCGTCGCCGGGGAGCCGGTGCGCGGCGTCGGTGACAAGGTCGGCTTCGTCTTCCAGCAGGACGCCACCTTCCCCTGGCGCACGGTCCTCTCCAACGTCATGGCAGGACCGCGTTTTCGCGGAGTGCCCAAGGCGGAGGCGAAGGAGAGGGCCCGCGAATGGCTGGCCCGGGTCGGGCTCAGCGCGTTCGAGGACCGCTATCCCCACCAGCTCTCCGGCGGTATGCGCAAGCGCGTCGCGCTCGCCGCGACCTTCGTCAACGACCCCGAGATCCTGCTGATGGACGAGCCGTTCTCGGCGCTCGACGTGCAGACCAGGGCCCTGATGTCGGACGAACTGCTGGAGCTGTGGGAGGGCACCCGCGCCTCCGTCGTCTTCGTCACCCACGACCTGGAGGAGTCCATCGCGCTGGCCGACAAGGTCGTCGTGATGACCGCCGGACCCGCCACCGTCAAGCAGGTCTACGACATCGACCTGCCACGCCCCCGCAAGGTCGAGTCGGTGCGTCTGGAGTCGCGGTTCATCGAGATCTACCGCGAGATCTGGGAGTCCCTCGGCGAAGAGGTCCGCATCACCCGCGAGAGGGGTGCCGCTCATGTCGCCTGACATTCTCAGCACGCCGGTGGTCGACACGGTGAAGACGTCGCCCGACCGCGCGCACTCACGCGCGCGTGCCGCCCGTAGACGCAAGATCGTCGTCGCGGTTTTCCGGGCGCTGCTCCTGGTCGCCGTCCTCGGCCTGTGGGAACTGCTCGCCCGGACCAAGGCCATCGATCCGTTCAACTTCTCGATGCCCTCGAAGATCTGGGACCAGATCTACACCTGGCTGATGCACGGCACCGCACTCGGATCCCTGGGCGAACAGATCTGGTACACGCTCTACGAGGCACTGCTCGGCTGGGTCATCGGTGTGGCCGCCGGTGTCGTGTGCGGTATCGCTCTGGGGCGGATCACCTTCCTCGCCGATGTCCTTGGTCCATACATCAAGGTGCTCAACTCGATCCCCAGGATCGTCCTCGCGCCCATCTTCGTGATCTGGTTCGGCCTCGGGCCCGCCTCCAAGGTCGCCTCTGCCGTCGTCCTGGTGTTCTTCCCGGTGTTCTTCAACGCCTTCCAGGGCGCCCGCGAGGTCGACCGCAACCTGGTCGCCAACGCCCGCATCCTCGGCGCGAGCGACCGCAGGGTGACGCTCCAGGTCGTCATCCCGTCCGCCACCTCGTGGATCTTCACCAGCCTCCATGTGAGCTTCGGCTTCGCCCTCATCGGCGCCATCGTCGGCGAGTACATCGGCGCCACCAAGGGCATCGGCCTGCTCGTCGCACAGTCGCAGGGCACCTTCAACGCGGCCGGTGTGTACGCCGCGATGGTCATCCTCGCCGTCGTCGCCCTCGTCGCCGAAGGGCTGCTCACCTTCGCCGAGCGCCGCATCTTCCGCTGGAAGCCGACCGGCTCGGACAGCTGACCCGCGCCCGCCCCGCTGTTCCCGGCACGCCCTGCCGCCCCAGCGGCCCGCCCCGCAGCACGCCTCTCCCCGTGGCTGCCTCCCTCGCACCGCCCCCTCACAAGGACGTGAACCCTCATGCGCACACCCGCCAGATACGCCGCCCTGGCCGCTGCCGGCCTGCTCGCCCTCTCCTCCCTCACCGCCTGCGCCGACGACGCCTCCAGTACCGCCTCCACCGGCTCCGGGAGCAAGGGAGACGGCAAGGGCACGAAGGTCAAGATCATGGTCGGCGGCCTCGACAAGGTCATCTACCTGCCCGCGATGCTCACCCAGCGGCTCGGCTACTTCGACGCCGAGGGCCTCGACGTAGAGCTGCTGAGCGAGCCGGCCGGCGTGCAGGCCGAGACCGCGCTCGTCTCCGGCCAGGTGCAGGGGGCCGTCGGCTTCTACGACCACACCCTCGACCTGCAGACCAAGGGCAAAGCCGTCGAGTCCGTCGTGCAGTTCTCGCACGCGCCCGGCGAGGTCGAGATCGTCTCCAACAAGGCGGCGGACGACATCACTTCGCCCAAGGACTTCAAGGGAAAGAAGCTCGGCGTCACCGGTCTCGGCTCCTCGACCGACTTCCTCAGCAAGTACCTCGCCGTCAAGAACGGCGTGAAGGTCAGCGACTTCACCCCGGTCGCCGTCGGTGCGGGGCCGACCTTCATCGCGGCGCTCCAACAGGGCTCCATCGACGCCGGCATGACGACCGACCCGACCGTCGCCACGATCCTGGACAAGAAGGTCGGCAAGGTCCTCATCGACATGCGGACGCCCGAGGGGTCCCAGGAGGCGCTCGGCGGGCCGTACCCGTCGTCAAGTCTGTACATGCAGACGGACTGGGTGAACGGCCACAAGGACACGGTCCAGAAGATGGTCAACGCATTCGTCAAGACGCTCAAGTGGATGTCCACACACAGCGCCTCCCAGATCGCCGACAAGATGCCCGCCGACTACTCGCAGGGCAACAGCGTCCTGTACGCGAAGGCCATCCAGAGCACGCTGCCCATGTTCACCGACGACGGCGTGATGCCCGACAACGGCCCGGAGACCGTCGAGAAGGTCCTCAAGGCGTTCAACCCGAACATCAAGAACGCCAAGGTGGATCTCGCGAAGACATTCACTACGGAGTTCGTGGAGAAAGCAGCGGGCTGACATCCGTATCTATGGGGGGCACGGTCCCTTCCCCCGCCCCCACCCGACCGTGCCCTAGGCGCGGGCCGCCCACACGTAACGGTGTTCCGGGCGGCCCGCGTCGCCGTACTTGAGCGTGAGCCTGGCCCGTCCCGTGCGCTCCAGGAGCTTCAGATAGCGCTGGGCGGTCTGCCGGCTCACCCCGGTCCGGTCGGCGATCTCCTGGGCGGACAGCGGCCCTTCGGCGTTCATCAGGGATCGGCGCACCAGCTCCGCCGTGTTCGGGGAGTGCCCTTTGGGCAGCCCCGGCTCCGAAGGGGCCGACAGCGCACCGAAGATGCGGTCCACCTCGGCCTGTTCCGCCTCGCCACCGCCGTCGAGCGTGCGGCGCAGTTCCGCGTACGCCTCCAGCTTGGCCCGCAGGCCCGCGAAGGCGAACGGCTTGACCAGGTACTGCAGCGCGCCGTGCCGCATCGCCGCCTGCACGGTCGTCACGTCCCGGGCCGCCGTCACCATGATCACGTCGGTCTGGTGGCCGCGCCGGCGCATCTCCTGGACGACCGCCAGACCCGTCTCGTCGGGCAGGTAGTGGTCCATGAGGACCAGGTCCAGCCGAGGCAGCGCCTCCATCTGGCGCAGGGCCTCGGCCGCGCTGTGCGCCTCGCCGGCGACGCGGAAGCCCGGCACCTTCTCGACGTAGGCCGCGTTGACCTGCGCGACCCTGGTGTCGTCGTCCACGACCAGGACATCGATCATCGCGACTCCTCCTCGGCGGACGTGTCCGCGGTTGCCGTCAGGGCCGGTTCCGGCTCGGCGAGCGCCTCCGGCAGGACGACGGTGAACTCCGCGCCGCCGCCGTCCGCCGCGCCCACCGTCGCGCTACCGCCCTGCCGTTCGGCGAGCCTGCGCACCATGGAGAGTCCGATCCCGCGCCTGCGGTGCGCGGGCGGCTCCTTCGTGGACCACCCGTCGGTGAAGATCAACTCGTGGTTCTCGGCCGGGATCCCGGGCCCCGTGTCGCGCACCCGGAGCACGGCGGTACGTCCCTCCGCGCGCAATTCGACCTCCACGCGTGCGTGCGGAGTGGCCGCGACGGCGTCGAGCGCGTTGTCCACCAGGTTGCCGACGATCGTGACCAGACCCCTGGGGTCGATCAGCCGGTCGGGCAGCCGGGTCCGGTCGGAGACCCAGAGGGCGACGCCCCGCTCGGCCGCGACGGTCGCCTTGCCGACCAACAGGGCGGCCAGCAGCGGGTCGTGGATCTTCTCGGTGACCTGCTCGGCGGTGGTCCGGTGGTCGCCGACCACCTCACCGACGAACTCCACGGCGTCGTCGAACATCTCCAGTTCGAGCAGCCCAAGGAGCGTGTGCATGCGGTTGGCGTGTTCGTGGTCCTGCGCGCGCAGGGCGTCGATCAGACCGAGCGTCGAGTCGAGCTCCCGGCCGAGCTGCTCCAACTCGGTGCGGTCGCGCAGGGTGGCGACGGCGCCGCCGTCGTCGGTGGGCATCCGGTTGGCGACCAGGACGCGCTGACCGCGCACGGTGAGCAGGTCGGTGCCGGTCACCCGGCCGGCCAGGATGTCGGCCGTACGCCCGGCGCCGAGAGCCTCGTCGGGGGGTTGGCCGATGGCTTGATCGTCGATGCCCAGGAGGCGGTGTGCCTCGTCGTTCAGGAGTCGTATGCGGCCGGTGCGGTCCAGGGCGACGACGCCCTCCCGGATGCCGTGGAGCATCGCCTCGCGCTCCGCCAGCAGCCCCGAGATGTCGGAGAAGGCCAGGTCGCGGGTCTGCCGCTGGACCCGTCGGGAGACGAGCCAGGCGGCCAGCGCGCCGACGGCCAGGGCACCCCCGGCGTAGGCGAGCAGTCCCGGTATGGCGCTGAGCAGCCGGGCGCGCACGCTGTCGTAGGCGATGCCGACCGAGACGGCTCCGATGATCCGGCCGTCGGCGGCGCGCAGGGGCACCTTGCCGCGCGCCGAGCGGCCCAGGGTGCCGCTGTCGATCTCCATGACCTGCTGACCGGCCAGCGCCTGACTGGGGTCGGTCGAGACGGTCCTGCCGATCTGCTTGGTGTCCGTGTGCGACCAGCGCACCCAGCGCCAGTCCAGCACCACGATGTACTCGGCGTTGGTGGCCTTGCGGATCCGCTCCGCCTCCGTCTGGACCGGTCCGTCGACGGTGGGGGCGGTGTTCTGCACGTCCTCCGCGATCTGCGGCTGCTCCGCGGTCGTCTGCGCGATGGCCAGCGCGCGGTGCATCGCCTCGTTGTCGAGCTGGTCGCTCAGCGGCGCGAGAAACAGCCCGGTCGCCAGCACCGCGACCCCCGCGGCGATCGCCACCTGCATCAGCAGCACCTGCGAGAACACCCGCTTCGGCAGACCGAGGCGCAGGCGTCGTGCGGGGGGCGTGGGGCTCATACCCACGACGGTACGTGGACGCGTGCGGACTGCCGTAGGGGGATGTGGTGTGGATCTCTTGATCAATACGTGCGGCGACGGACTCGTCCGGACCGGCGTCAGCCCGCGAGCGCCGTCGCTGCCGCCGTCGTCTCGCGCACCGCCACCACGTCCATCCGCGCGGGCGAGCCGAGAACCGACGTGCCGCAGGTCTCCGGCCGCGGCGGCAGGGACGCGCCCTGGGCCACCACCACCCGCCAGCGCCGCCCGTCCGTGTGCGCGACGGTCACCTCCCAGCGCGGCGCCGCGCCCTCCGTCCGCACGATGCTCAACACGTCCGCCGCGTCCTCGCGCGCGGCCCGGCGCACGGCCAGTTCCGCCGCCTGACCGGGTCGTTCCCAGGCGGAGCACCCGCGGCACCCCTCCGTGACGATCCGTCCCTCCTGGGCGCTGTGCAGGATCTCCTTGACGGCATGGGCCTCCGCGCGGCCGTACGCGTACCCGTACGGCAGCACGAGCAGGGTCGGCGAGAAGCGATGACCACCCAGATGGGTGACCTCCCACACGCCTTCCACCCCAGAGGCGGCGAGCTCGGCGGCCAGCGGACGGCCGAGCAGGGCGCAGCAGCGGTCGCGCTTGCCGTTGGTGCAGACGAGCGCGAGCGGATCACCCGTGTGCGGCCGGCCGTCGAGCATGGAGTCGAAGGTGCGGTGCTCGCCCCGGCCGAGGGCGGCGAAGTCGAGGTCCAGCAGCTCCCGCGGATCGCGGGTCGTGGCGGAGTGCAGCCAGGTGCCGCCGGGCACCGTGTGGGCCGCGTACACCTGCCGCTCCGAAGGCGTGCCGCAGTCCGCGTGCCGTCCCGGCCGGCGGATGAGCGCGACGCGTACGCCCGTGCCGTGGGCGGCCGCCTCCAGCGCACGGCCCACCGCCGGATCCAGGTGGCTCGATGTGAGCGCCTTGGCGCCCCATGGGCCGGGCTGTTCCAGCAGCAGCCAGGTGCTCGCGGTCGCGGCGGTGCCCGAAATGGGCTCGTCGAGATCCCGGGAGACTGTTGAGCACGTACTCACAGAGGTGAGCCTAACCTGACTTGAGCCAGGGCGACTTCCGGCCTGCCCGTGGGTTACTCCGGCAGGGGCTGGGGCGGTTTCGGACCGACGTAGTGGCCGCTGGGGCGCATCCGCAGCGGGCGTTCGCCGTACTCCTCCAGGGCGTGCGCGATCCAGCCCGCCGTACGGGCCACGGCGAAGATCGTCTCGCCTGCCGTGGCGGGCATTCCTGCGGACGCGGTGAGCACGGCGAGGGCCAGGTCGACGTTGGCGTGCAGCGGGGTGTGGCGGGCGGTGACGGTCACGATGTCGCGGGCTGCGGCGAGGGCGGGCGCGGCCTTGGGGATGTCTTCCAGGAGGCCGAACAGGACACGCGCGCGTGGATCCTCGCCGGGGTAGAGCCGGTGCCCGAGTCCCGGGATACGGCGGCCGGCCCGCAGTTCGTCGGCGATCACGGGGGCGGCGTCACCCTGGTCGAGGACGTCGAGGAGCAGCCGGTGGGCGAGCCCGCTGGCAGCTCCGTGCAGGGGGCCTTCGAGTACGCCGAGCCCGGCGGAGACGGCCGCGTAGGCGTGCGCGCGGGCCGACGCGGCGACCCGCACGGCGAGGGTCGAGGCGGCGAGGTCGTGGTCGACCAGCAGGGCGAGCGCGGTGTCCAGCGCCCGCAGGGAGGCCTCGTCGGGGTCCCGCCCGCTCAGCCGCGCCCAGAGGCGGTCGGCCAGCGGGCCCGTGTCACGGTGGCCGCGCCGGGCTGGCGGGAGGGCCGTGACGAGCGTCGGGATGAGGGTGCGCGCAGTGCCCAGCACGGCGTCCTCGGAGAGGTCGAAACGCAGCGGGTCCGCGGTCGCGGCGGCGATCGCCGCGACCCTCAACCGGTCGGTGGGGCCCGCGTGTTCGGGCAGCGCGTCGACGGCACGGCGGGCCACGGCGACGGCGGCGTCGGGTGCCGTGAACTCGACTCCGGGGTGCAGTCGGCCCGTCCACAGCCACTCCGCGACCTCTTCGTAGGAGTGGCGCGTGGCCATCAGCGTGGCGTCGACGCCACGGAAGTAGTACCGGTCCGCCTCGATCAGTGTGATGCGGGTCCGCACGGCCAGCTCGCCCCCGGAGCCCGAACTCCCGGCGCTCTCCCGCCTGTTGCGCCGGGCGAGCGCCTCCACCTCCTTGGCGTCGAAGGTGCTGCCCCGGCCGCCGGGCACACGTCGGCTGCTGAGCTGACCGCGGCTCACGTACGCGTACACGGTCTCGGATTTCACGCCCAGCACTTCGGCGGCTTCCTTGGTGGTCAGCCGCCGTTCGGCGGGACCGAAGGCGGGCTCTTGATCGCGCATGGGGTCACCGTATCGGCACAAGGACACATGGATTGAACACATTGACTGAATCAATATTGACAGGAATTCAGTCAAGCATGGACAGTCGAATCAAGTCCAGGGAGGAATCATGTCCGTCAACAGGTCAGCAGCCACCCCCGTCGTCCCCATCAAGCCCGTCGCGCCCATCAACGTGCCGAGGGGACTCGCCGGCGTCGTCGTCGCCGACACCGAGATCGGGGACGTCCGAGGACTCGAAGGCTTCTACCACTACCGCCAGTACTCGGCCGTCGACCTCGCGAAGACCCGCGGCTTCGAGGACGTCTGGCACCTCTTCGTCCACGGTGAACTCCCGGACGCGGCACGGCAGGCCGCCTTCGCCGCCGAGACCGCGGCCCTGCGCCGGCTCCCCGACGAGGTGCGCGCGGCGCTGCCCGCCATCGCGGCGGCGAGCGGCCGGTCCGGCCCGCTGGCCGGTATGCGCACCGCGCTGTCCCTGCTCGGCGCGGCGAAGGGCTTCCGACCGGTGTACGACATCGACGCCGACGAGCGCCGCCGGGACGCCGTCGTCGCTGCGGCGGCCGTACCGACGCTGCTCACGGCGCTGCACCGGCTGGGTCGGGGGCTCGACCCGGTGGAGCCGCGTGACGATCTTCCATATGCGGCCAACTACCTCTACATGCTGACGGGTTCGGAGCCGGATCCGGAGCGGGCCAGGGCGATCGAGCAATACTTGATCTCAACCATTGATCACGGATTCAATGCGTCAACCTTCACGGCACGGGTCATCGCGTCGACGGGCGCGGACGTGGCCGCGTGTCTCGTCGGGGCTGTCGGGGCGCTCTCCGGGCCGTTGCACGGCGGTGCGCCCAGCCGTGCGCTGGACACCCTGGACGCGATCGGCACCCCCAACCGGATCGACGGGTGGATCCGCGAACGCGTCCTCGCCGGCGACCGCATCATGGGCTTCGGGCACCCCGTCTACCGCACCGAGGATCCCCGTTCGCGCATGCTCCGTGAGCTGGCCGAGAGCTTCGGCGGGCCACGGGTCGAGTTCGCCGTACAGGTCGAACGGCAGGTCGAGGCGATCCTTGCGGAGCTGAAGCCGGGCCGGGAGCTCCACACCAATGTCGAGTTCTACGCCGGCGTGGTCATGGAACTCTGCGGCCTGCCCCGCGAGATGTTCACCCCGACGTTCGCGGCGGCCCGGGTGGTCGGCTGGAGCGCGAACGTCCTGGAACAGGCGGCGGACTCGAAGATCATCCGGCCGGTGGCGCGGTATGTGGGGCCGGGGGCGCCGGTGGCGGTGCCGGCGATGGTCTGATCGGTACCGTGTTGTTCCCGGCGGCAGACGTCCTGCCGCGGAAGGGCCGTCCCGCGAGAAGAGGCCGTCCTGGGCCGAAGCTCTCTCGGTCAAGCCGGTCGTCGAAATTTCACTCACTCGCAGAGGGATATAGGTCCCAACACATGCACCGGAGTGGATATCTTGGCCTGGCCCGCTCCGGGTGCTCCGGCGACCACCCTCGCGCGCCGAGAGCGCACTCCGACGCACTACCGACGAACCACCGCGGATGTTTTCGGAGGGCCGTCCATACCCTCTGAACCACAAGGCGGTACACCTCCGTGAAGATCGTGCGACGTGTCGGGGTCTCCCCTCGGGAGCGTGGCAGTACCACAGGGCAGACATGCCCCGACATCTTCGAACTCAGCAACGGCGACTTCGCCGTGATAGGGCGAGAAGCGACCGAGGAACTCGATCACGAGCTCCCGACGGATGCCGCACGAGCGGACTACGAGCGCATCGTGGTCATCACACGCGAGACGCTCGTCCGGGCCAAACGTGACATCCCTGACGCCTGACACGTCCTCAGCCGCACAGCTGTAGTCGCAATGCCGTAGTCGTACTGCCCTCCGGGGCCCGGTCGCACGAAGCCGGGCCCCGTGCTCATGCCGACTCGTCGGGCGGATCGCCCACGACCCACCACTCGTCGGTGTCGGCGTCGTCGAGTTCCTGGATCAGATCGTCCGTCATGCGCCCCAGGGCGAACTCCTCCGACTCCGCGGGCAGGCTCTTGCGGTGATGGCGGGTCGCCTCCCAGTACTCCCGGAACACCTTGTTCTGGCACATCACCCGCAGATGTCCGTACAACTCCGACTGGGACAGGGCGCCGATTCGGTAGAAGTGCAGGTTGTTCACGTAGAGCGCGTTGGCGAAGAGGAACTGTCGCTGCTTCTCGGGCGAGATCTGCGACTCGTACGTGTTGAGCACTTCGGCCAGGGCCGGATCGTCCATGGCCTTGCAGAGCAGGTCGAAGGAGAGCCGGTGCTGCTCTGTCAGGGCGTCCCTCTTGCGGCGTCGTGAGCCTGGTGTGTTGACGGAATCGAGGGCGGCTGTGAAGGTCTCCTTCACAGCCGAAACGATCCTTCGTGCACCCGTACTCTGTGTGGCCATGTCAACCCCCGGTTCAGGCGGCCGTTCCGCCGGTCGTCGGGTTGCGGGTCGACGGATGGGGACCGGCGAGCGGTGGGCGGCGCTTGCCGTCTCCCAGAGTGCCGAGCGGCTCTGATCGGCGGGGGAGGCGGAGAGGAGGCGCACGGAGGGAAGCGAGGGTCGCACGAACCGGCGCCTTCCCCAACGTCTGCCCCGCAAGTGCTGCTAACAATCGTTCACTTCGTAGTGATTGTTCCGGCTCGTATCCTGGGTCCGCAGTCAATTTTCGTACGCGCGCCGGGACCACGATCCGGCGTGCGCACAGGCGTGAGAGAGGTACGACGGTGAGCCGCAGCCCGCAGCAGATCCCGGTCCTCGTCCTGGCCGGCTTCCTCGGTTCGGGCAAGACCACCCTGCTCAACCACCTCCTCCACCGCAGCGGCGGCAGCCGGATCGGCGCGATCGTCAACGACTTCGGGGCCATCGAGATCGACGCCATGGCCGTGGCCGGCGCGCTCGGCGACTCCACCGTCTCCCTCGGAAACGGCTGCCTGTGCTGCGCCGTGGACGTCAGCGAACTCGATCAGTACCTCGACCGGCTCGCCCGCCCCTCCGCCGGCATCGACGTCATCGTCATCGAGGCCAGCGGACTCGCCGAGCCCCAGGAACTCGTCCGCATGGTCCTCGCCAGCGAGCTTCCGGGAATCGTGTACGGGGGCCTCGTCGAGGTCGTCGACGCGGCCGAGTTCGACGACACGCGCGCGAAGCACCCCGAGATCGACCGGCATCTCGCCCTCGCCGACCTCGTGGTGGTCAACAAGCTCGACCGCGCGCCCGACGGCGACGGCGTCCTCGGGCTCGTCCGGTCCCTCGTGGACCACGCCGCCGTCGTCCCCGCCTCCTACGGCCGCGTCGACCCCGAGCTCCTCTTCGACTGCCGGCCGAACGAGGAACGCATCGGGCAACTCTCCTTCGACGACCTGCACGCGCGCGGGGAGCACGGCGGGCACGATGCGGACGACCACGCCGGTCATCTCCACACCGCGTACGACAGCCTCTCCGTCAGCTCCGAAGTCCCCATGGACCCGCGCCGGTTGATGGCGTTCCTCGACAGCCGGCCCGAGGGGCTGTACCGCATCAAGGGGTACGTCGACTTCGGCGCCCACGACGCCCTCAACCGGTACGCCGTGCACGCCGTCGGGCCGTTCCTGCGCTTCTACCCCGAGCCCTGG
Organism: Streptomyces sp. NPDC088794; assembly: GCF_044750545.1. NCBI lineage: Bacteria > Bacillati > Actinomycetota > Actinomycetes > Kitasatosporales > Streptomycetaceae > Streptomyces > Streptomyces sp. NPDC088794. The sequence continues at coordinate 255,557 of NZ_JBIVKB010000009.1, read as the reverse complement.
CCCGCGGGCGACGCACCACGCCTCAGCCAGCTCGTCCTGATCGGCTCCGGCATCGACGAGGCCGCCCTGCGCAAGGAGGTGGAGGCCTGTACGAGCGACGCCCCGCACACCGCCGACGAGCACGGTATGTGGGGCGTTCTGCGCTACGTACAGGAACCGGAGGACGTACAGGATCTGGGAGAGGACCTCGTAGAGCCCTCCAGGACCCGTCCTGACCGGACCTGCTAGACCGGTCCCGCCACCACCGCCACCGTCTTCGCGAGCGACACGCCCGAGCCGTCGCGGCGCGGGTCGACCTCGGGGAGGTCGGCCGGTGTGCCGTTCTTCTGGGCGGCCTTGGCGGGGTTGGGGCCCGCCCAGGCCAGAGAGAGGCAGTCCTCGCCCTTGAGGAACCGCTGGCAGCGGACGCCTCCGGTGGCGCGGCCCTTGCGCGGGTACTGGTCGAACGGGGTCAGCTTGGCCGTCGTCTGGACGGAGTCGTCGAGCGTGCCGCGCGAGCCCGCGACCGTGAAGACGATCGCGTCCGCGGCCGGGTCCACGGCAGTGAACGAGATGACTTTCGTGCCGTCCGTGAGCTTGATGCCCGCCATGCCACCCGCGGGGCGGCCCTGGGGCCGGACGTGCGCGGCCTGGAAGCGCAGCAGTTGGGCGTCGTCCGTGATGAAGACCAGGTCCTCCTCGCCGGTGCGCAGCTCGACCGCGCCGACGATGCGGTCGCCGTCCTTGAGCGTGATGACCTCCAACTCCTCCTTGTTCGTGGGGTAGTCGGGGACCACGCGCTTGACCACGCCCTGCGCGGTGCCGAGCGCCAGACCGGGGGAGGACTCGTCGAGCGTGGTCAGGCAGACCACCGACTCGTCGCCCTCCAGGGAGACGAACTCCGTCAGGAGCGCCCCGCCGGACAGGTTCGGCGCCGCCGCAGTCTCCGGGAGCTGGGGAAGGTCGACCACGTTGATCCGCAGCAGGCGGCCGCTCGACGTGACCGCGCCGATCTCCCCGCGCGCGGTGGCCGGCACCGCCGAGATGATCACGTCGTGCTTGGTGCGTCTGTCGTCGGCGTCCTCAGGGAAGGGCTCGCCGTTCGCCGTACGGGCCAGCAGGCCTGTCGAGGAGAGCAGTACCCGGCACGGGTCGTCGGCGACCTGGAGCGGGACGGTGGCCGCGGGCGTGCCCGAGGACTCCAGCAGGACCGTACGCCGCTCGGTGCCGAACTTCTTGGCCACCGCGGCCAGTTCGGTGGAGACCAGCTTGCGCAGCTCCGTGTCCGAGTCCAGGATCCGGGTCAGCTCCGCGATCTCCGCGATGAGGCGCTCCTTCTCCGACTCCAGCTCGATGCGGTCGAACCGGGTGAGACGGCGCAGCGGGGTGTCCAGGATGTACTGCGTCTGGATCTCCGACAGCGAGAAGCGCTCCATCAGGCGCTCCTTCGCCTGCGCGGAGTTGTCGCTGGAGCGGATCAGCCGGATGACCTCGTCGATGTCGACGAGAGCCGTCAGGAGGCCCTCCACCAGGTGCAGTCGGTCGCGGCGCTTGGTGCGCCGGAACTCGCTGCGGCGCCGTACGACCTCGAAGCGGTGGTCGAGATAGACCTCGAGGAGCTCCTTGAGACCCAGGGTGAGGGGCTGACCGTCCACCAGCGCCACGTTGTTGATGCCGAAGGACTCCTCCATCGGCGTCAGCTTGTAGAGCTGCTCCAGGACGGCCTCCGGCACGAAGCCGTTCTTGATCTCGATGACCAGGCGCAGGCCGTGGGCGCGGTCGGTGAGGTCCTTGACGTCGGCGATGCCCTGGATCTTCTTCTGGCCGACCAGGTCCTTGATCTTGGCGATCACCTTCTCCGGGCCGACGGTGAAGGGCAGTTCGGTGACGATCAGGCCCTTGCGACGGGCGGTCACGGTGTCGATCTCGACCGTGGCGCGGATCTTGAAGGTGCCGCGGCCGGTCTCGTACGCGTCCCGGACGCCGGAGAGGCCGACGATGCGGCCGCCGGTGGGCAGGTCGGGGCCGGGGACGTGCTTCATCAGGGTGTCCAGATCCGCGTTCGGGTAGCGGATCAGGTGGCGGGCGGCCGAGATGACCTCGGCGAGGTTGTGCGGCGGCATGTTCGTCGCCATGCCGACGGCGATGCCCGACGAGCCGTTCACCAGCAGGTTCGGGAAGGCGGCCGGCAGGGCGACCGGTTCGCGCTCCTGGCCGTCGTAGTTGGGGGTGAAGTCGACCGTGTCCTCGTCGATCGACTCCGTCATCAGGCTGGTGGCCTCGGCCTGCCGGCACTCCGTGTACCTCATGGCGGCCGGCGGGTCGTCGTTGCCGAGCGAGCCGAAGTTGCCGTGGCCGTCGACGAGCGGCACACGCATGGAGAACGGCTGGGCCATGCGCACCAGGGCGTCGTAGATCGACGCGTCGCCGTGCGGGTGCAGCTTGCCCATGACCTCGCCGACCACGCGCGCGCACTTCACGTAGCCGCGGTCGGGGCGCAGTCCCATCTCGTTCATCTGGTAGACGATGCGGCGGTGCACCGGCTTGAGACCGTCCCGGGCGTCCGGCAGGGCTCGGGAGTAGATGACCGAGTACGCGTACTCGAGGAAGGAGCCCTGCATTTCGTCGACGACGTCGATGTCGAGGATCTTCTCCTCGTACGAGTCGTCGGGCGGCGGGGTCTTCGTACTACGGCGGGCCATCGCTGCCGGCTCCTCTTTTCTGGTAGCTCGCCTACGGGTCGCTCACGTGGGTGCCGCGCCCCTCCGGCTCACTCTTGCTGAAGCGTGAACGGTATCTGACGCGACCATTGTGGACCGCGGCACTGACAACGCGGACGAGGACCCGACATCGACCCTTGTGCCCGGCGTGCCCGCAGGCTACGCGATCCGCTCTGGGCGTACGTCCACCGGGAACTTCGCCGCCCGTCCGCACGCTTGCATACAGTGGCAGGACCGGTGGGAAAACCCCGGTTTCCACCGCAGCATTCGCGATCGAAGGGACGTACATGCCCATGGGTCACACGGCCACGGACCAGGCAGACACCGGCGGCCTGACAGCGACCGAGCACCGCCTGGCCAACGGCCTGCGCGTGGTGCTCTCGGAGGACCACCTGACCCCGGTCGCGGCGGTGTGCCTCTGGTACGACGTCGGCTCGCGCCACGAAGTCAAGGGGCGCACGGGTCTTGCTCACCTTTTCGAGCACCTCATGTTCCAGGGCTCGAAGCAGGTCAAGGGCAACGGACACTTCGAACTGGTGCAGGGCGCGGGTGGTTCGCTCAACGGCACCACCAGCTTCGAGCGCACCAACTACTTCGAGACCATGCCCACCCACCAGTTGGAGCTCGCCCTCTGGCTGGAGGCGGACCGCATGGGCTCCCTGCTCGCCGCCCTGGACGAGGAGTCCATGGAGAACCAGCGGGACGTGGTGAAGAACGAGCGCAGGCAGCGCTACGACAACGTCCCCTACGGCACGGCGTTCGAGAAGCTGACCGCCCTCTCCTACCCGGAGGGTCACCCCTACCACCACACCCCGATCGGCTCGATGGCCGACCTGGACGCGGCCACCCTGGAGGACGCGCGCGCGTTCTTCCGCACGTACTACGCGCCCAACAACGCCGTCCTGTCGGTCGTCGGCGACATCGACCCGGAGCAGACGCTCGCCTGGATCGAGCGGTACTTCGGGTCCATCCCGACGCACGACGGCAAGCCCGTCCCGCGCGACGGCGCGCTGCCCGAGATCATCGGCGAGGAGCTGCGCGAGGTCATCGAGGAGGAGGTGCCGGCGCGCGCCCTGATGGCGGCGTACCGGCTGCCCGAGGACGGCACGCGCGCGAGCGACGCGGCCGACCTCGCGCTCACCATTCTCGGCGGCGGCGAGTCCTCCCGCCTCTACAACCGCCTTGTGCGGCGCGACCGTACGGCCGTCGCGGCCGGCTTCGGTCTGCTGCGGCTGGCCGGCGCGCCCTCCCTGGGGTGGCTGGACGTGAAGACGTCCGGCGACTACGAGGTGCCGGTCATCGAGACCGCCATCGACGAGGAGCTCGCCCGGTTCGCCGAGGAGGGCCCCACGGCCGAGGAAATGGAGCGCGCCCAGGCCCAGTTGGAGCGCGAGTGGCTGGACCGGCTCGGCACGGTCGCGGGCCGCGCCGACGAACTGTGCCGGTACGCCGTCCTGTTCGGCGACCCGCAGCTGGCCCTGACCGCCGTGCAGCGCGTCCTGGAGGTGACCCCGGAAGAGGTCCAGGAGATCGCCAAGGCCCGACTGCGCCCCGACAACCGATCGGTGCTCGTCTACGAGCCCGTCGCCGCCGAGCACGCCGAGCACGCCGAGCACGCCGAGCACGCCGAGCACGCCGAGCACGCCGAGCACGCCGAGTCCGCCGAGCCCACCGAGAACGAGGAGGCGGCCAAGTGACCGAGCTCGCCGCGATGGAATTCCACCCGCAGCCCCCGGCCGGCGAGGCCAGGCCGTGGGCGTTCCCGGCCCCCGAGCGCGGGACGCTCGACAACGGCCTGACCGTCCTGCGCTGCCAGCGTCCCGGCCAGCAGGTCGTCGCCGTGGAGGTTCTCCTGGCGGCGCCCCTGGAGGCCGAACCGGCCGGCCTGGACGGCGTCGGCACGATCATGGCGCGGGCCTTCTCCGAGGGCACCGACAAGCACTCCGCCGAGGAGTTCGCGGCCGAACTGGAGCGCTGCGGCGCGACGCTCGACGCGCACGCCGACCACCCCGGCGTCCGGATCAGCCTCGAAGTGCCCGCCTCGCGCCTGACCAAGGCCCTCGGTCTGCTGGCCGACGCCCTCAGGGCGCCCGCGTTCGCGGACAGCGAGATCGAGCGCCTGGTCACCAACCGCCTCGACGAGATCCCGCACGAGCTGGCCAACCCCTCCCGGCGTGCGGCGAAGGAGCTCTCCAAGGAGCTCTTCCCGGCCGGCTCGCGCATGTCGCGCCCGCGCCAGGGCACCCAGGAGACCGTCGAGAACATCGACTCGGCGGCCGTACGCGCCTTCTACGAGAAGCACGTCCGTCCCGCGACCGCGACCGCCGTGGTCGTCGGTGACCTCACCGGCATCGACCTCGACGAGCTGCTGGGCGACACCCTCGGCTCCTGGACCGGCTCCTCGGCCGAGCCGCGTCCCGTGCCGCCGGTGACCGCCGACGACACCGGGCGCGTGATCATCGTGGACCGCCCGGGCGCCGTGCAGACGCAGCTGCTCATCGGCCGCGTCGGCCCCGACCGGCACGACCGCGTGTGGCCCGCGCAGGTGCTCGGCACCTACTGCCTGGGCGGCACCCTCACCTCCCGCCTCGACCGCGTCCTGCGCGAGGAGAAGGGCTACACCTACGGCGTTCGGGCGTTCGGGCAGGTCCTGCGGTCCGCCCCGGACGGCACCGGGGCCGCGATGCTCGCCATCAGCGGCTCCTTCGACACCCCGAACACCGGCCCGGCGCTGCAGGACCTGTGGACGGTGCTGCGCACGCTCGCCGAGGGCGGTCTGACCGATGCCGAGCGCGATGTCGCCGTGCAGAACCTGGTGGGCGTGGCGCCGCTGAAGTACGAGACCGCGGCGGCCGTCGCGAGCACGCTGGCCGACCAGGTCGAGCAGAACCTGCCCGACGACTACCAGGCGACGCTGTACCGGCAGCTCGCCGCGACCGGCACCGTGGAGGCCACCGCGGCCGCCGTGAGCGCCTTCCCGGTGGACCGTCTGGTGACCGTCCTGGTCGGTGACGCGGCGCAGATCAAGGAGCCCGTGGAGGCTCTCGGGATCGGCGAAGTCACCGTCGTCCCGGCCGAGTAGGGCCGGGCGGAGGCGGAGCGGGCGCCACGCGCGCGCAGGGGCCCTGGTGACGGATGCGTCACCAGGGCCCCCGTATGTCCGAATTGAGGGAGAGGTTGCCTGTCTGCCCTGTGGCATGCGCTACAAAAGCCGTGATCCGTTTGGGGATTGAAAGTTGTCCCGTTTAGCGTCATCCGGGCTGTCCGTCAGGCACCGCGCCGCATCCGCGGCACCGGACAGTCATCGCCGAGTCCCCGTCCGGCGCGAGCCAGGGGAGCCGGGGACCCAATGTCCCTGGGGTGAATCGGACGCCCGCGCGCTGCGCGAGGGGGTCCGTAGGAGACCTTCCTGCTCCGAACCCGTCAGCTAACCCGGTAGGCGAGAAGGAAGGAAAGGACCACCCAGTACATGGCGTTCACCTGCGCCACCGGGAAGCACCGTCGTCCCAGCCGCATGAAGCGCACCACCGCCCGCGCGGCGGGCGTCGCGGCACTCGCCACCACCGGCGTCGTCGGCACCCTGGCAGCTCCGGCACTCGCCGCGGACAACTCCGCCGAGAGCGCCGTCGAGCAGACCGGTTTCACCCCCGTCATCACCATCGGCGACACGATCGCCGCCAAGATCGACGCCCAGGCCGACGCCCAGAAGGAGGCGGCCGAGGAGGCCGCCCTCAAGAAGGCGGCGGCGGAGGCGGCACGCAAGAAGGCCGCCGCGCGGGCCAAGGAGGAACGCGAGGCGAAGGAGCGCGCCGCCCGGGCCGCCGAGCGCAAGCGCCTCAACACCTTCGTCGCGCCGATCTCGAACTCGTACGTCTCGACGGGTTACAAGAGCGGCGGCTCGCTGTGGTCCTCCGGCAGCCACACCGGCATCGACTTCCACGCGGCCAGCGGCACGACCGTCCACGCGGTCGGCTCCGGCACGGTCGTGGAGACCGGCTGGGGCGGCTCCTACGGCAACCAGATAGTGATCAAGATGAACGACGGGACCTACACCCAGTACGGTCACCTGTCGTCCATCGGGGTCTCGGTGGGCCAGACGGTCACCCCGGGCCGGCAGATAGGCCTCTCCGGCGCGACCGGCAACGTCACCGGTCCGCATCTCCACTTCGAGGCCCGCACGACCCCCGAGTACGGATCGGACATCGACCCCGTCGCCTACCTTCGTTCGCATGGCGTGAACGTCTGACGACGGACCGCGAGATCTTCTTCAGCCCCGGCTCTCCGAGCCGGGGCTTTCGGTCTTTCTGTCCGCTCTCTGTCCAAAAAATATCCATCGATTCCGGTCCCCCGTCGGAAATTCCAGCCGATTGCAATAGAGTCACTGAACACACGTCAACCGGCGACGTTTCACGGGGATTAAGACGGAGGTCGGACATGCGTATTCCGGCGCACTCGGTGTGCACGGCCATCCGGGACGACATCGTCGCCGGTGTCTACGAGCGCGGCGGCCGGCTCACCGAGGAACTGCTGGCGCGACGCTACGGCGTCTCGCGCGTCCCCGTCCGTGAGGCCCTGCGCACGCTGGAGGCGGAGGGCTTCGTGGTGACCCGGCGGCACGCGGGCGCGTGCGTCGCGGAACCGACCGAGCAGGAGGCCGCCGACCTGCTGGAGATGCGCATGCTGCTGGAGCCGCTCGGAGCCTCCAGGGCCGCCCAGCGGCGCACGGAGGCCCACCTCAAGGTGCTGCGCGGCCTGGTCAGGCTGGGCCAGGAGCGGGCCAGGAGGGGCAACAGTGAGGATCTGCGCTCCCTGGGGGGCTGGTTCCACGAGACGCTCGCCCAGGCCTCCGGCAGCCACGCGCTGACCTCGACGCTGACCCAGCTGCGTCACAAGATCGCCTGGATGTACGCCGTGGAGGCGCCGGCCAACCCCGTGGAGTCCTGGGCGGAGCACGGCGCGATCGTCGACGCCGTGGCGCGCGGGGACGCCGAGCGCGCGCGGGCGATCACCGCCCTGCACACCGAGCACTCGACGGGCGCGCACCGGCTGCGCTTCGGCACCGGGGAGCGCGCGGAGCGTGTGAGGAACTCGCAACATCCCGTAAACATGTCGGGTGTGCGGCATTAACACGGGCGCCGTATACAAAGAGAAGGTAATTCCAGGGGGATTATTTCTGCTGCCCGAACTCGGGAAATTCGAAGGGCTCGCCCGGTAATTCGGGCGAGCCCTTCGGAGTTGTGGGACGGTGTCGTCGAAGTGACGCGTGCCGTATCCCTCAATTCGATTTTCAGACGGTCTCGGGAAGCTCCTCGAGCCCCTCGGCGACCAGCTTCGCCAGCCGGTCGAGCGCGGCGTCCGCGCCCTCGGCCCCGGAAGCGAGGACGATCTCCTCGCCGCCCTGGGCGCCCAGGCCCAGAACCGCGAGCATGGAGGCCGCGTTGACGGGGTTGCCGTCGGACTTGGCGATCGTCACCGGGACGCCTGTGGCCGTGGCGGCTCGGACGAAGATGGAAGCGGGGCGGGCGTGGAGGCCCTCGGCCCAGCCGACGTTGACGCGGCGCTCAGCCATGTGATGCTGCCCTTCAGTGTCTCAGGTTGTCTAGACCATGTTGTCTAGACCAGTTTTCCATAGCGTGCCGTCGGGCCGCGGCCTCGGCCCGACGCACACCCTTCCACCGTCCCCGGCGGACAGGCGTGTTCCCCACAGACTGCCTCGCGCCGTTGTCATACGCGAGCCGTACGCTGGGGCCCATGCAGACCTCGTCGGACCGGCACGAGTACCCCGCCCACTGGGAAGCCGACGTCGTGCTGCGCGACGGTGGCACCGCGCGCGTCCGCCCCATCACCGTCGACGACGCGGACCGCCTGGTCAGCTTCTACGAGCAGGTGTCGGACGAGTCGAAGTACTACCGCTTCTTCGCGCCCTACCCGCGGCTGTCCGCGAAGGACGTCCACCGCTTCACGCACCACGACTTTGTGGACCGGGTGGGGCTCGCGGCCACGATCGGCGGCGAGTTCATCGCCACCGTACGCTATGACCGCATTGGTCCCGAGGGCACGCCCGCGTCCGCTCCGGCCGACGAGGCCGAGGTCGCCTTCCTCGTCCAGGACGCCCACCAAGGACGCGGTGTCGCCTCCGCGCTCCTCGAACACATCGCCGCCGTCGCCCGCGAGCGCGGCATCCGCCGCTTCGCCGCCGAGGTGCTGCCCGCCAACAACAAGATGATCAAAGTCTTCATGGACGCCGGCTACACCCAGAAGCGCAGCTTCGAGGACGGTGTCGTCCGCCTGGAGTTCGACCTGGAGCCCACCGACCGCTCGCTCGCGGTCCAACGCGCGCGTGAACAGCGCGCCGAGGCACGGTCGGTGCGACGGCTGCTGGTGCCCGGCTCGGTCGCCGTCATCGGCGCCGGCCGCACGCCCGGGGGAGTGGGACGCAGCATCCTCGACAACATCAAGGACGCCGGGTACACCGGGCGGCTGTACGCGGTGAACAAGGCCTTCCCCGACGACCTCAAGGAGCTCGACGGGATCGCCGCCCACCGCTCGGTGCGGGACATCGACGGACCCGTCGACCTCGCGGTCGTCGCCGTGCCGGCCGACCACGTCCCCGAGATCGTCACCGAGTGCGGCGAACACGGCGTACAGGGACTGGTCGTCGTCTCCGCCGGATACGCCGAGAGCGGTCCCGAGGGACGCGACCGCCAGCGCGAACTCGTCCGCCACGCGCGCACGTACGGCATGCGCATCATCGGACCGAACGCCTTCGGGGTCATCAACACCGCGCAGGAGGTACGGCTCAACGCCTCCCTCGCCCCCGAGCTGCCCCGCCCCGGCCGCATCGGCCTGTTCGCCCAGTCCGGTGCCATCGGCATCGCCCTCCTCTCCCGCCTGCACCGACGCGGCGGCGGCGTCACCGGGGTCACCGGCGTCTCCACCTTCGTCTCGGCGGGCAACCGCGCGGACGTGTCCGGCAACGACGTCCTCCAGTACTGGTACGACGACCCGGACACCGACGTCGTCCTCATGTACCTGGAGTCGATCGGCAACCCGCGCAAGTTCACCCGCCTCGCCCGGCGCACCGCCGCCGCCAAGCCGCTGGTCGTCGTCCAGAGCGCCGGCTCCGCCCCCCAGGGCCACGCCGTCCAGGCGACCCGGCTGCCGCACGCCACGGTGACCACGCTGCTCCGGCAGGCCGGCGTGATCCGCGTCGACACCATCACCGACCTCGTCGACAGCGGACTGCTGCTCGCCCGCCAACCCCTGCCGGCCGGACCCCGAGTGGCGATCCTCGGCAACTCCGAGTCGCTGGGGCTGCTGACCTACGACGCCTGTCTCTCCGAGGGACTGCGGCCGCTGCGGCCGCTGGACCTGACCACCGGGGCGACGGCCGGCGACTTCCACGCGGCGCTGCTGCGCGCGCTCGGCGACGACGCGTGCGACGCGGTCGTCGTCACCGCGATACCCGCCATCGGCGAGACCTCGGTCGCCGACGCCGAACTGGCCGAGGCGCTGCGCTCCGCCGCCGAACAGGTCCCCGGCAAGCCGGTGCTCGTCGTGCACGTCGAGCTCGGCGGCCTCGCCGAGGCGCTGTCGGCTGCCGTCGCCACCGCGCCCCAGGCCGAGACCAAGCCCTCCGGCGCCCGCCGGCTCCGCCCCTCGCAGCAACTGCCCCCGCCCGTACAGGCGTCGGAGACCGCGGCCCCCGACGCGCCCGCCGCCCGCCTCATCCCGGCCTACCCCGCCGCCGAGCGCGCCGTCCGCGCCCTGGGCGAGGCCGTGAAGTACGCGCAGTGGCGCCGCGAGGCCGCCGAGCCAGGCAAGGTGCCCGAGTCCATCGACGCGGACATCGACGAGAAGGGTGCGGCCCGCCTGATCGACGGGATGCTCGCGCGCGGGCAGGGCCTCACCCTCGGTACCGAGGAGACCTGCGAGCTGCTCGGGCGGTACGGGATCCCCGTACGCAGGGCCCTCCCCGCGTTCACCCCGGACGACGCCGTCCGGGCCGCCGGGACCGTCGGCTACCCGGTCGCCCTCAAGGCCACCGCCCCCCACCTCAGGCACCGCGCCGACCTGGGCGGCGTCCGTCTGGACTTGGCGGACGAGGAGCAACTGCGGCGGGCGTACGCCGAGTTGACCGAGCTGTTCGGGAAGCCGGAGGAGCTGCGCCCGGTGGTGCAGGGGATGGCGCCGCGCGGGGTCGACACCGTCGTACGGGCCGTCATCGACCCGGCGGCCGGAGCCGTGCTGTCGTTCGGGCTCGCCGGAGCCGCCTCGCAGCTGCTCGACGACATGGCGCATCGGCTGATCCCGGTCACCGACCGGGAGGCGACCTCCATGGTGCGGTCGATCCGGACCGCACCGCTCCTGTTCGGCTGGCGCGGCTCCACCCCGGTCGACACGCCTGCACTGGAGGAACTGCTGCTGCGCGTGTCCCGGCTCGTCGACGATCACCCCGAGGTCGTCGCGGTCACCCTGGAGCCCGTCGTCGTCGCACCCCGTGGCCTGAGCGTTCTCGGCGCCTCCGTCCGGCTGGCCCCGGCACCGGCCCGCGACGACCTCGGCCCGCGCACGCTTCCCGTCTACTGAGACGGTCACGGAGACGGCCGTGACCGGTGCCTCGTAGTCAGTCCACCCCCGTAGGATGGACATCATGGCCAAGACCAGTACGACGACCCAGGGGCTGCGAGCGGCGATCGAGCGCAGCGGCTACTACCCGGCCCTCGTGGCCGAGGCGGTGGAGGCCGCCCTGGGTGGCGAGCCCATCCGGTCGTACCTGGTCCACCAGGAGACGACGTTCGACCAGAACGAGGTGCGGCGGCATGTGACGGTGCTCGTCCTCACCGCCAACCGCTTCATCGTCAGCCACACCGACGAGCAGGCCGCCGACAGCACCTCCCCGACGCCGTACGCGACGACGTCCACCGAGTCCGTGAAGCTCAGCCGGATCTCGTCGGTCGTGCTCAGCCGCGTGGTCGCCAACCCGGAGCAGTACACGCCGGGCACGCTGCCGCGCGAGGTCGTCCTCACCATCGGCTGGGGCGCGGTCGCCCGCATCGACCTGGAGCCCGCCGCCTGCGGCGACCCCAACTGCGAGGCGGACCACGGCTATACGGGGAACTCGACGGCGGACGACCTCAGCCTGCGGGTCAGCGAGGCCGGGGACGGCCCGGACACGGTGCGGCAGTCCCTGGCCTTCGCGCAGTCGCTCTCCGAGGCGACCGCGGACGTCACCCGCTGATGGCGCAGTCCACCTCCTGGGACGCGTACCCGGAACCACTCGCCGTCGACTCCGCCCCGCTGCCCGAGTACGGCAGCGGCTCCCTCGCCGACCTGCTGCCCACCCTCGCCGCGGGCATGTCCGTACCGGGCACCACCGCCGCGATCACCGAGCTGACCCCCGCCGACCGGAACTGCGTGTTCCTGATCGACGGCCTCGGCTGGGAGCAGCTGAAGGCGCACCCCGACGAGGCGCCCTTCCTCACCTCGCTGCTCGGCAGCTCGCGCGGCGGCACCGGCCGCCCCCTGACCACCGGCTACCCGGCGACCACCGCGACCTCCCTCGCCTCCGTCGGCACCGGCCTGCCGCCCGGCGCGCACGGCCTGCCCGGCTACACCGTGCGCAATCCGGCGACCGGCCAGCTGATGAACCAGCTGCGCTGGCAGCCGTGGACCTCGCCGGGCGACTGGCAGCCGTACCCCACGATCTTCCAGCTCGCCGACGCCGCGGGCGTGCACGCCGCCCAGGTCTCCTCGCCCACCTTCCAGAACACCCCGCTGACCAAGGTCGCGCTCAGCGGCGGAACGTTTCACGGGCGGCTGACCGGCGAGGACCGCATGGACCTCGCGGCCGAGCAACTGGCCGCCGGCGACCGCGCCCTGGTCTACACGTACTATGCCGAACTCGACGGCGCGGGCCACCGCTTCGGCGTCGCCTCCGACACCTGGCGCGGTCAGCTCATGTACGTGGACCGGCTGGTCCAGCGCCTCGCCGAGCAACTCCCGCCGCGCAGCGCGCTGTACGTCACCGCCGACCACGGCATGGTCGACGTGCCCTTCGACGAGGACCACCGCATCGACTTCGACGCGGACTGGGAACTGCGCGCCGGGGTCGCCCTGCTGGGCGGCGAGGGCCGCGCGCGGCACGTGTACGCGGTGCCGGGCGCCGCGAGCGACGTCGTCACCTGCTGGCGCGAGGTGCTGGGCGAGCAGTTCTGGGTGGCGTCGCGGGACGAGGCGATCGCGGCGGGCTGGTTCGGGCCGAAGATCGACGAGCGGGTGTACGACCGCCTCGGCGACGTGATCGCCGCCGCGCGGGACGACGTCCTGATCATCGCCTCCGAGCGGGAGCCCAAGGAGTCGGCGATGGTCGGCAACCACGGCTCGATGACCCCCGCCGAACAACTGATCCCACTCCTGGAAGTACGCTCCTGACGGCGATCCACCCTGTCCCCCTGCCTGCCCGCCGAAAGGTGCTCAACCCCCCATGCCCGAGCTGGTGTTCTTCTCCGGAACGATGGACTGCGGGAAGTCGACCCTGGCGCTCCAGATCGAGCACAACCGCTCGGCGCGCGGGCTGGCCGGGATGATCTTCACCCGAGACGACCGCGCGGGCGAGGGCAAACTCTCCTCCCGCCTGGGCCTGGTCACGGACGCGGTGGAGGTCGAAGACGGCCAGGACTTGTACGCCTACCTCGTCGACCATCTCTCCCAGGGCGGCCGCGCGGACTACGTGATCGCCGACGAGGCACAGTTCCTGGTACCCGAACAGATCGACCAACTCGCCAGCGTGGTCGACGACCTCGGCCTCGACGTCTACGCCTTCGGCATCACCACGGACTTCCGCTCGAATCTCTTCCCCGGCTCCCAACGCCTCGTCGAACTCGCCGACCGCGTAGAGGTCCTCCAGGTCGAGGCCCTCTGCTGGTGCGGAGCCCGCGCCACCCACAACGCCCGCACGATAGGCGGCGAGATGGTAGTAGAGGGCGCCCAAGTGGTCGTAGGCGACGTCAACCAATCCGAAGCCATCGGCTACGAGGTCCTCTGCCGCCGCCACCACCGCCGCCGCATGACATCGGCGACGACGAGAGCGGCGGCCCTGTCACCGGACGTACTGCCGGTGTCGTCCTCCTAAGGGACGGTCCATTCACCGACGTCGTCGGAGAACCCGCTGTTCATGGCGAACTGGACGGTGACGACACGGGACCCGTCGGCCACCTCGAAGGTGATGAAGCCCAAGGCCGACTTGCCGGGCCTGATGGTGACGCTGCCGGGGAACTCCGGGCCGGCCGTCGTATTGGCGATGGTCGCCGTGAAGCGCTGCCCCGCCTTGTCGATCACGGTGGCTCCGTTGGATGGGGAGTCCTTGTAGACCGCGGTGCCCGTGTTCTTGAGCCGGAACTGCACTGACACGTAGTGCTGTCCAGCTGAGGGTTTGAAGTAGTCGGCCGGCCGCGCCGGATCGACGACCTTGCGCACGGTGACGTCGAGCGTCTCGCCCGAATCGGTCCCCGAGAGACTCAAGGTGTCTCCGACCCCCGGGTCGGCCCCGGGCGCCAACGCCAGCGCCGGAACCGCCAACAGACACGTCAGCAACGGTGCGGTACGACCTCGCATCGCTCCTCCCGATGTGTGGAGCAGCAGATACCTCCATGCTCCGCCCACATCGGGCCCCTGGCGAGCCGAGGACTCAGCGTGGGATCTGGATCAAGGCGAAGCGGGCGCCCTCCGGGTCGGCGACCGTGGCGACTCGGCCGTAGGGGCTGTCCGTGGGGGGTTTGAGGACGTGGCCGCCCAGGTCCTGGAGGCGGGTGGCCGAGGCGTCCGTGTCGGCTACCTCGAAGTACGTCATCCAGTGCGGGCCGCGGTCGCGGGGGAGGGCGTTGCCGACGCCGTGGATGCCGGCGACCGGGTGGGCCGCGAGGTTGAGGGTGACGTAGTCGAAGTCGGTGGCGGCGGCCGGCTGGGTTTCGTAGCCGAAGACCGTCTCGTAGAACTTGGTCACGCTCTCCGACTCGGCGGTGACGAGCTCGTTCCACGCGGGGGTGCCGGGGACGCCCGTGATGGCGGTGCCGAGGTGGGCCGCCGCCTGCCAGATGCCGAAGACCGCGCCCGCGGGGTCCGAGCCGATCGCGAGGCGGCCCGCCTCGGCCGCGTCCAGGGGGCCGACCCCGATCGTGCCGCCGCACAGCCGGACCGTCTCGGCGGTCACGTCCACGTCGTCCGAGGCGAGGTAGGGCGTCCAGGCGATCGGCAGATGGCGGTCGGGCGGCAGTTGGCCGATGCCGGCCACCTCGTAGCCGTCCAGCAGCGCACGCGCGTAGGGGCCCAGTTGGTGCGGGCCCGGCCGGAACTCCCAGCCGAACAGCGCGCCGTAGAACTCCTGGGTCGCGTCCATCCCGTGCACCATCAGGCTCACCCAGCAGGGTGTGCCGGGCGCCCGCAGATCGTGCGCTTCGCCGTTCGGGCCGGCCGACCCCCGTGCCTCGGTCATCGTCACTCTCTCCTCGACCCCTCGCGGTGGCCGTTCGCTTCCGCTCTCCGGATACCCCGAGCCGATGCTCGCACCACCCGTACCGTCGCGCGCCCCGGGCGCGCCGTACCTCGGACCCCGTGCCCGGAGGATGCCCGACACGCGGTTTCTCGCCCGTTTCCGTGCGATTGCCGAAGGATGTCGATCAGCTGTACAGCATGTGCCCGAACACATACGCCTCGTGATCAGGTCTGCCCGGCGGAGCAGACTAGTCGGACATCGACGGCGCGGCCACCCCGTGCGCAAGGATGGGGCCATGAACGCCATCATCTCCGCATCCGAACTCACGAGCGACCTGGCCGGGCAGCGGCCGCCCGTCGTGCTCGACGTCCGCTGGCAGCTGAGCGTGGCCAAGGCGGCAGGTGAGCCGCCCTTCGACGGCCGCGCCGCGTACGCGGCCGGCCATATTCCGGGCGCTGTCTACGTCGACCTCGACTCGGAGCTGGCCTCCGCCCCCGGCGACCGCGGCCGGCACCCGCTGCCCGACCCGGAGATCTTCGGCGCCGCGATGCGCCGGGCGGGCGTGTCCGCCGGGACGCCGGTGGTCGTGTACGACGGCGGACAGGGCTGGGCGGCCGCCCGGGCATGGTGGTTGCTGCGCTGGACGGGTCACCCGGACGTGCGGGTCCTCGACGGCGGGTTGCCGTCCTGGGAGGGGCCGCTGGAGACGTCCGTGCCGACCCCGGCCCCGGGCGACTTCGTCCCCGCGCCCGGTGCCTCCGGTCTCCTCGACGCGGACGAGGCCGCGGCGCTGGCCCGGTCCGGGGTGCTGTTCGACGCCCGCGCGGGGGAGCGGTACCGCGGCGAGGTCGAGCCGATCGACCGGGTGGGCGGCCACATCCCGGGAGCCGTCTCCGCGCCCACCAACGAGAACGTGGCGGCCGACGGCCGCTTCCTGCCCGCCGAGGAACTCGCCGACCGCTTCAAGGCCCTTGGCGCGAGCGACGGTTCACCGGTCGGCGTCTACTGCGGCTCGGGCGTCTCGGGCGCGCACGAGGTGCTGGCCCTCGCGGTGGCGGGCATTCCGGCCGCGCTGTACGTGGGCTCGTGGTCGGAGTGGTCCGCCGACCCGTCCCGGCCGGTCGCCGTCGGCCCCGACCCGCGGTAGCCCGGGGAGACGGATCCCGGGGCGCACCAAGAAGCGGATCCCGGGGGCGTACGAAGAAGAGGGCCGCACCCAACTGGCGCGGCCCTCACCCTCGTACCAACTCGTGCCGTTCCCGCTACTCCTGCTTCTTGCGGCGTGTCCCGAACACGATCTCGTCCCAGCTCGGGACCGCCGCGCGGCGGCCCGGGCGGACGCCGTCGGCCTCGGCCTGGCGGTCGGTCGCGCCGACGAGACGGTCGCGGTGGGCGCCGACCGAACGGGGCATCAGGACGTCCGCGTAGGCGGAACCGGCCGAGGCCGCGGGGGCCGGGGGTTCCTCCTCCGCGGGTTCGGCGGCGGGCTCCTCCACGGGAGGCTCCGGCGCCGGGCGCTCCGGGACGACCAGGTCGCCGCGGAAGCTCGGTACCGCCTCCAACAGGCTGGTCAGCGAGTCCCGTTCGCTCGCCGCGCCGTCCTCGTCGGACTCGACCGGCGGCGCCGGCAGGCTCGGCCGCTCGAGAGCGCGGTCCAGCGGACGGTCGCGCGGCAGGCGGGCGATACGCGGCACGAACGGAAAGCTGGGCTCCGCCGCGGCGAGGTCCTCGGACTCGCCGATCAGCGAGCGCGCCTCCTCGTCGACGGCCTGGACGAGCCGCCGGGGCGGGTCGTAGGTCCAGCTCGCCGAGTGCGGTTCACCCGCGACCAGGTAGACCAGCAGGACTTCCCAGGTGCCGTCGTCGCGGCGCCAGGAGTCCCACTGCACGGTGTCCTTGTCGGCACCGCGCAGGGTCAGCCGTTCCTGGACGGCTTCGCCGAGTTGGGGTCCGGCCGCGTTCTCACCGGGCCTGCGGACAGGGGTCTTGCGAGCCCGCTCGGCCATGAACGCGCGCTCCGCGAGGACGGGGCCCTCGAAACGCCGTACACGGTCGACGGGGATGCCTGCGAGCTGGGCGACTTCTTCCGCGCTGGCACCGGCACGTATACGCGCCTGGATGTCGCGAGGACGGAGGTGGCTTTCGACTTCGATCTCGATCTGACCGAGGCGGGGACGATCGCCGCGGACAGCGGCACGGAGCCGCTCATCGATCGGAAGCGTGTACTCCGTTGAGTCGGCAGCCTTCAGCACCAGCCGTGTGCCGTCATTCGAGACGGCCACGACACGCAGTTCGGGCATGGGGACCTCCCGGGTGGTGCCTGCCGACGTCACGTGCGTCGCTGCTTCCGCTAGTCGAGTGTGGCCTGCCCGGGTGCAGCCTGCCACAACCTTGCCGAGTTGCCCGGCGTGTCGGGCACAGGCCCTGGAACGCCGTTATGGCACGGTTACCTATTCGCAACGCTAAGTGACCAACTCCGTCACCCTGTGCAACAAGCCCCCTCCGGGCGGTCCAGTGAGGCCGCGGACATCCTGGCGGGAGGCCGGGCCCAGGGCTCGCAACAGTACTCCATTTGGGCCACGTGCGTGGATTGGGACGCGGTCCAACTTCTCGCGAGAGGTGCGAGTTGGCCGCCCGTCACGCGGTTTCGGGATCTTGAAAGTGGCGTACTTCACGTAAACCCCCGAAACGGAACTATCGGTTTCGTCTGTACGTCCCTTTCTCGTGCAGTTGGTCGATCGCGGTCGATCAACGTTGATCAAGCAGTAAAAGTCGATCAAGTACGGGAAAGGCAGGCAAGGAACCGGTATGCGTGAAAGGTCGGACGCCGATGTCGTCGAGGTCGCGGAACCAACGGGCGCGGACGTCGCCGAAGTCAAGAAGAAGCGGCTCGACCTGAGCGTCCCTCAAGTCGCGGGCAGCGCCGTGGCCGCCGTGGTGGCGGCCAAACTCGCCTCGTACTTCGGGGTCTACGGCACGATCGTGGGCGCCGGTCTCGTCAGCGTCGTCGCGACCTGTGGAGGCTCGGTCTTCCAGCACTTCTTCAGCCGCACCGGCGAGCAGCTCCGGGAGGCCACCGTCAGGGACCGGCTCGGGGAACCGCCGCCCGCTCCCGGCGAGTTCACGGAGGGCACGGTCTACCGCGCGCGGGTGAGCAGTTGGAAGCGGCCGGTGGTCGCGGCCGCCCTGGTCTTCGGGGTCACCCTGACCGGCATCACCACCTACGAGCTGGTGTCCGGCAACAGCTTCAGCGGCGGCGGGGGCACCACCGTCAGCGACGCCGTCACCGGCCACGACCCCTCGACCTCGAAGTCCCGTGACGACTCGCCCGGTTCATCCACGACCTCGCCGACGCCGTCCGCCACGCCCGACGCCGGCACCCCTTCGGGTTCGAGCGGCACCTCTTCGGACGGGAGCGGCGGTACGACGGCCGACCCGACGCCGACGCCCAGTGCCTCGGACGGCGGCGACACCCCGACCCCGACGCCCAGCGCGTCCGCTACGACCCCAACACCCGCCGCAAGTAGTCGTTCTGGAAGCGCCGATCCGGATCAAGACGGTCCCGCAGCGCAGTGAACTCGCCGAAGCGGGGGTAGACCCCGGCGAAGTACTCGGCGTCCCGGGTGTTCACCTTGCCCCAGTGCGGCCGGCCCTCGTGCGCGGTGAAGATGCGCTCGGCCTCGGTGAAGTACGCCTGGTAGGGCGTGCCCCGGAACATGTGCACGGCGATGTAGGCGCTGTCCCGGCCGGAGGCGGTGGACAGGGTGATGTCGTCGGCCGGGGCGGTGCGGACCTCGACCGGGTAACTGATCCTGAACTTCGAACGGTCGACCATCGCCTTGAGTTCCCGCAGCGTCTCCACCAGCGCGGCGCGCGGGATGGCGTACTCCATCTCGACGAACCGCACCCGACGGGTCGAGGTGAAGACCTTGTAAGGGATGTCCGTGTACGTCCGTGAGGACCAGGCCCGGGTGGAGATCTGGGCGATGGTCGGAACCGTCGAGGGCACCGCGCGGCCGAGCATGTTGGCCACCTGCCACAGGCCGTTGGCCACGAACTCGTCGTCGAACCAGCCCGCCAGCGGCTTCACCGGCTGCTCCGGGCCCGCGCTGCGGTTGTTGCGCTTGGTGTTGGTGGACGTCGTGTGCGGGAACCAGTAGAACTCGAAGTGCTCGTTCTCGGCCCAGAGTTCGTCGAAGCGGCCGGTGACCTCGTCGAAGGGCATCGGTTCCTCGCGGGCCGCGAGCAGGAAGACGGGCTCCACGGCGAAGGTGATCGCGGTGACGATCCCGAGGGCGCCGAGGCCGATGCGGGCCGCCGCGAAGACGTCCGCGTTCTCCTTCTCGGAGCAGGTCAATACCGAACCGTCCGCCGTGACCAGCTCAAGTCCCCTGATCTGGGCGGCGATCGAGCCCGACTCGCGGCCGCTGCCGTGGGTGCCGGTGCTGGTGGCGCCGGAGACCGTCTGCTCCATGATGTCGCCCATGTTCGTGAGCGACAGACCCTCGCGCGCGAGAGCCACGTTGAGTCTCTTGAGCGGGGTGCCCGCCTCGACCGTGACCGTCATGGCATCGCGATCAATGTTGCGGATGCCGGTCAACAGTTGAGGGCGGATCAACACACCGTCGGTGGCGGCGATCGAGGTGAAGGAGTGCCCGCTGCCGACGGCCTTCACCGTCAGTCCGTCCTCGGCGGCCTGCCGCACGGCCGCCGTCAGTTCCTCGACCGAGGCCGGCGTGACCTCCCGCGCGGGGCGGGCCGTGACCGTACCGCCCCAGTTACGCCACGTGCCGTTCTTCGCGCTCGCTGTGGTGCTCAACAACGGTGCCTCCCCGACCCGGTGCCGGTCTGCTGAGCCGGCGGTACCCGAGGAAACCGACCGCGACCGCGACGGCCCCGGCGACCACCGGAACCCCGTACCCCGCACGCGCGCCGGCCGCGTCGATCACCCAGCCGGCGACGGAGGAGCCGAGCGCGACCCCGACCGCCAGGCCGGTGCTCACCCAGGTCATGCCTTCGGTGAGCTTCGCGCGAGGTACGTGCTCTTCTATGAGGGACATCGTCGTGATCATCGTGGGTGCGATGGACAGGCCCGCAAGGAACAGCGCCACGGCCAGAAGCGGCAAGTTTCCGACCAGTAGGAGGGGGATCATACTCACGGCCATCGCGCATATGCCCAGCAGCCACCTGCGCGCGGGCGCTCCCCGGAAGCGCAGCAGCCCGAACACGACGCCCGCGGAGCAGGAGCCCGCCGCGTACAGGGCGAGCACCACGCTGGCGGCGCCCTTGTGACCCTGCTCCTCGGCGAACGCGACGGTGACCACGTCGACCGCCCCGAAGATCGCTCCGGTCGCCACGAACGTGGCCACCAGCACCTGGAGACCGGCCGCGCGCAGTGCCGAGCCGCCGCTGTCGGCGCCGCGCACGCGCGGGTGCGGCTCGGGCTCGGTGGCGCGCTGCGCGGTCAGCCAGAAGACGCCGAGCGCCAGGAAGCAGGCGGCGAGCAGCGGACCGGCCTCCGGGAACCAGGCCGTGGACAGCCCGATGGAGATGATCGGCCCGAAGATGAAGCACACCTCGTCGACGACGGACTCGAAGGAGTACGCGGTGTGCAGCTGCGGGGTGCCCCGGTACACGGCCGCCCAGCGCGCGCGGACCATCGCGCCGAGGCTCGGCACCGAGCCGATGCCGGCGGCGCACACGAACAGCGTCCAGTCCGGCCACTCGAAGTGCGCGGCGAACAGCAGCCCGGCCGAGGCGACGAGCGCCGCCAGGGTCGCGGGGCGCAGCACCCGCCGCTGCCCGTGCTGGTCCACGAGCCGGGAGATCTGCGGCCCGATCGCGGCGGCGGACAGCGCGATGGTGGCCGACAGGGCGCCCGCGAGCCCGTACCTCCCGGTGAGCTGGGAGATCATCGTGACCACGCCGATGCCCATCATGGACAGCGGCATCCGGCCGAGGAGGCCCGCGGCGGCGAACCCCTTGGAGCCGGGGGCGGCGAACAGAGCGCGGTAGGGGCTGGGCACGGGGTCTCCGGAGGGTACGGCCACGCGCGCGTACGGGGCGGCTCGGGCACGGCGTGGACGAAAGTGGCTCGTAAGGCGCCGATGCCGGCTCCGTAAGGTGCCAACACGGCTGATACAGCTTACGAGTAAGGTCACCCTAATGCACCCGGTGTGCGGCCCGGAATCGGCGTCGTCGCCCGACCCGCCCCCGTCGTCCCCCTGGCCGCTGCCGGGTTGTCGGAGCGGGGTGGCAGGATCGATGTCATGCCAGACGTGCTCGATGCCACCCCCTACGACGCCCTCCTCCTGCTCTCGTTCGGCGGCCCAGAAGGACCGGACGAGGTGGTTCCGTTCCTGGAGAACGTGACGCGGGGGCGCGGCATCCCCACCGAACGCCTCAAGGAAGTCGGGCAGCACTACTTCCTGTTCGGCGGGGTCAGCCCGATCAACGACCAGAACCGCGCCCTGCTGGACGTCCTGCGCAAGGACTTCGCGGAGCACGGCCTGGACCTGCCGGTCTACTGGGGCAACCGGAACTGGGCCCCGTACCTGACGGACACCCTGCGCGAGATGGTCGCCGACGGCCGCCGCCGGATCCTGGTCCTGACCA
The DNA here is from genome assembly GCF_044750545.1 of Streptomyces sp. NPDC088794. Taxonomy (NCBI): domain Bacteria; kingdom Bacillati; phylum Actinomycetota; class Actinomycetes; order Kitasatosporales; family Streptomycetaceae; genus Streptomyces; species Streptomyces sp. NPDC088794. The sequence continues at coordinate 233,750 of NZ_JBIVKB010000009.1, read as the reverse complement.
CCAGCGCCTACGCCTCGTACTCGGGCTGCCGTCAGTACCGCGAGAACCTCGCCGACTCGCTGGCCGCCCTTCAGGCCGAGGGAGTGCCCCTGCCGAAGATCGACAAGCTCCGGCACTACTTCAACCACGAGGGCTTCCTGGAGCCCATGATCGAGGGCGTCCTGCGCTCCCTGGCCGACCTCCCCGAGGACGTCCGCGACGGCGCGCACCTCGCCTTCTCGACCCACTCGATCCCCACGGCCGCCGCCGACACCTCCGGCCCGGCCGAGGGCCACGGCGACGGCGGCGCGTACGTCGCACAGCACCTGGACGTGGCCCGGCAGATCGTCGACGCGCTCCGCGACCGCACCGGCGTCGAGCACCCCTGGCAGCTCGTCTACCAGTCGCGCTCCGGTGCCCCGCACATCCCGTGGCTGGAGCCCGACATCTGCGACCACCTGGAGGAGCGCCACGCGGCCGGCGTCCCCGCGGTGGTCGTCGCGCCCATCGGCTTCGTCTCCGACCACATGGAGGTCCTCTACGACCTCGACACGGAGGCCGAGGCCAAGGCCGAGGAGCTGGGTCTGCCGATGCGCCGCTCGGCGACCGTCGGGGCCGACCCGCGGTTCGCCGCCGCGGTCCGCGACCTGGTCCTGGAGCGGGCGGCCGTGGAGCGCGGCCAGGAGGTCACGCCGTGCGCCCTGGGCGCCCTCGGCCCGAGCCACAACCTCTGCCCGGCCGGCTGCTGCCCCGCCCGCGCCCCCCGCCCCGCAGCCGCGGGTGCCGACAGCCCGTACGCATGAGGAGCCCCGTGACCGACGCCCCGCATCAGGAACTGCTGGAGCTGGCCCTGGAGGCCGCCCGCCGCGCCGGAGCGCTGCTGAGGGACGGCCGCCCGGCCGACCTGGCGGTGGCCGCCACCAAGTCCAGTCCCATCGACGTCGTCACCGAGATGGACATCGCCGCGGAGAAGCTGATCACCGACCTGATCTCCGCGCACCGCCCCGACGACGGCTTCCTCGGTGAGGAGGGCGCCTCCAGCGAGGGCACGAGCGGCGTCCGCTGGGTGATCGACCCGCTCGACGGCACGGTCAACTACCTGTACGGGCTGCCCACTTGGGCCGTGTCCATCGCGGCCGAGCAGGACGGCGAGACGGTCGTGGGTGTCGTGGCGGCCCCGATGCGCGGCGAGACGTACCACGCGGTCCGCGGCACCGGAGCGTGGGCCCGCGGCGCCTGGGAGGGCGAACGCGGGCTGGCCTGCCGCCCGGCGCCGCCCCTGGAACAGGCGCTGGTCTCCACGGGCTTCAACTACGTCACCGAGGTCCGCGCCCACCAGGCCGAGGTCGCCCGGCGCCTGATCCCGCTCCTCCGTGACATCCGTCGCACCGGTTCGGCGGCCGTCGACCTGTGCGACGTGGCCGCCGGCCGGCTGGACGGCTACTACGAACGCGGCCTGAACGCCTGGGACTACGGTGCCGGCGACCTGATCGCCCGGGAAGCGGGCGCCCTGACCGGCGGACGCCCCGGAGAGCGCCCGTCACCGACCTTGACGATCGCGGCGACCCCGGGAGTCTTCGAGCCCCTCCAGCGCCTCCTGGAGGACTTCGGCGCCTGGCACGACTGAGGGCGCGTGAACAAAAGCGCGTGAACAAAAGGGGCAGGGTCCGGCGCTGTGAACGAGGCTGTGATCAAAAGGGCAGGGCCCGACGCTGGATTCGCCGGGCCCTGCCTTTTCCTGCGGTATGCCTACAAGCGATCAGACGCTAAGCGCCGACCTCCACACCGTGCTCGGCGGCGAGGCGGCGCAGGTCGTCGAGTTCGCCCTGCTCCACCTCGACGAGGAAGTCGTCGCCCTCGTTGCGAGCCCGCGTCAGGTCGGACTCGGTCGTCCTTATGCGCTGCAGAAGTCCTGCGGTGAATGCGTCCATGCTGCGCCCCCTCGTCCTGGGTCGTGGGTCGATGGCACGGGGGTGTGCCGTTCGGAAGGGGCGATCACGTCTCCAACAGGTGCCCGGCACAGCCCGCGCCGGGCGGCGACGGTGCCGGACACCCACGTCCACTCTGCGGAAAGCGGATTGCGCCGTGCCGCATGGTGTTGCGGCACTAGCAGAGCGTGATCGCGGGGTATGAACGGTCCTCCCCGCGCTTCCTTCCACGGAAACCTCAACCGGCCGAGAAAATCCGGCATTCCCGAGTCTCACAACTGTCTTTCATCCACCGCTCACCCCTCCCTCACCCGCCGCCCTCCTGCCACCCGGCCGCCTTACAGCCGACTTATGGCCGAAAAGGGCAGGATGGAGGCACACAGTCATGGAGAACTCCGCCCACGCCTGCCCTCAGGGGCGCTACGCGGGTGGACATCAGGAAGGACAAGCGACGTGCGCGTACTCGTCGTCGAGGACGAGCAACTGCTCGCCGATGCGGTGGCCACCGGACTGCGCCGAGAGGCCATGGCCGTGGACGTCGTGTACGACGGCGCGGCCGCCCTGGAGCGCATCGGTGTCAACGACTACGACGTGGTCGTCCTGGACCGCGACCTCCCGCTCGTGCACGGCGACGACGTCTGCCGCAAGATCGTCGAGCTCGGTATGCCCACGCGCGTGCTGATGCTCACGGCCTCCGGCGACGTCAGCGACCGGGTCGAGGGTCTGGAGATCGGCGCCGACGACTACCTCCCCAAGCCCTTCGCGTTCAGCGAACTCATCGCACGCGTGCGTGCCCTGGGCCGGCGCACCAGCGTCCCGCTGCCGCCGGTCCTGGAGCGCGCCGGGATCAAGCTCGACCCCAACCGCCGCGAGGTCTTCCGCGACGGCAAGGAGGTGCAGCTCGCGCCCAAGGAGTTCGCCGTCCTGGAGGTGCTGATGCGCTCCGAGGGCGCCGTCGTCTCCGCGGAGCAGCTCCTGGAGAAGGCCTGGGACGAGAACACGGACCCGTTCACCAACGTGGTGCGCGTGACCGTCATGACCCTGCGCCGCAAGCTGGGCGAGCCGCCCGTCATCGTCACCGTGCCCGGCTCCGGCTACCGGATCTGATAGCCCATGGCCGCAACACCCGCTCTCCCCACGGCACCCCCCAAGCCCACCTGGGACCCCCGCAAGCCCGAGCCGCCCTTCCCCTGGCTGCGCCCGACCATCCGCATACGGCTGACGCTGCTGTACGGCGGCATGTTCCTGATCGCCGGCATCCTGCTGCTGTCGATCATCTACCTGCTCGCCGCCCAGGCCCTGCACGAGGGCAGCGGCCAGTCGTTCACGGTGCGCGGAACCAACATCGGCATCACGAGCAGCACCTGCCCCCAACTCAACCAGGCGACCAGCAACAGCGAGATCAACTCGATCCTGGAGTCGTGCGACGCGGTCAAGCGCCAGCACGCCCTGGACGACCTGTTGAGCCGCTCGCTGCTGGCGCTGCTCGGCCTCGCCGTGATCGCCTTCGCGTTCGGCTACGCGATGGCCGGCCGGGTCCTGTCGCCGCTCGGCCGGATCACCCGCACCGCCCGCGCGGTGGCCGGCTCGGATCTGTCCCGCCGGATCGAGCTGGACGGCCCGGACGACGAGCTCAAGGAACTGGCCGACACCTTCGACGACATGCTGGAGCGGCTCCAGCGGGCCTTCACCGCCCAGCAGCGCTTCGTGGGCAACGCCTCGCACGAGCTGCGCACCCCGCTCGCGATCAACCGCACGCTCCTGGAGGTGCACCTGTCGGACCCTGGTGCCCCCGTGGAGCTCCAGCAGCTGGGCAAGACGCTGCTGGCGACCAACGAGCGCAGCGAGCAGCTCGTGGAGGGCCTGCTGCTGCTCGCCCGCAGCGACAACCAGATCGTCGAGCGCAAGCCGGTGGACCTCGCCGAGGTCGCCGGGCAGGCCGTCGACCAGGTGCTCTCGGAGGCCGACGCCAGGGGCGTGGCGATCCGCGGCGAGCAGAAACCCGCGGTGGTCCAGGGCAACGGCGTGCTCCTGGAGCGGATCGCGCTGAACCTCGTACAGAACGCGGTGCGGTACAACGTGCCGAAGGACGGCTGGGTCGAGGTCACCACCGAGGTCCAGCACGGCCAGGCGGTCCTGGTCGTGTCGAACACGGGCCCCGTCGTGCCGGCGTACGAGATCGACAACCTTTTCGAGCCCTTCCGGCGGTTGCGCACGGAGCGGACGGGCAGTGACAAGGGGGTCGGGCTCGGGCTGTCGATCGCGCGGTCGGTGGCCCGGGCGCACGGTGGCCACATCTCGGCACAGCCGCGTGAGGGGGGTGGGCTCGTGATGCGGGTCACCCTTCCCATCTGAGAACATGTCGCCGACACGCGGGGATGTTCGCTTTGCGCGGAATTTTCTGGGCATCGAATCGACGAACCCGTGTGTGATCGATCACAAGGGCGAATTTCCGGCCATCTACTCTCAGTGATCACAGGACCTGCCGGAAAGCCGGGATAATCCGGGTTTTTAGGGGTCTTGATCACGGGAAGTACACGGTGAGACGCCTTTGAAGTGCGGCATTGGGACCGTGTACGGTCCGCATCGCCATCCAAGCCGATCACTCGTGAGGAGTCCGGTTGGGTGTCGATTGAGTAACAGACCTTGATGTGAGGCAAAATCTCCGCCTCAGGTCGGGCACAAGTCCGGCCTCTCACGCGTTACGTGCGCTGGAGACACCGATAGACACCCAGAGGGGGAGAGCGACATGGCAACGGATTACGACACCCCACGCAAGACCGACGACGACGTTGATTCGGACAGCCTTGAAGAGCTCAAGGCCAGGAGGAACGACAAGTCGACCTCCGCGGTCGACGTCGACGAGTTCGAGGCCGCAGAAGGCCTGGAACTGCCCGGAGCGGACCTCTCGAACGAGGAGCTGGCCGTCCGGGTGCTGCCGAAGCAGCAGGACGAGTTCACTTGCATGAGCTGCTTCCTGGTGCACCACCGCAGCCAGCTGGCCAGGGAGAAGAACGGCCAGCCGATCTGCCGCGACTGCGACTGAGGCGGGGTCGGCCGTGACTGGCTCGACCCCTCCTCGGAAGCGCCGCTTCCCCCTGCCGGGAGCGGACAAGGGGCCGAAGGACGGCCCGCACGGCGCGCGTGAAGACGAGCGGGGCTCATCCGGTACGAAAGGATCTGCAGGATCGGCCTCGCTCGAACCGGCGGCTGACCGGGGTGACCTCCCGGTACCGACGGAGCAGGAAAGCGCGCCCGTCGCACGGCGACGGGCCGCGGTGATCCGGGACAAGGCCAGGGAAGGCGTCCGCAAGAGCGGCAGCCGCGCCAGGGCGGGACTGGCGTACCTTGCCGACCGGATCATCGAGAGCGCCCCGAGGATCCCCGTACGGGACCTCGCGACGCTCCGCAGGCAGTTCCCGGGCCTCGGCCCCGAGGAGCTCGCCGACAAACTCGTCGCCGGCGCGGCGAGCGCCACGGCGACGGTCGGAGCCGGGATCGGCGCGGCGGCGATGCTGCCGGTGCCGCCCGCGATGCCGACCGAACTGGCGGCCGAGATCACCGGCGTGGCCGCGATCGAGCTGAAGCTCATCGCCGAGCTGTACGAGGTGTACGGCGTGCGCCCGCCCGGCAATCTCAAAGAGCGCACGACCACATATCTGAACTCGTGGTCCGGAGAGCGCGGGATCCAGGTGACCAAACCGTCGACGGTGACGTCGGCGCTGAACGGTCACATGAAGCGCGAGCTGCGCCAGCAGATCATGAAGCGCATGGTCCGCGATCTGCCGAACCTGATGCCCTTCATGGTGGGGGCCGCCGTCGGAGCGGTGATGAACCGCAAGGACACCAGAAAGCTCGCGGGGCGCATCCGCACCGACCTCCGCAAGGTCCAGGTGCCCTGGGACGCGCTGCCCGCGCTGCCGCCCCTGGAGGCTCCGGCCGAGCCGTTGGAGCTGGGGGACGGCCGCAAGGCGCTCGGGCCTTAGCGGGCCCCGCAGGCGCCTCCCCGAGCCCTGTACGGGGCAGCCCTACGCCACGGTCTCCCGGGCCGTCCGCAGAGCCTCGGCCAACCGCTCCGGCTCACGCGTCGACAGGTACAGGTACGGAGTCGGGTCCGCCGGGTCGGTGACCTCCACGCGCAGCGCCCCGGGGATGTACGAGCGCAGCAGCAGGAACGCGCGCGTGTCCGCCTTGTACGTGCGCCAGGCGCGGGCCTCCTCCGCGTCCAGGACCTCGGCCTCGCCCAGCGCCGCCACCGGGATCCGTGCCTCGCCCGCGATCAGCGAGTCGCCGACCACGCGGATGCGGACCGAGCCGTAGGCGCTCGCGCAGACCGCGGCCGCCGCCGTGCCGCCGACCAGACCGCCGAGCAACGGCAGCGTGCCGAACGGCAGCAGGATCAGGGCGAAGGAGACCCCGACCAGGAAGGAGATCAGCCACCAGGTGCGGGGGGCGGTGAGGCGTTCTTCGTAAGGGGCGGCGGAGAGCTGCATGGAGCCAAGCTTGGCACGGTGTCCTGATATGGCCGACGCGCGGGTAAGGTCTGCGGCTGTGAGTGGTACTTCCGCGGCTCTTCAGCCTCCCGCCTACGCGGTGAAACCTGTGCGGCACCCAGATGCTCCCGCACCCGGTGAGCTGCTCGGTTCGCACTACGAACAGTGTTTCGGGTGCGGCGGCGGACAGGCCCACGGGCTGCACCTGGCGGCGCGGGCCGGCGAGGGCGTCACCATCACCGCCGAGTTCACCGTGCAGCCCGCCCACCAGGGGGCGCCCGGGCTCGCGCACGGCGGGGTGCTGGCCACCGCGCTGGACGAGACGCTGGGCTCGCTGAACTGGCTGCTGCGGACGATCGCCGTGACCGGACGGCTGGAGACGGACTTCGTGCGGCCGGTCCCGGTGGGGACCGTGCTGTACCTGGAGGCCGAGGTGACGGCCGTGGCCCGGCGGAAGATCTACTCGACCGCCACCGGCCGGATCGGCGGCCCCGACGGGCCCGTCGCCGTCCGCGCCGACGCGCTCTTCGTCGAGGTGCTGGTCGACCACTTCATCGACAACGGCCGCCCGGAGGAGATCCGCGCCGCCATGAACGACCCGGACCAGGCCCGGCGTGCCCGTGCCTTCGAGGTGAACCCGTGACCCCCGTGAGCCGAGAACCCCTGAACGTGCTGATCCGCCGCGTCGACGCGGACGTACCGCTTCCGACGTACGCGCAACCCGGCGACGCCGGAGCGGATCTGCGGACGACCGAGAGCCGTGAACTCAAGCCCGGGGAACGGGCTGTTCTGCCCACGGGGGTGTCTATCGCCCTCCCGGACGGGTACGCGGCCTTCGTGCACCCCAGATCCGGCCTCGCCGCCCGCTGCGGTGTCGCCCTGGTGAATGCCCCGGGGACGGTTGATGCCGGGTACCGTGGGGAGATCAAGGTGATCGTGGTGAATCTCGACCCGCACGAGTCCGTGCGGTTCGAGCGCTTCGACCGGATCGCCCAACTGGTCGTCCAGCAGGTCGAGAAGGTCCGCTTCCAGGAGGTCGCGGAGCTTCCCGACTCGGCGCGGGCCGAGGGGGGCTTCGGGTCCACCGGTGGCCATGCCGCCGTGGGCGACGCGAGCGGCACAAGCGGTCAGGTCGCCCCGGGCGGCCTGGCGGGTGGGAATCGATACGCTTCGGTCGTATCCGACCGGGAAGGACAGTGACGTGTTCGGACGTCGCAAGAAGAGGGATGCCGCCGAGGACGCGGCCGGCGAGGCCGAGCAGGTCGTCGACAGTGTCGACACTGAGGCGGACGACGAAGAGGGCCGGCGCACGCGCGTGCGGCTCGAGCCGGAGCCGCGCCCCGATGGGCCCTGGGACGACACCGAGGTGAGCGATCCGGCCGAGGGCCGGGTCGACCTGGGCGGTCTGTTCGTGCCGGGTGTCGACGGCATGGAGCTGCGGGTCGAGGTCGCGGGCGACGCGATCGTCGCGGCCACCGTGGTGCTGCGCGACAGCGCCGTCCAGTTGCAGGCCTTCGCCGCACCCAAGCGCGAGGGCATCTGGGGCGAGGTGCGCGAGGAGATCGCCACCGGCATCACCCAGCAGGGTGGCATCGTCGACGAGGTCGAGGGCCCGCTGGGCTGGGAGCTGCGTGCCCAGGTTCCGGTGCAACTGCCGGACGGCACGGGTGGTTTCCAGGTCGTGCGGTTCATCGGCGTGGACGGACCCCGCTGGTTCCTGCGCGGGGTGATCTCCGGGCAGGGCGCGGTGCAGCCGCAGGCGGCCGGTCTGCTGGAGCAGATCTTCCGGGACACGGTCGTGGTCCGCGGCGAGGGCCCGATGGCGCCCCGCGACCCGATCGTCCTGAAGCTGCCCAACGACGCCCAGATGGTGCCCGAGGGCGTCCAGCAGCAGGAGGAGGGCTCGCGCTTCTCCGGCGGCATGGGCCAGCTCCAGCGCGGACCGGAGATCACCGAGGTCCGCTAGCCGGGACGCTCCGCGAGGAGACCGGTTCGAGAACCGAGCGAAGAGCCGCACCCTTCGGGGCGCGGCTCTTCGGCGTGCGTGACCTCTTGACGGCGTATTGGTCTGTACCTATGGTCTCCGCTCAACGCGTCCGTTCATAAAGGCGCTTCACGTTCACATAGGAGAACGGAAGACTCCCACATGCGCAGAACCGCCTTGATCACGACCGTTGCCGCCCTGCTGCTCGGTGCCCTCTCGGCTCCCGCCGCCCACTCCGCCCCCGCCACCTTCGTCCACCCCGGAGTCACCGTCTCCGCGGCCCAGCTGGAGTTCGCCCGCACCAAGGTCAACGCCGGCGCCCAGCCCTGGAAGGGCGCCTACGACCAGATGATGGCGAGCAAGTACGCCAGCCTGACCCGCACGCCCGCGCCCCGGGCGACCGTCGAGTGCGGCTCGTACTCCAACCCCAACTACGGCTGCACCGACGAGCGCGAGGACGCGATAGCCGCGTACACCGACGCGCTCGCCTGGTACATCACCAAGGACGCGCGCTACGCCCAGAAGGCGATCCAGCTCATGGACGCCTGGTCGGGCACGATCACCAGTCACACCAACAGCAACGCGCCCCTGCAGACCGGCTGGGCCGGCTCCTCCTGGCCCAAGGCCGCCGAGATCATCAAGTACACGTACACCGGCACCTGGGCCAACTCCGCCCGCTTCTCCACCATGCTGCGCAACGTCTACCTCCCCGTCGTCATCAAGGGCTCCAACTCCAACGGCAACTGGGAGCTGTCGATGATGGAGGCCGCCGTCGGCATCTCCGTCTTCCTGGAGGACAAGGCGTCCTACGACACCGCCATGGCGAAGTTCCGCACCCGCACCGCCGCCTACGTGTACCTCGCCTCCGACGGCTCGGTGCCCAAGACCGTGCCCAGCCAGAACCTGAACACCACCGCCAAGATCGTCTCCTACTGGCAGGGCCAGTCCACCTTCGTCACCGGGCTCACCCAGGAGACCTGCCGGGACTTCGTGCACACCGGATACGGCATCTCCGCGATCTCGCACGTCGCCGAGACCAGCCGCATCCAGGGCGCCGACCTCTACGGCACCGACGTCGGCGAACGGCTGCGCCAGGCACTCGGCTTCCAGTCCAAGTACCAGCTGGGCGAGGCCGCCCCGAGCTGGCTGTGCGGCGGCACCCTCACCCGGGGCCTCGGCCCGATCACCGAGGTCGGCTACAACGCCCTGCACAACCGCCTCGGCATCGCCATGGCCAACACCCAGACGCTGACCCAGAACCAGCGCCCGGCCGGCAGCAACAACCTCTTCGTGGCCTGGGAGACCCTCACCCACGGCGACAACCCGAACTGAACCGTTGAACGGCCGGGCGCCCGACCGCGATACTGGCGCCCGGTCTTCGGGGGAGACGAGACGGGGGAGTCGACATGAACAGCCAGGTGGTCACCGAGACCATGGTGCGGGTCGAGGACGTCCACAAGTCCTACGGCCACGGAGCCGCCGCCGTGCACGCGCTGCGCGGTGTCTCCTTCGAGGTCCCGCGCGGCGAACTCGTCGCCCTCAAGGGGCGCTCGGGATCCGGCAAGACCACCCTGCTCAACATCGTCGGCGGACTCGACCTGCCGGACCGGGGACGGGTCACCGTAGACGGCCTCGACCTCTCCGAACTCGGCGAGGACGGGCTGCTGGGGCTGCGCCGGGACCGTATCGGCTTCGTCTTCCAGTCCTTCGGGCTCGTCCCGATCCTGACCGCCGCCGAGAACGTCGGGGTGCCGATGCGGCTGCGCCGGGCGCCCGTGCGCGAGCGCGAGGAGCGCGTCGAACTGCTGCTGGCCCTGGTGGGCCTCGCCGACCACGCCAAGCAGCGGCCCGGCGAGCTCTCCGGCGGCCAGCAGCAGCGCGTCGCCATCGCCCGCGCCCTCGCCAACAGCCCCTCGCTGCTCGTCGCCGACGAGCCGACGGGCCAGCTGGACGTGGAGACCGGGCACGCCGTCATGGAGCTGCTGCGCGCCGTCGTGCACAGCGAGCGGGTCACCGCCCTGGTCGCCACCCACGACGCGACCCTGCTCGATCTGGCCGACCGGGTGCTGGAACTGGGCGACGGGGAGATCGTCGAGCACTGAGGCGGCACTCCTGAGCGCCCCGCGTCAGAGTTCCGTCAAAGAGCGCCGCTCGGCCCCTGGCCGCCCCTTTTGTCGCGATGGCCCGCCGTACTCTCGACGCTGCGCAGTCAGCGGTGAGCGGAAGACAATGGGGCCATGGGACGCGGCAAGCTTCGGATCTACCTCGGTGCGGCACCGGGCGTCGGCAAGACGTACGCGATGCTCTCCGAGGCGCACCGGCGGGTGGAGCGCGGTACCGACGTCGTCGTCGCCTTCGTGGAGCACCACGACCGGCCGCGCACCGAGGTGATGCTGCACGGCCTGGAGCAGGTGCCCCGCAAGGAGCTGGAGCACCGCGGGGCCGTCTTCTCCGAGATGGACGTCGACGCCGTGCTCGCCCGGCACCCCCAGGTCGCCCTGGTGGACGAACTCGCGCACACCAACATCCCCGGCTCGCGCAACACCAAGCGCTGGCAGGACGTCGAGGAACTGCTCGCCGCCGGCATCGACGTCGTCTCCACCGTGAACATCCAGCACCTGGAGTCGCTCGGCGACGTCGTCGAGTCGATCACCGGCGTACGACAGCGGGAGACCGTGCCGGACGAGATGGTGCGGCGGGCCGACCAGATCGAGCTGGTCGACATGTCGCCCCAGGCCCTGCGCCGCCGCATGGCACACGGCAACGTCTACAAGCCCGACAAGGTCGACGCGGCCCTGTCCAACTACTTCCGGCCCGGCAACCTCACCGCGCTGCGCGAACTGGCGCTGCTGTGGGTGGCCGACCGGGTCGACGAGTACCTGAAGCAGTACCGCAGCGAGCACCGGGTGTCGAAGATCTGGGGCTCGCGGGAGCGGATCGTGGTCGGCCTCACCGGCGGACCCGAGGGCCGCACCCTCATCCGGCGGGCCGCGCGGCTCGCCGAGAAGGGCGCGGGCGGCGAGGTGATGGCCGTCTACATAGCCAGCAGCGACGGCCTGACCGCGGCCTCGCCCAAGGAACTCGCCGTGCAGCGCACCCTCGTCGAGGACCTCGGCGGCACCTTCCACCACGTCGTCGGCGACGACATACCGGCCGCCCTGCTCGCCTTCGCGCGCGGGGTCAACGCCACCCAGATCGTGCTCGGCGTCTCCCGCCGCAAGACCTGGCAGTACGTCTTCGGACCGGGCGTCGGCGCCACCGTCGCCCGTGAGTCGGGACCCGACCTCGACGTCCACCTGATCACCCACGGCGAGGCCGGCAAGGGGCGCGGCCTCCCGGTGGCCCGCAGCGCGCGGCTCGGCCGGTCCCGGATCATCGCCGGCTGGATCGTCGGGGTGCTCGGGCCGGTGGTCCTGGCGCTGCTGCTCAACGCCGTCGACCTCGGTCTCGCCAACGACATGCTGCTGTTCCTGGCGCTGACCGTGGCGGCCGCCCTGCTCGGCGGGCTGCTGCCCTCGCTGGCCTCGGCCGCGGTGGGCTCGCTCCTGCTGAACTACTACTACACGCCGCCGCTGCACAGGTTCACCATCGCCGACCCCAAGAACATCGTCGCCATCGTGATCTTCGTCGGCGTCGGCATCTCGGTCGCCTCCGTCGTCGACCTCGCCGCCCGGCGCACCCACCAGGCGGCCCGGCTGCGCGCCGAGTCCGAGATCCTGTCGTTCCTCGCGGGCAACGTGCTGCGCGGCGAGACCGGCCTCGAAGACCTCCTGGAGCGGGTCCGCGAGACCTTCGGGATGGAGTCGGCGGCCCTGCTGGAGCGCACCGGCGAGCACGACCCGTGGACCTGCGCCGGCCGTGTGGGCACCGGCCCGCCCGTCGCCCGGCCCGACGAGGCGGACGTGGACGTGCCGGTCGGCGACCACATGGCGCTCGCCCTGACCGGCCGCGTGCTGCCCGCCGAGGACCGCCGGGTGCTGGCCGCGTTCGCCGCGCAGGCCGCCGTCGTCCTGGACCGCCGCCGCCTCCAGGAACAGGCCGACCGGGCCCGCGCCCTCGCCGAGGGCAACCGCATCCGCACGGCCCTGCTGGCCGCCGTCAGCCACGACCTGCGTACCCCGCTGGCCGGCATCAAGGCGGCCGTCTCCTCGCTGCGCTCCCACGACGTGGCCTGGTCGGAGGAGGACCAGGCAGAGCTCCTGGAGGGCATCGAGGAGGGCGCCGACCGCCTCGACCACCTCGTCGGCAACCTCCTGGACATGTCCCGCCTGCAGACCGGCACGGTCACCCCGCTGATCCGCGAGATCGACCTCGACGAAGTGGTGCCGATGGCGCTGGTCGGGGTCCCCGAGGGCAGCGTCGACCTGGACGTCCCGGAGACGCTGCCCATGGTCGCCGTCGACCCCGGGCTCCTGGAGCGGTCGGTGGCCAACCTGGTCGAGAACGCCGTCAAGTACAACCCGCACGGCAAGCAGGTCCTGGTGGCCGCCAGCGCCATCGCCGACCGGGTCGAGGTCCGGGTGGTCGACCGCGGGCCCGGTGTCCCCGACGACGCCAAGGACCGTATCTTCGAGCCCTTCCAGCGCTACGGTGACGCCCCGCGCGGGGCGGGCGTGGGCCTGGGGCTCGCGGTGGCGCGCGGCTTCGCCGAGGCCATGGGCGGCACCCTCAACGCCGAGGACACGCCCGGCGGCGGCCTCACCATGGTCCTCTCCCTGCGCGCGGCAGGATCGCCCCCGCAGGAGCTTCGACAGCAGGCACAACCCGAGAGGCAGGCCCAATGACCCGGGTGCTCGTGATCGACGACGAGCCGCAGATCGTGCGCGCCCTCGTGATCAACCTCAGGGCGCGCAAGTACGAGGTCGACGCGGCGCACGACGGCGCCACCGCCCTCCAGCTCGCCGCCGCCCGCCACCCCGACGTGGTCGTCCTGGACCTGGGCCTGCCCGACATGGACGGCGTCGAGGTGATCCGGGGCCTGCGCGGCTGGACCCGGGTGCCGATCCTCGTACTGTCCGCCCGGCACTCCTCCGACGAGAAGGTCCAGGTCCTGGACGCCGGCGCCGACGACTACGTCACCAAGCCCTTCGGCATGGACGAACTCCTCGCCCGGCTGCGGGCCGCCGTCCGCCGGGCCGAGCCGGTCGGGGTCGGCGAGGACGAGGTGACGGCGGTGGAGACCGAGGAGTTCACCGTCGACCTGGCCGCCAAGAAGGTCCACCGCGACGGCAGGGACGTACGGCTCACGCCCACCGAGTGGCATCTGCTGGAGGTGCTGGTCCGCAACACGGGCCGGCTGGTGAGCCAGCGGCAGCTGCTCCAGGAGGTGTGGGGTCCGTCGTACGGGACGGAGACCAACTACCTGCGCGTGTACATGGCCCAGCTGCGCCGGAAGCTGGAGGCGGACCCCTCGCATCCCAAGCACTTCATCACGGAGCCGGGGATGGGATATCGCTTCGAGAAGTGAGGCGAGGTGACGACAAGTGACCGGGGACGGGGTACCCGTTCGAACGCCGGGGTCCGCGGGTACGTACGTGTCAGTGCACCCCGGTACGCTTCAGATATGAGTGCTGTTCCTCGTTCCGAAAAGGCGGTGGGCCGCTTCCGGCGCATGCTCGACCGGCTCTCCTCGTCCCAGGAGGACCTGGAGTCGGAGGAGCTGCGTGAGGACGCGGAGACCGCGGGCTGCGTGCGGATCGGTGACTGCCACGACCGACAGATCGTCACGGTTACTGGTACCTTGCGCACGGTCACCCTGCGCCCGCGCGCGGGGGTCCCGGCCTTGGAGGCCGAACTGTTCGACGGCTCCGCCGCGCTGGACGTGGTGTGGCTCGGCAGGCGCTCCATCGTGGGGATAGAGCCGGGACGCAGACTGATCGCATCGGGCCGGATCTCGATGAGCCGAGGCCGCCGGGTGCTGTTCAATCCGAAATACGAACTGAGACCCCTCGGACGGGAGTAGCCGGTGACGTCGCTCGACAAGCCGACCGAAGACACTCAAGCCGACGATGCGCGGGCGGTGACCGAGGCCGCCCTGTTCGAGGCGTTCGGTGGAGTGCGGGGCATGGTCGAGACCGTCCTGCCCGGCCTGCTGTTCGTCACCATCTTCACGATCAACAAGGACCTGCACTGGTCGGCCATCGCCGCCCTCGCGGTCTCCCTGGCGCTCGTGGTGGTCCGGCTGGCCATGCGGGACACCGTCAAGCACGCCTTCAGCGGTGTCTTCGGCGTCGCCTTCGGTGTCGTCTTCGCGATGATGACCGGCAACGCCAAGGACTTCTACCTCCCCGGCATGCTCTACACGCTGGGTCTGGCGCTGGCGTACATCATCACGACCCTGTGCGGGGTCCCGCTGATCGGCCTCATCCTCGGCCCGGTCTTCAAGGAGAACCTCTCCTGGCGCACCCGCAACCCGGGCCGCAAGAAGGCCTACGCGAAGGCCAGTTGGGCCTGGGGCCTGATCCTCCTGGCCAAGTGCGCGGTCCTCTTCCCCCTCTACTGGTGGGCCAACACCGCGCAGCTGGGCTGGGTCCTGATCGCCCTCAAGATCCCGCCCTTCCTGCTCGCGGTCTGGCTGACCTGGGTCTTCCTCGCGAAGGCGCCCGCACCGATCGACGTCTTCGCCGAGATGGAGGCGGAGGAGCAGGCCGAGAAGGAACGGAAGGCGGCCCTGGCCGAGGAGCGCGCGGAACAGGGCGAGATCGCGGGCCGACACCGCCGCGAGGCGTAGTTCCCGGCACGCGAAGAAGCAGAGTTTCCGGTACGTGGATGAGGGGCCCTGGGAATCCCAGGGCCCCTCATCCACGTACCGGATCAAACGGAACCGTCGGCTAGCCCGCCGCGTCCTCCCGGCGGACCGACAGCAGGTCCTCCAGCTGCTCTTCCCTTGCCTGGGCCGCCACGAACAGGAGTTCGTCGCCGGCCTCCAGGGAGTCCTCGCGGGACGGAGTGAGGACCCGGGTGCCGCGGATGATGGTGACCAGGGACGTGTCCTCGGGCCACTCCACGTCGCCGACCTGGGTGCCGGCCAGGGCCGACTCCTCGGGGAGGGTCAGTTCGACGAGGTTGGCGTCGCCGTGGCTGAAGCGGAGCAGCCGGACCAGGTCGCCGACCGACACCGCCTCCTCGACCAGGGCCGACATCAGGCGCGGGGTGGAGACGGCGACGTCGACGCCCCAGGACTCGTTGAAGAGCCACTCGTTCTTCGGGTTGTTCACGCGGGCGACCACGCGCGGGACGCCGTACTCCGTCTTCGCGAGCAGGGAGACGACGAGGTTGACCTTGTCGTCGCCGGTCGCGGCGATCACGACGTTGCAGCGCTGGAGCGCGGCCTCGTCCAGGGACGTGATCTCGCAGGCGTCGGCGAGCAGCCACTCCGCCTGCGGGACGCGCTCGACCGAGATGGCGGTCGGCGCCTTGTCGATGAGCAGGATCTCGTGGCCGTTCTCCAGCAGTTCGCCCGCGATCGAGCGGCCCACGGCGCCGGCGCCGGCAATGGCGACCCTCATCAGTGACCGCTCTCCTCTTCGGGACCCTTGGCGAAGGACGCCTCGACCTTGTCGACCTCGTCGGTGCGCATCATCACGTGCACCAGGTCGCCCTCCTGCAGCACCGTCTGGGAGCTGGGCAGGACGGCCTCGCCGAGCCGGGTCAGGAACGCCACGCGGACGCCCGTCTCCTCCTGCAGCGTGCTGATCTTGTGGCCGACCCAGGCCGCGGAGGCGTGCACCTCGGCGAGCTGGACACCTCCGGTGGGGTCCCGCCACAGCGGCTCCGCGCCCGAGGGCAGCAGCCGGCGCAGCATCTGGTCGGCGGTCCAGCGGACCGTGGCCACGGTGGGGATGCCCAGGCGCTGGTAGACCTCGGCGCGACGGGGGTCGTAGATACGGGCCGCGACGTTCTCCACGCCGAACATCTCGCGGGCCACCCGGGCCGAGATGATGTTCGAGTTGTCGCCGCTGGAGACGGCGGCGAAGGCGCCGGCCTCCTCGATGCCGGCCTCGCGCAGGGTGTCCTGGTCGAAGCCGACTCCGGTGACCCGGCGGCCGCCGAATCCGGGACCGAGACGACGGAAGGCGGTGGGGTCCTGGTCGATCACGGCGACCGTGTGCCCCTGTTGCTCCAGGGTCTGGGCAAGAGCGGAACCCACTCTTCCGCAGCCCATGATGACGATGTGCACGACCGTCCTTCCGGTGTCCTAAAACTACTGCTCAGCCAAGGGTCTCAGACCGACGCCCAAGCTACACACGCGCGGTAGGACGTCGGCACCCCTGTGCACGGTTGCCGTTGCGCGTCCGGGAGATCAGCGACGGCTGATGCTGCGGACGCTGGCGAGCGTCAGGAGTCCGAGACCGACGAGAGTCACCGCGGCGCCGATCAACTCCGCTGTGGCGTGCATGGAACCTCCGGGGTGCGACGAGAGGGCGGCAACGGCCGGGGAATGGGGCGGTGTTAGTCATATAGACATGGGGAGCGGGCGAGCTGCGGAATCCGTCGCCGGACCGGCTCAGAGTTCACCCGGAGGGCAGATGTGGGGATGGGGGTCCCCCCGCTCGAGCGTGTCGAGAGTGGGGGAGGGTGGTTGTGCACCCGTTCGAACGCCTACGATGCTCAGTTGTGTCCAAACTGACCGACGTGCCCAAGCGGATTCTGATCGGGCGCGCACTGCGCAGTGACCGGCTGGGCGAAACGCTCCTGCCGAAGCGCATCGCCCTCCCCGTCTTCGCCTCCGACCCGCTCTCCTCCGTGGCCTACGCCCCCGGCGAGGTGCTGCTGGTCCTGTCCATCGCGGGTGTGTCGGCCTACCACTTCAGCCCCTGGATCGCCCTCGCGGTCGTCGTGCTGATGTTCACCGTGGTCGCCTCCTACCGGCAGAACGTGCACGCCTACCCCAGCGGCGGTGGCGACTACGAGGTGGCGACCACCAACCTGGGCCCCAAGGCCGGACTGACCGTCGCGAGCGCCCTGCTCGTCGACTACGTCCTCACCGTCGCCGTCTCGATCGCCTCCGGCATCGAGAACCTCGGCTCCGCCATCCCCTTCGTGGTCGAGCACAAGGTCGCCTGCGCGGTCGGCGTGATCGTGCTGCTGACCCTGATGAACCTGCGCGGGGTGAAGGAGTCCGGGAAGCTCTTCGCCATCCCGACGTACGTCTTCGTCGCGGGCGTCTTCATCATGATCGCGTGGGGCGCGTTCCGCGGCCTGGTGCTCGGCGACACCATGCGCGCGCCGACGGCCCACTACACGATCAAGGCCGAGCACCAGGGCCTGGCCGGATTCGCCCTCGTCTTCCTGCTGCTGCGCGCCTTCTCCTCCGGCTGCGCCGCGCTCACCGGCGTCGAGGCGATCTCCAACGGCGTACCGGCCTTCCGCAAGCCCAAGTCGAAGAACGCGGCGACCACGCTCCTCGCGATGGGCCTGCTCGCGGTCACCATGTTCTGCGGGATCATCGTCCTGGCCCTGACCACCAAGGTCCGGATGGCCGAGAACCCGGCCACCGACCTGCTCAGGAACGGCGCCGAGGTCGGCTCCGGCTATGTGCAGAACCCGGTCATCACCCAGGTCGCCGAGGCCGTCTTCGGCAAGGGCAGCTTCCTCTTCGTCATCCTCGCCGCGGCCACCGCGCTGGTCCTCTTCCTGGCCGCCAACACCGCCTACAACGGCTTCCCGGTGCTCGGCTCGATCCTCGCCCAGGACCGCTATCTGCCCCGCCAGCTGCACACCCGCGGCGACCGGCTCGCCTTCTCCAACGGCATCGTGCTGCTGGCCGGAACGGCGATGCTGCTCGTCGTCATCTACGGCGCCGACTCGACCCGGCTGATCCAGCTCTACATCGTCGGCGTGTTCGTCTCCTTCACGCTCAGCCAGACCGGCATGGTCCGGCACTGGAACCGTCACCTGGCCACCGAGAAGGACCCGGCCAAACGCCGCCACATGGTCCGCTCGCGCGCCATCAACACCTTCGGCGCCTTCTTCACCGGCCTGGTCCTGGTCGTCGTCCTCGGCACCAAGTTCACCCACGGCGCCTGGGTCGCCCTGCTCGGCATGGTCATCTTCTACGCGACGATGACGGCGATCCGTAAGCACTACGACCGGGTCTCCACGGAGATCGCGGCCCCCGAGGGCCCGAGCGACGACAGTGTGCGGCCCTCCCGCGTGCACTCCGTCGTCCTGATCTCCAAGATCCACCGCCCCACCCTGCGCGCTCTCGCCTACGCCAAGCTGATGCGCTCGGACACCCTGGAGGCGCTCAGCGTCAACGTCGACCCGGCCGAGACCAAGGCGCTGCGCGAGGAGTGGGAACGGCGCGGGATCGACGTACCGCTGAAGGTCCTCGACTCGCCCTACCGCGAGATCACGCGGCCGATCATCGAGTACGTGAAGGGGCTGCGGAAGGAGTCGCCGCGCGACGCGGTGTCCGTGATCATCCCCGAGTACGTGGTGGGCCACTGGTACGAGCATCTGCTGCACAACCAGAGCGCGCTGCGGCTCAAGGGCCGGCTGCTGTTCGTGCCGGGCATCATGGTGACGTCCGTGCCGTACCAGCTGCAGTCCTCGGAGGCGGCCCGCGACCGCGCCCGCAAGCGGCAGGACTGGAACGCGCCGGGTGCGGTGCGGCGGGGTCCGGCGCAGGTGCGGCCGAAGGAGCCGACGGGGTCGGGCACGGGCTCGGGGACGGGCGGCAAGGCCTGAGCGAGCCCTTGGCCTCGGGCGGCAAGGGCCGACGTTCGTTGGTCGGCGGCCGGACGGCACCCACGTAGACTGGTGGGCTGTTGTCCGGCCGTATTTTCTTTCGATGTTGTGGAGTCACCCCGCCATGCAGGCAGAACCGAAGAAGTCGCTGGTCGGGGAGGCGTACGAGGTCGAGGTCGGGCCCGTCGCGCACGGCGGGCACTGTATCGCCCGTACCTCCGAGGGCCAGGTGCTGTTCGTCCGGCACGCGCTGCCCGGCGAGCGGGTCGTGGCCCGGGTGACCGACGGCGAGGAGGGCGCCCGCTTCCTGCGCGCGGACGCGGTCGAGATCCTCTCGGCGTCCAAGGACCGCATCGAGGCGCCCTGCCCCTACGCCGGTCCCGGCCGCTGCGGCGGCTGCGACTGGCAGCACGCCAAGCCGGGGGCGCAGCGCCGGCTCAAGGGCGAGGTGATCGCCGAGCAACTCCAGCGGCTCGCGGGCCTCACCCCGGAGGAGGCCGGCTGGGACGGCACGGTGGTGCCGGCCGAGGGCGACAAGCTGCCGGCCGGGCAGGTGCCGCAGTGGCGCACGCGCGTGCAGTACGCGGTGGACGTGGACGGCAACGCCGGTCTGCGCCGGCACCGTTCGCACGAGGTCGAGCCGGTCGAGCACTGCATGATCGCGGCGCCGGGCGTCAGTGAACTCGGCATCGAGGAGCGGGACTGGGCCGGCATGGCGTCGGTCGACGCGATCGCGGCGACGGGCTCCCAGGACCGCATGGTGATCCTGGAGCCGAAACCGGGCGCGCGCCTGCCCCTGGTCGAGCTGGACCGCCCCGTCTCCGTCATGCGCGTCGAGGAGCACGACGGCGGCATCCACCGTGTCCACGGTCGCGGATTCGTGCGCGAGCGGGCCGACGGTCGTACGTACCGGGTCGGCAGCGGCGGTTTCTGGCAGGTCCACCCGATGGCCGCCGACACCCTCGTCAAGGCGGTCATGCAGGGCCTGATGCCGCGCAAGGGCGAGATGGCGCTCGACCTCTACTGCGGCGTCGGCCTCTTCGCCGGCGCCCTCGCGGATCGCCTCGGCGAGAAGGGCGCGGTCCTCGGCATCGAGTCCGGCAAGCGGGCGGTCGAGGACGCGCGGCACAACCTCGCGGGCTTCGAGCGCGTACGGATCGAACAGGGCAAGGTCGAGGCGGTCCTCCCGCGCACCGGCATCACCGAGGCCGACCTGATCGTCCTGGACCCGCCTCGGGCGGGGGCGGGGAAGCGGACGGTCGAGCACCTGGTGTCGCTGGGGGCGCGGCGGATCGCTTATGTGGCGTGCGACCCGGCTGCGCTGGCTCGGGACTTGGGGTATTTCCGGGACGGGGGGTACAAGGTGCGGACGCTGCGGGCGTTCGATCTGTTCCCGATGACCCATCACGTGGAGTGCGTGGCGATTCTGGAGCCGGTGGCCAAGTAGGCCTGATCGGTCCGGCGACGGTGCCCGTCTGGCCGGGAGCCGGACCGGCAAAGGCTCCTGACCTTGACGAAGGTCCGTACCGGTCGCGTCAAGTGATGGAGGGACAAGCCCCGTTGGGATCCGGCCCGCGGTCGGGTCCTGAACGGATCGGCGGTATCGCGCGCCCTCATCGACCAACTGCTGCGGATTCGGCTTCAGTTGTTGACGTCGGGCAAGGGTGGGGCTACAACCCGGGGAGAGCGCTCTCACATCTGCTGTTGCTCCTACCCCCGCACGCCGAACCGGCTTGAGGAGACTCCCCATGCAGACTTCCGCCGGCGTACCCGGCACACCCGGCAGACCTTCGGCCCGTGTCGTACGCCCCCGTACCGCTCTCGGACTCGTCGTCATCCTGATCGTCGCCTGTTTCGTCACCCTCACGTCCTCGCCTGCCCGGGCCGCCGAGCAGTTGCTGTCACAGGGCAAGCCCGCCACCGCGTCCTCGACCGAGAGCGGGGCCTTTCCCGCCAGTGCGGCCGTCGACGGGAACACCGGCACCCGGTGGTCCTCGGCCTTCGCCGATCCGCAGTGGGTGCGGGTGGACCTCGGGTCCGTGCAGCAACTGACCCGGGTCGCGCTGAACTGGGAGGCCGCCTACGGCACCGCCTACCAGATCCAGATCTCCAACGACGCCAACAGCTGGACCACCGTCTACTCCACCACCACCTCCACCGGCGGCAACCAGAGCATCAACATCTCCGGCAGCGGGCGCTATGTGCGGGTGAACGGCACCGCACGGGCCACCCAATGGGGCTACTCACTCTGGGAGTTCCAGGTTTATGGGCCCGGAAGTACTACCCCGCCGGACGCCTTCTGGGGGAGCACCACCGACATTCCCCCGGCCGCCAACGCCGTCGAGGTGAAGATCCTCAACCGGACCAACGGCAAGTACCCGGACAGCCAGGTGTACTGGAGCTTCAACGGGCAGACGCACTCCATCGCCGAGCAGCCCTACCTGGACATGCCGGCCAACTCCGCGGGCCGGATGTACTTCTATCTGGGTTCGCCCACCAGCTCGTACTACGACTTCATCGAGTTCACGGTCGGCAACAACGTCTTCAACGGCAACACCACCCGCGTCGACGCCTTCGGGCTCAAGCTCGCCATGCGCCTCCACAGCAAGGACGGTTACGACGTCGAGGTCGGCGAGAACCGGCAGACCTTCGCCGAGGATCGCGCCACCACATTCCAGCGGTTCACCGACGCCGTGCCTTCGCAGTTCAAGGTGCTGGCCCAGACCCAGGGTCCGTACCGGATCATCGCGCCCGGCAGCGACCCGAGTTTCCGTGCGGGTGGGGTCAACGCCAACTACTTCACGTCGTACGCCCAGTCGGTCGGCGTGAACGCGGCCACCTCCGACATCTTCGGGTGCGCCGCCTCGCTCGCCGCCAACCCGGACATGTGTGCCGCGCTCAATCGCCATGTGGCCACGCTGCCGGCCTCGCAGCAGTCCGACCCCGCGCAGTTCTACAAGGCCGCGCCCGCCAACTACTACGCCAAGTTCTGGCACGACAACGCCATCAACCAACTCGCCTACGGCTTCCCCTACGACGACGTGGCGGGTCAGTCCTCCTTCGTCTCCCACGCCAACCCGCAGTGGCTTCTGGTCGCCGTCGGTTGGTAGGCGGTCCGGGATTCCGACGAACAGCGCGAAACGGGGCCGCCCTTGTCAGGAAGGGCGGCCCCGCCTCATGCGGTGCTGGTCTGCGCTACTCGACGTTGATCGTGAAGGTGGACGTGGTGTTGCGGATGTCCTGGAAGTTGCCGCTCATCCGCAGGTTGCGGAAGGTGGCCGAGCCGACGGCGGGTCCCTGACCCGGTTCCGGCAGCTCGTTGGCCCAGATGCCCCAGCCGGACTTGGCGTCGAACGCGTCTCCGCTCTTCTTGGAGTTGGTGATGGAGATGTCGGTGAAGATCGTGTCCTTCACCGGGAACTGCGGCTGGCCGCCGACGTAGTTGGTCTGGAACATCACGCCTCCGTAGGTGGAGTCGTCGATGTCGACGTCGTTGACCCGGATGCCCTGGAAGACCTTGGAGGCCGAGAACGCCCAGATCGCGGGGAAGACCTGGGAGCCCCAGAAGTGGCCGCCCGTTCTGTCCAGGGAGACGTTCTCGATCGTCGTCGGATCGGTCCCGAAGCCGTTCATCGGGTAGCCGAAGTCCAGCGAGGAGATCGTGATGCCGGAGTAGACCAGGGTGTCGGCGACCCTGATGTTGCGGAAGGTGTTGTTGAAGCCGCCGTAGACGGCGATACCGGCCGCACGCCAGGTGAGCGTCGACGTCAGGTTCTCGTACAGGTTGTTCTTCTCGTCGGCGCCGCCCGCGTCGATCGCCGAGAAGAGCGCGAAGCTGTCGTCGCCCGTGGCCCTGGCGTCGTTGTTGACCACGTGGTTGTCCGTGGAGCCGTTCGTCATGTTGACGCCGTCGGCGAACGTGTCACGGATGCGGGAGTTCTTGATGGTCACGCTGTCGGTGTTGGCGCCCCAGTAGAGGCACACCATGTGCTCGACCCAGATGTCGTCGATGGTGATGTTGGCGACGTTGGAGAAGTCGAACACCTTGCCCGGACCGTCGATCCGGGACGTGTAGTTGCCGAAGTAGGAGAAGCCGGTGAACGAGGAGCCGTTCGCGGTCGCCTCGGCCCGGAAGCCGACGTCGGTGTTCTCCTGCGAGGAGGGCGCGTGGAAGCGGGTGAACCACGACCCGGCTCCCAGGACCTTGACCGCCTTGCCGTAGACCTGGAACTTGCTGGCGGTCTCGTAGTCACCGGCGGGTAGGTAGACGCCGATGAGCTTGCCCGTGGTGTCCATGCGGACCTTGTCGAGCGCGTTCTGCACGTCCTGGTGCGAGAAGCCGGCCGGGACCGTGTAGGCGGCCGGGTCCGGGTTCGGGACCGCCGTCGCCTGTTCGAGGTTGATGAAGTCGACCGCGTACGTGGAGGTGTTGGCCGCGTCCTTCTGGAGCCGGATCTTCGAGCCGGCGGGCACGGTCTTCCCGAGCTGGACGTTCGCCTCGTCGTAGATGTGGCGCGGGGCCCCGGAGCCGGGCGAGTTGCCGGGCGCGGTCTCGTTGCCGTACAGCCACGCGTACTTGGAGGTGAGGTCGATGGCCTTCAGGAACTGGCCGTCGACGTAGATGTTGAGTGTGGTGTCGGTGCCGTCGGGGATCTCGAAGCGGGTGACCAGGGTGTTGGTCGCCGCCCGGGTGGTCCACTCGACGTACTGACCGGTCGCGGAGAGGGTGACCGCCTTGCGGCCGCTGGCCTCGCCGGCGATGTCGCCGATCGTGCGGTTCGGTCCTACGACCTTGGCGCCGCCGCCGACCGTGCCGTCCTCGGCCTCGTACATGTCGTACGGCATGTCCGCGCCGCGGCCGACGAACAGGTTCTGCGTGGTGGTGTTGTTGGTGCGCTTGACCGGCAGTTCGTTGGCGTCGTCGGCGATGACCGTGGTGACGGTGAACTTGCCGTTGGCCGCCGTCCAGGAGCCGAGGGCGACCGGTGCGGTCGTCTGGCCCGACGCGATGGTGCCGTTGTAGGTGCCGGTGAGTGTCTTGACGGTGACGCCGTTCGCGTCCTTGACCGTCAGCGTGACGCCGTGGGCACCGGAGGCCGAGGCCACCGAACCCTGGTTCTTGATCGCCACGGTGAAGGAGACGTTGTCACCCGCCGAGGCGCTGGTCGGGGTCCAGGCGACCGGTGCGGCGACCAGGTCGGAGCTGGCGACCGGCTTGACGACGAGCGCGTCGGAGCGGGTGAAGACGTTGTTCGCCTCGTTCTGCTCGATGACCTTGTTCGTCGGGTCCACCTCGGCGCCGACCGGGTAACTGCCCGCGTCCCGGGTGCCGATGCTCGCGGTGACCGTCGCCGACGCGCCGGCCGCGAGAGCCGGGACGTTCGCCGTGGCCGCCTTCGTGCCGCCCAGCGTGAAGTTCAGGTCGGTGGCCTTGGCCGCCTTGCTGCCGCTGTTGGTGACCGTCGCCGTCAGGCTGATGGCGTCCGACTCGACAGGCGCCGCAGGGGAGTTGGTGATGCCGGTGACCCTGAGGTCCGGGTTGGCCGCCGGGGTGCCGATCACCTGGAACTCGGCGACCTGCGCGCCGGGGGCGCCGGTGTTGGAGGCGAACTTGAGCTGGATGTCGGCCGCGGCGCCGGAGACCGGGATGGTCACCGTGTTGCCGCTCGACGGGTTGAACGTGTAGTCCTTCGCCGCGGCGAGACTCGTGAACGCGGTCGCGTCCTGGTCGCGGCCGAGCACCTGGATGTTCTGGGTACGAGTGGACCAGGCGGCGTCCGGGTTGAGCTTGACGACGACCTGGCTGAGGTCGGCGTTGGCGCCCAGCTTGGTGGTGAGGGTGGCCGGGTAGGCGCCGCCCCCGCTCTCCCAATAGGTCGCGACCTGGCCGTCGTTGGCGTTCGCGGCGACATAGGTGAAGGTGTACGAGGAGGCCTCGATGGGCTTGCCCTGGGCGAGGTCGGAACCGGTGCCGTTACCGGCCCGGGTGACGCTGTTGCTCGCCACCGACACGTTCCCGGCCGCGTCCTTGGCCTTCACGGTGTAGACGACGGTGGCCGTCGGCGACGGGGTGTCGGTGTAGGTCAGGGCGGTGCCTGCCACGGAACCGACGACCGTGCCGTTGGCGTAGACGTCGTAGCCGGTGACCGCGACGTTGTCGCTCGACGCCTGCCAGGTGAGCTTCACGTCGTTGCCGGTCTGCGTGTAGGCGAGGTTGCCCGGCGCGGTGGGCGCCTGGGTGTCGCCGCCCGATCCCGTACGGGTGACGCTGTTGCTGTTGGCGGAGACGTTGCCCGCCGCGTCCTTGGCCCGCACGAAGTACGTGAGGGTGGTGCCGGCCGGCTGGGTGTCGGTGTACGTGAGGACGTTCCCGGCGACGCTCGCCCTCAACTGCCCGTTGGCGTAGACGTCGTAGCCGGTCACGGCCGTGTCGTCGGTCGCCGCGTTCCAGGTCAGCTTGATCTGCCCGGTGGCCGGCTCGGTGTAGGCCAGGCTCGTCGGCGCGGTGGGCGCCTGGGTGTCGCCGGTGGCCGGTCCGTAGACCTCCAGCTCGGACAACTGCCCTGCGGGCCAGCCGGTGTTGGCGGTGATCAGCACCCGGACGTACCGCGTGGTGGTGGTGTCCAGGGCGATGGTCGTCGACTGGTCGTTGGAGCTGTCGAAGGTGTACGCCTTCGAGGCCGTCAGGTCGGTGAAGTTCTGGTTGTCGGTCGAGCCCTGGACCTTGAGGGTCTGGCTGCGGCTCGGCCAGCCGCTGGGCAGCCGCAGGGTCACCTGGTTGATCTGGACCGACGAGCCGAGATCGACCTTGAGCCACTGCGGGAAGGCGTTGTTGGTGCTCTCCCAGTAGGTGGCGCGGTTGCCGTCACCGGCGTTGGCCGCGCCGTAGACGTCGGCGTGCCCGCTCTCGCTGAAGGGCTTGCCCTGGGCGAGGTTGGGGGTCGCGGCTGCGGCGGTCAGGACCTGAAGCTCCGCCAACTGGGCGGTGCCGGCGACCGAGTTGGCGCTGAAGTCGGCCCGTACGAACCGGGTGAGGGTCGCGGGGAAGGAGACCTTCACCGTGTTGCCGTTGCCGGGGCTGAAGACGTACTGCGCCGACGACTTGAGCGTCGCGAAGCTCTTTCCGTCGGCGCTCGCCTGGAGCGCCAGGGTCTGCTTGCGGGTCTGCCAGTCCTCGGGCAGCCGCAGCACGACCTGGCGGACGCGCTCGGTCTTCCCGAGGTCGGTCTGCACCCACTGGGCCGACTTCTTTCCGGCCTGCCAGTAGGTGTCGGTGTCGCCGTCGGTGATGTTGGTGGCCTTGTGCGCGCCGCGGGTGCTGCCCGCGGTGGTCTTGGCGTCCGCGGCGGCGTTGGGACCGCCGGCCGCGTGCGCGCCGACGGCGGGCAGGCCCAGCACCATGACGGCGGAGGCGAGCGCGGCGGTCGCTGCGCGCCGCCTTGTGGATCTCTGCTTGTGTCGAGTCATGCGGGGTCGCTTCCTGCGGAGGCTCGCGCGCCGGTGGGGGCGGCGAGGGCGGCTCATTCCTGGCGGAGTGGTGCAGAAAGGTGCAGGACGATCGGGGGGTGCGATGGGGGGTGGCTCAGGCGAGAATTTGCATTGTTTCATCGAAATATTGCAGAGCTGAGTGGATGGGTCTACAGCCCGAACAGCACAATTTTCACCAGAAGAACTCATCGCCCAGGTGTGGTGGGTGTGCAGGACCCGATCTGCGACGGGGGATCAGTAGGGAACTTGCGCTCCGCGGATGCAAGTGAACGCAAGAAGTGCAAATTCTTGCGCGATGTCTACGCCCGCACACTCCCCGGAAGCGGGGTCCGGGCGGGCCTGTCGGCCAGGACGTCGAGGATGTTGTCGACCGCCAGATCGACCATCGCGGCGCGGGTGGACTCGGTCGCCGAGCCGATGTGCGGGAGGGTGACGACGTACGGCTCCGCGACCAGCGGGGACAACTCCCGCCCCATCGGCTCGCGTTCGTGGACGTCGAGGCCCGCGGAGTGCAACCGGCCCTCGCGGACGGCGTGGAGCAGGGCGTCCTCGTCCACGACCCCGCCGCGGGAGGTGCTGACGAGGGTGGCGGTGGGCTTCATCACGGCCAGTTCACGGGCCGAGATCAGATGCCGGGTCTCCTCGGTGAGCGGCACGTGCAGCGACACGACATCGGACTCGGTCAGCAGCGTGGACAGGTCCACCGCGGTCGACAGGTCGTCGTCGGCGGCGTACGGGTCGTGGTGGAGTACGCGCATGCCGAAGCCGTGCGCCCGGCGGGCCACCGCGCGGCCGATCTGGCCGTAGCCGATCAGGCCGAGAGTGGCGCCGTGGATGTCATGGCCCAGGTAGTCGTGCATCCGGAACAGGTCCCAGGAGCCGTCCGCGAGGCTCGCGGACGCGGCGCCGAGCCGGCGGCGGGCGCTGAGGACCAGCGCGAAGGTGAGGTCGGCGGTGGTCTCGGCGAGCACGCCCGGGGTGTGGGTGACGACGATGCCCCGCTCGGCCGCCGCGGCCCGGTCGACGTTGTCGAAGCCCATGCTCGCCAGCGCGACGACCCGGAGCGAGGGGCCCGCCGCGTCCATCAGCGCGGCGTCCACGGGGTCGTTGCCGAGGGCCAGTACGCCGCTCACTCCGGGCGCGAGCGCGGCGAGGTCGCCGGGGCCGGGCTTTTCGGTGCCGGGCCAGGCCACCAGTTCCGCCGATTCGGACAGGCGGGCCAGGCCGTCGCCCGGCAGGTTTTCACGGGTGGTGAGGACGCGCCTTCTCATTTGCTTCTCCAGTGCCGAGCCATGCGTAACCGACCGGGTGAATTAATTCGATCGACGCTAGTCGGGGCGGTCACCGGAAACAAATAGCGGATTCTTCTGACGCTATCGGGGATCCTTATCCCCGGTCAGTTCGAGGAATCCTTGTCCTCGATCAGTTCGAGGAACAGGTCGTGCACGGCCAGTGCGGGCTCGGAGAGCGGCTGATTGTCGGACGTCACCAGCGACAGCTTGACCTGGATCACCGGCTCCACGATCCGCCGCACGGACAGCGAGCGGACATCCAGGATGGCGCGCGCCGCCGACCAGGGCAGGACCGTGGCCCCCAGGCCCGCGTCCACGGCGTTGACCAGGGTCAGCGCCGATTCGACCTCGCCGACCACGTTCAGCCGGAGGGACGCCTGCTGGAAGGCGGCGTCCACCACCTGCCGGATGGTGTGGATGCGGCTGGGCAGCAGCAGCGGCACGCTCGCGAGCTCCGCCAGCCGCACCTCGCCCTGTCCCGGCGGGGCCGTCTCGCCGGGCGCGCCGATCAGGAACAGGTCCTCCGTCCGTACGGGCTCGAACTGCACACCCCGCAGCGGCCCCGCCCCGTAGATGAACGCCATGTCCATCCGGCCCGTCATGATCGCCTCGCTGATCACGCCGCCGAAGTTCTCGTTGATGTGCAGCAGGATGTCCGGGTAGCGCTCGCGCACGCTCTTCAGGAGCGGCAGGGCGAGGGCCGCGCCCAGGCTGTACGGGGCGAGGCCGACCGACACGCTGCCGGCGGGGGCCCGGCCGGAGACCTCGACGGCGGCGTGGGCGAGGTCCACCTGCCGCAGGATCAGCTGCGCGTGCTGGTACAGCGCCCGGCCCGCCTCCGTCGGGGCGACCCCGCGCTTGCTCCGGATCAGCAGCTGTTGGCCGAACTGCGCCTCCAGCGCGGACAGTTGCTGGCTCAGCGCCGGCTGGGCGATGTGCAGGATGTCGGCCGCGCGCGTGATGCTCCCCGCGTCGATGATCTTGATGAAGGAGTAGAGACGCCTGGTGTCCATGCGCGGGGCCTTCCAGATGGAGCGAAGCCTCATCGTAGGGAGGGATCATCCCGAAGCACAGCCCCGCTGAGCGGAGGGTGTGAGGGGAGTCATAGCGGTTCGCGATAACGCCAGAACGAACGGATATTGGCGATCACGCGACGGGCGCAATAAGTTGAGCGGAACAAGTCGAGCGGAGCCTCCGCACCGGGCCGTTCCCCGTTCCCCGTTCACGGTTTCCGGTCTCACGAAGACGTGATGGTATCCGCTTCCCAGAATTCCGCTCCCCAGGATTCCCCTTTCTGGAACTCCCTTCCCGGCATTCCCTACCGGAGGACGTCATGACTCCCATGGTTGATCTCGTCGCCGATCTCGGCGAGGGATTCGGCGCGTACACGATGGGCGACGACGCGGCCCTTCTGGAGATGCTGACGTCCGCCAACGTGGCCTGCGGATTCCATGCCGGTGATCCGCGCATCATTGACGCCACCGTGCGGACGTGCGTGGCGAAGCAGGTGGCCGTGGGCGCGCACCCCAGCTTTCCCGACCTGGCCGGCTTCGGCCGCCGCGCGATGGACCTCACGCCGGAGGAGGTCCGCACGGACATGCTGTACCAGATCGGCGCCCTCCAGGCCTTCGCCGTCGCCCACGGCACCCGGGTGCGGCACATGGCCCCGCACGGCCGCCTCGGCAACCTGGTCGCCGTCCGCGCCGACTACGCCCGTGCGGTCGTGGACGCCGTGGCCGCCCTGGACGAGTCCATGGTCGTGCTGGCGCAGGACGGCGAACTGGCCGACGCGGCCCGCGCCCGCGGACTGCGCGTGGGCATCGTGGGCATCGCCGACCGCGCGTACCGCGCCGACGGGACGCTCGTGCCGCGCTCCGAGGCCGGAGCCGTGATCCACGACCCCGACGAGGTCGCCCGGCGCACCCTGCGGATGGTCGCCGAGGGCGTCATCCGCAGCGTCGACGGCACGGACGTCCAAGTCGCCTGCGACACCGTCCTGTTGCACGGGGACAGTCCCGGAGCGCTCGCACTGGCCGGCCGGATCCGCGGGCAACTCCTCGCCGCCGGGGTCGAGATCACCTCCCTCGACAAAGTCCTGACCGGCAAGGGAGCCTGACGTGACGGGTCTTGAGGTGAACGCCGGTGTCACGATCACCGACTGCGGCGACTCCGCGCTCGTGGCCAAGGCCGTGGGCCTGGACTCCGAAGCCGCCTGGCGACTGGTCCACGCCCTCGCCGACGCCCTGGACGCCGTCCGGCTCACCGGAGTCCACGACGTGGTGCCCACCTACGACGCCCTGCTCGTGGAGTTCGACTGCACGCACACCGACCACGCCACCGTACGGAGTGTCCTGGCGCACGAAGCTGCCCGCCTCGGACCGCATCCCGAGCCGACGACCCCGCCGCGGCGCTTCGTCGTCCCCGTCGTCTACGGCGGTGAGTACGGCCCCGATCTGCCCGAGGTGGCCGCCCGACTCGGCCTGACCGAGGGCGAGGTGGTCGATCTGCACTCCGGGTCCGACCTCACCGTCCGCTGCCTCGGCGCACCCGCCGGAGCCCCGATGACGGAC
Source organism: Streptomyces sp. NPDC088794 (assembly GCF_044750545.1). Classification (NCBI taxonomy): domain Bacteria; kingdom Bacillati; phylum Actinomycetota; class Actinomycetes; order Kitasatosporales; family Streptomycetaceae; genus Streptomyces; species Streptomyces sp. NPDC088794. Next base: position 203,324 of record NZ_JBIVKB010000009.1, on the reverse strand, counting down.
GGCCCGCCCTTCCCGAAGCCGGTGCCGCGCCTCGCCTCGCCCCGCACCCGGGTCGACCCCGGCTCGGTCGCCGTCGCCGGCCGGCAGGCGGTCATCTGCCCGATGCCTTCCCCCGGCGGCTGGCCGCTCCTGGGCCGCACCCCGGTGCGCGTCCTGGACCCGCACAGCGACCCGATCACCGCGTACCGCCCCGGCGACACCTTCCGTTTCCGGCCCATCGAAGCCCAACAGTGGGACGCATACGCCGACTTGAGCCTCGCGGACCTGGTGGACGCGGCGGACACGGTGGGCGTGGCCGACCTGGTGGACGCGGCGGACCTGGCACCCGTGACAGACCTGGCGGTCCGCCATGGCTGACACCCTCACCATCCGCACCGCGGGCATCGTCACCGTGCAGGACCTGGGCCGCGTCGGCCGCTCCCGCTACGGGCTGCCCGCCAACGGGGCCGCCGACCAGCACTCGGCGCGCGTCGCCAACGTCCTGTGCGGCAACGACGAACGCGCCCCGCTGCTGGAGATCACGGCCCTCGACTTCGCGTGCGTGCCCTCCGCCGACATCCTCGTCGCCGTGACCGGCGCCCCCGCCGACGTCACGGTCGACGGCGGCGTACGGCCGCAGTGGGAACCCGTTCCCGTACGGGCCGGCGAGACCGTCAAGGTCAGCGGCATCCGGCAGGGACTGCGCGTCTACCTGGCCGTACTCGGCTCGTTCGAGGCGGACCGGTTGCAGGGCAGCTGCGCTCCCGACACCATCCTCGGCTTCGGGCCCGCCCTGAGCGCCGGAGACGAACTCGTCCTGCGCACCGCGTGCCCGCCCCTCGACCACCCGTTCTCCCGCATCCCCCTGTTCCGCCTGAAGGCACCCGTCCCCCCGTTCCCCGCCGGCTGGACCATCGACGTCACCGACGGCCCCGACCGGGCCGAGTTCGGCGACACCGGACAGCGCCTGTTCAACGGCCCGTTCACCGTCACCCCGCGCAGCAACCACATCGGCCTGCGCCTTCAGGGGGAGGTGCCCCGCCGTGTCACCAAGGGCGAGGTGCTCTCCCGCGGTGTCCCCATCGGCGCCGTCGAAGTACCCGCCGGGGACGAACTCCTCGTACTCCACCGCGGTCGCGGTGTCACGGCCGGCTACCCCGTCCTCGCCGTCGTCACCGCGACGGGCCTGTCCGCCCTGGGACAGGTCCGCCCAGGCCAGACCATCCGCTTCCGCCACCGCACCCTCGACCAGGCGGTCGCCGCCCACCGCGCCCAGCGCAACGCCGTCGACGCCCTGAGATCCAGGGTCCACACGGCTTTCGAGGCCCTGCGCATCCGCGCACCCGCGGGGGCCCGATCACGGGGCACTGGCTCAGCCGGCGCATGACGCCCCGCACCTCTTGAACACGGGCCCGCTGTGAAGGGGCGCGGGGAAACTGCGCGCCCGGCCCCCATCGACCCGCCCCAGACCCACGACCGCTCCCTCCCCACCCGCACACAGCCCACCCGCACACAAACCCACCTCCTCCCGCCAACCCGCAGGAAGCACCCCGCACGGAGCCGCAACACCCCTCATCCCACGCCTGCCGCTCAAGACAGGAGACGCCATGAGTACCGTGGCCGCTCAACCAGTCCCCAACACGGTCGATCCCAGAACCGCCCGCAAGGTCACCCTCGCCGGATGCGTCGGAATCTTCGCCGAGCTCTACGACAACGGCATCTTCGGCTTCATGGCCGGATCGCTCGCCGCGGTCTTCTTCCCCGGCTCGGACAACGCGATCCAGCTCGTCTTCCTCGGCTACGCCGTCTCCTTCTTCTTCCGCCCCCTCGGCGCCGTCATCTGCGGTCACCTCGGCGACCGCATCGGACGCCAGCGGATGCTGGTCTTCGTCATCATGCTGATCAGCATCGCCACCGCGGCCATCGGCATCCTGCCCACCTACGCGAGCATCGGCGTCGCCGCGCCCGCCCTGCTGATCCTGCTCCGCGTCGCCCAGGGCTTCTCCGTCGGCGGCGAGGCGTCCGGCGCCATGAGCTTCCTCGCCGAGCACGCCCCGGAGGGCAGGCGCGGCCTCTACACCAGCTACGCGCAGATCGCCTCGTTCCTCGCCCTGCTCACCGGCACCCTGGTGGCCGCCGCCATGACCAGCGGACTCGGCGACGACCGCATGCAGTCCTGGGGCTGGCGCATCCCGTTCCTGCTCGCCGTGCCGCTCGGCATCACCGGCATCTACATCCGCAAGCGCATCAGCGACACACCCAACTTCACCCGCCTCAAAGAAGAGGACGGGCTGTCCAAGAACCCCCTCAAGGAAGCGTTCAAGTCGCCCGAGCACCGCCGCGCCATGCTGCTCGCCCTGTTCATCCCCCTGATGAACGGCTCCGGTTACTACGTCCTGTTCAGCTACATGCCCACCTTCATGAGCAGCGAGCTGGGCTTCGGCAAGGTCCAGGGGCTGCTCGTCACCGCCTCCAGCCTGGTCGCGATCTGTATCGCCATCCCGTACATGGGCCGTCTCTCCGACCGCATCGGCCGCAAGAGGGTCATCGCCGGCGCCGCGATCGCCATGGCCGTCGTCGGCATCCCCTGTTACCTGCTGATCGGCACCGGCAACGTGGCCCTCGCCGTCATCGGCGCCTGTGTCATGGCCGTCGTGTTCGCCGGGCACACCGGAGTCATCCACATCCTGCTCGTCGAGCTCCTCCCGACCCGCGTGCGCTACTCCGCCTACGGCCTGGGCTACAACGTCTCCTCCGCCCTCTTCGGCGGCACCGCCCCGCTGCTCATGACCTACCTGATCGACCGCACGGGCAACGTCAACATGCCGGCCTTCTACGCCGTCATCACCGCACTCGGCACGCTCATCGCCGTCTCCCGAGTGACGGACCGGGCGCATCTGCCCCTGCGCGACGCCTGACGGCCCCGCGAACTCCCGGCACCCGCACGGCCCGCACACCCCCCACCCCGCACACCCCCCACCCCGCACAGCAAGGAGCCCTCAGCATGCCCATCTCCGACTACAGGACGGCCCTCGTCACCGGAGCGTCGACCGGCATCGGAGCCGTGGTCGTCGAACGCCTCGCCAAGCGCGGCCTCGAGGTCCACGCCGTGGCCCGCACCGCCGACCGGCTCAACACCCTTGCCGACGAGACCGGTTGCATCCCGCACGCCGTCGACATCACCGACACGGAGGCGCTCACCGCCGTCCTCGACGGCCTGGAGATCGACGTCCTCGTCAACAACGCGGGCGTCTCCCGGACCGGCAACATCCTGACCGCCGACGAGTTCGCCGTCGACGAGCAGGTCGCCGTCAACATCCAGTCCGTGCTGCACCTGGTACGGCTGCTCATGCCCGGCATGGTCGAGCGCGACCTCGGCCACATCGTCAACATCAGCTCCATCGCCGGTGTCTACAACTTCGGCGGCAACACGATCTACCACGCCACCAAGGCCGCCGTGCACACCCTCTCCCGCCAGCTGCGGGTCGACGGCTACGGCCGCCGGGTCCGCGTCAGCGAGATCTGCCCCGGCCGCGTGGAGACGGAGATCTTCGGCCGGCTGCTCGGCGACATGGAGGCCGCCCAGCGCGAGTTCTACGACGGCTACGAGTCCCTCAAGCCCGAGGACATCGCCGACGCCATCGAGTTCGCCGTCGACGCGCCCCGGCACGTCAACATCGGCCACATCGAGATCCTGCCCACCTTCCAGGTGCCGGGCGGCCTCAACTTCGAGCGCAGGGAGGGCTGATCACATGAAGACGGCACAGCGGCTGCACCGCATCAAGCCCTCCCCGAGTACGGCGGCGGCCCAGCGCGTCCGCGAGCTGAAGAGCCAGGGCCTCACCATCCTCGACCTCACCGTGGGCGAGCCCGACTTCGACACCCCCGACCACGTCAAGGCCGCCGCGATCAAGGCCATCGAGGCGGGCGAGACCAAGTACACGCCGGTGAACGGCACTTCGGCCCTGCGCGCCGCGATCGCCGGCAAACTCCGCGAGCGCCACGGACTCGACGTCACCGACGCGCACATCACCGTCGGCGGCGGAGCCAAGCAGGTCATCTTCCTCGCCCTGATGGCCACTCTGGACGAAGGGGACGAGGTCATCGTCCCCGCCCCGTACTGGGTGTCCTACCCGGACATGGTCCGCGCCAACGACGGCACGCCGGTCATCGTCGACTGCCCGGAGACGGACGGCTTCAAGCTGACGCCGGAGCGCCTGACGGCCGCGATCACCGGCCGCACGCGCTGGGTCGTCCTCAACACCCCCGGCAATCCCACCGGATCCGCCTACACCACCGCCGAACTGCACGCCCTCGCCCAGGTGTTGCTGGCCCACCCCCACGTCCGCGTCCTCACCGACGAGATCTACGACGAGATCTGGTACGGCGACGAGGACACCCCCTCCCTCGCGGCCGCCGAACCCCGCCTGGCCGACCGGGTGTTCCTCACCAACGGCGTCTCCAAGACGTACGCGATGACGGGCTGGCGCATCGGCTACGGGGTGGGTCCGGCGGACCTGGTGACCGCGATCAACACCCTCCAGTCCCAGACCTCCTCCTGCCCTTCCTCCATCAGCCAGGCCGCCGCTGCGGCCGCGCTCACGGGACCGCAGGACTTCGTACGGGACACCGTGCGCGTCTACCGCGAACGCCGCGACGCGACCGTGAAGCTCATCAACGATGTACCCCGGCTCAGCTGCACCGTCCCGGACGGAGGCTTCTACCTTCTGGTGAACTGCCGTGCGGCCATTGGGCTGTTGACACCGGAGGGCCGGCTGATCGAGGACGACGAGGACTTCGCCCGTCACCTGCTCGACAGCCGCCAGGTAGCGGTGATCCACGGAGCCGCGTACGGCGCGCCCGGCTACTTCCGTATCTCGTTCGCCACCTCCGCGGAGGTCCTCGCCGAAGCCTGCACCCGTATCGCGGCCGCCTGCGCGGCCCTCTCCGAAAGGTCCTCATGATCCGCGTCAGCACCAAGTTCGAGCGGCCGGAACCCTCCGTGGTCCGGCAACTGAGCGCCTTCTCCTCGGCCACCGTCCACGAGGCACAGGGCCGGCTCGGGGCGCTGGACTCGGCGATCAAGCCGGTCGACCATCGCATGTCCCTGTGCGGCCCCGCCTTCACCGTCCAGTGCGCGCCGCGCGACAACCTCATGCTCCAGACCGCCATCGCCTACGCCCGGCCCGGCGACGTCGTGGTCGTGTCCGCCGGCAACTACGAGGAGGCGGGCTCCTTCGGTGACGTCCTCGCCAACGCCTGCCAGTCCAAGGGCCTCGCCGGACTGATCACCGACACGGGCGTGCGGGACACCGAGGACCTGCGCGACCTGGGTTTCCCGGTCTTCTCCCGCAGCGTCTCCATCAAGGGCACGGTCAAGGAGACCGTCGGCCCGATGTGCGAGCCGGTCACCATCGGCGGCGTGCTCGTCCGCCCCGGCGACGTGATGCGGGCCGACGCCGACGGTGTAGTCGTCGTCCGCCAGGAGGACGCGGCCGAGGCGGTCGCCGCCTCGCAGCGGCGGGTCGACACGGAGGCGGAGTTCATCGCGGCGTACCGGGCGGGCCGCACGGTCGTCGAGATCTGCGGCCTCGAACCGCTGCTGGCGGCGAAAGGCCTGGTCATCGAGGAGTAGGGCGCCGCGAGGCCCTGGCCGGCGACCCCTCTCACACCGTCCGCCCCGCCCCTGTGCGTCCCGCGTAACCCCGGCCGACCGGCCCAGGAGACACCGGCGTAATGGGCATTTCGTACGGTCGCGGAAGCTCCACCCGCACGGGACGATCAGGAGAGGCAGGGGATGCCCGTGGCCGCGCCGCACTCGGGGAACGCCGGCACGAGGAAGGTGCGCACGGTCTGCTCGTACTGCGGAGTGGGCTGCGGCATGGTCCTCGACGTCGGCATGGGCCCGGACGGACGGCGTACGGTCCTGAAGGCGTCCGGCGACAAGGCGCACCCCGCGAACTTCGGCCGGCTGTGCACCAAGGGCGCGACCACCGCCGACATGCTGGCCGCGCCCGGCCGGCTGACCACCGCCCTGCGCCGGCCCGAGCGGGGCGCGCAGGAGGTGCCCGCCGCCCTGGCCCCGGCGATCACCGAGACGGCCCGACGGCTGCGCGCGATCATCGACGAGCACGGGCCCGACGCGGTCGCCTTCTACGTCTCCGGGCAGATGGGGCTCGAAGCCCAGTACCTGGCGAACAAGCTGGCCAAGGGGTTCGTGCGGACCAACCAGATCGAGTCGAACTCGCGGCTGTGCATGGCCAGCGCCGGCACCGGCTACAAGCTGTCCCTCGGGGCGGACGGGCCGCCCGGCTCGTACCAGGACCTCGACCGCGCCGACGTCTTCTTCGTCATCGGCTCGAACATGGCCGACTGCCACCCGATCCTCTTCCTGCGCATGATGGACCGGGTGAAGTCGGGCGGGGCGAAGCTGATCGTCGTCGACCCGCGCCGCACCACCACCGCCGAGAAGGCCGACCTGTTCCTCCAGGTCAAGCCGGGCACCGATCTGGCCCTGCTCAACGGACTGTTGCACCTCCTGTACGAGAACGGGCACACCGACCCCGACTTCATCGCCCGGTACACCGAGGGCTGGGACGCCATGCCCGCCTTCCTCGCCGACTACCCGCCCGCCGCCGTCGCCGAGATCACCGGCCTCGCCGAGGACGACCTGCGGGAGGCCGCCCGGCTGATCGGTGAGGCGGGGGAGTGGACCAGTTGCTGGACCATGGGCCTCAACCAGTCCACGCACGGCACCTGGAACACCAACGCCCTGGTCAACCTGCATCTCGCGACGGGCGCCATCTGCCGCCCCGGCAGCGGCCCCTTCTCCCTCACCGGTCAGCCCAACGCCATGGGTGGCCGGGAGATGGGGTACATGGGGCCGGGCCTGCCCGGCCAGCGGTCCGTGCTGGTCGACCAGGAGCGGGCGTTCATAGAGGAGTTGTGGGGGCTGCCGGCCGGCAGCGTCCGCGCCGACGGGGTCGGCAAGGGCACCGTCGAGATGTTCCGGAAGATGGCCGACGGCGAGATCAAGGCCTGCTGGATCATCTGCACCAACCCGGTCGCCTCCGTCGGCAACCGCAAGACGGTCATCGAGGGCCTGGAGGCGGCCGAGTTCGTCGTCACCCAGGACGCGTTCGCCGAGACCGAGACCAACGCGTACGCCGATGTCGTGCTGCCCGCCGCCCTGTGGACCGAGTCCGAGGGCGTCCTCATCAACAGCGAGCGCAACCTCACCCTCGCCGCCCCGGCCGCCGACCCGCCCGGCGAGGCGATGGCCGACTGGCGGATCATCGCGGCCGTCGCCCGGGAGATGGGCTACGAGGAGGCCTTCTCCTACGACAGTGCCGAAGACATCTTCGAGGAACTCAAGCGGGCCTGGAACCCGAAGACCGGCTGGGACCTGCGCGGAGTGACCTACGAACGGCTGCGCTCCACGCCCGTGCAGTGGCCGGCCCCGACCGAGGACGGACCCGACCGCAACCCGGTGCGGTACGTCAACGAGGACGGCTCGCTCACCTTCCCCACCGCGAGCGGCCGTGCCGTCTTCTTCGCCCGCCCGCACGTCCCGGCCGCCGAAATGCCCGACGACGACTACCCGTTCGTCCTCAACACCGGGCGCCTGCAACACCAGTGGCACACACTCACCAAGACCGCGAAGGTGCCCAAGCTGAACAGGCTCGACCCCGGGCCCTTCGTCGAACTGCATCCACAGGACGCCGCCCAACTCGGCGTAAGCGACGGCGACTCGGTGGAGGTGGCTTCCCGGCGCGGGCGTGCCGTGCTGCCCGCCGTGGTCACCGACCGCGTACAGCCGGGGAGTTGCTTCGCGCCCTTCCACTGGAACGACGTGTTCGGGGAGTACCTGAGCGTCAACGCGGTCACCAGTGACGCCGTCGATCCGCTGTCCTTCCAGCCCGAGTTGAAGGTCTGCGCGGTGTCGCTGACGAAGGTGTCGACGCCGGTGACGGTACGGATACCGGGGCCGGGCGTGGTGGGTTCGGGAACGGAGAGGTCGGGCACGGAGAGCTCGGATACGCAGAGGCTGGATACGGAGAAGCCCGGCGCGGCGATCGTGCCCTCCGGCGGACCCTTCGGTCTCGAACCCGGCCCGCCGCCCCAACTCACCGCCCTCGAACGGCAGTACCTCGTCGGCTTCCTGGCCGGCATCCCCTCCGGCGCCCCGGGCGTGCCCGTCCTCCCGCCCTCCGCGCCCTTCAGCGCCGAGCACGCCCTGTGGGTCAACGGCGTGCTGGCCGGCATGTACTCGCGGGCGACGCCGGGCACCGCCGACACCCTGCTGCCGGCGAGGTCGCCCGGCCGTGAGGTGGTGATCCTGTGGGCCTCGCAGACCGGCAACGCCGAGGAGTTCGCCGCCGCGATCGCCGAGCGGCTCAAGACGGACGGTCACGCGCCCTCCCTGCTCGGCATGGACGAGACCGACCCCGCCACCCTGCCGCCCGGCGCCGATCTGCTCCTCGTCACCAGCACGTTCGGCGACGGCGACGCCCCCGACAACGGCACCGGCTTCTGGGAGACCCTGGCCGCCCCCGACACCCCGCGCATGGAGGGCCGCCGCTACGCCGTCCTGGCCTTCGGTGACTCCTCCTACGACGATTTCTGCGGCCACGGCCGCCGCCTGGACCAACGCCTGCGGGAACTGGGCGCGTCGAGCCTGACGCCCCGCACGGACTGCGAGCCGGACTACGAGGACGCGGCGCACGCGTGGCTGGACGAGGTGCTCACGGCGCTCGCCGGAGCACCGGAACGGGAGCCCACGCCGACGGCCCCCGTGTCCACGACCCCCGTGCCGACGGCCCCCACCCCGACCGCGCCCGCAGGGGCACGTACACGAAAGCCCGTCCCCGTCACCGCCCGCCTCACCGGCAACCGCCTCCTCAGCCGCCCCGGTGCCGGCAAGGAGGTCCGCCGGTTCACCTTCGACACCCGTGACAGCGAGACCCCGCTCGTCTACGAGGCGGGCGACGCGCTCGGCGTCCGGCCGCTCAACTCCCGTGCCCTGGTGGGGGAGTGGCTGACCGTCACCGGTCTGGACGCGGCCGCGGCGGTCGACGTGAACGGCGTAGGAGAGGTCCCGCTCGGTGAGGCGCTGCTGCGGCACCTCGACATCACCCGGATCACCCCGGGACTGCTCCGCTTCCTGACCGAACGGGTCGGCGACCCGCGGGAGTTGAAGAAGCTTCAGCGCCCCGACAACAAGGACGGCCTGGCGAAGTGGTGTTGGGGCCGGCAGGCCGTCGACGTGGTCGCCGAGCACCCGGTCCGGGCCGGCGCCCAGGAGTGGACGGACGTCCTCGGGCGCCTCCAACCTCGCCTGTATTCCATATCGTCCAGCCCGCTGACCGACCCCCACCAGGTCTCCCTCACCGTCTCCGTCGTGCGCTACGAGAATCTGGCGGGCCGCCCGCGCCAGGGCGTCTGCTCCCCGTTCCTCGCCGACGCCGAACCGGACACCCCCGTACCGGTGCACGTCCAGCGCTCCCCGCACTTCCGCCCGCCCGTCGACCCCGCCACCCCGATGGTCATGATCGGCCCCGGCACCGGAGTCGCCCCCTTCGTCGGCTTCCTGGAGCAGCGCCGCGCCCTCGGCCACCGCGGCCCCAACTGGCTGTTCTTCGGCGAACAGCACCGGGCCACCGACTTCTACTACGAGGACGAGCTGACCGATCTCCTCGCCGACGGCACCCTCGACCGCCTCGACACCGCCTTCTCCCGCGACCAGCGCGCCAAGGTCTACGTCCAGGACCGCATGCGCGAACACGGCCCCCTCCTCTGGTCCCGCCTCCAGGAGGGCGCCCATCTCTACGTCTGCGGCGACGCCTCCCGCATGGCCAAGGACGTCGACCGGGCCCTGCGGGACATCGCCGCCCTGCACGGCGGTCTCGACGAGGCCGGGGCGGCGGCGTACGTGAAGCAGCTCGCGGCGGACAAGCGGTACGTCAGGGACGTGTACTGAGCGGCTCCGGCCGGAGGCGAGGAGCGGTTCCAGGGAGATGCGAGGAGCGGCCGGCTCCCGACAGAGGTGAGCGAGACGGCAGATGCGAGGGTGAATTCTTCTTTTGCCTCGCACAAGCTTGGCTGAATTGCTGTTCACATGCGCAGACGCGTTTGTCGAGCCCCGTCTCCCGGGTACCGTCTTGCGGGAGGTGGTGGCCCGTGAGCCAGTCCCTGATCCAGCCGGTCGCCGAGCTCGCCCTGACCGGGGACCTCGCCCGACCGGCCCGGCTGACCGTGCCGGACCTGCTCGGCTGGCCGCAGCACCGGGTCCGGGTGACCTTCGACTGCGCCACCAGCGGCCCCCAGCACCACCACTTCACGGGACCGCGGCTGTACGACGTCCTCACCGACGCCGGACCCGGCTTCGACCCCCGCCGCCGCAAGGACCGGCTGCGCTTCCTGATCGCCGTCACCGGCACCGACGGCCACCACGCGCTGCTGACCTGGGCCGAGATCGACCCCGACTTCGCGCACGCGCCCGTGCTGCTCGCGGCGAGCATCGACGACACCCCGCTCGACCTTGCGGGACCGCAACTCGTGCTGCCGCAGGACCGCTGCGGCGCCCGCTACATCAGCGGCATCAGCGCGATCCGTGTCGACGGGGGTTACCCGGGACCGTGAACCAGGACCGGTAACAGGGCACTCTGATCACATGCTGCTCCGCAGGCTCGAATACCTCGTCGCACTCGCCCGCGAACGCCACTTCGCGCGCGCCGCGGCCGCCTGCTACGTCTCCCAGCCGACCCTGTCCGCCGCGATCCGCCGCCTCGAACACGAACTGGACGTCCCGATCGTGCGCCGCGGCAGACGGTACGAGGGCCTCACCCCCGAGGGCGAGGTGGTCCTGGCATGGGCGCACCGCATCCTCGCCGAACGGGACGCCCTGCAACAGGAGTTGTCGGCCCTGCGCGACGGCCTCGCCGGCACCCTGCGGCTCGGTGTCGTGCCCACCGCGCTGCCCGCCGCCTCCCTGCTCACCACCCCGTTCTGCGACCGCCACCCGCGCGCCCGGGTCACCCTGGAGTCGCTGTCCTCCGTCGACATCACCCAAGGACTCACCGAGTTCGAGCTGGACGCGGCGATGACCTACCTCGACGACGACACCCTGCGGCACGTACGCCGCATCCCGCTCTACGAGGAGCGGTACGTCCTGCTCACCCCCGTCGGTGGCCCGTTCGCCGGAGTGGCCAAAGCCCGCTGGTCCCAGGCCGCCGCGCTGCCGCTGTGCCTGCTCAACCCCCGTATGCGCAACCGCCGCATCATGGACGAGTGCTTCGCCGCCGAGGGCGTCACGGCCACGCCCGCCATCGAGTCGGACAGCGTCGCCGGGCTCTACGCCCATCTGACCGGCGGCCGTTGGTCCAGCGTGATCTCGCACGCGTGGCTGTACATGTTCGGCGTCCCGGACGGCATGCGGGTCATCCCGCTGGAAGGGCCCGCGCACGGGCCGCGGGTCGGCCTGGTCGTCGCTCACAGCGAGCCCCAATCGGTGCTGGCCGAGGCGCTGTTGAAGGTCGCGCGGGAGGCGGGGGTGCGGGACGCGCTGGACGAACTGCTGCACACCTACCTGGGCAGCGCCGGGAGTTGATAGCCGTCGGCTATCCCGACATCACAAAGAACGCTTTGACCAGGGCGATCGTCCGCGAGCATCGTGAACAGCACCTTCCCGCAACGCCAGTTGAGGAGCCGCGACATGGCCAAGGTGCTCTGCGTGCTGTACGACGACCCCACCGACGGTTACCCGACCACGTACGCCCGCGACGACCTCCCCGCGATCGACCACTACCCCGGCGGCCAGACCACCCCGACCCCCGAGGCGGTCGACCTCACCCCGGGCCAGCTCCTCGGCAGCGTCTCCGGCGAACTCGGCCTGCGCGCCTTCCTGGAGAAGGCGGGCCACACCCTCGTCGTCACCTCCGACAAGGACGGCGCGGGCTCCGCCTTCGACCGTGAACTGGTCGACGCGGACGTCGTGATCTCGCAGCCCTTCTGGCCCGCGTACCTCACCCCGGAGCGCATCGCCGCCGCGAAGAACCTCAAGCTCGCCGTCACCGCCGGCATCGGCTCCGACCACGTCGACCTGGACGCCGCGATCGCGCACGGCGTGACGGTCGCCGAGGTGACGTACTGTAACAGCATCAGCGTCGCCGAGCACGTGGTGATGATGACCCTGTCGCTGGTGCGCAACTACCTGCCCTCGCACCAGGTCGTCCTCGACGGCGGCTGGAACATCGCGGACTGCGTGGAGCGTTCGTACGACCTCGAAGGCATGCAGGTCGGCACGGTCGCCGCCGGACGGATCGGGCTCGCGGTGCTGCGCCGGCTCGCGCCCTTCGACGTGAAGCTGCACTACACCGACCGGCACCGGCTGCCCGAGGACGTCGAGCGCGAGCTGGGTCTGACCTGGCACGAGAGCGCCGCCGCCATGGTGCCGCACTGCGACGTCGTCACCATCAACGCGCCGCTGCACCCCGAGACGGAGGGTCTGTTCGGCGACGAGCTGATCGGCTCGATGAAGCGGGGCGCCTATCTCATCAACACCGCGCGGGCGAAGATCGCCGACCGGGACGCCGTCGACCGGGCCCTGCGCAGCGGGCAGTTGGCGGGATACGCGGGTGACGTCTGGTACCCGCAGCCGGCCCCCGCCGACCACCCCTGGCGGACCATGCCGCACCACGGCATGACCCCGCACATCTCCGGTTCCTCCCTCTCCGCGCAGGCCCGTTATGCGGCCGGTACCCGGGAGATCCTGGAGTCCTTCTTCGCGGGGCGGCCCATCCGCGACGAGTATCTGATCGTGGAGGGCGGCCACTTGGCGGGCACGGGCGCCCACTCGTACTCCGTGTAGAGGGGTAGAGGGGGGCGGGAGGATGGGAGGGCCGGTGCCCGGCACCGGTCCTCCCACCCGCTCACTCAGCCCTTGCCGAGGAGCTTCTTCATCTCGGCGATCTCGGCGGTCTGGCCGGTGACGATGTCACCGGCCATGTCCTTGGCGGGACCGTAACCGCCCTTGCTCTTCTCGGTGTTGGCCATGGTCACAGCCCCCTGGTGGTGCTCGGTCATCATGGTCAGGAACATGGTGTCGAAGGCGGTACCGGACGCCTTCTTCAGCTCGGTCATGTCCTGGTCGGCCATCATCCCCGGCATCCTGGAGTGCTCCGAGTGGTTCATGCCGGGCTTCTCGCCCCAGGCCTTCAGCCAGCCGGACATCGTCCTGATCTCCGGGTCTTGAGCCTTCTCGATCCGCGAGGCCAGGCTCTTGACCTGGGCCGACGAAGCTCGGTCGGCGGCGAGCGAGGCCATCTCCAGGGCCTCCTGGTGATGCGGGATCATGCCCTGCGCGAAGGACACGTCCTGGGCGTTGTGGCTGCGGGCGCCGGTGCCCGTGCCGGTCGAGGACGCGGTGGCACCGTGGCCGCTGTCACCGTCCTCACTGCCGCAAGCGGCGAGGACGAGCGCGGTGGACACGGCGGCGGCCACCAGGGCGACGCGGCGGACGGGCGACGTACGCAGTGGTGACGTACGAATCCGGGACGTACGAACGGTGTTGCGCATGCGGGAACTCCTGCTGTGCGAAAGGGATCTGGCGTGTGAGGGCGTGCGCGAGCCCACCGCGTCGCCCCGACGACGGGGGCGCGGTGCTCGCAACGGCCTCTAGATCCGCAGGAGTTGGAGTTCGGCCAGGTCCGGTGGCGCACGGCCGCCGTCCGGCGCGGTGACGGCGTACGAGTGCGGCGATTCGGCCGGTACGGCGGCGGCCACCGGGTCGGGCACGAGCGCGGGCAGCGCGGGCCCGCCGCTCACCGCCCCGGACACGCAGGTGCGGTCGGCGTGGTGCATCTGCCCCGAGCCGCAGTCGTCGCCGGCACAGTCCCCGTGCGCGGCGGCCGCGACCGTCATGTGCCGGTCGGGGGAGTGCTCGTGCATATCGCCACCGGGAGCCAGCGCGTGCATGCCGAGGAGTCCGACCAGCAGCCCGAGCACGAGCAGCGCCCGCCACCGCACGGGGTGCGGCGGCGCGGTGCGTTGCTGTGCGCGGGCTGTCACGCGGCTCATGCTACGCACACCGTTCCGGCCCGCTCGCGGTCACCCTCGGCGACGGTCACTTCTGATCGGGGCTGTCGCTCTCCGCCGTCCAGACGATCCGCGGCGGCACCACGCGCGCGCAGAGCGGCCCGCCGCGGGCGTCCGTCAGCCCGAGCCGCCCGACCAGCAGCCCCTCGCGCACGGCGGCGTCGAGCACCTCGCCCGGCACTGCGTCCAGCATCAACTTGGCGCGGCGGAACATGGTGAAGGCGCCGGCCTCGTCGACCGACCCCCACGAGAGGTACACGAACCGGCCGCCGGGTCCGCCCTGCACATAGGGCCCCTTCACATCCGTACCGTCCCCGGAGACGACGGCGGTGCACTCCAGCGTCCACCTCGCGGACCCGGCGTCCCCGGGCGTGGCACCGAGCAGCTCGGCCGGACGGTTCCGGCGCTGCACGGCGACATGGATGTTCGAGTACGACGGGACGCCCTCGGCGGGTCCGCACGCGCGGCCCGGCAGGTCGACGGCGTCGATACGGATGCGCAGACCGGCCGTCATGCCGTCACCGCCTCGGTTCGTTGCCCTGTGGGACTCCAGTGTGCGGCTGTGGGCTTCGGTATCCGCGGGGCGGGGCCGCACCGGCGCGTGGCAGGATCAGGCGCCATGACGGCGTCTCCTACGGTACGCACGCTGCGCGCGGCGGTCTTCGCCGCGCTGTGCGTGCTGCTCGCCGCCGGCGGACACGCCCTGGCCACCGGTTCGGCACCGCCCGTGTGGGCGCAGGCCGTCGGATTCGCGCCGGTCTTCGGGGCCGCGTACCTGCTGGGCGGCCGGGAGCGCTCGCTGGCCGCCATCGGGGCCGCCACCCTCACCGCCCAGGGCGGACTGCACCTGACCTTCGACGCCGCCCGCGGCCACGGTTTGGGCTCTCTGCGCTCGATGACGTCCATGCAGGGCATGACCTCGATGCGGGGTATGTCGGGGATGCAGGGCATGGCGTCCGGGCACGGTATGCGGATGGCCGCGCACGTGCAGGTCCACAGCCACACCCATGCCCTGACCCCGCACGCCACCGCCGCCCACGTCACGGCCGCGGTCCTGCTCACCTGGTGGCTGCGGCGCGGCGAGGCCGCCCTGTGGTCGCTGCTGCGCCGGGCCGCCGCGCTGGTGCCGGGTCTCGCGGCGTGGTGGCAGGTGCGCGACGGCGCGCGGGACGTGCCGGCCGCACCGGACGCCGTGGCCCTCTGCGCGGTCCGGCCACGACCGCTCGGACAGCAACTCCTGCTGCGACACGCGGTGCAGCGGCGCGGGCCGCCGCTGGGGACTTCGTACGCGAACTGACCCCAACACACCTTTCCAGTACGGAGATCGGCCCACCCATGTCCTCAGTACGCGCCACCCTGCGCCGCGCCGGAATCGTCACCGGCCTCGCCGCCACCGCGATCATGACCGCCGCGGGCATCGCCTCCGCGCACGTCACCGTCCATCCCGAGAGCTACGCGAAGGGAGCCACGGACGGCGTTCTCACCTTCCGCGTGCCCAACGAGGAGGACACCGCGAGCACCACCAAGGTGCAGGTCTTCCTGCCCACCGACCACCCCGTCCTCGGCGTGCTCGTCTCCCCGCACGACGGCTGGACCGCCAAGGTCACCACCACCAAGCTCAAGACGCCGGTCAAGACCGACGACGGCACGATCACCGACGCGGTCTCCGCGGTCACCTGGACCGGCGGGAAGATCGGCGCCGGACAGTTCGAGGACTTCGACGTCGCCTTCGGCCAACTGCCCGACGACACCGACCAGTTGACCTTCAAGACCCTCCAGACGTACTCCGACGGCAAGACCGTCCGCTGGATCGAGGAGGCGCAGTCGGGCGACGAGGAGCCGGAGAACCCGGCGCCGGTCCTGAAGCTGACCGCCAAGGGCGCCGCGGAGGACGGCGATTCGGCGGCCGCGCCCTCCGCGTCGGCGACCACGCAGGCGTCCGCGTCCGACAGTTCGGGTACCTCCAGCAGTTCCGACGCCAGCGACTCCACCGCGCGCGGGCTCGGCATCGCCGGTCTCGTCGTGGGCGTACTGGGCCTGGCGGCGGCCGCGTTCGCCGTCGCGCGCGGTCGGTCGGCGGGGGCCGGCAAGGAGTAGGAACCCGGCCCCGGACCTGGCCGCTCCCGTCCTTGTGTCCCGGGTCACAGCCTGTGAGGTGAGTCTGGTCCCCTGTGCACTTCCGTACTCACCTCTACCGGCGACAACCCGGATGCAAGGATGAGGCGCATGAAGCCAGGGTGGTGTGCACGCACGACACGAGCCGCGGTGTTCGCGGCCGTGTGCGTGCTGCTCGCCGCCCTCGGCCACGTGCTGATGTCCGGCAGCGAGGTGCCCCTGTGGGCGCTCGCCGCCGGCGCGGCCGTGACCGGCGCCGCGGGGTGGTGCCTGGCGGGCCGTGAACGCGGGCTCCCGCTGATCGTGGCCGTCGTGGTCGCCGCCCAGACCCTGCTCCACTCGGCGTTCTCGCTGGCGCAGTCGGCGCACGTCGACGCGGGGCACGCCATGGACTCCATGGACATGGGCGGGATGCACATGTCCTCGACGGGCTCCATGGACATGGCCTCGATGGGCACGACGGCGTCCATGTCCGGGGGTTCGGGGAGCCCGACGGGTGTCGCGGACTCCATGGACATGGGCTTCTCCCTGCACGGCACCTCGTCCTCCCTCGGCATGCTCGCCGCCCACCTGCTGGCCGCGCTGCTGTGCGGTCTGTGGCTGTCGTACGGGGAACGCGCGGCCTTCCGCATCCTGCGGGCCGTCGCCGCGCGGCTGGCGGCCCCGCTCGAGCTGCTGCTCGCGCTGCCCGCCACCCCGGACCGCCCGCGGGTACGCCCGCGCCGCCGGCGCTCCGACCGGGCGCCGCGCCTGCTCCACCTCACCCACACGATCACCTCTCGGGGGCCGCCCACGGCCACGGCTGTCGTCCGATGACAGCCGGTTCCCGGGGCGGCCCCTGCGCACGCCCCGGTCACGGCCGTACGCGCGCGTCGACGCCGTAGGGCCGACCTCCCCTTGCACCGGACCGCCCGCGCCTGGGCCGTGTCCGCAAAGTCCCTCCCTCAGCGGGGGTTCCCCAGCCACGCGACGCCCGGCACGCACTCTCGCCGCACCGAGCGAAAGCCCGAGTACGCCCAGTACGAGGTCTTCCGCCCAGCACCCCCCAGCTTCCGTCCGGGGGACCCCGAGAGCACGCACCGGATGCCGCGCGGCCCGCCCTCCCGGCGGACGACGGGACTTTGCGGACACGACCTGACGCGCCCACGGTCCGGATCACGGATCCCGAGAAGGACCCCAGGTGATCACTCCTGCCCTGCCCGCGCCCCGCGCGGAAACCGACGTCAAGGCCGACGTCCTCGATGTCGCCGGCGCCCAATGCGACCCGGCCGACGTCCTCGACCCCTTCGACCCCTTCGACCCCTTCGACTCCCTCGACAGGTTCGACACCCTCGACGAGTCCATAACCGCGTGGGCCCTCGCCGCCCGGACCGGCGATCAGGTCGCCGTCGAGCGCTTCGTGCACGCCCTGCACCGCGACGTCCGGCGCTACGTCGCCCATCTGTGCGCCGATCCGCAGGCCGTGGACGACCTCGCGCAGGACACGTTCCTGCGGGCGCTCGGCAGCCTGCACCGGTTCGAGGGCCGCTCCTCGGCCCGCTCGTGGCTGCTGTCCATCGCCCGCCGCGCGGTGATCGACGGTTACCGGTACGCCGCGGCACGCCCCCGGCAGTGCGACGCGCCGGACTGGGAGCCGGCCGCCGAACGCGCTCAGCCGCGGGGTCTGCCGGGCTTCGACGACGGCGTGGTCCTGCTCGACCTGCTGTCCGCGCTGCCGGACGAGCGCCGGGAGGCCTTCATCCTCACCCAACTCCTCGGCCTGCCCTACGCGGAGGCCGCCGCGGTGAGCGACTGCCCAGTGGGGACCGTCCGTTCACGAGTGGCCAGGGCGCGCGCCACACTCGTGGACCAACTGACGGACGCGGACGCGGTGTTGATGGCGTGAGCCGGGTGCGGTGCCCGGTCTGTGGTGGCTGGGAGGGTTGGGCCATTCGCGGGCCGGGCGCGCGCTCACTGCGCGCAGGCTTGAGCGCGGCGTTCGCCGTGCGGCGGCCTGGGCAAGGGACGCGTTCGGGCCAACTGGTGGACGCGGAGTGGGTGTTGGTGGCCTGAGCCGGGTGCGGTGCCCGGTGCGCGGTGGCTGGGAGGGTGCGGCCATGCGCGGGCCGGGCGCGCGCTCACCGTGTGGCGGCTTGAGCGCGGCGTTCGCCGTGCGGCGGCCTGGGCAAGGGACGCGTTCGGGCCAACTGGTGGACGCGGAGTGGGTGTTGGTGGCCTGAGCCGAGCGCGGCGCCCGGTGGCTGAGAGGGTTGGGCCATTCGCGGGACGGGCGCGCGCTCACCGCGTGGCGGCTTGAGTGCGCGTCCGCTGTTCGGGTGCCTGAGGAAGGGGCGCGTTCGGGCCAACTGACGGGCGCGGGGCGGTGTTGATGGCGTGAGCCGGGTGCGGTGCCCGGTGTGCGGTGGCCTGCGCAAGGACCATGCTCGGGGCAACCGGTGGACGCGGAGTCGGTGTCCATGGCCCGGCCTGACCGCCGCACTCACCGTGTCGTGGCCCCAGCCGCTCGGTGGCCCGGGCGCGCGGAACGTGCCCTGCGGGACAACTGGTCACCGCGGGAGCCGTGTTGACCGCCTGACCCGAGCGACGGGCTCGCTGCGCGGTTGTCCGGCGCGGTGCCCATCGTCCGACGGCCACGCGGTGGCCCGAGCGCAACCCCACCACCCGGCGGGGCCCCGCTACTCCGCCGTCGGCGCCCCGCCGTCCGACCTCTCCGCGAGGTCGGGCAGCAGGCCGCACACCGCTTCCCGTTCGGCCGGTCCTACGAAGCGGGCGAGTGCCTTGCTGACGGTCTCGGTGAGGACGCCCGAGGCGCCCTCGAGGAGGTCGCGGCCCTTCTCGGTGAGGGCGACCTGGACGCCCCGCCGGTCGCCGGAGACCGACGTGCGGGTGACCAGGCCGGCGTGCTGGATGCAGGCGATCTGATAGGTGAGCCGGGTCTTCGGGCGGCCCAGGAGCTCCGCGATCTGCGTCATCCGCAACCCCGTCCTGGGCTGCTCGGCGAGCAGGCACAGGATCAGGAACTCGTCGTGGGAGACATCGAGCCGTTCCTTCACGACCGACCGCAGCTGCTGCTCCACCGCCCCCGTGGCCGCCAGCAGGACCATCCACGCCCGAAGCTCCGGGGGCAGCAGGCCCTCACCGCTCGCGGACGGGCATTGCGGCAGCTGGGCGGAGTGCTCCTCGGGGTCGGCCATGGCATCGAGTCTACCTGTTGTCCAATTTTGGACAGGCCTCGGCGCGGAGGGCGTCGCGGGGTTGTTCAGATTTGGATAATGGGCTAGCGTCACAGTCATCCAAATTTGAAGCAACCAAATTTGAACTACCCGGACTGGAGAACGATCATGACCGTCGCCGTGGAAACAGGCCTGTGGCAGCTCGACACCACCGCCTCCACCGTCGCCCTGCGGCACAAGACGATGTGGGGCATGGTCACCGTGAAGGGCACCCTCGACGCCGTCGAGGGCCAGGGCGAGGTGACCGCCGCCGGGTCGGCGACCGGCACCGTGACGCTGAGCGCGGCCTCCATCGACACCAAGAACCGCAAGCGTGACGAGCACCTGCGCGGCGCGGACTTCTTCGACGTCGAGAACCACCCCGAGATCACCTTCGCCGTCCGCACCGCGGAACTGCGTGCGGGCGAGACCGTCGAGGTCGCCGGTCAGCTGACCGTGCGCGGCATCAGCCGCCCGCAGTCCGTCACGGCGAAACTGACCGGCGCGAGCGCCGACGCGCTCACCCTGGACACGGAGTTCACCGTGGACCGCGCCGAATTCGGCCTGGGCTGGAACCAGATGGGCATGATCCGCGGCCTGACCACGGTCACCAGCACGCTCCGCTTCGTCCGCGCACAGGCCTGATGCTCGTCAACCACCCTTTGCCCGTACGAAACTGACGTCCCGTCGATCTCACTCGTGGGCCCGCGCGTCGGCACTCCGGTCCACCAGGTGCACGTACACGCTCGACAAGGTCTCCGGCCCCGCCGTGAACGCGCGCAGCCGTATCGGCGCACGCGGCTTGGTCGACAGCGCGAACTTCCCCGCGGCCGGTCTGATCTCGACCCGTTCGGTGCGGTGGGCGGGGATCGTGGCCGGGCCCGCCACCACGGACCAGTACGTGCTGGAGCCCTGACTCATGGTCAGCATGTAGTGCGGGGTGAGCGCGGTGCCGTCCCTGTTGGTGACCCGCAGGGTCAGCCGCGTCAGGACGTTCGCCCGGATCCCGTGCGCCGCCGCCCGGCCCACCGCCGCGACCCGCAGCTGCAACGGCGCCGAACCGCTCACCGCGAGAGCCGCGCTCAGCAGCGCCGGAGTGAGCGCCAGCACGGCCGCGGCACCCAGCGTCGTACGGCGGTGCGGACCGGACAGCAGGCGCGGGCGCGGCTGCCAGGCGCCTTCGAACTCCGCCGGTGGAGCGGTCACCGCCGCCGCGAGCCACAGCGGCGTCATCAGCAGGTAGTAGCCGTCCTGCGAGCGGGTCGCCAGATAGAAGGCGCACCAGGGCAGCACGGTCGCCGCGGGCCCGAGCCGGCGCATGAACAGCACCATCAGCACGAGCAGGCCCGCCGCGAGCAGCACGCTCGCGTGCCCGTACCAGTCGAGGCGGTCGCTGCCGTCGGTGAAGTAGAGCGAGATGTCCGCGAGGCCCTGGCCGTGCAGGGTCGCGCCCTGCGTCAGCGGCAGCGCGACGCCCCTGATCCAGGTGCCCGGTTCGCTCACGATGAAGTACGTGTTGATCAGCAGCCACACGGTGGCCGCGATGCCGGTGGTCCGCAGCACCAGCAGCCCCGCCACCCGGCCGCCCGACTCGCCCCGGCGCACCGCGTACACGCCCGCGAGCAGGAACGGCGCGAGGAACCACGGCAGTTGCTGCGCCGCGCACGCCGCGCCCAGACACGCGGCGCGGGCGATGTCGGCCGCGCCGAGCCGTCCGCCTTTGCCGATCCGGGGCCAGCGGACCACCACCGGGATCAGCAGGGCCAGCGCGGTGATCGCCGGGTAGCCGAGCCGGGCGTACATCGGCAGGAAGCCGAAGCCGAGGCAGGCCATCGTCGCCGCCGGGCGCCACGGCACGGGCAGCATCCGCCACAGCACGACCGTGCCGACGAGCAGCGCGCCCGTGCCCACCGCGGTCGCCGGAATGCCGCCGTGCCCCAGCCACAGCAGCGGCGCGGTCAGCAACGGGACCAGCGGGGGATAGCCGTACGTGAGGTCGTAGCCGCCGTTCATCGTCGGGGTGAGGGCGGCGCCGTGGCCGAAGAGCCAGGGCCAGGACTGTCCGTAGACGGGGTGCCCCGCGACCAGTGAGCGGGCGGCCTGGGTGGACAGCAAGGCCTCGTCGGAGCCGCCGTGGTTCATGAGCCAGGTGCACAGCGCGAGCGTGATCGCGGTCGCGAGGACGCACAGGTCCAGGCGCGCCAGCGAACGGGTCCGGCGGACCACCAGGGCCAGCACCCCGGAGACCAGGATCGAGACGTAACAGAGCGAGACCACCGCGGCCACGGGGAGGCGGTGGCTCGCGCCCTGGGTCCACACCGAGCGGGTGCCGATGAAGAGACTGACGTCGGCGAGCAGGGTCAGGACGCGGTGCCACTGCGCGGGGGAGTCCGGGACGGCGGACACCGCCGACCGGGTCCGCCGACCGGGTGCCACCAGCTGTGTGTCTGCCAAGTGCACGTCACGGGACGCTAGTCGCGCCCGGTGAGCGGGGCGTCGCCGGAGGTGAAGAGTCCGGTGTGAGGCCGGTAAGGCTTCGTCCGAGGCGCTCGTCCGGGGCCTTCGTTCGGTGCTTCCACGGGGTCGCGGACCGTGTCGCTGTTAGGCCGAACGGGTGACATGGCGTAAGAATGGCTGGTGCAGGAGTTGAGGACGAGTCAGTTCGGGGGGAGCCGGTGAACAGCCACGACGTCACCGATGCACAGTGGGAAGGGCTCGCCCAGGTCGTGCCACTGCGGGGCCGGGACGCCTGGCCGTCGGCCGTGGACCACCGTTCGCTGCCCGACGCGGAGACGGAGACCCGCCGTCGCTTCGTCGTCCTGCGGGTCAACATCTTCGCCGACGCCCGCGAGGTCGCCGAGACCCTCATGGCCGGCATCCCGGTCCTGCTCGACCTCAGCGGCGCGGAGACCGAGGTCGCCAAGCGCGTCCTCGACTTCAGCACCGGCGTCGTCTTCGGCCTCGCCGCCGGCATGCACCGCGTCGACCGCAACGTGTTCCTGCTGACACCCGCCGACACCGAGGTCACGGACCTGATCGAGGACGCGGGGGCGGCGGGCACCTGACCCCGCCCCCGGTGTTCGGTCCCTCGATCGTAGGAAGGTCGCCCGGGCGGAACGGTTCGCCTCCAGGCGGAGTCCTACGGTCCGGTCATGACCGTCCCTTCCGCGCGCCCCGAACCGGACGCAGCGCCTCCGCCCGCCGACCTCGCG
This sequence comes from Streptomyces sp. NPDC088794, assembly GCF_044750545.1. Classification (NCBI taxonomy): domain Bacteria; kingdom Bacillati; phylum Actinomycetota; class Actinomycetes; order Kitasatosporales; family Streptomycetaceae; genus Streptomyces; species Streptomyces sp. NPDC088794. The sequence continues at coordinate 180,712 of NZ_JBIVKB010000009.1, read as the reverse complement.
AGCGACGCCGTGCCGTCGGCGCCCGCTTCGCCTGCTTCGCCCGCCTCGCCCGGCGACCGGGTGCACCACGTCCGCCCCTGCGTCACCGAACTCCGGCTCTCGGCGTTCGCCGGGCATCGGCAGGCCCGGCTCACCCTCGGGCCCGTCACGTTGTTCGCCGGGCCCAGCGGGGCCGGCAAGACGACGGCCCTGCGAGCGTACGAGGCGTTGGCGCGCCTCGGCGGGGGCGGTGCCGTCGGTGAGGTGTTCCCCGATGCCGCGGACTGCGTGCCCGAGCGGGCCCGGCCCGACGCGCAGCGGCGCCGGGGCTTCCGGATCGGCTGCACCGCCGACGGACCGGAGGGTCCGGTGCGGCTCGACGTCGCCGTGCAGGCCGAGCCCGAACTGCGCGTCGTGGGCGAGCGGTTGACGGCCGGCGGCCTCGTCCTGCTGGAGACCGCGCTGCGCGACCCGTCCCGTCCCTTCGTGCAGGCGGCCTGGCACACGGCGGGCTCGTCCCCGGTGACGCGGGCCCCGCTGCCCGACGACCGGCTCGGCACCGCGCTGCTGCCGTTACGCGTGGCCGGCAAGACCGACGGCCAGCGCCGCGTGCTCGCCGCCGCCGAGCAGATGGTGGTCGCCCTGCGCTCCGTCTTCGCCTGCGACCCGGACCCCGGCCGGATGCGGGCCCCCGTGCCGACCGGCTCCGGCCGGTTGCTCAGCGGCTGCGACAACCTCGCCGACGTCCTGTGGCGCACCCAGGCGGAGTGCGGCAGGCGGCACGCCCAGCTCGTCGCCGCGGTCCGCGGCGGCTGCGCCGGCGCCGTGACGGACGTACGCGCTGAACCCTTCGTCGACGGCACGGTCCGCGCGCTGCTCGACCGGGGCGACGGACACCGCACGGCCCTGCGCCGGCTCGGGGACGGCGAGTTGAGATACCTGGCCCTCGCCCTGGTCCTGCTGACCGGGCCCGGGGTGCTGGAGGTGGACGCGGCCGGCGAGGTGCCCGCGGCGATGCAGGCGCTCACCGTGCTCGCCGACGGCTTCGACCGCTGCCTGGACCCCGGCCAGCGGGGTGAACTGCTGCGGCTGGCCACGCGGATGGCCGCCCGCGGACACATCCGGTTCGTCGCCGCGGTGAGCGACGCGTCCTGGGCCGAGAAGACGGCGGGAGTCGCAGTGGTACACCTGGAGCCGTGACAGAACCACTCGACCCCGGGTCCCTCGACGTGCCGAAACTGCAGCGCAGGCTGGCCGACTTCGCCGCCGCCCGCGACTGGCGGCAGTACCACACCCCCAAGAACCTCGTCGCGGCCCTCAGTGTGGAGGCCTCCGAACTGGTCGAGATCTTCCAGTGGTTGACGCCGGAGGAGTCGACGCGGGTGATGGACGACCCCGGCACGGCGCACCGCGTCACCGACGAGGTCGCCGACGTCCTCGCGTATCTGCTCCAGCTGTGCGAGGTGCTCGGCGTCGATCCGCTGGCGGCGCTGGACGCGAAAATCGACCGCAACGAGTTCCGGTTCCCGGCCCCGTAAGGAGCCGTTCGATCCGTTTTCACTCTCCGCAGTCGACATCCCGCTCGAAATCGATTTGTTGTCCGCAGATTTCCGTCTTCCTCTGGCTTTTCGCCCCGCACGCGCTCACGCTGGGTAGTGAATGGCGGGGTTCGAGTGGACGTGCGGACAGCGCGTCGTGGCAGACGGGGACAGCGCATGGACGCGGTGCGGCTCATCGTGACGAGCAGACGTGCCCTGGCGGGATCCGGCGGTACGCCGGAGACCTTGACGGAGGTGTGGCAGGCGCAGGCCCTGGCCCAGGCGATAGGCAGTCGCCTCGCGGTCTACGGTCCGCCCGAACTGCGCGGCGAGGCACTGGGGTTGACCGAACTGGCGGGCCGGGGCTGCGGCGTCCTGGACGCGCCGCAGCTCGCCACGGAGGATTTACGAGCCGCCCAGCTCACCGAACTGGGCGACGCAGGACAGGCGCTGCGCTACCTCGGCGGCCTCCTCGGCGAGGTGGGCATCGCCCTCGTGGGCCTCGCCTGCGCCGCGGACGACGAGGGCACCTACTGGCAGTGCATGGAGGCCATCGACGCGGCGGACGAGTCCAGGGACCGGGTCCGGGAGATGCTGCGCAAACTCACGGACGCGGAGCAGCGGTTGACGGAGAAGGAGGCGGGTTAGCTTCTCGGGTGACCCGGTGTGAACCGGCCGGCAGGCGATCCGTTCAGCCGGTTTCGGGCTCCTCGCCCGTTCGGCCCGCCGACTGGAGGTCCGCGTCCAGTGCCGACAGGTCCGCGTTCAGCGCCGCCATGAGCTCCTCCATCTGCTGCAGCAACCCTTTGGGCTGGCCGGAGCTCCCGCCCTGCTGCGGCACGGATTCTTCGGACATGACGGCCTCCTAGGCCTGCCGGCCCCCGGGGAGGCCGATGCGGGTGACGCGCCGGTGACGACGACCGACCGGTGCGGGTGCCGGTCGGCCCGGCTCCGCTCCGGCCAACGATCACTGTCGGGCCGGGTCACTGGCACGAGCACCCCGCGTGCACGCCGTTGACGCAATTTCACCCGACCGGGGACGGCCGTGGCCAGGGGGACCGGTGGGGTTGACCGGCACCGGAGCGTGCAGGATGGAGGTATGGATCTTCGCATCTTCACAGAGCCCCAGCAGGGCGCCACCTACGACACGTTGCTCGCCGTGGCGAAGGCCACCGAGGACCTCGGCTTCGACGCGTTCTTCCGCTCGGACCACTACCTCCGCATGGGCTCGACGGACGGCCTCCCCGGCCCCACCGACGCCTGGATCACCCTCGCGGGACTGGCCCGCGAGACCAAGCGGATCCGCCTCGGCACGCTGATGACCGCCGGTACCTTCCGGCTGCCCGGCGTGCTCGCCATCCAGGTCGCCCAGGTCGACCAGATGTCCGGCGGACGCGTCGAACTCGGCCTGGGCGCGGGCTGGTTCGAGGAGGAGCACACGGCGTACGGCATCCCGTTCCCGAAGGAGAAGTTCGCCCGCCTGGAGGAGCAGCTGGCCATCGTCACCGGCCTGTGGGAGACGAAGCTCGGCGACACCTTCGACTTCCACGGCACGTACTACGACCTCAAGGACTCGCCCGCGCTGCCCAAACCCGCGCAGCAGAAGATCCCGGTCCTGATCGGCGGCCACGGCGCCGTCCGCACCCCGCGCCTGACCGCGCGCTACGCCGACGAGTTCAACATCCCCTTCGCCTCCGTCGAGGACAGCGAGCGCCAGTTCGGCCGGGTGAAGGCCGCCGCCGTCGAGGCCGGGCGGCCCGCGAACGACCTCACGTACTCCAACGCGCTGGTCGTCTGCGTCGGCAAGGACGACCAGGAGGTCGCCCGCCGCGCCGCCGCCATCGGCCGCGAGGTCGACGACCTCAGGACCAACGGCCTGGCCGGCTCCCCGGCCGAGGTCGTCGACCGGATCGGCAGGTTCGCCGAGATCGGCTCCCAGCGCGTCTACCTCCAGATCCTCGACCTCTCCGACCTCGACCACCTGGAGCTGATCTCCTCGCAGGTCCAGTCGCAGCTGTCGTAGCGACGATCCGGCGCGGCCTGGGACGGCGGCCTGGGGCGGCCGGAATAAACAAAGGCGCCGGTCGGTGCCGTGTGCCAAGGTGAGACGGTCGTCCTGACGGCCCCCAGGATCACCCCCTGGGGGCCGTCGCGCGTACGGCACCACACCAGTCCGTCGATCCGTCATCCACCCGGCCGGAGAGGCCCGCGCATGTTCCTGACCATCACCACCACCGGCACCCCCGAACGCCCCGCCACCGACCTCGGCTACCTGCTGCACAAGCATCCCGACAAGGCGCAGGCGTTCTCCACCTCCTACGGCACGGCGCACGTCCTCTACCCCGAGGCGGATGCCCAACGCTGCACGGCGGCGCTGCTGTTGGAGGTCGACGCGGTGGCGCTGGTGCGGCGGGGGAAGGGCAAGGGCCGCGGCGGCGCACCTGACGCGGCGCTCGCGCAGTACGTCAACGACCGCCCGTACGCGGCCTCCTCGCTGCTCGCGGTGGCGCTGAGCGCCGTCTTCTCCAGCGCGATGAAGGGCGCCTGTCAGGCGAAGCCCGAACTCCCTTCACAGGCACGCCCGTTGCGCGTCGAGGTGCCCGCGCTGCCCGCCCGCGGCGGCCCGGATCTCGTACGGCGGCTTTTCGAGCCGCTCGGCTGGACGGTCACCGTCGAACCGATCGCCCTGGACGCCGAGTTCCCGGAGTGGGGCGACTCGCGCTACGTACGGCTGCTCCTGGAGTCCGAGGCGCTGACCCTCGCCGCGGCCCTGCGCCACCTCTACGTGCTGCTGCCGGTGCTCGACGACGCCAAGCACTACTGGGTCGCGCCCGACGAGGTCGACAAGCTGCTGCGGGTCGGCGAGGGCTGGCTGCCGGAGCACCCCGAGCAGAAGCTGATCGTCGGCCGCTACCTCTCGCGCCGCTGGTCGCTGACGCGGGAGGCGATGGAGCGCCTGGAGCTGGTCCGGCTGGCCGAGGCCGACGACAGCGAGGTCGAGGACATCGACAACGCCGTCGAGGCGGAGACCGAGACGGAGCAGAAGCCGACCCCGCTCGCCGTGCAGCGCCGGGACGCGATCCTCGCCGCGCTGGGGGCGTCCGGCGCGGCCCGCGTGCTCGATCTCGGGTGCGGACAGGGCCAGTTGGTGCAGGCGCTGCTCAAGGACGTGCGGTTCACCGAGATCGTCGGCGTCGACGTGTCGATGCGCGCGCTCACCATCGCCTCCCGGCGGCTCAAGCTGGACCGCATGGGGGAGCGGCAGGCCTCGCGCGTCAAGCTCTTCCAGGGCTCGCTCGCGTACACCGACAACCGGCTCAAGGGGTACGACGCCGCCGTGCTCAGCGAGGTGATCGAGCACCTCGACCTGCCCCGGCTGCCGGCCCTGGAGTACGCGGTGTTCGGCGCGGCCCGCCCGCGCACGGTCCTGGTGACCACACCGAACGTCGAGTACAACGTGCGCTGGGAGACCCTCCCGGCCGGCCACGTCCGGCACGGCGACCACCGCTTCGAGTGGACCCGCGAGGAGTTCCGCGCCTGGGCGGCCGCGGTCGCCGAACGGCACGGCTACGGCGTGGAGTTCGTACCCGTCGGGCCGGACGACCCCGAGGTGGGCCCGCCCACCCAGATGGCCGTGTTCAAGGCCGAGAGCGCGAACGACAAGAACGCCAAGAGCGTGCAGAACGAAGAGAACGACAAGAGCGAGAAGGAGGCGAAGGCAGCATGAGCGAGTCAACCGAGACCCAGGTGTCCCAGAAGAGGGGGCGGGTCCTCCCCGTCACCGACCTCTCCCTCGTCGGTGCCTCCGGCTCCGGCAAGTCCACCTTCGCGCATCGGCACTTCAAGCCGACCGAGGTCATCTCCTCCGACTTCTGCCGCGGCCTGGTCTCCGACGACGAGAACGACCAGGGCGCGACCAAGGACGCCTTCGACGTCCTGCACTACATCGCGGGCAAGCGCCTGGCCGCGGGCCGCCGCACGGTCGTGGACAGCACTTCCCTGATGATTGGGCGTGTTCAAGCGTCAGGGGAGGCGTCAGTTGCACGACTGGTACGTGGTGTGGGTGCCCGATCCGGGGCACTGGGGATCGCTGCCGTCTGAGGGTGTCCTGGGGGTACAGGACCTGCCGGCCGAGGTTGCCCGGATCGGTCTGCGGCCGGGTGATCCGGTGTTCGTGGCACCGGACGGAACGGTGGACCGGGACCTGCTGGATTTCGTCCGGTCCGTCGAATTCCGGGATCTGGAGCGGGAAACCAAGCGGAATTACGCGACGGATATCCGGCCGTTGTTGACTTTCCTGTCCTCGCGCGGAGTTCTGTGGAGCCAGGCGACCAGACAGGACTTGGCGGACTACCGGCACTGGAGATGCCGGGCTCCGCAGAATCCGCGCCGGATCAGCGGGACGAAGTGGAACCGTGAGGCGGCCGCGTTCACCAAGCTGTTTCGGTGGGCGAAGGTGTCCCCGCTGCCGGTGGACATCGTGCGGCGCGGGGACCGGGCGGCGGACTCGGTGAGCTCGCGGGTGCTGTGGCTGACGCCGCGGACCTGGGGTTTGTGGTCGGACATCGGGCTCCGCGGCCACGGCCGTTCAGGAATGCCGGCGCCGGGGTGGGAGTCGCGGACGGAGTTGCGCAACACCAGCTTCGTGCAGTTGCTGCTCAGCTCTGGCCTGCGCCGGCAGGAGGGTGGTTCGCTGCTCACCTTCGAACTGCCCAGCCAGCGCTTGCGGTTCGGCCGCTACTGCCATGGCCGCGTCGCCGCGGCGGTCACCCGGTCGAAGCAGAGCCGGGTCTTCTACGTGTCGGTGGACGCGGTCGGCCAGGCCGAGGCATACGTCGAGTCGGAGCGCGCGTGGGCGGTGCAACGCGCCCACGCCGAAGGCCGCTACGAGCGGCTGCCCATGATGCGGCTGGTCACGAAGGTGACGCGGGGCCTGAGACCCAAGATCGAGTGGGTTGATGCGAACGGCGTCGCCGGTGAGCAAGAACTCAGCCGTCTGGGATGGCGTGAGCGGCAGGGGCTGTTCCTGGAGGGCCCGGACGGGCCGGAGCCGGCGTGGTTGTGGCTGACGGAGCAGGGCCTGCCGATGGCCCCGGACCGGTGGAACGGCGTGTTCAGGGCGGCGAACCTGCGCTGCGAGGAAGTCCTGCTCACCGTGGGAGAACGGGAGGTCGAGCGGGATTTCCGGCTGGCGGAGGTACGCGGCAAGAGCCCGTACGCCACGCCGCACGCCGCGCGTCATTCGATGGCCCTCTACATGCTGGTTTTGCTGAACCAGTTGGTGGAGACACGCTATGGGCTCTCGGCCGCGGACCGTCGGGACTTCGCGTTGCTGTTCGGCGATCCGTGGTGGCTGGTGAAGACCCTCCTCGGTCATGCGGACGTGGAGGTGACGAAACGGCACTACCTCGCGCCGGTCGCGCACCTGCAACTGGAGTCGATCCTGGCTGCGGCCGAACCCGTCGGTGAGGACGAACAGCAGGTCGAGGACCTGGAGGGTGTGTTCACCCGGCTCGCCCGGGAGTCGCAGGGCATCCAGGACATCGACGCTGTCCTTGAGGCGGCCCGGTGACCGGGCGGGGACGGCGAGCCGCCTTGCCGCTGGCCGATCACCGCACCGAGCCGCCGCTGGCTCCCGATGGGCTCGTGGTGGCGGTCGTCAACAAGGCCGGATACGAGATGCCGTTCGACTTCGCCGAGTTGCCGGTTGCCGAGCCGATGCAGCGGTCACTGGCCAGGGTCTTCGCGGCCCGGTCTGCGGGCTGGAACAGCCATGTGACCGCGCAGGCTTCCTGGATCACGGTGAAGGCGTTCGCGCGCTTCGTCTCCGAGCTGGAGCATCCCCCGGAAGACCTGGGGGATCTGACCACCGCCATGCTCAAGCGTTGGCGCGCGGCGCACATCGGCACCAACAGCGGGAAGAGTGTGCTGCGTCAGGTGAGGCCATTGCTGCGGGCGGATCCGAGGCTGGCCGGCGGGCCGGTGGGTGAGGAACTGGCTCGCCGCATTCCTAAGCAGGTGCCGGTCAAGCAGTCGTACGGAGAGGATGAGCGGGAGCGGGTGCTGCTGGCGGCACAGCGGCAGTTCCGAACCGCTCTGCTGCGGATCCGTGAGAACACACGCCTGTTGGAGAGCTGGCGGGCCGAGGACCTGACTGATGGCAGCCGGGAGGGGCGCCTCGGTGTAATTCTCGACCACCTTGCGCGGACCGGTTACGTCCCGCACACGGTCTCGCCGAGCGGAGCGGTGAACGTGAGAGAACGTCGACTTCTGGGCGGCACCGGCTCGGAGTGCACGTGGGGCAGGCTGTTTCTGTCTCGTTCCGAGCTCACGGCGCTGGCCGTGCTGTTGACCGGCCGGTTCGGCTGGAATCTGTCGGTCTATGACCGGTTGCCGGCCCCGACCACGGCCCCGTCGGCCGGAGGGACGGCCGCGGTGACCTACCAGATTCAGGTGGAGAAGCGCAGGCAAGGCGGAGGCTGGTGGTTTTCCACGGAGAACGCCACCGACTCCGGAGCCGACTCGGCTGGCAGGTTGATCACTCAGGCGCTGGAGGCCACCGCACACGGACGGACTCTTGCCGCCCGGCTGGAGCCCGGCACGGACTTTCTGATGGTCGCGCGCATGCACTATCCCAGCAAGCGACATCAGCACACGGAACGGCCCCGCCCAGTGGGCCCTCTGTCGTTCGGTATCGGAAACGGCGACGCACAGCACTGGGGGATCACGCATGGTCTGGGAGGGGCGCCGTTCCAGCGGACTCGCAGAACTGCGGTGACACGAGAGGGGCGTCCCCTTCAGCACGCGCAGGGTACTCACGAGAGCATCTACATGCTGCCAGATGAGCATGTTCAAAGGGCCTCGCGGAGCGTCTTCGAGGCCGGCGCCAAAGAGGCCCTCGCCCAGGCCCAGGCCGTGATGTTCGTCGGCGACATCGCCGACACCCCGGACCCGGGGCACGGACAGACCGTGGCCGCGGACTGCGCGGACGAGACGTCCAGCCCCTGGCCCGACGCGCAAGGCGGCTGCGGAGCGGACTTCATGCTCTGCCTGGCCTGCCCCAACGCCCGTGTCCATCCCGGCCATCACCCACGGCTCGCCCATCTGCACCGAGAGCTGAACAGTCTCCGCTCCGTCCTGCCCGACCGCTCGTGGCACGAGCGGTGGAGCGAACACGTGCTCCGTCTTGAGGACCTGCGCGACAAGGTCGGCCCGGTGGCCTGGAACGCGGCGCTCGCCCGCGTGAACGACGAGGACCGCACCCTGGTCCATCTTCTACTGAAGGGAGAGCTCGCCCCATGACCGCCGTCGGCACCGCTGCCGAGACCGATACGTACGTGCTCGCCATGCCCCGCCCGGACGGTCCCGTGGTGCTGCCTGAGTGGATCAGCCCCGGCAACACGCACCCGAACTCGCGTTACCAGGACGAGGTGTGGTCCATGGCGCCGCTCATCGACAATCCTGGCACCGGTCTGGTCAACCTCCACTGGAAGAACTGCCCGGGCCCCCTTCGGGACCAGGTGAAACTAGCCACCTGGACAATGATCAACGGCCAGTTGAGGCCCACCTACCTCCAGACCCGAGGCGTCCAGGCGCGATCTCGTTCGGGCGGCACCGACATGCTCGCCACCTGCCAGGAGTGGATGCGCCTCGCCCGCTGGCTGCACGAACGCCAGATCACCAGCCTGCACGCCTGCACCGACACACAGTGGCGAGCCTATGCAAGCGAGCGCATGGTCCGAGTGTCCCGTGACACCGCAGCGATCATCGCTGTCCGTTTGACGAACCTGTGGGCATTCGACCAGCTCAGCGCCCGCCCCACGGGTATCACCCGACCTCCATGGGAGACAGAGGGAGTCGACGACTTCCTGCCCCCAGCCATGACGGCCGCGGGCGGGGAGAACGCGACGGAGCCGTTGGACCCGCTTGTTCTCGGTCCGCTGTTGATCTGGGCCATCCGCTTCGTCGACGAGTTCGCCGACGACATCCTGGCGGCCTGGGCCGAGCGCCGCCGACTGATCGCCGTTGCCGCCGCCACGAAGGCCACGGCAGCCGGATGGGCTGGGCTTGAGGAGTGGTTGCTGCTCATGGCGCGGGCCGGTCACCCGCTGCCGGCGAGCTCTGGCAAACGCGAGATCCAGGTGGCCGCCACCTACATCGCCGCACTCACCGGCTCCAACCGCGGTCAGGTTTGGAGGTTCGTCAAGCAGCACGGGCTCGCGGAGATCGCCGCGTCGCGGCCAGGGCCCTGTCCGCTGCGGGTGCCGGTCACCGGGCAGATCAACGGCAAGCCATGGCGCGAGCATGTGGACTTCAACGAGGCCGCCGAACTGATGCGGAACCTGGGTACGGCCGCGACGATCATCCTGCTCTACCTGACCGGGATGCGTCCGCAGGAGGTGCAGGGACTGCGTTCCGGCTGCTGCCCCGACCCCGAACCAGGCGTTGACGGCGCCGGGGGACAGCACCTGATCCACAGCCACCACTACAAGACCGTCACAGACGACGACGGCAACCACATCTCCGCCGGTGAAGTACGCCAAGTGCCCTGGGTCGCGATCACGCCGGTGGTCCACGCCATCCGCGTGCTGGAGCGGATGGTTCCGGAAGGGGAACTCCTCCTCGGCACCGCCCACCACGAGTTCCACTCGCGCCACGGATATGGGGGCGCGCTGAAGAAGTCCACGCTGGCCTTGCGCATCGAAGCCTTCGTGACCTGGGTGAACCGCGAGGCCAGGGCGCAGGAGTTGTCCGACCAGGCCATCCCGAACGATCCCCACGGCGCGATCGGTCTGGGGCGGTTCAGAAGATCTCTTGCCTGGCACATTGCCCGACGTCCCGGAGGGTTGATCGCGCTCGCCATTCAGTACGGGCACATGCGGACCGTCCTCGATGCCCGCACCTCAAGTGGCTACGGCGCCCGCGGCCGCCGCGGCATCCACGCCATCCTCGACGTCGAAACCGCCCTCGCTTCCGCCGACACCGCAGCGCGGCTGCGTGACCGCGTTGCCGCTGGAGAGAAGGTCTCCGGGCCCGCAGCCCGCCGAGCCTTGACCGCCGCCGCCCATACCCCTCGCTTCGAGGGGCGTATTGTCCCCCGCACCTTCGCCAGGAAGGCCAGCACCTTTCTGGCCCGCGACGGCATCGTGCTCTATGACAACCCTGACGCGTTCCTGATCTGTGCCTTCAAGCACGACAACGCGCTCTGCGAGCCAGATCCCGGCGCGACCGCCCCACGGCAGTACGACTGCCGGCCCGGCTGCGGCAACACGGTCCGCACGGACACCCACGCCCGCCTTCTTCGTGAACGCGCCGACGAACTCGACCAGTTCGCCGCCCACACCCCCGGCCCGGTCAGCAGACGTCTGCGGGCCAACGCCCACCGGCTCCGCGAGACGGCCGCCACCCACGACAGCACCGCGCACCCCGCCGAGGCCCTCACATGAACCACCAGCACCAGAACGAGCGCGCCCGCATCCGCGAGGCCATGGACCGACTCCTGACCGGACAGGCCACCGCCTCCAACGGCAGCCTCACCGTCGTCGCCCTCGCCGCCGAGGCCGACGTCCACCGCATGGCCCTTCTCAAACGGCACGTCGACCTGAAGAACGAGTTTTACGAACGTGTCCGCACCGAATCCCGCCAAGTCCCGGAGACCGAGAAACGACTCCGGGAAACGGTCACCAAGCTGAAGAAGAACATTGCCAATCAGAGAGCCGAGATCGAGGAGCTCCGCCAACAGGTGATCAGACTCGCCCTCGCCAACGCTGTGCTCACTCACGAGGACGACAGGCAAGCAAGACACGCACCTGCACCGGACAATGTCCTTCCGTTCCGCCCGCCGAAGGCCTGAACAGTCCGGCTCCCTGGGCGGAGGTGTGCCCGCGTCGTGACTGTTATCTCGGGTGTCGAGCGGGCGACAGGCACGTTCGGCAAGTAGCCATTCCGGAACGTGCCTGACGGCGGCGCCCGGTGTGATGTCACTCCCGCCCGTCCCGGGCGGTGCCGACTTCGACGAGACAGTTCGCGTTCCGGATCATTCCAGGTCCCCCCACGCCCAGGGGGCAGCGACGCTCCCATCAGGTTCCCGACCGAACCGGAACCGCTCCCGGTAGTCACCGATCTCGATGAACTGATCGAAGCGCCCTGCAGCAGGAAGCCGCTCGGCCAGGGCGGTGACCTGTTCCTGCGCCTCGGCCCCCTGCAGCGCGTTCAGTAGCTGGGCCACGGCGGCCGGGTCGTCGAGGGAGGCGTGCGCGGCGACCCGCTCAATCAGGGCAGTGACCTGCTCGTCCGCCCCGGCCCACCCCAGCGCGTTCTGTAGCCAGGCCACGGTGTCCAGGTCGTTGCGGGAGACGTGCGCGGCGACCCGCTCGATCAGGGCAGCGACCTGCTCGTCCGCCCCGGCCCCCTGCAGCGCGTTCAGTAGCTGGGCGACGGCGTACGGGGGAGGGTCGAGGGAGGCGTGCGCGGCGGGGTCACGGGCCAGCAACACGGTGACCTGCTCGTCCGCCCCGGCCCCCCGCAGCGCGTTCAGTAGCCGGGCCACGGCGGCCGGGTCGTCGAGGGAGGCGTGCGCGGCGACCCGCTCGATCAGGGCAGTGACCTGCTCATCCGCCCCGGCCCACCCCAGCTCGGTCAGCAGCCAGGCCACGGCGGCCAGGTCGTCGAGGGAGGCGTGCGCGGCGGGATCACGGGCCAGCAACACGGTGACCTCGTCCGCCCCGGCCCCCCGCAGCTCGGTCAGTAGCCGGGCCACGGCGGCCGGCTCGTCGAGGGAGGCGTGCGCGGCGGCCCATTGGGCGGGGCGTGGGTCGGTGGCGTGCAGGGTGCGGAAGTGGTAGACGAGGAGGGATGCGGCGATGGGGTTGCCGTGGGTGGTGGCGTGTTTGTGGAGTTGGGTGGCGTCGCGGTACAGGCCGCGGTCCCGGGCGGCATCTCCGAGGGTGGCCAGGTCGGCGGGGTGGGCGCGGCTGGCGGCCGCGGTCCAGAAGCCGATGGGGGGGATCGTCTCGGCGCGGTGGTGGCGGCCGTGCTGGTCGAGGTAGTCGGCCAGCCGGTACAGCGGCCCCTGCCCGGCCCGGGTGCCATGCCCAGCAGCGGAGCCGGTGGGGGCACTGGTCCGGCGGTTGCGCTGGTTGCGAGGGGTGCCGGTCTTGACGGGGGTGAGGATGCCAGGGATGCCGTTGCAAGGTTTCGTGACGTAGTGAAGAGCCTGTTCAAGCCAGTTGTCACCGCTCTGGTTCCACTCGGCCTCGGTGAGGTAGCTGGGGGCGGCCTCCTTCAGCCATGTGAGAGGGATATGCGGGCCGGCGCCGAGACGGCGGGCGTCCATGGCCGCGTGGATGAGCGCCTTCGTGGCCGGTGGGGCGTCCTCGTAGCGGCTCATCAGGACTGGTACACCGGCCAGATACTGGGCGACCTGACCGTCCGCGGCGCGTGCGGCGGCCTCCGCGAGCCGGGGGTCAGCGTCGGCCGCTTCGGTCAGAGTGCCAAGGGCGGCGCCGGTGAAGGCATCCGGCACCCTGATCCTGCGGCCGTCCAGCAGCTCCCGGGCCTGGGCGTGCCGGTCCGTCTCGGTGCGGGTGGTCAGGGTGTCCCAGTGGTCCAGCCAGAGGGTGGCCAGCACCAGTACCGGGGCCCGCCGCGGGTCGCGCAGCAGGTCCCGCAGGCGCGCGGCGATCTGCTCCCCGAGTGGAGTGGGGAGCAGGTATTCCTGGGCCTCGTTCAGCCAGATCACCGTGTACGGGGCGACATCGGCGAGTTCAGCCAGGACGGCGTCGGGGCGGGTGGGGGCAATGGGATGCCACAGCCGCCAGGGCTCGTCCCGCTCGCGCAGCGGCTGGAGGGCTTCCCAGCAGGCGCGGGTCTTGCCAGTGGAGGATCCGCCCGCCAGCACCGCGATCCGGCTGGCCCCGGCGGCGGCCTGTGCCACCACCTCGGCCAGCCAGCGGTCGTGCTCGCGCGGCACATACGCCGGCAGCACCGGCAGACTGGCAACCGGAGAACCGATCGCACGGTGCACCTCCAGAGAAAACGGGTCGACCACCTTCGCCAGCGGCATGCCCGGCCGCATCCGCTCCAGCGCCGCCCGGCCCTGCCCGGCCTCGACCTCGGCACGTGTGCCGTCCGCACGCCGGCGGGCCTCGGCCTGGTAGGCGCGACGCCACTTCTGCACGTCCAGCACCGCGGCCGCCGCCGGATCACCGGCCAGCCCCGCACGCTCGGCCTGTGCCCGCACGGCCCGCACCATGTTCAACAGCTGATCGATCTGCTGGGGGAACCGGTCGGCGCGCAGCCAGTCCCCGATCGTGGTCGGGCTGACCCCGACGGCACCGGCCAGTACGCGGTCCGACGGCTGCTTCTGCAGACGCTCGTCGCGGAACGCGGCCAGCTCGGCGATCAGCTCGGCGTACTCCGGTTCCTGCGCTGCCGGTCCCGCCATCACGACGCCTTCCCCTCCCGCGCGGCCCGTGCGCGGGTGTCCACCCCGCCCCTGGACACCCTGGTGGACACACACCCCGGCCGTGCCGTGAACCCTAGCGCCCACCAGCCCGCTTCGCGGTGAGGTGTCCAATCCGTATCGGGACTCCTGTAGGACGGCCTCCTGGACAGTCAGCGTCGAACCCGTCCCGCACGGCCCGCCCCTGGGCCGTCACCACCACCACGGAGAGTTCACGCGATGAGCCCGCTGCAGATCCTGTCCCTGCTACTCGCTCTGTCCACCGCCCTCAACATCGCGATCACCGCAGCCCTGCTCGCCCGCCGGTCCGGCGCCGGCATCCCCCAGGCGATCCTCACCGGCGCGGGCACCGCAGCCACCGGCCTGGGCATCTACCTCGCCGCCGTCGCCGCCTACAAGTGATCACATCCGTACCGGCACCCCACGCACACGGACCAGCACTACCCGCCACTCCGCAACGGCGGCTCAGATCACGGCCTGTCAAAACTTCTGACAGCAACACCGGTTTCCTGGTCCATTCCTCCTCGGAGCCGTTCTCCGGCCCGTACCGGCCCTTTGCCTCGGGACTGATCGTCCCGTCACCTGATTACGGGACGCCCCCCGGTAGTTCGGAGAAGGCGTGTGAGGCATGTGCCCTCAATGCTCCGTGCCTGACTTATATCTACGGGTTCTTCAGGCACGTACGGCATCTTCGCGGTGGGAGCCTCCCCGATGCTGCCTGTCACCGTCGAGCCTGAACCGTTCCCGTCCGCAGGGCGTCCATACAGGCACCCTGACACCGTGGAGTCGCCGCACCATGAGCACAGCCGAACCGCCGCCTTGGCCGCACTGCGCACACGGTGCAGACCCTGCTGCCGACCCCGTTGGTTGCCGCGGCATCCACGTCCCCGGCCACACCGTATGCCTCGCCCACCTGGCCGACGACGACCGCGACTCCTACCTGGCCGTCCTGACTCCCGGCGCCGGCATCGACCATCGGGGCACCCACTTCACCGAATCTCTTCTCAATGCCCTCCTCAACGCTCTCCGCGGCCCTGAAGCCGGGCACCCCCGCGTCGGCCATGCCAAGTTCGAAATGGCCACCTTCGAGGGCGCTGCCTTGTTCGAGTCGGCGATCTTCGAGGACTGCGCCTTGTTCGAGTCGGCAATCTTCGAGGGCGACGCCTTGTTTGAGTCGGTGACCTTCAAGGGCGACCATGCCCTGTTCGACCAGGCGACTTTCAAGGGCGGCGCCAACTTCACATCGGCGACCTTCAAGAACCGAGCCGAGTTCAGCCAGGTGACCTTCGAGGACAGCGCCTTGTTCGGTGAGGCGACCTTCGAGGTGGGCAGCGCGAGGTTCGGCTCGGCGACCTTCGGTGAGGCGACCTTCGAGAGCCGCGCCGAGTTCGGCCTGACGACCTTCGAGGGCATCGCCCTGTTCGACTCTGCGACCTTCAAGGGCGACGCCGGATTCCTCATGGCGATCTTCGAAGATGTCGCCAGGTTCGGCTCGGCCAGCTTCCAGGGCGACGCCGTGTTCATCGATGTGACCTTCAAGGGCAAAACCTGGTTCGACTCGGCGACCTTCAAGGGCGACGCCTGTTTCGAGTCGGCGACCTTCGTAGCAGCTGACCAGCTCGGACCTTTGGCGTGTGCTGGACGGGTTGTGCTGTCCGGTGCGACGTTCGGTGGCCCGGTGACCCTCTCGCTCGCTGCGCGCCGTCTGGAGTGTCGTCGTACTCGCTGGTCATCGACAGCGGAGATCCGCCTGCGTTACGCCACGGTGGACTTCGCGCATGCGGTGTTCGAGTACCCCCTCACGATCGCCGCCGAGCCGGATCCGTTCGTGCTCACCAACGGCCGACAGCTCGCCGAAGATCCCTTTCCGATCCCCCGCGACCCCAGGGTGCGGGTGGCGTCGCTGCGTGGGGTGGACGCGGCCCATCTGGTCCTCTCAGACCTCGATCTGTCGGGGTGCCTGTTCGCCGGCACTGTGCACCTGGATCAACTCCGTCTGGAGGGGGCCTGCACTTTCGACATCGCCCCGCCCGCCGTGTGGTGGCGCTGGCCGCCCATGCCGTTCACCGAGCGCCGAGTCCTGGCCGAGGAACACCACTGGCGTGCCAGCCAGCCAGGAGCAGTGCGGGGCTGGAACGTGGCAGTCCTCGGCGCCGGACGCGCTGGCCCCTTGCAGATGGCTCCGGTGTACCGGGCTCTGCGCAAGGCTTTCGAGGACGGCAAGCATGAGCCGGGGGCTGCGGACTTCTATTACGGGGAGATGGAGATGCGCCGCCACGCCGACGACATCCCCCGCAGTGAACGGGGGCTGTTGACCGCGTACTGGGCGCTGTCCGGCTACGGACTGCGCGCATCCCGGGCCCTGGCGTGGCTCGGGGCGGCCATGCTCCTCACCATCGTCTTGCTGATGGTCTTCGGCCTCGCGAAGGACACCCCGAAGCAGACTGCGATCGGCACCGTCCCGACCGGCGGGGGCAAGGTCACCTTCGAGATCGACAAGGACGATCCGCAGAACCCCACCGGCAATCGGTTCACCGGCAAGCGCTTCGAAAAGGCTCTGAACGTCACCCTCAACTCGGTGGTGTTCCGCTCCTCCGGCCAGGACCTGACCACCGCCGGCACCTACATCGAGATGACCTCCCGCCTGACCGAACCCGTACTGTTGGGCCTCGCCGTCCTTGCCATCCGCAACCGCGTCAAACGCTGACGGCCCTGCCCCGGGCCGGCGAAGCCCTGTGAACGGTTCGACCGAACCGTTCCCGGCTGCGTGCCGTACTTGCCTGGAGCACGGATCATGCCTTTGAACTGCACAGAAGGCCTTCGACCCCTAGATAACGACAGCGGGCAGCTGGCACCCCACGCCGGGGACGGGTCCGTGCCGGCGTCACGCCAAGGTACGGCTGCTCAGCCAGCGGCCGCATCTGGTGCATCCGTCTGCTCCTGCGCTGGGTTTGGGAGCAACGCGAGCAGATCTGCGAAAACCCACTCGTCTACAAGGTCCGGGTAGGTGGCGATCCATTCAGTCGGCTGCGACGCGTGGGGTTCCTCCAGACCGTGGCACCACTGCGAGATCAGGTTGTCCCCTGCCGCCAGGTCGCCGACGGCGGTGCGCAGTTTGACGGTGTGCTGAAGGGTCGACTCCGGGCGGGCGTACCAGATGTAGCCGATCGAGGCGCCCTCGTGGGCGATGAAGTTTCGGGCTTCTCTGGCCTTGTGCAGGATGTCCATATCCATGGTCACGCCTATGGGGTGGTTGGCCAGGCTATGCAGGGTGCCGCCCAGCATCTGGTCCATGGGGGTTGAGGCGATCAGCTCGTCCAAAGTGAGGACGGGGTCCGCTTGGCCTGCGGTGACCATGTTGCCGACGCGCAGGACGTACTGGCATTTGTTCTCGTACGCGTTCGCCAGGTGGAGGGCACGCCCGACGGCCAGGAACAAGGCGTCCAGAAGTTCTGGGTGCGGTGGCGCAAAGCGACTCAATGACCAGCCCATGTCAGCGACTGTATCGCCTGCTGACGGTGCAGTGCTGCGACTTGTCGCGCTTCCTACTTGCCGCGAGCGAAGTCGATTTGAGACTGCACCTCGTAATCGACCTGGAGCACCGCATCCTTGATCTTCTCCTCCAGAGGCTCGAAGGAGTCCTGATTCGAAAATCCAACCTTCCCGCAGGTCACCCCGCGTCCGCTGATTGGAGGGACACTTGATAGCCGAGCATGTTGAGCTGGCTGACCAGACGTCGTGTCTGCCGCGTCCGGCCGGTTCGCTGGAGGAAGTAGTCCGCTCCGAGGTCGGTGTACTCGGCGTCGTTGGTGAGCATGTGCCAGATCGAGGCCAGGATCGTGTGGCCCACTGCGACCAGGGCGCGCTTCTTCCCGCGGCGGATCGCGATCCGTTTGTAGCGGGACGCGAGGTAGGTGTTCTTGCTGCGGGCTGCGGCCGTGGCGGCGAGGCCGAGCGCGCTCTTCAACCACGGGTCGCCGGGCCGGGACTTGCCGGAGGTGTGTTTGCCGGCGGACTCGTAGTTGCCCGGACACATCCCGGCCCACGAGGCCAGGTGGGCGGCCGAAGGGAAGCGGGTCATGTCCGCGCCGATCTCGGCCAGGATCATCTCCGCCGAGCGGGTGCTGACGCCGGGGATGGTGGCCAGCAGCTCGATCTGCCGCCGAAACGGGGCGAGTTGGCGGGTGATCTCCTCGCTGAGGCGGGCCTCGGTCGCCCTGACCGCGTCGATCCGGTCGAGCATGGTGCGCGCGAGGAAGGCATGGTGGTCGGTGAACTGGCCGGTCAACGCCTGGGCGAGGATCTGACGCTTGGTGCGCATGCTGGCGAGGGCCATCTCGGCGAGGATCGTCGGGTTGCGTTCCCCGGCGATCAGGGCCTCCAGCATCGCGCGGGCCGACTTGCCCAGCAGGTCCGAGACGACCGCGGACAGCTTGATCCCCGAGTCCTCCAGGAGCTTCTCCAGCCGCTGGGCCTCGCGGGTCCGTTCGCGGATGACCTCGGTGCGGTAGCGGGTCAGGTCCCGCAGCTGCCGGATGGCCGGCGGCGGCACGAACGAGGGCCGCACCAGGCCGTGTTCGACCATCTTGCAGATCCACTCGGAGTCGGCGACATCGGTCTTGCGGCCAGGCACGTTCTTCATGTGCCGGGCGTTGAGCAGCCAGCACTCGATGTCGTTCTCCAGCAGGTAGAACACGGGTTTCCAGTACGCCCCCGTGGCTTCCATGCCGACCACGGTGACCTGTTCGGCGAGCAGCCAGTCCCGCATCGCCAGCAGGTCTCGGGTCATGGTGGAAAACGTACGGATCTCCTTGCGGCGGCGTTTGCCAGGTCCCGGGACGCGGATGCAGACCTTCACGTCGGCCTTGCCGATGTCGATTCCGGCGCATCGTTCGTGGACCACGTCCATGCCCCGGCCCTCCCCTCGTGCGGTGTGCTGTTCAGCAGCAGCCGTCCGGCAGGGACCAAGCAGGCAGAAGAATCTGATTCACATGCTCGAAGCAACACTTCCGGGTGCCTGACGAAGGGTCCCCAGCGTCCTACTCAATGTCGGGCTCCGGTGGCGCCAAGACTCCGCGACGTCAGCCGGACGGCCGGAGCCAATTTTCTCCCCTTTGGGGTATCGCCGTCCGGAGATCGGATTACTCAATGGCTGCGTACTCGCTGACCAGGGCGTGCTTGTCGGCGATGGATTCCAAAGCGGCTATCCGGGTTCGCCACTGCTCCAGGTCTGACTTGGAGTACTGATACTTTCGTCCACGCACTTGTTCGAGCGTCGGGTTCGCGGCAAGGTTCGCCTGCACGAGCCGCAAGGCATCACCGCGCACGAGGGGCGGGCCGCCAAGGTTGTCCTCGATGAACTCCAGGCCGTCGACCATTTGGTCAAGCCGAGCATCAAGGTAGGCGGCGAGGGCGCTCCTCACCAGCGGGAGATCGAGCCCCACCTCTCGGCGTAGCTGTGCTGCGATCTTCTTCGGGAGGTCTGTCGCTTCACCGAAGCCCGGCCGCCTGCCTCCCGTGAAGCGACAGATCTCCTCACCGAGGTCGGACGGGTAGGTGATGATCATCTGCCTGTGCGACTCCAGTACTGTGCATGCGGAGTCGAGATAGATCAGGGTGGCCGGCCGGATGATCTCGGGCCTCAACTTGTCGCGGTGATACATCTCGTTGCGGTACTTGTGCAGCTTTTCCAGGACAGGGCCGAGTGCTTTGTCGAGCAAGTTGCGGCGGACCAGCAGACCGACTTTGGCGTCGAAGTTGCGGTCGATGTTCTTCAGGTCGGACTTGGATACGATCTTCGCCTTAATGGACGCGACCTCCTCCGCATCGACCGGAAATCCGTAGGACTCGTTCTGCTGGTAGGCCAACAGCAGTTTCTGAAGCATGCCTTGGTGCTGGAGTTCCGTCTGAACGGTTCGATGGAGGATTAGCTCCGTGACGCTGTCGATGAGTAGATAGGCCAACCTCAGGTTGGGCAGACGCCCCTTCTTGATCATCCCCTTGGCCTCTTCGAGCTGCACGACGATCAGCTCCAACCGCTCCATGTGGCCCCTCCGTCGAGTCAGCTGGTCTCCTGCTCCACATCATCTC
Source organism: Streptomyces sp. NPDC088794 (assembly GCF_044750545.1). Lineage (NCBI taxonomy): Bacteria > Bacillati > Actinomycetota > Actinomycetes > Kitasatosporales > Streptomycetaceae > Streptomyces > Streptomyces sp. NPDC088794. The sequence goes on along the minus strand of NZ_JBIVKB010000009.1, from coordinate 160,642 downwards.
TGGATGGTCGGCCGTGCACACCCGATATCTCGTTCGGCCCACGCGGTCCTGGCCCCTCCCCCCATCAGTGGTTCTGAACTTGAACAGAACGACTTGACAGGGAACGCGACCAGCGTGCAGCAGGACTCGCGCCGCCAACTGATCGACCTGGCCAGGCAGTACGACGTGCTGCCCATCGCCATCGTGCTGGACGTGCCGGAGGAGGTGTGCGCCGCGCGCAACGCGGGCCGCACCGACCGGGCCGACATGCCCCGCCGGGTCATCCAGCGGCACATCCGCGAACTGCGCCGCTCCGTACGCAGCTTGGAGCGCGAGGGCTTCCGCAAGGTGCACGTCCTGCGGGGTGTCGAGGACATCGAGGGCGCCACTGTCGTCACCGAGAAGCGCTTCAACGACCTGACCCACCTCACGGGCCCCTTCGACATCATCGGCGACATCCACGGCTGCGCCGCCGAACTGGAGTCGCTCCTTGCCAAGTTGGGCTACGCCGACGGCGCGCACCCGGAGGGCCGTACCGCCGTCTTCGTCGGCGATCTGGTCGACCGAGGCCCGGACTCGCCCGGCGTGCTGCGCCGAGTGATGTCCATGGTCGGCTCCGGCAACGCCCTGTGCGTACCCGGCAACCACGAGAACAAGTACGGCCGCCACCTCAAGGGCCGCAAGGTCCAGCACACCCACGGCCTCGCCGAGACCATCGAGCAGATGGCGGGGGAGAGCGAGGAATTCCACGCCCAGGTAAGGGAGTTCATCGACGGACTCGTCAGTCACTACGTCCTCGACGGCGGCAGGCTGGTCGTCTGCCACGCGGGCCTGCCCGAGAAGTACCACGGCCGCACCTCCGGCCGGGTCCGCTCGCACGCCCTCTACGGCGACACGACCGGCGAGACCGACGAGTTCGGGCTGCCCGTGCGCTACCCGTGGGCCGAGGACTACCGAGGCAGGGCGGCCGTCGTCTACGGCCACACCCCCGTCCCGGAGGCCACCTGGCTCAACAACACCATCTGCCTGGACACCGGCGCCGTCTTCGGCGGCAAGCTCACCGCGCTGCGCTGGCCGGAGCGGGAACTGGTCGACGTACCGGCCGAGCGGGTCTGGTACGAGCCGGCCCGTCCGCTGCGCACGGAGGCACCCGGCGGACACGACGGCCGCCCGCTCGACCTGGCGGACGTGCACGGCCGCCGGGCGGTGGAGACCCGGCACGCCGGCCGGGTCGCGGTCCGCGAGGAGAACGCGGCGGCGGCCCTGGAGGTCATGAGCCGCTTCGCGGTCGACCCGCGCCTGCTCCCGTACCTCCCGCCGACCATGGCACCGACCGCGACCACGCAGATCGAAGGCTTCCTGGAGCACCCGGCCGAGGCGTTCGCGCAGTTCGCGCAGGACGGGGTCGCGCGGGTCGTGTGCGAGGAGAAGCACATGGGCTCGCGAGCGGTGGCCCTGGTGTGCCGCGACGCGGAGGCGGCCGCGAAGCGCTTCGGCGTCGGGAGAGGTCCCACGGGCTCCCTCTACACCCGCACGGGCCGCCCCTTCTTCGACGACGGATCGGTGACGGAGGACATCCTGAACCGCCTCCGCACGGCCGCCGACGAGGCGGGCCTGTGGGCCGAACTCGACACGGACTGGCTCCTGTTGGACGCCGAACTGATGCCGTGGTCGCTGAAGGCGTCCGGTCTGCTGCGCTCGCAGTACGCGGCGGTCGGTGCCGCGTCGGGTGCGGTGTTCCCGGGCGCGCTCGCGGCACTGGAGGGTGCGGCGGCACGGGGAGTGGAGGTGACGGACCTCCTCTCCCGCCACCGCGAACGAGCCGCGGACGCGGCGGCGTTCACTGACGCATACCGCCGCTACTGCTGGCAGACGGACGGCCTGGACGGCGTACGCCTGGCGCCCTTCCAGCTCCTCGCGGTCCAGGGCCGCAGCCTCGCCGCGCTCCCGCACGACCAGCAACTGGCCCTGCTGGACCGCCTGGTGGAGCACGACGGCAGCGGCCTGCTCCAGACCACCCGCCGCCTCTATGTCGACACCGCCGACCCCGAGTCGGTCCGGGCCGGCGTCGACTGGTGGCTGGAGATGACCGGCCGCGGCGGCGAGGGCATGGTCGTCAAGCCCCTCGACGCGCTGACCCGTACCCCGGAGGGGCGCCTGGTCCAGCCCGGCATCAAGTGCCGGGGCCGCGAGTACCTCCGGATCATCTACGGTCCGGAGTACACCCGCCCCGACAACCTCACCCGCCTGCGCCGCCGCTTCCTCAACCACAAGCGCTCCCTGGCGATCCGCGAGTACGCCCTGGGCCTGGAGGCCCTGGACCGACTGGCGGAGGGGGAGCCGCTGTGGCGGGTGCACGAGGCGGTGTTCGGGGTGTTGGCTTTGGAGTCGGAGGCGGTGGACCCTCGGCTGTAGGCATCCGCCGACGGTGGGGAGGCAGCAGGCCGGCCTCCCCACCGGAATTACTGGTCCGCAGCCTCAAAGGCCCCTGGTTAACCGTGAGTTGCCATGCTATCTTCGCAGGTCGGTCCAGCAGGCATACCGACTCATGGGGGACAGTCGGTGGAGACAGGCGCGGGGCTCGGCGAGCCCGGGAGCGATTCCAGCCGTGCGCGGGGACTTGAGCTGCTCGCCCAGCTGACCGAAGCGCTGTGCGAACTGAGCTGTCTGGACGATCCGCAGACGCGCGTACAGTTCGGCAACCTCCTCGCGGAGCACCTGAACAAAGCGGTCGACGTGCGCGGTGTCAAACTGCGCGACGACGCGGCCCTCTTCGCTCGTTCCTCGTTGAGTGTGACGGGAGGGGAACGCGTACTGCTGTTGGTGGTGCGCGTATACGAAGGACCCATGGCCGCGGCCGAGTTGGAGCGGCTGTTCAGCCCTGTCGCCCGGCCGTCCGCCGACCAGGTGCTGTCCGGTCCGCTGTCCAAGTACGACGAGCGTGCCGCGCGCGGCCTGCTGGACGCCGCCAAGGGCGAGGTGCCGTCGGTGCGGCTGCGGGACGAACTCCTCGCCGAACTGGACGGCGTCGACCTGCCCATGGGTCTGTCGCCCGAACAACTCTTCACCTATGTCGTCGAGTTGAACGTCCAGCCGGACGGCCTGCCGCCCGCGGTCCTGCTCATGGAACAGGCGGCCCTGCTCGCCGCGACCCCTGATCACCGGACCGCGCTGGCCACCTGGGCCAAGGCCTGGGCCCAGCACGCGGACCTGTCCGAGGAGCTGGACTCGGGGCGGGTGTCCCGTCGGATGCTGGCCCGCCCGGAGCTGCTCCAGCCGCTGCGCAGCCGCTGAGCACCTCACCCCACCAACCGCAACCGCTCCCCACAAACCCCCACCCGCACCGTCTGCCCCCAGGTCAACTCCACCGCATCCCCCTCCATCCCGTCCCCGAACGCGATCAGCCGTTCCGACTCGACGGTGAGGGTGAGGCGGGACGTGGCCGAGAGGTGGCCGGCGACCCGGGAGGTGCCGGTGGCCGGGGAGGGCCAGGCCTCGCGGACGAACCACACCAGGTGGGGGTCGGTGGGGCGGGGGAGGGGCAGGTCGCTGCCCCGCTCCTGCCAGACCGAGCGGAGCCAGCCCGTCGAGCCGGTGCCCGTGCCCACCAGCACGCCGGAAGAAGCCTGGGCCTCGACGACACCCCCGTCGCCCTCCAGGCCCAGGCGGTATCTGGCCGTCTGATGTCCGACGGCTCCGACGTAGATCTCGTTGAGCGCGACCAACCGCTGGGTGTCGTCGGCGACGGCCTCGACCATGGTGAGTTCGTCCACGGCGGTGCCGGCCGCGTGGGCCGACGGGAGCAGGGCGGCGGCCGCCGACGGGCGGTGGCGGACCAGGACGCCCGGGTTGCGGCCGGGGTCCGTGTCGAAGCCCAACACCGGTTGTCCGGTGAGGTACTTGGCCACATTCGCCACCAGGCCGTCCTGGCCGACCACGACCACGACGTCCTCGGGGGCGAACAGGAACCGGTCCAAGTCGACCCGCTCCACCCGGGCCTGACGCCAGGTCAGCGGGATCGCCGAGGAGACCTCGGCCAGCGCCCGCCTCGTCGCGCGGTGCCGTTCGGCGATCTCCTCGATGTCCCGTCCCCGTGAGGCGAGGAAGAAGGCGGCCTGGCCGTGCGTGCCGTGATGGGCCACCAACTCCTCGTACTCCGTGGTGCGATGGACCAGGACGACCCGCGGTGCGAGACTCACGCCCGCTCTCCGGCACCGAGCCGCGCCAGCAGACCGGTCAGGACGTCCGGCGAGATCGTGACGCTGTCGATGTTCGGCAGGTTCTCCGCAAGACGCGTCCCCGTGAGCGCGTTCAGGGTCGCCACGTCCACGTCGCCGTGCACCCGCAGCCACGCCGCCTGGGCCTGCGCTCGCGCCTCGCCCACCTCGCGCGCGCTCTCCGCCTCCGCGCGGGCCAGCCGCACCGACCGGGCCGCCTCGGCGTCGGCCAGCTTCACCGTGCGCGTCGCCTCCGCCTCGGCGAGCTTGACCGAGCGCTCCGCCTCCGCCTCCGCGAGCTTCACCGACCGGGCCGCCTCCGCGCTCGCCCGTACCGCGTCCGCCGCCGCGTGCTCCTCCGCCTCGCGGCGGGCGTTGGTGCCGCGCTGGTCGACCAACTGCTCCTCGCGGCGGGCGAGTTCGATCTGGCTGGCCAGTTCGTTCTCGGCGATGGTGCGCTCCCGCTCGACGGCCACCGCCCGCCGCTCGTAGGTGGCCCGGTCGGCCTCCTGCTGGATCTGCTCCCGGGCTGGCGTACGCAGCGCCCGCTCCACCTCAGGCTCGGGGCGCAGCGCCACCACGCGCACCGCGACCACCTCGATACCGGTGGCGGGCAGGCGGGGCTCCGCCGCCAGTCCGGAGGCCACGCGCCCGCGCACCGACGCCACCCCGTCGACCAGCGCCGCCGACAGCGTCGTACGAGCCAGCACGTCGAGCGCGTGCTGCTGGGCCGTCTCCGTCATCAGCGTGCCCAGCTGCTCCAGCGGAGCGCCCCGCCACACCCCGGTGTCCGGGTCGATGGAGAAGTCGAGGCGGGCCGCGGCGAGCGCCGGGTCGCTGACCCGGTAGGTGACCGTCGCCTGCACCGCGACGTCCTGGAAGTCGGACGTACGGGCGTGGAAGGTCATCGCCAGCTCCCGGTCGTCGACCGGTACCTCGGAGAGCGCCGCGGTCAGCGCGCGGTACCAGAAGCTGAGCCCCGGCCCGTCGTGCAGCAGCTTTCCGTCCCGGTGGTGGCGGACGTGTGCCGTCGGCGCTCCGCGCAGATGGCGCCAGCCCAGGCGCCGGGTGATGTCGGCCATGTGTGTGCGACCCCCTCCGTGTTTCTCGTCATCGCGACGATAATCCGCGAAGCTGTTAATCGTCAAGGGGACGAGAACAAGGAATCGCGGAAACGGGCGAGTAGGGGGTGAAGTCGGTCATCGGTGGTCAGGATGGAGACATGGCATACCACGTCGACTCCGAAGCCGGGCGGCTGCGCCGCGTCATCCTGCACCGGCCGGATCTGGAGCTCAAAAGGCTCACCCCCAGCAACAAGGACGCCCTGCTCTTCGACGACCTGCTCTGGGTGCGCCGGGCGCGCGCCGAGCACGACGGCTTCGCGGACGTCCTGCGCGACCGAGGGGTCACCGTCCATCTCTTCGGCGACCTGCTCACCGAGGCCCTGGCGATCCCGGCGGCCAGAACGCTCGTCCTGGACCGGGTCTTCGACGAGAAGGAGTACGGGGTCCTGGCCACCGACCACCTCAGGGCCGCCTTCGAGAACCTGCCCTCGCCGGATCTCGCCGAGGTCCTGATCGGCGGGATGACCAAGCGCGAGTTCCTGGACGCGCACCCGGAGCCGACCTCCGTGCGCTTCCACGTGATGGACCTCGACGACTTCCTGCTCGGCCCGCTCCCCAACCACCTCTTCACCCGGGACACCTCCGCCTGGATCTACGACGGCGTCTCCATCAACGCCATGCGCTGGCCGGCCCGGCAGCGCGAGACGGTCCACTTCGAGGCGATCTACCGGCACCACCCGCTCTTCCGTGGGGAAACGTTCCGCGTCTGGTCCGAGGGGCAGGCCGACTACCCCTCCACCATCGAGGGCGGAGACGTCCTCGTCATCGGCAACGGAGCCGTCCTGATCGGCATGAGCGAGCGCACCACGCCCCAGGCCGTCGAGATGCTCGCGCACAAGCTGTTCGCCGCCGGCTCCGCGCAGACGATCGTCGCCCTGGACATGCCGAAGGCGCGCGCGTTCATGCACCTCGACACCGTGATGACGATGATCGACGGCGACACCTTCACCCAGTACGCGGGCCTCGGCATGCTCCGCTCGTACACGATCGAGCCGGGCGTCGGCGACAAGGAGCTGAAGGTCACCGACCACCCGCCGGAGCACATGCACCGCGCGATCGCCGCCGCCCTCGGCCTGAACGAGATCCGCGTGCTGACCGCCACCCAGGACGTGCACGCGGCCGAGCGCGAGCAGTGGGACGACGGCTGCAACGTCCTGGCCGTCGAGCCGGGCGTCGTCGTCGCCTACGAGCGCAACGCCACCACCAACACGCATCTGCGCAAGCAGGGCATCGAGGTCATCGAGATCCCGGGCAGCGAACTGGGCCGGGGCCGCGGTGGACCGCGCTGCATGAGCTGTCCGGTCGAACGTGAGGCCGTATAGCGGCCCTGTGACGCCCCTTACCTGCTGTATATAAATGCGAATCGTCGTATAGACTTCCAGGGTTCCTGTTCCCGCATTCCCTCGCACTCCTGGAGCGCCCCCATGGCGACAGTCCCGACCGCCCTCGCCGGCCGCCACTTCCTCAAGGAGCTCGACTTCACCGCGGCGGAGTTCGTCGGCCTGATCGAGCTGGCGGCGGAGCTGAAGGCGGCCAAGCGGGCCGGGACCGAGACGCGGCACCTGAGCGGCAAGAACATCGCGCTGATCTTCGAGAAGACCTCGACGCGCACCCGCTGCGCGTTCGAGGTCGCCGCCGCCGACCAGGGCGCCTCGACGACGTATCTCGACCCGTCGGGCTCGCAGATCGGGCACAAGGAGTCCGTGAAGGACACCGCACGGGTGCTGGGGCGGATGTACGACGGGATCGAGTACCGCGGGGACAGCCAGGCCAAGGTCGAGGAGCTGGGGGCGTACGCGGGCGTGCCCGTCTACAACGGGCTGACCGACGACTGGCACCCCACCCAGATGCTCGCCGATGTGCTCACGATGACGGAGCACACCACCAAGCCCCTGGCCGACGTTTCCTTCGCCTACCTCGGCGACGCCCGCTTCAACATGGGGAACTCGTACCTGATCACCGGCGCCCTGCTCGGCATGGACGTGCGGATCGTCGCCCCGAAGTCCTACTGGCCGGCCCAGGAGATCGTCGATCGCGCCCGCGAGCTGGCCGAGTCGAGCGGCGCCCGCGTGACTCTCACCGAATCCTTGACGGAGGGTGTCCAGGGGGCCGACTTCGTCGCCACCGACGTCTGGGTCTCGATGGGTGAGCCCAAGGAGGTCTGGGACGAGCGGATCACCGCTCTCGCCCCGTACGCCGTGACGATGGACGTCCTGCGGGCCACCGGCAACCCGGACGTCCGGTTCCTGCACTGCCTCCCGGCCTTCCACGACCTCGGCACCAAGGTCGGCCAGGAGATATACGAGACCCATGGCCTCGACTCGCTCGAAGTGACCGACGAGGTGTTCGAGTCGGCCTACTCGGTCGTCTTCGACGAGGCAGAGAACCGTTTGCACACGATCAAGGCCGTCCTGGTGGCGACCCTCGCCTGACCTGCGGTTTCGCTGTTACGCAGTCACCTTCAGGTCACGCGGAACGCCGCTGCGGCGGCACCACCGGCAGCCTGAACCAGACCGCCTTGCCCGACTCGGTCGGACGGTGTCCGCAGGACGAGCTGAGAGCGCGGATCAGGAGCAGTCCGCGCCCGTGTTCCTGCCACGGGTCGGGCTCCCCGCAGTCGGGCCGGGTCAGGTCCCCGGGCGGCGCCGGGTCCGGGTCGTGCACCTCGACCTGACACCCGGAGGGCATCAGCTCCACCACGAGTTCTATCGGGGAGTCGCCCGCGGTGTGCTCCACGGCGTTGGCGACCAGCTCGGCCGTGAGCAGCTCCGCGGTGTCACTGTCGGCCCCGTACTCCAGCTCGGTCAGCGCCGTGCGCACCAGCGCACGGGCGACGGGCACGGCCGCGGCGGAGTGCGGCAGCGCGATGCGCCAGGAGGCGGCCGAGGAGGAGGGGCGATCGTACAAGGCGGTTCCGTTCATGAGCAGGCTGTCCTGCTTTCAACCTTATGTATGGTACGGCGCCGCCCGGCAGAGTCGTCCGACGGGCACCGTACGGGACCTTCGACCCCGTACCGAGCGGCTTACCCAGTCCAACGCCCCGCCTCGCATGAGTGAGCCCGTTGTTACCGCGTTATTGACGAGCGGTGACAATGGCGCATCGCGAAGATTTGTATCGTCATCCTGACGACAGTCAGGAACAGACCCCGCCCCAGGGCCCTACAGACGACGGGTCCTACAGTTCCACCATGCCCGCCGTCAGCGTCGCCCCGTCCGCCGGGTCGATCACGAGGAACGCCCCGGTGCGCCGGGAGACCGCGTAGTCGTCGAGGGCCAGCGGCTCCGCCGTCCGCAGACCGATCCGCCCCAGATCGTTCGCGCCCAGCTCGCTCACCCCGCCCAGGTCCTTGACGATCGCCTTGACGGTCCTGGTCGTGTGCCGGACCAGCACCCGGTCGCCGACCCGCAACGGCCGATCGGCGAGATGGCAGACGGCTGCCCGGACCTCCTGCGTGAGCGCGGGGGCGCCGACGCCCGTCGTGAGCATGTCGCCGCGCGAGATGTCCAGCCGGTCGGCGAGACGCACCGCGATCGACTGCGGCGCGTACGCCACCTCCGCCTCGGCGCCGAGCACGTCGATGCCGGTGATCTCGGAGTTCGCGCCGGACGGGTGCACGGTGACCCGGTCGCCGACCCGCAGTGAGCCGGACGCCAACTGGCCGGCGTAGTAGCGGAGTTCGCCGTGCCGGATGACGTACTGCACCGGGAAACGGGCGGGCGCGTCGGCCGCCTCCGTGCCGACCGGGACGCTCTCCAGGAAGTCCAGCAGGGACGGACCCCGGTACCAGTCCATGTGCGCCGAACGCTCCACCACGTTGTCGCCGACCAGCGCCGAGACGGGGATCGGCGTGAAGTCGGGCAGGCCCAACTCGCCCGCGTGGCCCGCGAAGTCCTCGACGATCCGCCGGAAGTCCTTCTCCTCGTACCCGACCAGATCCATCTTGTTGACGGCCAGGACCACGTGCGGGACGCGCAGCAGGGCGGCCACGGCCGCGTGCCTACGGGTCTGTTCCACCACGCCGTTGCGCGCGTCGATCAGGACGACGGCCAGCTCGGCGGTGGAGGCGCCGGTGACCATGTTGCGGGTGTACTGCACGTGGCCGGGGGTGTCGGCGAGGATGAACCGCCGCGTGGGCGTGGCGAAGTAGCGGTAGGCGACGTCGATGGTGATGCCCTGTTCGCGCTCGGCGCGCAGGCCGTCGGTCAGCAGGGCGAGGTCGGGGCCTTCCTGGCCCCGGTTCAGGGAAGCCCGCTCGACGGCCTCCAGTTGGTCGGTGAGGATCGACTTGGAGTCGTGCAGCAGCCGTCCGACGAGCGTCGACTTGCCGTCGTCGACCGAACCCGCGGTGGCGAACCGAAGCGTGTCCACGGCCATGACTAGAAATACCCCTCGCGCTTGCGGTCTTCCATCGCGGCCTCGGACATCTTGTCGTCGGCCCGGGTCGCGCCGCGCTCGGTCAGCCGGGAGGCGGCGATCTCGGCGATCACCTTCTCGATGCCGTCGGCGTCGGAGTCGACGGCGCCGGTGCAGGACATGTCGCCGACCGTGCGGTAGCGGACCTGCCGTTTCTCCACGCTCTCCCCGGACTTGGGCCCGCCCCACGCGCCGGCGGTCAGCCACATGCCACCCCGGTCGAACACCTCGCGGTAGTGGGCGAAGTAGATGTCGGGCAGCTCGATCCGCTCACGGGCGATGTACTGCCAGACGTCCAGCTCGGTCCAGTTGGACAACGGGAACACGCGGACGTGCTCGCCGGGCGCGTGACGCCCGTTGTAGAGGTTCCACAGCTCGGGCCGCTGCCGGCGCGGGTCCCACTGGGAGAACTCGTCCCGCAGCGAGAACACCCGCTCCTTGGCGCGGGCCTTCTCCTCGTCCCGCCGCCCGCCGCCGAAGACCGCGTCGAACTTCTCGGCCTGGATCTTCTCCGTCAACGGCAGGGTCTGGAGCGGATTACGGGTCCCGTCCGGACGTTCGCGCAGCACGCCACGGTCGATGTAGTCCTGCACGGAGGCCACATGGAGTCGCAGCCCGTACCGCTCCACCGTGCGGTCCCGGTACTCAAGTACCTCCGGGAAGTTGTGGCCCGTGTCGACGTGCAGCAGGGAGAAGGGAATCGGCGCGGGCGCGAACGCCTTGAGCGCCAGGTGCAGCATGACGATGGAGTCCTTGCCGCCGGAGAAGAGGATCACCGGTCGCTCGAACTCGCCCGCCACCTCACGGAAGATGTGCACCGCCTCGGACTCCAGCGCGTCCAGATGGGAGAGGCTGAAGCCCGTCGCGGGCGGCGTCGCGCTCACACCAACCCCCGCTCCGCCAGCAGCGCGTGCACCGCGTCCGCCGACTCCTCGGGCGTCTGCACCTGCGTCGGCAGCACGAGGTCCGGGTCGAAGGGCGGCTCGTACGGGTCGTCGATCCCGGTCAGGCCGGTCAACTGCCCCGCCGCCTGGCGGGCGTAGAGGCCCTTCACGTCCCGTGCGCTGCACACCTCGATCGGAGTGGCGACATGCACCTCGATGTACGGCGTCGCGCTGGTCTGGTGCCGCTTGCGCACGGCCTCGCGGCTGTCGGCGTACGGGGCGATGACCGGGACGAGGGACAGGACGCCGTTGCGGGCCAGGACCTCCGAGACGAGGCCGATGCGCTGCACGTTGGTGTTGCGGTCCTCTCTGGAGAAGCCGAGTCCCGCGGAGAGGAAGCGGCGTATCTCGTCACCGTCCAGGACCTCCACGCGGTGCCCCTCGGCCTTCAGTCGATCCCCCAGATGGCGGGCGATCGTCGTCTTGCCCGCGCTCGGCAGCCCCGTCAGCCAGACCGTGGCTCCCTGAGTCCTTGGCGTGGTGGTCATGCGCAACAGTCCTCTTTCCTACCGGCGTGCGACGCGTGGAACGGTAGGTAAGAAGTCTGAGAGGAGGTGTTAAGGAGCCTGAGGTTTGGCTGAGTGACTCATGGGACGCCTCTCATGCGCCCGATGAGGAGGGGCCTGTCCGCATGCCCGTCATACGCCCGCGAAACCGGCCCCCGCGGCCCTGAGCCGCTCGTGCAGTCCCCGGAACACCGCCGCCGACCGTGCCCCCGGCCAGTCCTCGGGGAGCAGCCGGGCGGGCAGCCCGGGGTCGACGTAGGGGAGGTGGCGCCAGGAGTCCAGGGCGAGGAGGTAGTCGCGGTAGGCCTCCTCGGGCCGGGTGTCGGCGGCCGGGCGCTCCTGCCACTGCCGCAGCACGCGCGCGTGGCGGTCGAGGAACGCGTCGTGCTCCTTGGCGATGGCGGCCAGGTCCCACCAGCGGGCGACCGCCTCGACGGTGGGCGCGAAGCCCAGGTGCTCGCCGCGGAAGAGATCGACGTACGGGTCCAGTCGTAGTCGTACGAGGGTGTGCCGGGTCTCCTCGTACAGCCGGGCCGGGGCGATCCACACGCCCGGTGCGGCGCTGCCGAAGCCGAGGCCGGCCAGGCGGGAGCGCAGGACGTGCCGTTTCTGCCGCTCCGACTCCGGTACGGAGAACACGGCGAGGACCCAGCCCTCGTCCTCGTGCGGCACCTCCGCGTAGATGCGACGGTCGCCGTCGTCGAGCAACTGGCGTGCTTCGGCCGAGAGTTCGTACCCCGCGGTGCCCTGGGCCGCGCGGGCCGGCAGCAGCAGCCCGCGCCGTTTGAGACGGGACACCGAGGAGCGTACGGAGGGCGCGTCCACGCCGACCGCGGCGAGCAGCCGGATCAGTTCGGCGACGGGCACGGGGCCCGGCACGAAACGGCCGTACGCGCCGTAGAGCGTGACGATGAGAGACCGTGGGGCAGGCTGGTCGGACACGTTGATCATCTTAGGTCGTCGACATCACTGCTGGTCACCATCGGTGTCAACACCGGAGTGATCTTCGGCGTGATGTTCGGTTCGATCGTCGGCGCGCAGTCTGAACCGCTGGAGCTTGCCGGTGGCCGTGCGCGGCAGCGCGTCCAGGAAGACGATCTCGCGCGGGCATTTGTACGGCGCCAGCTCGGACTTGACGAAGGCGCGCAGGGCCTCGGCGTCCCGTTCGGCGCCCTCCTTGAGGACGGCGTAGGCCACCACCGCCTGACCACGGGCCTCGTCGGGCCGCCCCACGACCGCCGCCTCGACCACGTCCGGGTGACGCAGCAACGCGTCCTCGACCTCAGGTCCCGCGATGTTGTAGCCGGCCGAGATGATCATGTCGTCGGCGCGGGCGACGAAACGGAACCAGCCGTCGCTCTCGCGCACATAGGTGTCACCGGTGACGTTCCAGCCGCCGCGCACGTACACGCGCTGGCGCGGGTCGGCCAAGTACCGGCAGCCGACCGGCCCTTGCACGGCGAGCAGCCCAGGCTCCCCGTCGGGCACCGGAGTTCCGTCCGCGTCCTGCACGCGCGCGTGCCACCCCGGTACCGGTTTCCCGGTCGTGCCGGGCCTGATGTCCTCGTCGGCGGCGGAGATGAAGATGTGCAACAGCTCGGTGGCGCCTATGCCGTTGATGATCGGCAGCCCGGTCCGCTCCCGCCAGGCCTGCCAGGTGGCGGCGGGCAGGTTCTCCCCGGCGGAGACACAGCGACGCAGGGACGAGACGTCGTACGCGTCGACCTCGCCGAGCATCGCGCGGTAGGCGGTCGGCGCGGTGAACAGCACCGAGACCCGGTGGGCGGCGATCGCGGGCAACAGCTGCCTGGGGCCCGCCTGTTCGAGCAGCAGCGCACTCGCGCCGACGCGCATCGGGAAGATCACCAGACCGCCCAGGCCGAAGGTGAAACCGAGCGGCGGACTCCCCGCGAAGACATCGTCCCGCCGCGGCCGCAGCACATGCTTCGAGAAGGTGTCGGCTATGGCGAGCACGTCCCGGTGGAAGTGCATGCACCCCTTGGGCCGGCCCGTGGTGCCGGACGTGAACGCGATCATTGCGACGTCGTCGGCCGCGGTCCCGACCGCCGCATACGGGGTGTCGGGCGCCGGACGGTTCAGGAGGTCGCCGGGGGCGTCACCGCCGTACGTCGTGATGCGCAGCCCCGGTATCTCCGCCTTGGCGAGGTCGTCGACGGCCCGTATGTCGCACAGGGCGTGCCCTATGTCGGCGATCCCGCACATCGTGGCCAGCTCGTGCGGCCGCTGCTGCGCCAGCACCGTCACGGCGACCGCGCCCGCCTTCAGCACCGCCAGCCAGCAGGCCACGAGCCACGGTGTGGTCGGTCCGCGCAGCAGCACCCGGTTCCCGGGAACCACGCCGAGGTCGCCGGTCAGGACGTGCGCGAGCCGGTCGACGCGGGCGCGCAGTTCGCCGTACGTCCAGGAGGGTCCCGCGGGGGTGTGGAACGCGGGGCTTTCGGCGTCCGGGCCGGTCAGCAGCTCGGCGGCACAGTTCACCCGATCGGGGTACCTCAGCTCCGGCAGCTCGAAGCGCAGGTCCGGCCATTCCTCGCGCGGCGGGAGGTGGTCACGCGCGAAGGTGTCGACATGCGCCGAGTCGATCATGGCGGTACGCCCCCTTGCCTGGTGGGCGGGGTCCGGGCTCGCGCAACGAGCGTATCGCCTTGGTGACGACAGTCAACGGGGCGCGATACCGCCGGGGGCGGGGAGGTCGTACGTCCGCAGGGCGGAGGGGCGCGGGAGAAGCGGGAGGAGGGGTGCGGACGCAAGGGGGCCGGCGGTGTTCGCATTCTCGCTCGAACCGGCCGGGGCCGCTCGGTGGCGCCCGCTGGGGAGTCGTACGGGGGTGGGGTGGGCAGTGCTGTTACCGCGCCCGCGACCGCATCGGCGTGACTCAGGCCGCCATCGTCAGCGAAGCGACCCGGTGCGGCGCGACCGCGCGGCCGTCGGGGGTCAGTTCACCGGAGTCGTCGAACACGATCGCCCCGTCGCAGAGCAGGCTCCAGCCCTGCTCGGGGTGGGCGGCGACGACATGCGCGGCGGTGTTGTCGGAGGAAGAGCTCGAAGGCTGGTGGGAACACATGTCGCACCTCCAGGTCGGTGGGGTTGCGCCGGTCGGCGTCCCCATGGAAGAGACCATCCTCCCGCCGTGAACTCATCGGAACAGCGCATCGGGAAGCGTGACAACACGCGGACAACTCCCGGACGGTTCCACGACCGTCGGTGCGGACTCGCCACCGAAGGAGTGACGAGCGTGACCATCGGTGTGGACTCGCCACCGAAGGAGTGACGATCACGGCCGTGGGCCCGCGCGCCCGGTACCAGTGGAGGCCCCACACTCAGGAGGTTTCCCCGTGTCCCTGCGCCCCGCGATCCGCACCGCCGTCTGCGCCGCGCTGTTCCTGCTGGCCGCCGCCCCGGCCGCGCCCGCGTCCGCCGACCCCTTCGAGACCGTGACCGTCGACCCGACGGGGTCCATCGCCCCCGACGGCACCGTCACCCTCTCCGGCACCTACCGCTGTCTCGGCAACGGCAGCCCGGTCTTCGTCAGTTCCTCGGTCGCCCAGAGCTCCCCGAGCGTCCGCCACGGCATCGGCGGCACCCGCGCCGTGTGCGACGGCATCGAGCACCGCTGGCAGAACACCGGCAAGACCTCGTCCGACAGCCTCGAACCCGGTGCGGCGAACGTCGAGGCGACGCTGATGGAACTCAACGCCCAGGGCGGCCTGCCGCTGCCCCGCTTCCACGCGGCCCAGCGCGAGGACATCACGCTGACGGAGGGCTGACAGGGAGTTGACGGCCCTGGTGGGCGGTCGACCGTGCGGCTCCCGGTGGCGGAGGGCGGGTCCCTCGGCCGCCGGGGCTCGCGTACGACCCCTTGGCGAGGACAGAGACATGTGACATTGTACTGACGTGAGCAGCCCACTGACCTGCGACGTCGTAGTCATCGGGGCCGGCATGGTGGGCGCGGCCTGCGCTCTCCACGCGGCCCGGGCAGGCCTGCGGACCCTCCTCGTGGACCGCGGCCCCGTGGCCGGCGGCACCACCGGCTCCGGCGAGGGCAACCTGCTCGTCTCCGACAAGGAACCGGGCCCCGAACTCGACCTCGCCCTCCTGTCCCGACGTCTCTGGGCCGACCTCGCCGCCGAACCCGGACTGGGCGAAGCCGTGGAGTTCGAGCCGAAGGGCGGAGTCGTCGTCGCCTCCTCGCCCGAGGGCATGTCCGCACTGACCGACTTTGCCGCCGGACAGCGGGCGGCCGGAGTCGACGCGCAGGTCGTCGCCGCCGAGCAACTCACCGACCTGGAGCCGCACTTGGCCCCCGGGCTCGCAGGAGGCGTGCTCTACCCAGAGGACTGCCAGGTGATGCCGACCCTGGCCGCCGCCCATGTCGTACGAGCGGCCCGACGCGCCGGCGCCGACCTGCGCACCGGGACTGCCGTCACCGACATCCTGCGCGCGAAGGACGGCTCCGTGCGCGGAGTCCGGACCGCGCACGGTGACCTGCACGCCCCGGCCGTCATCAACGCGGCCGGCACCTGGGGCGGCGAGGTCGCCGCGCTGGCCGGAGTGCATCTGCCGGTGCTGCCGCGCCGCGGCTTCGTGCTGGTCACCGAGCCGCTGCCGCGCGGGGTGATCCGGCACAAGGTGTACGCCGCCGACTACGTGGCCGACGTCGCCAGCGGGGACGCGGGACTCCAGTCCTCGGCGGTCGTCGAAAGCACGGACGCGGGCCCGGTGTTGATCGGGGCCAGTCGCGAACGGGTGGGCTTCGACCGGACGTTCTCGCTCCCGGTCGTGCGCAGACTGGCCGCGCAGGCCACCGAGCTCTTCCCGATGCTCGGCAGGGCGCACGCGATGCGCGGCTATCTCGGCTTCCGGCCCTATCTGCCGGACCATCTGCCGGCCATCGGGCCCGACCCCCGGGTGCCGGGGCTCCACCACGCGTGCGGTCACGAGGGCGCGGGCATCGGACTCGCGGTCGGTACCGGGCACTTGATCGCCCAGACGCTGACCGACCGGACACCTGACCTCGACCTGACGCCGTTTCGCCCGGACCGTTTCGAGGAGGGGGAATGAGACGAAATCCAGGCGGAACCAAAGGTGTTGGCCGAGGTGAAGCCTCGCGCGGTACTCCGCTGGAGCTGGCCCGGGCCCACCCCGGACCGGCCTTCACCGTCACCGTCGACGGCCGTGAGATCGACGCCCTGCCTGGCCAGACCGTCGCCGCCGTGCTCTGGACGGCCGGCATCACCTCCTGGCGCGGAACCCGCGGGAGCGGCGCACCGCGCGGAGTCTTCTGCGGGATCGGCGTCTGCTTCGACTGCCTCGTCATCGTCAACGACCGCCCGAACCAACGGGCTTGCCTCGTCCCGGTCCACCCCGGCGACACGATCCGCACCCAGGAAGGCACCGGCCATGACGACCTCGCCCGGGACGACGGCGGCCATGACTAGCGCCGACCTCGCCGTGATCGGCTCGGGCCCCGCCGGGCTCGCCGCCGCGCTCACGGCCGCCGACCGGGGTGTACGGGTCACCCTCCTCGACGCGGGTGCGCAGGCGGGCGGGCAGTTCTACCGGCAGCCCGCGGCCGGGCTCCGCGCCCGCAGACCGCAGGCGCTGCATCACGCCTGGGGCACCTGGGAGGCGCTGCGGGACCGGTTGGCCACGCATGTGGCGGCGGGTCGGATCACGCACCTGGCGGACCGTCATGTCTGGTTCGTGGAGCGCGAGTTCAGGCCGGGTCGCGTCGGCGCCCACGCCCTGCTCGGCCCCGGCCAGCAGACCTCGGAGACGGTCGCCGCCGATGCCGTCCTCCTGGCCACCGGCGGCTACGAGAAGGTGCTGCCCTTCCCCGGCTGGACGCTTCCCGGAGTGGTCACCGCGGGCGGCGCCCAGGCCATGCTCAAGGGTGGGCTCGTCCTGCCGGGGCGCACGGTGGTCGTCGCGGGGACCGGCCCGCTGCTGATGCCGGTCGCGGCCGGGCTCGCCGCGGCGGGCGCCGAAGTCGTCGCGTACGTCGAGTCCGTACGCCCCGCCGGTTTCGTACGGCATGCGACCACCCTCGCCGCGCATCCGGGCAAGGTCGTCGAGGCGGCCGGGTACGCCTCCCAACTCCTGCGGCACAAAGTGCCGGTGATGGTCCGTCACACGGTCGTGGCGGCCCACGGCACCGATCGGGTCGAGGCCGTCACCGTCGCCGCGCTCGACTCCGCCGGCCGGGTCAGGCCCGGCACCGAGCGGCGGATCGACTGCGACACCTTGGCCGTCGGGCACGGCATGCTCGCGCACACCGACCTCGCGGAGTCCCTCGGCTGCGCGATCGATGACACCGGTGACCCGTTCGTGGTCACGGACGCCGAGCAGCGGACCGACGTCGACGGAGTCTGGGCGGCGGGTGAGGCCACCGGGATCGGGGGAGCGGTGCTGGCGCTCGCCGAGGGTGAGATCGCCGGGTACTCGATCGCCGCCCATATCAAGGGAGTTGAACCCCGGTCCGACGGCTGGGCGGCAGCCACCCGCACCCGGTCCCGGCTACGGCACTTCTCCGCCGCCCTCGCCACCGCCTACGCCCCGCCCGCCCACTGGGTGGACCAGGTCACCGACGACACCGTCGTCTGCCGCTGCGAGGAGGTCCCGGCGGGCGCGATCCGCACGGCCACCGCCGAACTCGGCGCCACCGACCTGCGTACCGTCAAACTCCTCACCCGCGCCGGAATGGGCTGGTGCCAGGGCCGGATCTGCGCGCCCGGAGTCGGCGGAGTCGCGGGCTGCTCGCCGGGACCGGCCAAGCGGCCCTTCGCCCGGCCGGTACCGCTGGAGGTGCTGGCCCGGGAACCGGAGGGGCCCTGAGCGGCGCCCATTGGCCGGCCAGGCCTCCCGATCACCCTCACCCAGGACATCCGTCAGCGAAACGTCACCCCCATCGGAAAGTTGAGGCTCCCATGACCGTCACGCCCCCTCACCCCGTCTGGCGCGGCGTCCTCGTCGCCACCGCGCTGCCGCTGCACGACGACCTGAGCGTCGACTTCGACGGGTTCGCGGACCACTGCCGATGGCTCGTCGA
Organism: Streptomyces sp. NPDC088794; assembly: GCF_044750545.1. NCBI lineage: Bacteria > Bacillati > Actinomycetota > Actinomycetes > Kitasatosporales > Streptomycetaceae > Streptomyces > Streptomyces sp. NPDC088794. The sequence continues at coordinate 142,389 of NZ_JBIVKB010000009.1, read as the reverse complement.
GAACGGCTGCGACGGGGTCGTCCCCAACGGCTCGCTCGGCGAGTACCAGGTGCTCACCGACGAGGAGCGCGCCCGGGTCGTCGAGACCGCCGTCGCGGCCATAGGCGGCGACAAGGTCATGCCGGGTGTCTCGGCCTACGGTTCCGCCGAGGCCGCCCGCTGGGCCCGGCAGGCGAAGGAGGCGGGGTGTGCCGCCGTCATGCTGCTGCCGCCCAACTCCTATCGGGCCGACGAGCGTTCGGTGCGCGCGCACTACGCCGCCGTCGCCGAGGTCGGCATCGACATCGTCGCCTACAACAACCCGCACGACACCAAGGTCGACCTCACCCCCGAACTCCTCGCCGAACTGCACGCGGCCGGGCTCATCAAGGGCGTGAAGGAGTTCTCGGGCGACCCTCGACGCATCTACCAGATCCAGGAACTCGCCCCCGAACTCGACGTGTTGATCGGCGCCGACGACGTCCTGCTGGAGCTGGCCGTGGCCGGCGCCAAGGGCTGGATCTCCGGCTACCCCAACGCCCTGCCGAAGTCGACGGTCGAGCTGTACCACGCGGCCGTCAAGGGCGACCTGGCCACCGCCGTACCCCTCTACCGCCACCTGCACGCGCTGCACCGCTGGGACTCCAAGGTGGAGTTCGTCCAGGCGATCAAGCTCTCCATGGACATCGTCGGGCGCCGCGGCGGTCCGGTCCGGCCGCCCCGGGTGCCGTTGCTGCCGGAGCAGGAGAAGGCCGTCCGCGAGGCCACCGAGAAGGTCGTCGCCCTCGGGCTCTCCTGACCCGTCCCGCGCCCCACCGAGGCCGCGCCACCGAGAGGAACTCCCATGCGCAGCAAGCTGGTTCTGCACGCCGTGGACTCGCACACCGAGGGCATGCCCACCCGCGTCGTCACCGGCGGTATCGGCACGATCCCCGGCGCCACGATGGACGAACGCCGGCTGTGGTTCCGCGAACACCGCGACGACGTACGGCACTTCCTCATGGACGAGCCCCGCGGGCACTCCGCGATGAGCGGGGCGATCCTCCAGCCGCCCACCCGCCCCGACTGCGACTACGGCGTCGTCTACATCGAGGTCTCCGGCTACCTCCCGATGTGCGGCCACGGCACGATCGGGGTGGCCACCGTCCTCGTCGAGACCGGCATGGTGCCGGTCGTCGAGCCGGTCACCACCGTCCGCCTGGACACCCCGGCCGGCCCGGTGGTCGCCGAAGTCGCCGTCGAGGACGGTGCCGCGAAGGCCGTCACCCTCCGCAACGTGCCCTCCTTCGTCGTCGGCCTGGACCGCAAGGCGACCCTCGCCGACGGCCGCACGGTGACCTACGACCTGGCCTTCGGCGGCAACTTCTACGCGATCCTGCCGCTCGACCAGTTCGCACTGCCCTTCACCCGCGACCGCAAGGACGACATCCTCGCCGCGGGACTCGCCCTGATGGACGCGATCAACTCCGAGGCCCCGCCCGTCCATCCGGAGAACCCGTCCATCAACGGCGTCCACCACGTCTACCTCGCCGCACCCGGCTCGACCGCCACGCACTCGCGGCACGCGATGGCCATCCACCCGGGCTGGTTCGACCGTTCCCCGTGCGGCACCGGCACCTCGGCCCGCATGGCCCAGCTGCACGCCCGCGGCGAACTCCCGCTGCACCAGGACTTCTTGAACGAGTCCTTCATCGGTACGTCCTTCACCGGCCGCCTCGTCGAGACCACCGAGGTCGCCGGCCGCCCAGCGGTCGTGCCCACCATCACCGGGCGGGCCTGGATCACCGGCACCGCGCAGTACCTTCTTGATCCGGCCGACCCGTTCCCGTCCGGCTTCGTCCTCTGACCCCGCTCCTCCTCCCGCAGCCGAGGAAAGGACCCCTCCCATGGCCAAGGCCGCCGCACGGTCCCGCCCCGCCCTGCCCCTCCTCGGCGGCTCCCGTCCCAGCTACCGCGAGAGCGTCGCCAACGCCCTGCGGGCCGCGCTCGTCGCCGGTGAACTGCGCCCCGGCGAGGTCCACTCCGCCCCCTCGCTCGCCGCCCGCTTCGGCGTCTCGGCCACCCCCGTGCGCGAGGCCATGCTCGACCTCGTCAAGGAGGGCCTGGTCGACACCGTGCCCAACAAGGGCTTCCGGGTCACCGCCGTCTCCGAGCAGCAGCTCGACGAGTACACCCACATCCGCTCGCTGATCGAGATCCCCACCACCACGGCGCTCGCCGCCACCGCCGACCCCGCCGCCCTCGAAGCGCTGCGCGCGGACGCCGAGGACATCGTCGGCGCGGCGGCCGACGGCGACCTCATCGCCTACGTCGAGGCCGACCGCCGCTTCCACCTGGGCCTGCTCGCGCTGGCCGGCAACCAGCACCTGGTCGAGGTCGTCGGCGACCTGCGCAAGCGGTCCCGCCTGTACGGCCTGACCGCGCTGGTCGAGCGGGGGCTGCTGACCTCCTCGGCCGAGGAGCACCTGGAGATCCTCGACGCGCTCCTCGCCCGGGACGAGGACCGGGTCCGTGCCGTCATGACCCGCCACCTCGGCCATGTGCGGGGCGACTGGGCCGCCCGCTGACGACTCCGACGCCGGCCGGTTCGCCGGGCGGCCGTGGACGGCGTGGCGCATCATGGGCACTGCACCCGCGGGGGAAAGTGGCGCGCTGCGCACCTGCGGGGAGATCGACGTCGCAGGGCCGCACCTGCGGCCATTTTCGTGCCATTGCCTGTGCATATGCGGTCATGGCGCGTGGTCGCTCGGGTACGGTCGTCCGGGAGGTGGTGGCCCGTGATCCAGGTCGTGGAGCACGCACAGGGCGAGGGGCCCTACGCCGTCGGCGCCGCGCTGGCGGCGGCCGGACTGCCGTACCGGATCTGCCGGACCTGGGCCGGGGAGCCGGTGCCCGACTCGGTCGAGGGGCTGGCGGGTCTGGTCGTGATGGGCGGGCCGATGGCGGCGTACGAGGACTTCCCGGGACGCTCCGCCGAACTGGCGCTGCTCGCCGCCGCGTTGGAGGCCGAGGTGCCGGTGCTCGGGGTGTGTCTGGGGGCGCAGCTGCTGGCCGTCGCCGCGGGCGGTACCGGCCGCCTCGGGTCGGGGACGCAGGTCGGCTGGAGCGACGTACGGACGGCGCCCGCCGCGGCCTCCGACCCGCTGTTCGCCGGCGTCCCCGAGCGGCTGCGGGTGCTGCACTGGCACGGCGACACCATGGACCTGCCGGCCGGGGCGACGCTGCTGGCCTCCTGCGAGCGGTATCCGGTGCAGGCGTTTCGGGTGGGCGGCTCGGCCTGGGGCATGCAGTTCCATCTGGAGGCGGACAAGGCGACGATCGACGCCTTCGTCGCGGCCTTCCCGGAGGAGGCGGCCACCGCCCCCGGGCTGCTGGAGTCCGCGCCCGCCGAACTGGCCGCCGTGGCCCCGCACCGGGACGGCGTGTTCGAGCGCTTCGCCGCGTTCGTGGCGGACCGCGCCGAACAGACCGCCACCCGGGCCTTCTTCACCCACCGGGCGGCCACCTGGGAGGAACGCTTCGCGGCCGACCAGCCCCGGTACACGGCCGCGGTCGAGCGGATGGGACTGCGCCCTGGACAGTCGGCCCTCGACGTCGGCTGCGGCACCGGCCGCGCCCTGCCCGCCCTCCGCGCACAGGTCGGTGACGCGGGCGTCGTCCTCGGCGCCGACCTCACGCCCGCGATGCTGACGGCGGCGCGGCGCGAAGGCCGCGCGGACCTCGCCCTGCTGCTGCTCGCCGACGCCACCCGGCTGCCGCTGGCGACCGCGACTCTGGACGGCGTCTTCAGCGCGGGCCTCGTCGACCACGTGCCCGACCCCGCGGCGGCGCTGCGCGAGTGGGCCAGGGTCACCGCGCCCGGCGGCGTCCTGCTGCTCTTCCACCCCTCCGGCCGCGCCGAACGCGCCGCCCGCCACGGCCGGCCCCTCGACCCCGCCGACCTGCTGGCCGAGGAGAACCTCCGCCCGGCCGTCCGCGCCGCCGACTGGGACCTGGTCCACTACGAGGACGCCACCCACCACTTCCTGGCCCGCGCGGTCCGCGTCCACCCCTGAGCGCGCGCGGACGGCGAAATCACATTGCCGGAAACGATCAGACGCCGTTACGTTCGGCCCATGGCGGACGACGAACCCACGCGCGCGGCGCGACTGCTGGACGCGCAGGCCAAGGCCGAACGACTCTTCGCGGAGATCGAGACACGGGGACTGGTGGCGCCCGGCGCGGGCGAGGGAGCGGTCAGCGACCGGATCCGCGACCTGGCGAACGACCTCTTCGGCACCACCCGCCACTGGCACAAGCGCATCGTCCGCTCCGGCCCCAACACCCTCAAGCCCTACCGGGAGAACCCGCCGGACCGGGTGATCGAGGCCGACGACATCGTGTTCGCCGACTTCGGCCCGATCTTCGAGGAGTACGAGGCCGACTTCGGCCGCACCTTCGTGCTCGGCGACGACCCGGTCAAGCGCCGCCTGCGCGACGACCTCCCCAAGGCCTTCGCGGCCGGCCGGGCCTTCTACGAGGCCGACCCCGACATCACCGGCGCCCGCCTCTACGCCGAGGTCGACCGCCTCGCCACCGAAGCCGGCTGGGAGCTGGGCGGCTGGCACGCCGGACACCTCGTCGGCGAGTTCCCGCACGAGACCATCGACGGCGCGGACACGGAGTCCTACATCACCCCCGCCAACGACACCCCGCTGCGCCGCACCGACAAGGCCGGCCGCGTCTGCCACTGGATCCTGGAGATCCACCTCATCGACCGCGAGCGAGGCTTCGGCGGCTTCTACGAGGAACTGCTCGACCTCTGATCAGCCGGGCCCGGGGGACGCGGAACCGGGGGACGACACCCGCACCGCCCGGCTCCCGCAGCGCGGGCAGACGGCCACCGCCAGCGGCGAGCTGAGGGGCTCGTCGTTCTCGTCGACGTACTCCTGGATGTCCGGACGGCCGGGATCGGTGAAGAACATGAGCTCGAAGGTCCGTTCCCAGGTGTGGCCGCAGTCGCCGCAGGTGAAGACGAACGTCTCGGTCACCGCGTCGGGCTCGGCTGTCATGGCGCAAGGCCATCATCCGACCGCGCCCCTCACCACCGTCCGGACCCGTCCGGGTGAGCGCCCGCCGATGGGGTGACGGCGGCGGTCCGCAGGCGCGCCGGGCCCGGGCGGCGGCCGTGCGTCGCGCAGGATCCGGACCATGGTGCCCGGACTGTGGACCAGGACGGTCGCGCTGCTGCTCGGCCGGCAGGGACGCTCGCTGCACTTCAAGGCTGCGGGCGGGGCGACCGCCGTCCTCGTGGTGGTGATGCTGGTCGGCTCGTACGTGGTCGTGGCCGCCGAGCGGGGTGCGCGCGGGGCGCAGATCACCTCGTACCCCAGGGCGTTGTGGTGGTCGATCGAGACGGCGACCACGGTCGGTTACGGGGACTTCTTCCCGGTGACCCCGTGGGGCCGCGTCATCGGCTCGGTGGTGATGGTCGTCGGGATCACCGCGTACGGGATGGTCACCGCGGCCCTCGCGACCTGGTTCGTGGGCCGGGACGACAAGCGCCGCCGTCACCTCGCGCGCGAGGCGGAGGACGCGGCGCGTGCGATGCGAGAGGAGGCGACCCGGGCCCTGCACGCGCGCTTCGACCGCCTTGAGCGGCTGCTGGAGGACCGGGGAGACCCGTAGGACGGCCGTGTGCGCGGACAGGGGGACACCCCGTAGGGCGGCCGTGCGCGAGGACAGGGGAACCCCGTAGAGCGGCCGTGTGTACGGCGCCGGGGGTACTGTCGCTCGTATGCGGAACGTGCCTGTCAACGCCCTCGGGGACTTCCTGCGGGCCGGCCGCTCCCGCCTGGAACCGGCCGATGTCGGGCTGCCGGTCGGTGGCGGCACCCGTCGGGTCAAGGGGCTGCGGCGGGAAGAGGTGGCCGTCCTCGCGGGGGTGAGCGCCGACTACTACATCCGGCTGGAACAGGGCCGCGAGACCAACCCCTCGCCGCAGGTCGTCGACGCGCTCGGCAGGGCGCTGCGCCTGGATACCGACGCGCGCGGTCACCTGTTCCGGCTGGCCGGCATCAATCCCCGCGCGCAGTCCGCCGGCCCGCGCGACCAGGTGCACCCCGATCTGCTGCGGCTGCTCGACGCCTTCCCGACGGCCGCGGCCTACGTCCTGGGCCCCGCGTTCGACATCCTCGCCACCAACGTCATCGCCGACGCCCTGCTGTCCCCCTTCGCGGGGGAGACCAGCATGCCGCGCATCCTGTTCACCCACCCGCTGGCCCAAGAGGTCTTTCCCGACCGGCAGTTGGTGACCTCGGCGACCGTGTACGCGCTGCGGCTGAACGCGGCCCGGTTCAGCGACACCCCCGAGATCGACGCCCTGGTCCGTGAACTGCTGGAGATCTCGGGGGAGTTCAGGACCCTGTGGAACGACCAGACGGTCCGGGCCCTCACCCGCGCCTACAAGGTGTTCGTCCACCCCGAGGTCGGCCGCGTCGAACTCACCTACCAGAGCTTCGACGTACGCGACGCCCCCGGCCAGGAGCTGCTCGTGGGCTCGGCGGAACCGGGAACCCGCAGCGCGGAGGCCCTGACGTACCTCGCGTCGATGGCGGCTCCGCGCCACTGAAGGGTCAGTTCTGGACCGTGGGGCGTACGACGATCTCGTTCACGTCGACGCCCGCGGGCTGGGCGATCGCGTAGCCGACGGCCTCGGCGACCGCCGCCGCGGGCAGCCCGATCAGCTCGGTGGCGGTGCGTGCCGCGCCCTGCGCCTCGGCGTCGCCACCCTTGTCGGTCAGCTCGGAACGTGTGAAACCGGGGCTGACGACGGTGACCCTGACGTCGGAGTTCTCCTGCCGCAGCCCCTCGGACAGGGCCCGCACCGCGTACTTGGTCGCGCAGTACACCGCGGCCGTCGGGTCAACCCGGTGGGCGGCGGTGGACGCGATGTTCACGACGTGCCCGGAACGCCGCTCCCGCATCGACGGCAGCACGGCCGCGATCCCGTACAGCACACCCCGCAGATTCACGTCGATCATCTGGTCCCACTCCTCCACACGCAGGGCGGCCAGCGGGGCGAGCGGCATCACCCCCGCGTTGTTGACCAGCACGTCGACGCGCCCGTGCCGAGCCAGCACGGCCTCGACGAAGGCACGGACGCCGGCCCGGTCGGTGACGTCCAACTCGGCGTGTTCGGCGCTGTGCCCGGCCTCCCTCAGCTCCTTGGTGAGCAGCGCGAGCCGGTCGGTGCGGCGGGCCCCGAGCACGACATGGTGACCGACCGCGGCGAGCCGACGGGCGGTCGCCGCGCCGATACCGCTGGACGCTCCCGTCACGATGACGATCTTGGGGGTGGTCGGGGTGGTCGGGGTGGCCGGGGTGGACGGGGTGGCCGGGGTGGAGGCGGTGTTCACGGGGGTCTCCTGGGGGATACGGGGAGCGGAACTGAGGGGGCGGGCGCGGAGTCGGCGACTGCGCTGAGGGGGTCGGGCTCGGAGGCGGCGACCGCTGACGATCCGCGTCCTCGCCCGACGATCCGAGTCTTCGCCCGCCCGCCTCGACGAGGAAGGCCGTACGGAGGTGGGTGCCGCGCACCCTCCCTCAGGCCCAGGCCCTCCCTCGGTCCCCCTCGGTCCGCACCTCGCGCCCATGGGCAATGGCTGTGCGCCGACGCACAAGCGGCACGGCCGGAGCCTTGGCGGAGTCGTCGGATCGGAACTGGTCGCCGCGTGGGGACGGCTCCACTAGAACTGCATCGCTATAGAAAACCATCGACCGAGTTGGCAACCGGAAGTCCTGCCGCTGATCGGTAGACGTCCAGCATCCGTGAAGATTTCACACTGGAATCAAATCTGGCCGCCATTTCGCCTGATGTTCGAGACAGCTTGGTGAGCAGTTCCCGGTCGGTGATGAGCGCTTCGATTTTCTGTACGAAAGTGTCTTCGTCGCCGTAGGCGCAATCTGACCCGAAAAGCTCTTCGTACGGCGAGATGTCGCGCAACAGGATCGGCAGCTCGACTGCTGCGGCTTCCAGGACGGCCATAGGGCAGTTCTCTTGTAGCGACGGCAAGAAAAACAGGTCCGCCGCAGCAAGTCGGCGAAGCACCTCGAAGCGGTTTATTGGCCCGGTGAAATGTGCATTGCTTGGCGCGTCTGCAACAAGTTGCCGCATCTCGGTTCGGCGATCGGCGAGCGGGCCGAAGATCATGCCTCCGATCCAACAGAAATCGGCTTGTGGCAACGCGCGGGCACATTCGATGAAAGTGGCAATACCTTTTCTCGGCTGTACCTGGCCGACTCCGACGATGAGGAACTGATCCGGCTTGATACCGAGCCGCTCACGATAATCATCCCGGAGACCACTCAGCTTGCGTACGGTGGCAACATCTATCGAGTTGGGAATGACGTGAATCGGCTTGTGCACCCCCATACTCTCAAGCTCGATCTTCACGCTCCGACTCACTGCCACAACTGCGTCGGCAGAATTATAGGATGCGCGTAGATGTCTCATGAATGCGGAGTGCCAGTACCGATCGCCACGAAGACTGCCACGCAGTGACCCCGCCGTCAGATGGGCGGTGATCACGCGAATCGGACCGGACCTCAGAAGACTCAAGGCGTACGGACCCACGGTGTGTGCGTGTTGAATATCGGCCCGCCGCAGGCTGTTCGTCAGGACATCGACCTCGGGCACATGGCGAAGCATGGCGACGTCTTCGACGTAGGCGGAGTGCACTCCGTGGCCGCCCACGGTGAATGCGGATTCCGACAGTACGTTTACTTTCATTTTCCGGGATGCGCCTTATTACGGGGGTGAGACAGGGCTTGTGTAGAGGGATCGGGCGCGCTTGTATGCCCGGTCGCTTGCCCTCCAATTCTCCAGTCCGGCCTGAATCAACATATAGGTAATAAGGCCGAGGCCGAGAATGTTGAAAGTGCTGAAATTTACGACGATGTTTCCCCAGTGCTTTCCGCTGGCGTATCTGTGAAATGTTTCAAGTCCGCTGAGGAAGGCCAGCGTTACGAATCCGAATCCATTGATCAATTGCATCAGAAAAACGCTTCGCCTATTTCGGTCCTCGTGTGAGTTGATTTGTGACTCGAGAAGCGCCTGCCTTCCCATTGTGTGGTTTATTTTAGACTCCAAGAACTTCTTGTACCCAGCCCGCTTTTCCACCTCGGTGTAGACCTGGATCAGGTAGCCGAAAGTCATGGCAAGTCCATAGGGTGCGAAAACCAGGACTAACCAGTTTTTTCCATGGTTGTGGTTGATTCCCCCGATGGTCAGAGCTCCGACGGCGATGATCCCTGAGAAGTTGACGAATCGATCGGCTGTCATCAGGAATTCACGCATCGCTTTTGTCAGATCTGCTACCTCGGCAAGCATGATCCGCAGATGTTGGTCGTCCAGAGATTCGCCGACGGTGGCATCCACCGCAAAACGGTCGGTTCCCGACTGTCCAAGCACAACTCTACGTGTCATGAGAATCCCTGAATCTAGTAGTCTTTGGGCCGCTCATTTGAAGAGCTTGATAGGTGGCGGCCACGTGGTCCGCGTACTGGATCGGGGTGTACTTTTCGGCAGCCAGCCGTGCGTTCGCTCCCAGGCGATGTCCGGTCTCTGGGGCGCGGATGATTTGGACCAACTCTGCACCGAACGCCGACTCCGACGTGGCGACACATCCGGTTACTCCATGCTGAACTGCGAGTTCTGGATCCAGAACAACGGCAGGGATTCCAGCCAGAGCCGCTTCGCCGATCACTAGGCCTTGAGTTTCGGACAAGGCAGGATGCGCCAAGACCGCGCAACGTTCGAGTGCATGCCCGACCAGCTCCCGTGGAAGAGGTCCGGAAAAGGCAACCGCGTGCGAAATGTGCAGCGAATCCGTAAGGCGTTGATAGTGGAGCCTGGCACGCCCACCGCCGATCACGTTCAGTCTTGCGTGCGGATGCGCGGGCAGGACATGGTGCGCCATCACCCGTAGCAGCGCCTCAAGGTTCTTTTCCTTCGAGAGTCGCCCCACAAAGCAAATAGCCGCATCTCCGCTGTGCAGCAGCTTGCGCAATGAATGCAGGTGAGTCTTCGACTTGGGGTCAAGTTCCTGAAGAGGGATGGGTGCGGTAGGAACAACGCGCATCAACCTTTTGGGCAGCAGATCCGCGATGTTTGAAGCCGCTTTGGTCGAAGGGGCGATGACGTAATCAAATAGCGTAAAGGTCTCGCGCAGCATCTGGCGATAGTGCTCAGTGGCCCTCTTCCGTGCCGCCAAAGCGATGACCGTACGCAGGAGCAACTTCACGGCATCGGCCGACATGCGCATGGGAACGCTCGCCAGATACATGATGGGGATGCAGAGATTCAGGATGGGATAGGCCTTGCGATAGGCCTCCAAGTCGGTGTGCCAGGTGAGGACGCATTTGATCCCGAGGTCTCGGCAGTGACTGGCCGCCAGTAGTCCGAGAGAGCCCAGAGTGTGTACATGGACAATATCGGGACTGAAATTCTTGATGATTCTCTTCACGGCGCCGATCGGCGGCCAGCTGAACCTGTAGTCCCCGTATCCGGTGAAAAAGGAGGCGACAAAGTAGGTCTTGTATGCGGCGGGCGGAATGGGTGCAGTCGGTCGTGGTGCGACCACGGCCACCTCATGCCCCAACTCGCACAATCCAGCAGCCAGGGAGATGACGGATGCGGCAATCCCGTCCCGATTCGGTGCAAAGTTGTCCGAGACAAGCAGAACGCGCATGCAATGCGACCCCCCTTCCGGCCCCCGATGCTACTGCCGAGAAGCGACATCGGTCCGGAGAAGGGCCAAATCCATCTATCCCGTGGCAGGTGCCGACCAAGTACCTGGTCTCAGCTCGACGCCGGCCAGTCCGCGTAGCGAATGCGGCGCAGGTCGAGAACCTCGCCCAGGGTGCTCCATTCGTCCTTGCCCAGGCGGGCCAGTGGGCGCATGCGGGTGACCTCGGGATGGCCGTCGGACAGGACGGTTTCGTCGATCGCGATGTGAACGACCCGGCCGAAGACCACAGTTGAGTCGCCCAGCCGGAGCGTGCTGTGCAGTTCGCACTCCAGCGCCACAGGGGAGCCGGCGACACGGGACGCCTTCACGCGGGCGCCGGGCTCGCGCGCCACTCCCACGGCGTCGAACTCGCTCACGCCGTGCGGGAAGTCCGTGGCTGTCCTGTTGACCTCCTCGACCAGCGATTCCGGGGCGAGGTTGACCACGAACTGCCCGGTGGCCTCGACATTGCGCAGGGAGTCCTTACGGCCGACCGAGGTGAACTGGACGATCGGCGGTGTGACCGACGAGACCGTGAAGAAGGAGTGCGGGGCCAGATTGTCGATGCCGTCCGCGGAGACGGTCGAGACCCAGGCGATGGGGCGCGGCAGGACGGACGCCGTGAGCAGCCGGTAGACGGCCGTCGGCTCAAGCCGGGACAGGTTGAATTCGGTGCGCATAGCAGGGGTGTATCAGATGCCCCCGAGGCTCCGGGACGCCGTTTCGGCGGTTGCGGTCGCAGAGCACGCCCACCCGAAAGCACTGTGCGCCGCCGTGAAAACGGCCCGCTAAGCTCTGCCGGGTGGTAGTGGCGGTGGAAGGGTACGAGTTCGGGCTGCTGGGGCCACTGAGGGGTCGCCATGGCGGGCGTGACCTGGATCCGGGCAGCCCGCTGCAGCGTGCGGTCCTCGTCCGGCTGCTGCTCGCGGAAGGCCGCCAGTGCGGGCTCGACCACCTCATCGACGCGCTGTGGGAGGAGCCGCCCACTAACGCGGTGCGCTCGCTCCAGACGTACGTCTACCGCATCCGCCTCTCGCTGGGCGAGGACCGTTCCCGACTGGAAACCACGTTGGGTGGCTACCGGCTCGACATCCCTGAACATGCCGTCGACGCCCTGCGTTTCGAGCAACTGGTCTGTGACGGCGAGGAGTTGGTGGCCGCGCGGCGGACCGGCCCCGCCCTGCGCGCGTTCGACGCCGCGCTGGCGCTGTGGTCGGGGGAGCCGCTGTCCGGCGTACCCGGCCCCTACGCCCAGCGGCAGCGCCGACGGTTCCTCGAACTGCGGCTGAACGCCCGGGTGGCACGGCTGGGGTGCGCCGACGAACTGGGTGAGCACGCCCGGGTGGCGACGGAACTGGTCTCGCTGATCGCCGACCATCCGCTGCGAGAGGACCTGTACGCGCTCCGCATGCGCGCGCTGTACCGGGCCGGCCGGCCGGCGGAGGCCCTCGCGGTGTACGCCGCGGCCCGCGAGACCATGGTGGCCGAACTCGGCATGGAACCGGGGCCGGAGCTGCGCGAGTTGCAGACCCGCGTCCTCAGCGGCGCCGAGCCCGAGCCTGTCGAGTCGCGTCCTGAAGGACCTCGGGCCGCTGAGGCCGCGCCGTCGATCGGTGCCGCGGGCTCGGACGCTGCCGGGACCGCCACCCATGTGACTACGTCGACCGTTGTCACGACGTCCGCCGGTGCCTCCGGCGACACCGCGGCGCGGTCCGACGGCGACCAGGGACAGCACATCGAATCGGCTGCCGACCGCTTGGCCGACCACTCGGCCGACCGGTCCGCGAGTACGCAGATCGACGAGGTCCCGACCGGCGTCCGTCCCCAGCAACTCCCCCCGGCGCCCGGCGACTTTGTAGGACGGGAGCGGCTGGGGGAGCGGCTCCGGCTCGCGTTGCGGCCCGGCGGGGAAGCGGTCTCGCTGGCCGTGCTCAGCGGTATCGGCGGCGTGGGGAAGACAGCGCTCGCGTTGCGCCTGGCCCACGGCATCCGCGGCGACTATCCGGACGGGCAGCTCTACGTCGACCTGCGGGGTGACGGTGGCCAACCCGCCGATCCCGCGGACGTGTTGGTCGACTTCCTCCTCGCGCTCGGCATGCCCGCCGCCCGGATCCCCGCGACGCCCAGCGCCCGCGCCGGCGCCTATCGGACCCTGACCGCCGACCGCCGGATTCTCGTGCTCCTGGACAACGCCTCCGACACCGCCCAGGTGACACCGCTGCTCCCGGGCACCCCCGGCAACGCCGCGCTGATCACGACCCGGCACCGGTCGCTCGTACCGCCGGGCGCGACGCGTTTCGAGGTGCCGGTGCCCGATCAGGCGGAGGCGGTGACCATGCTGGGCCGGTTCACCGGCGACGCGCAGATCGCCGCCGACCCGGAACTCGCGCTGGAACTGGTCGGCGCGTGCGGGCAGTTGCCGTTGGCGCTGCGCATCATCGGTGCCCGTGCGGCGGCTCGTCCCGGACGCGGGCTCGGTGCGCAGTTGCTGAGGCTGCGCGCCGAGGAGCACCAGCTCGACGAGTTGCGGGCCGGCGGGATGTCCGTGGAGGCCACCTTCCAGGTCGGCTACCGCGCCCTCGCCCCCGCGCAGGCCCGGGCGATGCGCGTGTGCGCGCTGCTCGACGCCGCCGACTTCCCGGTCGCGGTCGCGGCGGTCCTGCTCGACCAGCCGGCACCGGAGACCGAGGAGCAGCTGGAGCATCTGGTCGAGGCCGGTCTGCTCGAACCGCATTCGGCCGACCGTTACCGATTCCACGATCTGGTACGGGCGTTCGCCGCCCGGCGTGCCGCTCGCGAGGATCCCGTCGCGGAGCGCCAGGCGGCGCTGGTGCGGCTGGCGATGTTCCTGCATGCCACGCTGCTCCAGGCCATGAGCGCGACCGAACGGGCCGGATCGCTCAGCGTCCATCTCTTCTCCGTGCCCCTGACGGGACTGCGTTCGCCGACGCCGCCCAGGCGCGCACCTGGCTGCTGGCCGAACACACCCTGCTGGTCTCGGTGTTCTCCCGGGTGCTGCGCGACATCCCGGACGCCTCGCGGATCGTCGTCGCCGCGCTGTCGGTGATCGCGTCGAGCGGGCTCTTCGCCGGGCCCGCGCACCAGCGGGAGCTGGAACGTGTCACGGACCACGCGGTCGCGGCGGCCGACCTGGGCGACGACCCGGATCTGCCGTCCCAGACCCGGCACATCCGGGCCTGGCTCGCCTTCGTCCGCGGTGACCTGACGGCGGCGGAGACCGATCTGCGCGCGGGGATCGGGCGGTCCCGCGACGGGGACGACCCGTTGACGCTCCACATGTCCACCCGGCTGCTGTCGGTCGTGCTCGTGGACCAGGGGCGCAGTGCGGAGGCCGTCGAGTTCTTCGCCGAGTCGGAGGCCGTCGGCGGCGCGCCGGACGACCCGAACAGCCCGGCCTACTTCCTTGACGAGGTGGCCCGCCTGTTCACCGCACTGAGCTCGGACCGGGCCGAGGTGAACATCTCCGCGGCCGAGCATGTGTACGAGGTGAGCGACCGCCTGCGAAAGGCAGCGGCACAGCGCTGACCAGCGCTTTCACCCGCCGTCGATCAGACGTTGATCCGAGTTCGGCACGGTGGTCCGAGAACAGCTGAGCAAGGGCCAGGGAGCATCATGTCCGACGTCATCACCGAGAAGCCCGATGTGCACGACATGGTCGTGGTGCACCGCACGTTCCGGCGGTCGTGCGCCGAACTGCCGGATCTGGTGCGCGGGTTGCGGCCCGGCGACACCGCGCGGGCCGCGCTGGTCGTGGACGCGGTGCGGTTCCTGCTCATGGGTCTTGAGGCCCACCACGTGAGCGAGGACGAGTTCCTCTGGCCCCGGCTCGCGGCACGGGCCGCGGACCAGGCCGAGACGATCGCGCGCATGGAGGAACAGCACCACCGCCTCGACGAGTTGGTCACGCGGGTGACGGGCGCGCTGGACGGACTGGCGGCCGATCCCCGACAGCTCCTCTGCGCGCAGGTCGCGGACCAACTCGTCGACCTGGGCGCGGTGTTGACCTCCCACATGGACGAAGAGGAGCGCACCATCCTGCCGTTGGCCGCCGAGTGCCTGACCGTCGCCGCATGGGAGCGGCTCGGCGAGATCAGCCTGGCCCAGCTGGACAAGAAGCATCTGCTGCGTGCCTTCAGCGCGTTGATGGCGGTGGCGACTCCCGAGGAGCAACGGACGATCCTCACCAAGGCGCCCGTGCCCGCCCGCCTCCTGTGGCGCCTGACCGGCCGCCGCTCACACGCCCGCTGGGAGGCCCGCCTGTACGGGACCTGACCTACGCGCGCAGTCCCAACCGATCGACCACGTCCGCTACTTGAGCCCGGGCCTCGGCGCCGAGACCGCGCACCGGCAGCGGAAGGCTGCGTGGCGGGATGAGGCCGACGTGCTCGGCCGCCTCGGCGATCACGCGCAAGGAGCCGTGCCGGGCGAAGAGGTCCCACAGGGGTTGGAGCCGCTGCGCGGCCTGGCGGGCTCCGTCGGCGTCGCCGGACCGCGCGGCCCGGGTGATCGTCAGTGCCGGCTCCGGGAAGGTGCCGGCGATCACCGAGTACCAGGCGTCGCACCCGGCGTTGAGCCCGGTGGCCCCGTAGACGTCGCCGCTGACCCCCACGGTCACACGGTCGGGAAGGAGCCGGCGCAGCTCCTCGACACGCGCCCGGGCGGCTTCGGGGTCGGCGGGCACACCGGGGATCTTGATGGACGCCACGTGCGGCAGCTCGGTCACGCGTGCGTACAGCTCGTCGGTGAAGGTGAAGTGCGTGGTGCCCGGGTTGTCGTAGACGACCAGCGGGACCGAGAGGTTCGCCGTGACGTCCTCGAAGAGCCCGAACACCTCGTACTCGGTCAGCCGCTGGTACGACATCGGTGCGAGCAACACCCCGGCGACACCGGCGAGTTGGGCGTCCTCCGCCGCCTCCAGGGCGTGCCGGGTGCGCAACGCGCCGATGCCCGCGACGACCGGGGTCGAGCCGGCGTTCGCCACCGCGATCCGCAGCGCGCGGGCCCGTTCCTCGCGGCGCAGGTAGGCGTAGGACCCCGTGGAACCCAGAGCGCCGATCGAGTCGACGCCGGCGCCGGCGAGCCGGGCGACCAGCGCGGCGAACGAGTCCTCCTCGACGCCGTCCTCGGTGACCGGGGTGAGGGGAAAGGCACTCAGGCCGGTGAACATCGACTTCTCCTTAAAGGGAGTTGGCCCGCAGCCACGCGAGCACCTCGTCGGCGTGGTCGTTCGGCGGGAAGACGGGATAGAAGACGTGCTCGATCACGCCGTCGCGGACGACGAGCGTCAGCCGCTTGTAGAGCGTCAGCCCGTTGGTCTCGAAGAGGGGCAGGTCCAGCGCCCCGGCCAGGCTCCGCTCCGGGTCGGAGAGCATCTCGAAGGGCAGGTAGAGCCGCTCGACCACCTCACGCTGGTAGTCGGGTTCCTGGCTCGACAGGCCGAACACCCGGACCGCTCCGGCGGCCAGCAGTTCCTGGTAGTGGTCGCGGAAGCCGCACGCCTCGGGCGTACAGCCGCGCGCCCCGGGAATCGCGTCCCAGCCCTCGGGCAGGTCGGTGCCCGGCCGGCCGGTGAGCGGATACACGTACACCACCGTCCGCCCCTCACCGAGCGCGTCGAGCCGGACGAACGACCCGCCGCTGCTGCGCAGTTCCAGGGGCGGGACCGGCAGGCCGGGCAGGTGGGCGGCCGCGCCGTCGTCCTGGGGGACGGGCAGGTCGGCGGGCAGGCTCGTGTAGTCCATCAATGGCTCCTGACGTCCGTCGGCCGGTGCGGCACAGCTGTTGCGGTGGGCGGCCGTCAGCAAGTGCGCGACCAGCGTGGTCCGGCGGGCGGTGAGGCCCGCGATGCGTTGCGAGAGATCGTCGATCGCCTCCCGGTACCCGGCCAGCGAGGCGGGACAGTCGTCGCCGTGCTCATGGCCGACCGCCAGGCATTCCAGGAAGGGACGGGTGCGCTCCACGGGGATCCCGAGATCGCTCAGCGCCCGGATCTCCCGTACGAGCCGCAGGTCGTGCTCGTCGTAGTTCCGGTAGCCGTTGGGCAGCCGCTCAGGGGTCAGCAGCCCCAGCGCTTCGTAGTAGCGCACCGCTTTGGCCGTCACGCCCGCCCGGCCGGCCAGTTCACCGATCTGCATGTCTCTCACCTCGAAGAACGCTAAACCCTGCCCCCGGGGGCAAGGTCAAGCCGCTCCCGCCGGGCAGCACCGGCACCGGCCCGGCACACGGACGCCGCCGCACCCCACCCGATCCGCTGGACAGCAGGTCGGGTGGGGTGCGACGGCGGTCGCGGCGCACATCTCCGGGAAGATCGCATCTCCCGGAAGATCAGATGTCCTGGAAGGTCTAGATGTCCCGGAAGATCTCGATCTGCGCCCCGATGGAGTTCAGACGCTCGGCGAGGTCCTCGTACCCCCGGTTGATGACGTACACGTTGCGCAGCACGGACGTGCCGTCGGCCGCCATCATCGCCAGGAGGACGACCACGGCCGGGCGCAGGGCGGGCGGGCACATCATCTCGGCGGCCCGCCAGCGGGTCGGGCCCTCGACCAACACGCGGTGCGGGTCGAGGAGTTGGAGCCGGCCGCCGAGGCGGTTGAGGTCCGTGAGGTAGATCGCGCGGTTGTCGTAGACCCAGTCGTGGATGAGGGTCTTGCCCTGCGCGACCGCCGCGATGGCCGCGAAGAACGGCACGTTGTCGATGTTCAGGCCCGGGAACGGCATCGGGTGGATCTTGTCGATCGGCGCCTCCAGCTTGGAGGGCCGGACCGTGAGGTCCACCAGGCGCGTACGGCCGTTGTCCGCGAAGTACTCGGGCGTACGGTCGTGGTCGAGGCCCATCTCCTCCAGGACCGCGAGCTCGATCTCCAGGAACTCGATGGGGACGCGCCGGACCGTCAGCTCCGACTCCGTCACCACCGCCGCGGCCACCAGGCTCATCGCCTCGACCGGGTCCTCGGAGGGGGAGTAGTCGACGTCGACGTCGATGTTCGGTACGCCGTGCACGGTCAGGGTGGTGGTGCCGATGCCCTCGACCCGGACGCCGAGCGCCTCCAGGAAGAAGCACAGGTCCTGGACCATGTAGTTGGAGGACGCGTTGCGGATGACGGTGACACCGGAGTGCCGGGCGGCGGCCAGCAGCGCGTTCTCGGTGACCGTGTCCCCGCGCTCGGTCAGCACGATCGGGCGGTCGGGGCGCACGCTCCGGTCGACCTGCGCGTGGTACTGGTTCTCGGTCGCCGCGATGTCCAGGCCGAACCGGCGCAGCGCGATCATGTGCGGCTCGATGGTCCGCGTACCGAGGTCGCAGCCGCCGGCGTAGGGCAGCTTGAAGTGGTCCATGCGGTGCAGCAGCGGGCCCAGGAACATGATGATCGAGCGGGTGCGTACGGCCGCCTCGGCGTCGATCGCCGCCATGTTCAGCTCGGCCGGCGGCACGATCTCCAGGTCGACCCCGTCGTTGATCCACCGGGCGCGCACGCCGATCGAGCTGAGCACCTCGAGCAGGCGGTAGACCTCCTCGATCCGCGCCACCCGGCGCAGCACTGTGCGCCCCTGGTTGAGCAGGGAGGCGCACAGCAGTGCCACACACGCGTTCTTGCTGGTCTTGACGTCGATGGCGCCGGACAGACGACGACCACCGACGACTCGCAGATGCATCGGACCCGCATAGCCCAGCGAGACGATCTCACTCTCCAGCGCTTCACCGATTCGAGCGATCATCTCAAGGCTGATGTTTTGGTTACCGCGCTCGATGCGGTTGACCGCGCTCTGACTGGTGCCGAGCGCCTCCGCGAGCTGCGCCTGTGTCCAGCCACGGTGTTGCCGGGCGTCACGGATGAGCTTGCCGATGCGTACGAGGTAGTCGTCTGCCATGGGGTTGAGGCTATCTCGGATATGAGATGGCGCCTCCTGGGGGGTCCGTTCGGGTGACGGCCGGTCAGTCGTCCTTCTTGGTGCGCGTCTTGCGCCACCCGAAAGGTCCGGGCAAATCCATGGATGTCGTACGTCGTCCGGTCGTGCTGCGCGTGTGTCGCGGACCGTGCTTCCCGCCGGTGGTGATGGACATCGAGCGCTTGTTGATGTTCAACCGAAGCCAAGGAAGGATCCGGAAGCTCTTGCGGAACGTGAGCGGCATGCCCGCCCCCTTTCGTCCTGGAGCGGGTACCCCGAAGGTGCGCGGGTATGGCGGTCGGCACCCACCGGATGTCGGGCCGCGTGCCCCGTCAGCCGCAGCCCGCAAGGGAGTTGGCGTCGGGTCCGGCCACCGGTGTCAGGCCGTAGTAGACGCGCGGCGCGCCGTCGAGGGTGAGGGTGACGCGGCCGTGGGCGGGTGACAGCTGCCGGCTGCGGCCGACGGCGTCCAGCTCGCGTACGGCGGTGGCGGCGGTGGCCTTGAGGCGGGTCTTGGTCGGCCAGGGGTCCACCCAGACCTCGGGGGCGGGGAAGTGCCAGTCGGTGCGTGCGCCGGAGGTGTTCAGCAGGTAGCCGTCGGCCCGGTTCCACAGGACGACCGCCGGGCCGTCGGGTGTGTCGAACCACAGGCCGAAGGTCTTCGGGTCGGGGAAGGTCAGCCGGCCCCAGAAGACGGCCTCGTCGAGGACGCGGGCCGCGGTCGCGTACGCCAGCAGCGACGGCTGGGGGCTGAGGTCGCGGTTCACCAGCCCGTAGTGGTACTCGACGTTGTCCGGATCGGCGACCTGCGGCATGCCCAGCACGCTGTCGTGGAACTGGTACCAGCACACGCAGGAGACGCCCTCGGCCTTGGCCGGCGCCAGGGAGGGCAGCCCTGACCCGCTTCGCCGACTCCTACGGCGGCCCGATGTGGAACACGCAGCTCGCCGCCGCCACCATGACGGTCCTGCCGATGCTGATCGTCTTCGTCCTGGCCCAGCGCCACTTCATCGAGGGCCTGTCCCACTCCGGCCTCAAGTGAACGGTCAGGGTCTCTGTGGCTCCGAGACCGCCCCAGCCGGGCCACTGACGAAGTCCGCGTTCCTGGCTCGGCAGAGTACTGGCAGAGGTCGGACACGGCCCGGGCATGACCAGTCCGCCCCCATGTACTAGAGTTATCTCGACATCGAGATATCTGCACCAGGAGCACCGCAGCCGCACCCCATCGCCGACCCGGCGGTAAGGCTTGCCTAACTTAGCCTTACCTTAGCGGATCGGCCAAGTAGCCGTGGCGGCAGGATCGTGGTGAGTGAGTACGCGCACATCAATGAAGGAGACTGTCGTGTCGGCGAACAGCTTCGACGCCCGCAGCACGCTGCAGGTGGGCGACGAGTCGTACGAGATCTTCCGGCTGGACAAGGTGGAAGGCTCGGCTCGCCTTCCGTACAGCCTGAAGGTGCTGCTGGAGAACCTGCTCCGCACCGAGGACGGCGCGAACATCACCGCCGACCACATCCGTGCCCTCGGCGGCTGGGACTCGCAGGCCCAGCCCAGCCAGGAGATCCAGTTCACGCCGGCTCGCGTGATCATGCAGGACTTCACCGGCGTGCCCTGTGTCGTGGACCTCGCGACCATGCGTGAGGCCGTGAAGGAGCT
The DNA here is from genome assembly GCF_044750545.1 of Streptomyces sp. NPDC088794. Lineage (NCBI taxonomy): Bacteria > Bacillati > Actinomycetota > Actinomycetes > Kitasatosporales > Streptomycetaceae > Streptomyces > Streptomyces sp. NPDC088794. Next base: position 122,074 of record NZ_JBIVKB010000009.1, on the reverse strand, counting down.
GGGCGGTGACGCGGCGAAGATCAACCCGCTCGCCCCCGCCGAGCTGGTCATCGACCACTCCGTCATCGCCGACAAGTTCGGCACCCACGAGGCGTTCGCGCAGAACGTCGAGCTGGAGTACGGCCGTAACCGCGAGCGCTACCAGTTCCTGCGCTGGGGCCAGACCGCGTTCGACGAGTTCAAGGTCGTCCCGCCGGGCACCGGCATCGTCCACCAGGTGAACATCGAGCACCTGGCGCGCACGGTCATGGTCCGCAACGGCCAGGCGTACCCCGACACCCTCGTCGGCACCGACTCCCACACCACCATGGTCAACGGCCTCGGTGTGCTGGGCTGGGGCGTCGGCGGCATCGAGGCCGAGGCCGCGATGCTCGGCCAGCCGGTCTCGATGCTCATCCCGCGCGTCGTCGGCTTCAAGCTGACCGGCGAGCTGACCCCGGGCACCACCGCCACCGACCTCGTGCTGACCATCACTGAGATGCTGCGCAAGCACGGTGTCGTCGGCAAGTTCGTCGAGTTCTACGGTGAAGGCGTCGCCGCCACCTCGCTCGCCAACCGCGCCACCATCGGCAACATGTCGCCGGAGTTCGGCTCCACCGCCGCGATCTTCCCGATCGACGCCGAGACCATCAAGTACCTGAAGCTGACGGGCCGCGACGCCCAGCAGCTCGCGCTCGTCGAGGCGTACGCCAAGGAGCAGGGCCTCTGGCTCGACCCGGCCGCCGAGCCCGACTTCTCCGAGAAGCTGGAGCTCGACCTCGCCACGGTCGTCCCCTCGATCGCAGGCCCGAAGCGCCCGCAGGACCGCATCGTCCTCGCCAACGCCTCCGAGCAGTTCAAGAGCGACGTACGCAACTACGTCGCCGACGACGACGAGGCGGGCAAGGAGTCCTTCCCGGCCTCCGACTCCCCGGCCGCCAGCAACGGTGTGCCGAGCAACCCGGTCACCGTCACCGCCCCCGACGGCTCGACGTACGAGCTCGACCACGGCGCGGTGACGGTCGCGGCCATCACCTCCTGCACCAACACCTCGAACCCGTACGTCATGGTCGCCGCCGCGCTCGTCGCGAAGAAGGCCGTGGAGAAGGGCCTGACCCGCAAGCCGTGGGTCAAGACCACCCTCGCCCCGGGCTCCAAGGTCGTCACCGACTACTTCGACAAGGCGGGGCTCACCCCCTACCTCGACAAGGTCGGCTTCAACCTCGTCGGCTACGGCTGCACCACCTGCATCGGCAACTCCGGCCCGCTGCCGGAAGAGGTCTCCAAGGCCGTCAACGACCATGACCTGGCCGTCACTTCGGTGCTCTCCGGCAACCGCAACTTCGAGGGCCGGATCAACCCCGACGTCAAGATGAACTACCTGGCCTCCCCGCCGCTGGTCGTCGCGTACGCCCTCGCGGGCTCCATGAAGGTGGACATCACCCGCGACGCCCTGGGTACCGACCAGGACGGCAAGCCGGTCTTCCTCGAGGACATCTGGCCCTCCGAGGCCGAGGTCAACGACGTCGTGGCGAACGCCATCGGCGAGGACATGTTCAACAAGTCCTACGCCGACGTCTTCGCCGGTGACGCCCAGTGGCAGGCGCTGCCGATCCCGACCGGCAACACCTTCGAGTGGGACGCCGAGTCGACCTACGTCCGCAAGCCCCCCTACTTCGAGGGCATGACGATGGAGACCACCCCGGTCTCCGACATCGCCGGCGCGCGCGTGCTGGCCAAGCTCGGCGACTCGGTCACCACCGACCACATCTCGCCCGCCGGCGCCATCAAGGCCGACACTCCGGCCGGCAAGTACCTCACCGAGCACGGCATCGAGCGGCGTGACTTCAACTCCTACGGTTCCCGCCGAGGCAACCACGAGGTCATGATCCGCGGCACCTTCGCCAACATCCGCCTGCGCAACCAGGTCGCGCCGGGCACCGAGGGCGGCTTCACTCGTGACTTCACGCAGGCGGACGCCCCCGTCTCCTTCATCTACGACGCCTCGCGCAACTACATCGAGCAGGGCATCCCGCTGGTCATCCTGGCCGGCAAGGAGTACGGCTCCGGCTCGTCCCGCGACTGGGCCGCCAAGGGCACCGCGCTGCTCGGCGTCAAGGCCGTCATCGCCGAGTCCTACGAGCGGATCCACCGCTCGAACCTGATCGGCATGGGCGTCATCCCGCTGCAGTACCCGGCGGGCCAGTCCGCCGAGTCCCTCGGTCTGACCGGCGAGGAGGCCTTCTCCATCGCCGGTATCACCGAGCTGAACGACGGCACCACCCCGAGCACGGTCAAGGTCACCACCGACACCGGCGTGGAGTTCGACGCGGTCGTCCGCATCGACACCCCCGGCGAGGCCGACTACTACCGCAACGGCGGCATCCTGCAGTACGTGCTGCGCAACCTGATCCGCAACTAGCGGCTCCGGTACGGCGGTTGAGGGCCGCATCCCCGGCGACGGGGGTGCGGCCCTTCGCCGTTGTGCTACAGCCAGCCCCGCTGGGCCGCCCGCAGTCCGAGCTGGAAGCGGCTGGCCGCCCCGAGCCGTTCCTGGAGGTCGCTCACCCGCCGCCGCAGCGTGCGCAGACTGATCCCCAGATGACGGGCGACCGCCTCGTCCTTCAGGCCCGCCGCCAGCAGCCGCGTCAACGCCTGCTCGTCCTCGGAGAGTTCGGCGTTCCCGGCGGGCCGGCCGAGCGGAGTCGCCTGCTGCCAGGCCAGCTCGAAGAGCTTCTGCAGGGCTTCGGTCACCGCCGAGTGCCATACGACGACGGCGCAGTAGCCGCCCGCCGCCGACGAGGTCAGCGGGAGCAGGGCCCGACGCCCGTCGACCACCAGCAGTTTGAGCGGCACGGACGGCAACACCCGTGCCTGCTCGCCGAGTTCGACCATGTTCCAGGCGCGGGACAGGGCGTTCGGATCCTCCAGGGCGGTCGCCGCGTAGATGCCGCGCGAGACGATCCCGCGCTTGAGGAGATCGGCCTGAAGGTCCACCTGCGGTGCGGGCGGGGCGAGATAGGGCGGGGTGTCGAAGAGACACACCTCGTGCTCCGCGCGGGCGTACATCTCCTCCAGGCGGGCCGCGATGGCGCCCTCGCCGGAGGCGACCTCGATCAGCCGGGACGGCTCCTCGCGCAGCAGGCCCGCCTCGTACGCGGTCGCCATCTCCTCGGCGGTGGCGGCGACCAGTTCGGACTCCGTCTCGCGCCGCCGGATCAGCGCGCGGATCGCCACCCGCGGGTCGACCGCCCGTAACCCGCCCATGGAGTCCGGCGGTTGGAGCAGCCCCAGCGCGAGCAGCCGGTTGCAGGCCTCGCGCAGCCCGGCCGGGGTCGCCCCGCTCAGCAGCGCCCAGCCGACCGCGCCCGCGTCCGGCTGATGGAGGATCGACCGGTACACCAACTCGTCGGACGCGGAGACCCCCACCGCGGCCCAAGGGCTCGCGGCAGGGGTCCGTCGTGCATGATCTTGTGCCGTGTTCACCATGGCTCGCCACGGTAGGGGTTCTTTGTTAAGAATCCTTACCGTGGCTCGGCCCGTCCGCTCACTTCGGGATCACTTCGGGCTCGACCTCGGGCTCGACTTCGCGCTCACTTCAGGCCGAAGGCCCGCAGTACGGTCTGGTCGACCGCGTTGCCGTCCCGGTCGACGGCCCGCACGCGCAGCGACACGGACGCGGCGCCCTTCGCGGGCCTGAACCGTGCCTCACCCTTCTTGACGCTCACCGCCTTCCAGGACGCGCCGTCGTCGTAGGAGACCCAGGCCTTCAGACCGCTCGTCCGGACGCTCCCCGACTGGTTCGCGACCGGCAGTCCGACCGTCAACTCCCGCTTGGCGTCGGCCCGGTTGAGGAGGTCGAGGCCCTTCGGAGCGATGCCGACGGTGAGCAGGGGCAGGGCCGTCCCGGTGCCGGTGTGCGCCGAGGCGAAGGTCCACTCGGTGTGCGTGCTCGTGGAGTACTTCGCCCAGGCCGCCTTGCGCTGCACGTCCAGATCGAAGCGGTACGAGGCCTTCGCCGCCGGGACGTCGAAGACGCCGTACCCGCCCAGCGTCGAGTCGCCGACGAACTGCCCGTCCGCGTAGAGCCTGCCCTGCGCGGTGGTGTCGACGCCGTCGACATATCCGTAGTGGCCCGGCGTGGAGTCGCTCAACTCCGGTACCGAGAAGGTGAGTTCGTCACCGTCGCGCACGGAGAGGCCGTACTCCTCGCTGCTGCCCGGCCGGACGACCTGGCGCAGCCAGTTCTCGGTGGGCTCGGTGCCCGGCTCGGTGAAGGTGCGCAACGGACTCCACTGGCCGCGGCGCGCCTGCCAGTTCGGGTAGACGACATGCCAGGTGCGGGTGTCCGGGTCGACGTAGTAGTACTCGTCGCGTTCCGTGCCCAGCTGGGTGTCCACGCTGGTCTCGACGCCGAAGAGCTGCCAGGGGCGGAAGGTGTACAGGGTGTCCGCGCCCGTCTCGCCGGCCGTGGCGCCGTAGTAACGGGCTTTCCGCTTCACGGTGTTGGACTTGTCGAGGCGGTATTTCTGGTTCGCCGTGATGGTGCCGCTCTGTGCGGCGAGCAGGTTGTAGACGTAGGGACTGACCGGTGTGCCGCTCAGCTTCAGCGTGACCTTCTTGCCGGTCTTCAGCAGGGCGGCCAGCCTGGCGCCCTCCTCGCCGGTGGCGATCATCAGCGGGACGGTGGTCGCCCGGTCCACGGCCTCGATCCAGAAACCGGGCGTCTTGCGGTAGACGATGAGGTAACCCGCCCCGGCCTTGGTCGCGTTGTCCAGGGCGCTCTGTGCCCGCTCGGTGGCGACGACGCCGACCACCGCCACCTTGCCCTTGACGTCGAGCCCGGCGAAGTCGGCCGCGGTACCGCCGCCGGCGTCCACCGCCCGCACCGTGTGGTCACCGCTGATCTTCAACGGGAAGTCGTCGTACGTCTGGGAGTAGTAGAGCGAGGGCAGCGCGGTCTTCTCCGGGCCGGTGACGCTCGCCGTCAACTCCTTGGCGTACAGCCGGAACTTGGCGTAGAAGTTCAGGGTGCCCACGGTGACCGGCCGGGTCGGCGCCACATAGACGTGGTCGGTCCAGAAGCCCTGGCTGTAGGTGAGTCCCCAGGCGCTGCCCGGCCCCTCCCGGTGCCAACTGGTGCTGAAGCCCTGGAACTCGGAGTCCTCCTTCGTCCTCGGTCTGATCTCCACCGCCTTGCGGGCGTCGAGGACCACGGCGGTGTCGCCGTCGACCTTGATCTCCGGGTCGCCGACGACCGAGGTGCCCACCGCCAGACCGCCCGCGTCCCGGTCCGGGATCCAGGTCGCGATGGAGTAGGTGCCGGCCGGCACCTGCCAGGTCCAGCCGGTGCCGAGGAAGCCGTAGTCGTCGGGGTAGGCGCCGTTCAGCTCCTGGAGTGTGAAGAGCGAGGCCCCGGTCGACGGGTTGCCCTCGCGATCCACGAGCGAGACCTTGAGGTCGTACGTCTTCGGCGCCTTCTCGAAGCCGACGGCCGTGGTGACCTGGACGCCGCCGTCGGCGGTCGCCGTGACATGACCCGTGTACCGGCCCTCGGTCTCCCGCGCCGGGTCGACGCCGACGGAGACGGTCGTGCTGCCCCTCGCGGGCAGGGTCACCGAACCGGAGCTCAGAGCGAGGTAGGGCAGTGACGACGAGAGCTTCAACTCCACCGGACTGTCGGTGGTGTTGGTGTACGTGATGTCCTTGCCGACGACACCGTTGTCGCCGTCCTCGAACCTGCCGAAGCTCAGCGCCGAGGTCGCGAAGACGCCCTGCTCGACCGCACGTACGGCGTCGACCCGGCCGTCGCCCTGCTCGAACACGGAGTCGTCGGCGTTCGTCTTCGCGGTGCTGGCCAGCGCCTCCTTGATCTGCTCGCCGGTCCAGTCCGGATGGGCCTGCACCACCAACGCCGCCGCGCCCGCGACATGCGGGGTGGCCATCGAAGTGCCGCTCGCCGTCGTGTAGTTGTCGTCGACCGGCGTACCCATGGTGGTGCCGGCGGCGCGGGCCGCGGTGATGTTCACGCCCGGCGCGGTGATCTCCGGCTTGACCGCGGAGTCGCCGAGGCGCGGACCACGGCTGGAGAACGAGGCCAACTGGTCCGACTTGTCGACCGCGCCCACCGTCAGCGCCGAGTCGGCGATGCCCGGGGTGCCCAGGGTCTGCTCGCCCGGGCCCGCGTTTCCGGCCGCGATCACGAACAACGTGCCGGTGGACGCGGACAGTTGGTCGACGGTCTCACTGAGCACGTCGGAGGGACCGTACGCCGTGCCGCCCAAGGACATCGAGACGATCTTCGCGCCGGAGTGCGCCGCCCACTCCATGCCCGCGATGATCCAGGAGGCCTGACCGCTGCCCGTGTTGTCGAGCACCTTGCCGACCAGCAGCCGCGCGCCCGGCGCCACGCCCTTGTACCGGCCGCCCGAGGCCGCGCCCGAGCCGACGATCGTGGACGCCACATGGGTGCCGTGGCCGAAGCCGTCCTGGATCGTCTCGTCCGGTACGAAGCTCTCCGAGCCGGCGATCTTCCCGGTCAGGTCCGGGTGCCCGGTGTCCACGCCCGTGTCCAGGACCGCGACCTCGACGCCGGTGCCGTCGTAGCCCGCCTTCCACACCTCGGGCGCGCCGATCTGCGGCACGCTCACGTCGAGGGACGCCTGCACCTCGGCGTCCAGCCAGATCTTGTCGATGCCGTCACCGAGCCGCTTCGCGGCCTTCGCGGTGGGCGCCGTGCCGAGCGGCGGGGCGATGTCCGACCAGAAGGCCGGGGACTTCTTCGCGCTGAGCGCGGCGCCGTCGATCCCGGGCAGCGCCAGCGTCCGGCGCGTGCCCTCGGGGGTGTCGGTGCCCTTGCTGTACGTCGCGATGACCGGGGTGGAGCCCGTCCTCGCGTCCGTGTATCCCTGCTCGACCAGCTGGGTGACGTTGAACAGGGCCGGGTCGAGGCGGCCCGCCTTGATCAGCGGGACGGCGTCCGCCGGCAGGACACTGATCTCGCCGTTCTTCTCGCTGGACAGGAAGGTGGCGGCCTCGCGGCCCTTGCCGCGCCGTACGTCGACGGCGTTCTTGCCGTCCGGTCCGACGGTGAGGGTCACGGTGTCGCCGGTGATGAGGGTGACGGTCTGCGGTGGGGTGGTGCTCGGGCCCGTGCGGGACGCGGCGGGCGCGGCGGATGGGGTGGGTGCGGTGGGTGCGGTGGCCCGGGATCCGTGGGCGGGTGTGGTGACCTGGGATCCCAGGGCGGCTGTCGCGGGCGTGATCGCCCCCGCGAGCAGTCCGGCCGCTCCTGCCACGGCCCACAGGGCGTGGAGTCTTCGCATGGGTGGACGTCCTCCCCTGAACGCGGAACGCCTCCGCCCGGTAAGCGGAAGCCACGGATCACAGTGGGCGTCCGGCCGCGGGCCGCTCAAGGGAATCGAGTGGCCGGAGCGTGCCAATGCCCCCTTCGGCCAACGGAGTTGGCGCGAAACCGGCCAAGGGCGAGCGGTCACGAGCGGCCGCCCGCCCCGGTCCGCACCCCGGTCCACAACCGGACTCCGCAGGTCCGCCCACCTGTCGGCCGTCCGTTTTGCACGGCTGCGGCTCAGTCGGAACACAGCATTCCCTCAGCCAACCGGGACAGGATCAGGACATGGCTGGCATCTCCGGTACCCGAAGCGGACGGGTCCGCGTTCTCATCGTCGACGACGAACCCGCGCTCACCGAAGTGCTGTCCGTGGCCGTCACCGAGGCGGGCTGGCGGCCCTATCCGGCCGGCGACGGACAGAGCGCGCTCAGGATCGCCCGCGGCTGCGCCCCGCACGCCGTCGTGCTGGACGGGATGCTGCCCGACCTCGACGGCATCCAGGTGCTGCGCCGCCTGCGATACGAGAACCCGAAGCTGCCCGTGCTCATGCTCACCGCCCGCGACACCGTGGAGCACCGTCTCGACGGACTCGACAGCGGCGCCGACGACTACGTGACCAAGCCCTTCTCCCTGGAGGAGGTCGTGCTGCGGCTGCGCGGACTGCTGCGCCGGGCCGGCACCGAGCACAGCGCGGCCGACGACTCCGTACGCGTCCTCGGCGACCTCGTGCTGACCGGGGAGACCCGCGAGGTGCACCGCGCGGGACAGCAACTCCAGCTCACCGCAAAGGAGTTCGACCTGCTCCGCCTGTTGCTGAACCATCCCCGCCAGGTGCTGAGCAAGGCCCAGATCCTCGACCACGTGTGGAGCAGCTCCTTCGACGGCGGCGGCAACCTCGTCGAGGTCTACATCTCCAGCCTGCGCCGCAAGATCGACAAGGGCCGCGCGCCGATGATCCACACCGTGCGCGGCACGGGATACACCATCAGGCCCGTGGAGGAAGGGAGATGACCGCGCGACCGCGCGGGCGCACCCTGCGGACCCGTCTGCCTCTCTTCGGCGGACGCTCCCTGCGGACCCGTCTGCTCCTGTTCATCGGCGCGGTCCTCGTCGTCGTGTGCGCCGCGATGGCGGTCACCACCGTCTACGCCCAACGCGCCTATCTGCTCGGCAACTTGGACCAGCGCGTCAGCGACGCCGCCGACCGCAGCCTGGGCGGCGCCTCGCTCCACCCCGAGCTCGACCGGGACCTCACCTTCCTCCACGAGAGCGGCCACCCCGCCGGGATGCTCGCCGCCCGGCTCGACGACGACGGCGCCGTCCTCGCCGCCGCGGTCGTCAGCCAGGACGCCGCCCCGCAGGCGCTCGGCGACGACCAGCGCGCCGCCCTCGAAGGCCTCACGGCCGACGGCGCCGAGCACACCCGTACCGTGCCCGGCCTCGGCACCTACCGGCTCACCGTCCTGGACGACGACGGCGTCCGCGTCCTGGCCGGACTCCCGATGGGCGACGTACAGGACATGATCACCAAACTGATGGTGGTCGAGTCGGTCGTCGCCGCCGTCGGGCTCGGCGCCGCAGGGGTGGTCTGCGCGGTGGTCATACGACGTCAACTGCGGCCCCTGGGCCGGGTCGCCGCCACCGCCGTCGAGGTCTCCCGGGCCCCGCTGGACCGCGGCGAGGTCACCGGCCTCACCCGCGTCCCCGCCCGGGACACCGACCCCGGCAGCGAGGCAGGCCAGGTCGGCGCCGCGCTCAACCGGATGATCGAACACGTCGAGTCCTCGCTCGCCGAACGGCAGCGCGGCGAGGAGGAGATGCGGCGCAGCGAGGAGCGCATGCGGCGCTTCCTGGCCGACGCCAGCCATGAACTGCGGACTCCACTCGCCTCCATCGCGGGCTACGCGGAGCTGATGAACCGCGGCACCGACCGGATCGAGCCGGTGCTGGCCTGGCGCCGGGTGTCGGCGGAGTCGGCGCGGATGACCGGCCTGGTCGAGGATCTGCTCCTGCTCGCCCGGCTCGACGAGGGACGGCCCCTGCACACGGCCGAGGTCGACCTCGCGGCCGTCGTCGCCGAAGCGGTGTGGGACGCGCGGGCGGCGGGCGACGGCCACGACTGGCAGTTGTCGCTGCCCCTGGAGGCGCCCGCCCTGGTCGTCGGCGACGAGGCACGGCTGCACCAGGTGGTGGCCAACCTGCTGGCCAACGCGCGTGTGCACACGCCGGTGGGCACGGCGGTGGTGGCCGAGGTGGACGTGGTGGGGGAGCGCTGCGTGATCCGCGTACGGGACAACGGGCCGGGAATTCCGGCCGAGTTGCTGCCCAGGGCCTTCGAGCGCTTCACCCGCGCCGACTCGTCACGGGCCCGGGCGTCCGGGTCCGCGGGCGGCGCGGGACTCGGACTCGCCATCGCGGCGGCCATCGTGGGCGCGCACGGCGGCCGGATCGACGTGACCAGCGTGCCGGGCCGCACGGAGTTCACGATCGACCTCCCGGCGGACCGACTCCCGCCCGCCGAACCGCAGGTGCGCACCCGCCCGGCGCCGGTGCGGGAGAGCACCGTACGCCGGGCGGACGCCGTCGTCGAAGGTCGCGCCGGCGGAGTCCGTGCGGGACTGCCGGCCCGGACCGCTAGGGAGTGGTCGTGAAGGAGTCGAAGTCGGCCTCGCCGGTGGTGCCGGAGGCGTGCGAGGTCTGGGTGAGGCCGACGTCCTGGGTGGCCGCGGCGGTGGGGACGTCGATGGTGCCCACCAGGTTCCAGGTGGTGTTGTCGGTCGAGTAGTAGCCGCTGTACGAGGTGCCGGTGCGGACGAGCTTCAGCCACGAGGGGTAGGTGGCGGTACCGGTGGAGTCCTGCGAGTCCAGCTTTCCGTCGCCGTCGCTGTCCCAGTCGAGCAGATAGCCGTTGCCCGGGGTCGCGACCAGGGCCAAGTAGCCCGGGGACGCGTCGGGTTGGGTGATGTCGTTGCGGACCATGATCCCGGCCTTGGCCCAGACGTCCGTGTCGGACTGCGAGTCGAGCTTCACCGTGGTCACGGAACCGTCGCGTTCGGCGCCGGGCAGATAGATCGTGCCGTACTCGTTGGTGCCGTTGTAGAGGTCGGCGCCCTGCGCCCGGATGCCGAGTTGGGTGCCGGACCGGCTGAAGCTCGCCGTGGTGGAGGCGAACGTCTTGTACGGGGCCGTCACTTGGTGGTTGACGGTGATCGTGTCTCCGGCGGCGAGCCGGGTCTTCCCGTCCGACCGGAAGCGGTAACTCGCTCTCCCCTGGAAGTCGTTGGCGGCGAAGAGCTTCGAGGAGGGCGGGATGGACACGGAGTAGGTGGCCTTCAGAGCGTGACCGCCACGGACCGTCCGGGCCCGGGTCACGTCACGCGTGGTGATCTTCGTGCCGGCCGGCCCGGTGAGGGTCAGGGCGGCGTCGGTGATCGGCCGCGACCCGTTGTCGGACAGGACCGCGGTCACCGTACGCGTGGTGCTGTCGCTCGACGCGGGGGCCCAGTCGAGACCGAAGGAGACGTCCGGCGCCGCACCGGACACCGTGCGGTGGGTGCCGTGGACCCGGTACAGGACCACGCCGTGCGGCGGCACATTGGCGGCGATCCGGCCCGTGGACTCGGTCAGCCGCTTGCTCCACAGATCCCGCAGGGAGTAGTCGCGCGCCTTGGCCAGACCCAGCGCGGACGCGGTCGTGGCGACTTCCCGGGGCGCCGACCCGGTGTTGAACAGCCCGACGATCGCATCGCCGTCGGGCTCGGTCTTGGCGAACACCTGCGCGTTCGCGTCCGAGGAGATCCGCTTGGCGTCGATGCCGTCCTGGTCGACCGCGAGCACGTCGGTGTTCTTCAGCAGCGCGAGGTCGGCGGGGTCGAGATGGGTCAGGTCGGTGCCGAGGATGAGCGGGGAGGCGGCCAGCGACCACAGGCTCATCTGGGTCCTGCGTTCGTCCGGGGTGAGGCCGTTGTTCGCGCCGTTCCCGATCTCCAGCGAGTCGTAGTCGTTGTACCCGCCGGGACCGCCGTACCCGGCCCACTTGGCGACCTGGTCGAAGCGCGAGGCGATGGAGGCCCAGGTGGTCAGGGGGTAACTGCTGCCGTCCGGACCGCAGTAGCACTCGATGTCGCCGCCGGTGCGCCAGCCGTTGGAGAGCTTCTTCCAGAGGGCCGCGTTGTTGATGTCCAGGTTGTTGGACAGCTCCAGATGGATCGGCCGACCCGTCTTCCGCAGCGCGTCCGACCAGGCCTGGACGTCCTGTTGGTCGGGTGTGCCGACACCGTCGATCTTGAGGTAGTCGATGCCCCAGCCGGCGAACTGACCGGCCCACGAGTCCACGAACGTCTGCGCGCCGGGCTTGGTGTAGTCGATGCCCACCATGCCGCCGCAGTTGTAGTTGCTCTCCGTCGCCGTGGTGGCGATGTCCCGTGCGTGGTACGGCGTTCCCTTGATCCCGGTGTTCTTGGCGACCGCCTGCTGGGAGATGCCGGGCGTGACGTACAGGCCGAACTTCAGCCCCAGGGAGTGGACATAGTCGGCCACGACCTGGATGCCGTTCTCACCACCGCGCGGCGGGAACCTGACGGGGTCGGTGACCCAGCGGCCGTACTGGTCGACGTCCGGTCCCTGACTGCCCGGGCACTGGTACCAGAAGTCGTCGATGTTCGCGTAGACGAAACCATTCTTCGCGAGGCCGCTGGTCTTGAGCGCCTTGGCCTGCGCCTCGATGGTCCGTGCGGTCGGATCGCGGCGGACGAAGCTCCAACTGCTCCACCCCAGCACGGGTTTGAGCCCGACACCGTTGTCAGAGGCCTGCGCGGGCTGGCTGCCGGTCGCGGTGATTCCCGTGGTGAGCAGCAGCGCTCCCACGCAGGCGGCCAGTGCACCGCGGATGTGTCTTCCCATGAGCTGTTCCTCCGTCGCAACGCTCACTTGCCTCAGAAAGCGTCAAGAATCAACCCCCCGGACGCGACAAGTGAACATGACCGAACTCCAGTCACCACATAGCGCGCTTGGCCAAGAATGAGTCAAGTCTGTGGGGCCACTGTGGCGGGACCGCTCGGCGTTTACAGCCGCCCCACTTCGCGCTAGCTTCCCCATAGGTGGGGTGGGAGCGCTCCCATGTCGGCGGACCGGAACCCGCCGTCCAGTGGGCGTCGTCCACCCCACCCTCTCCGCACGGACGCATCCACCTGGCCGTACCCGAAGGAAACCGACTGTCATGATCCTGACAAGAATGGACACGGCGTCACGTCGATTAACCCTCTCCACCTGGACCCGCACCCGCATCCGCAGCCTCTCCACCCGTACCCGGGCCCTTCTCCTCGTCCTCGTCTCCGTCCTCGCCACCCTCCCGGCCCTCGCCCTGGTCATGGCGGCCGGCGGTCCGGCGCAGGCCCACGGCACCCCCATGAAGCCCGCCAGCCGTACGTTCCTGTGCTGGCAGGACGGTCTGACCGACACCGGGGAGATCAAGCCGGTCAATCCGGCGTGCAAGGCGGCCCAACAGGTCAGCGGCACCACGCCGTTCTACAACTGGTTCTCCGTGCTGCGCTCCGACGGTGCGGGGCGCACCCGCGGATTCGTGCCCGACGGTGAGCTGTGCAGCGGCGGCAACTCCAACTTCACCGGCTTCAACCTCCCGCGCGACGACTGGCCGTTGACCCATCTGACCTCCGGCGCGACCGTCGACTTCTCCTACAACGCCTGGGCCGCGCACCCGGGTTGGTTCTACGTCTACATCACCAAGGACGGCTTCGACCCGACGCGGACCCTCACCTGGAACGACATGGAGGCCACGCCCTTCCTCACCGTCGACCACCCGCCGCTCAACGGCACCCCGGGCACGGTCGAGGCCAACTACTCCTGGTCCGGGCAGCTTCCGGCGAACAAGTCGGGGCGGCACATCGTCTACATGGTGTGGCAGCGCTCGGACAGCGCGGAGACCTTCTACTCCTGCTCGGACGTCGTCTTCGACGGCGGCAACGGTGAGGTCACCGGCATCCACGACCCGGGCAACCCGACCGATCCGGTACCGGGTGAATGCGCGGCCACCCGTCGTACGACCGGGAGTTGGAACGGCGGCTACCAGTCCGAGGTGACCGTCACCAACACTGGAGACGTCCCGATGCTGGGCTGGATGGTCGACTGGACGCTGCCCGGCGGGCAGAAGGTCGAGAGCCTGTGGAACGGCAGTCCCACGTACACGGGACAGGACGTGATGGTCCACAACGCCGACTGGAACGGCTCGTTGAGTCCGGGACAGAGCACCACCTTCGGCTACGTCGTCTCCGGCGGCGGAGGTGACACGGCGACGACTCTGCCCTGTCAGGTCGGCTGAGGCGGCCGGGCCGGCACGAACAGCTCTGGGCGGACCCCGGTGGTGGTCGGTGTACCACCGGGGTCCGCGAGCCGACCGGTACCAATGGGGGAGCGATACCGGGCGGGGTGAGAGCCCCCTGTGCCCGACCTGACCGGGCACTGAGGGAGAAGGCCGAGAACGGGCATCGGGCTGAGAAGGGAAGCGGGTCGAGAAGGGGAAGCAGGCTGAGCAGGTGGCGCGGCTTGTGGCGACGCTGTAGGTGCGACAACGTTGTCTAGTGGTGTGTACATGACTGTACTCCTCCAACCGACAACGATGTCAAGACAGTTGCGGAAGTGGCCGTAAGTGGTCCGTACGGGTGGCTCGCACGTGGGCCGTCCGCTTCCCAGGCGCTCTTCCGTGGTACGGGTGGCGCACGTTACTGTCCCTGCGGCTTGTGCGACCTGTGGTGCGCGACCCGTCCGAAGGAGGAGGGGCCGCGTCATGCGTTTCCGTCCTACGTCCCTGCTGTTGGCCGCCGCCCTGGCGATCGGCGGAGCCACCCCTGCCCTCGCGGCAACCGCCGCGCCGCCCCAGCTCGTCGACGACCCGACCGCGTACGTCGATCCGCTCATCGGCACCACGAACGGCGGCAACGTCTTCCCCGGCGCCGTGGTGCCCTTCGGCATGCTCTCCTGGAGCCCGGAGAACACCAGAGGCAACGCCACCAGCACCGCCGCGCCGGGTGGTTACCAGTACGACGCCACCCGCATCCGCGGTTTCAGCCTCACCCACATGTCCGGCACCGGCTGTGCGGGCGGCAGCGGCGACATCCCGTTCTTCCCGTACGCCGGTGAGGTCACGTCCTCCCCGGCGAGCGACACCAAGGACGCCGTCTACGCCTCCGACTTCAGCCATGCCGACGAGACCGCCGAGCCCGGCCACTACAAGGTCGGCCTCGCCTCCGGGGTCACCGCCGACCTGACGGCGACCGCCCGCACGGGCTCGGCGCAGTTCACCTACCCCGCAGGCAAGGCGGCCTCGCTGCTGATCCGTACCGCCAACTCCGAGGTGGGCTCGACCGATTCGACGGTCACCATCGACCCCGAGACGCGCACGGTCTCCGGCTCGGTCACCTCCGGCGACTTCTGCGGGTACCTGGACCCGGAGGGCCAACGGGCCTACTACACGCTCTACTTCACGGCGAAGTTCGACCGTGACTTCAAGACCACCGGCACCTGGCAGGACGACAAGCTGACGCCGGGTTCGACCTCGGCGAGCGGCGGCACCGGCGGCTTCTCCAACGGCGGCCGTCCGGTCGCGGGCAAGGGCGCGGGCGGCTACGTCGAGTTCGAGCCGGGCGACGGGCCGGTCAACGCCAAGGTCGGCATCTCCTACGTCAGTCAGGCCGGCGCCACCGCCAACCTGGCCGAGGAGAACCCGCCGCGCCGCTCCTTCGACGCGGTGCAGAGGGCCGCCCAGCGCGCCTGGCGGGACCGCCTCGACGCGATCCGGGTCGGCGGCGGCACCGACGACGAGCGCACCACCTTCTACACCGCGCTCTACCACGCCCTCATCCACCCGAACGTGATCAGCGACGCCGACCGCAGATACCGTGGCAGCGACGGCGAGGTGCACCGGGTCTCCCGGGGCCACGAGGCCCAGTACGGCACCTTCTCCGGCTGGGACGTCTACCGCGACCAGGTGCAGCTGCTCACCCTGCTCAGTCCGCGCACCGGCTCGGACATCGCGCAGTCGCTGTACGAACTCGCCCAGCAGAACGGCGGGATCTGGGACCGCTGGCTGCACGGCGCGAGCGGCACGCACGTCATGAACGGCGACCCCTCGCCGACCGCCCTGGCCGGCATCCGCGCCTTCGGCGGCACGGACTTCGACCTGCGCGGCGCGCTGAACTCGCTGGTGAAGGCGGCGACCGTGCCGACCCCGCAGGACCTGTCCTCGTCGGGTAAGCCGGTCCTCTCGGTGGGCCAACGGCCCTCCCTCGACAAGTACTTGGACCTGCACTACATGCCCTCGGTCTCCAACGCCTGGGGCGGCGCGGCCGAGACGCTGGAGATGTCCACCGCCGACTTCTCGCTCTCCCAACTCGCCGCGGCGGCGGGGAAGAAGGACACGGCGGCCACCTTCGCCAAGCGCTCCCAGTGGTGGCAGAACAACTTCAACATCGCGGCCGACCCGACCGGCGGCTACATCGCCAACCGCAAGGCGGACGGCAGTTGGGTCACCGGCTTCACCCCGGCCACCGGCAACGGCTTCGTCGAGGGCACGGCGGCCCAGTACACCTGGATGGTCCAGCACAACCCGGCCGGGCTGTTCGCGGCCATGGGCGGCAAGGACGAGGCCCTCAAGCGCCTAGACACCTTCTTCCACGAGGACGACGGCAGCTGGGCGTTCACCGGCAGCGGCGGCGCCAAGTCCGAGCTGGACAACGAACCCTCGATCAACGTGCCCTACCTGTACGACTACGCGGGCGCGCCCTACAAGACGCAGGAGACCGTCCGCGCCGCGATGACCCAGCTGTGGTCCACCAAGACCAACGGCATCCCCGGCAACGACGACCTCGGCGCCATGTCGTCCTGGTACGTCTTCTCCGCGCTCGGCATGTACCCGCAGGTGCCCTCGCGTGCCGAACTCGTCCTGGCCTCACCGCTGTTCCCGCGCGTCGAGATCGACCGGCCGCAGGGCAACGACATCTCGATCCGCGCGACGGGTGCGGCGGCCGACGCGCCGTACATCCAGTCGCTCAAGGTCAACGGCCGCTCCAGTGACCGTTCTTGGCTCCCGGCGTCCTTCGTCCGGGACGGCGGCCGGCTCGACTACACCCTCTCCTCCACCCCGAACCGTGACTGGGGGACCTCCCAGGCCCCGCCGTCCTTCCGCGACGGTGAGCAGCCGTACCAGATCGGCGTCGGCCCGACCGCGGCGACGATCGCTCCCGGTGAGAGCGCCGAGGTGGACATCCGCGCGCTGGCCGTGAGCGGCGGCACCGGACCCGAGGTGCGCTTCAAGGTCGAGACCCCGGACGGGATCTCGGCAAGCCCGGCCGAGGGCACGGTGACCGACGGCTCGCAGAAGATCACCCTGTCCGCGGCGAAGGACGTCAAGCAGGGCTTCTTCGAGGCCAAGGTCACGGTGACCTCCGGCGACGACTCCTATGTGCAGCCGGTCGCCCTCACGGTGGCGGCCCCCGGCACCCTGCTCGCCGCCTACAACAACACCGGCGTCTCGGACGACGTGGGCGAGCACGACGAGGCCGACTACGACGGGGGCGGCTGGAGCTACTCCCGCCAGGCCCTCGCCGCCGCCGGTCTCACCGCGGGCGGACAGGGCACGGTCGACGGCCTGACCTTCACCTGGCCCAACTCGCCCGCCGCCCGTCCCGACAACGCCTACGCGGCCGGACAGACCGTCCAACTCGACCAGCCGGCAAACAAGTTGTCCTTCGTCGGCAGCGCGGTCAACGGCAACCAGCGGACCAGCGCCACGGTCACCTACACCGACGGCAGCACCGGCACGGTCGACCTGTCCTTCACCGACTGGACCGTCGGCGGAGGCGGCGGCACCGTCCAGTACGGCAACGTGGTCGTCGCCAAGGCCGCGTACCGCAACGTGGCCGGAGCGGACAAGGACCCGGTGGCGACGTACGTCTTCGCCACCAAGGCCTTCGCCGCACCGGACGGCAAGACGATCGCGAGCGTGCAGCTCCCGCAGAACACGGACCTGCACGTCTTCACCCTCGCGACCGGCTGACCGAGGAGTTCCCCGCGGGCGGCGCCGCCGGTCGACTCGACACACCGGGTCGACCGGCGGCGTACGCCCCGCTCCTTCAGCGCGAGGCACTGAACATGCCGACCTCGTACGAACCGCCCTTCTGGTGCACGATCACGGCGAGCCGGTTGGCCGCGTTGATCAGCGCGACCAGGCACACCAGCGCGGCGATCTGGTCGTCGTCGTAGTGCTTGCGCACCTGGTCCCAGGTCTCGTCGGAGACGCCCAGCTGGGCGTCCGCCATCCTGGTGCCCTCCTCGGCGAAGGCCAGCGCGGCCTGCTCGGCCTCGGTGAACACGGTGGACTCGCGCCACGCGGCCACCAGCATCAGCCGGACCGAGGTCTCGCCGGCCGCCGCCATCTCCTTGGTGTGGTAGTCGATGCACCAGCCGCAGCCGTTGATCTGGCTGGCCCGCAAGGACACCAGTTCCTGGGTCGACTTGGGCAGCGGCGACTGCTCGATCACCAGGCTCGTGTTGGCGAACCGCTTGGTGAACTTGGCGGCGATCTCGTTCTCGAACAGGTTGAATCGAGCTTCCATGATCTCGTCCTCACTCGGGGTGTGGCGCCGCGTTGCGCTGCGTCGGATGCACAAGAGATGCCGGCGCCCCGCTCCGTGTGACAGGACGGCCATGTGACGTACGCCACCGCGCTTGGGTGTCACAGCGCCGCGGTGGCCGGCGTCTTGTGCGCGTGACATCGTCGAGAACGAACAGGCGGGAGCAGTCGGTGACGAGCGAGAACAGCGAGACCGCGCAGAACACGGCCACCGAGGCGTTCGTCGCCCACCGGAACCTGTTGTTCACGGTCGCCTACGAGATGCTCGGCTCGGCCGCCGACGCCGAGGACGTCCTCCAGGAGACCTGGATGCGGTGGTCCGGCGTCGACCTGGACACGGTGCGCGACCAGCGCGCGTACCTGGTCCGGATCACCACCCGGCAGGCGCTGAGCCGGCTGCGTACGCTCGCCCGCCGCAAGGAGTCCTACGTCGGCTCCTGGCTGCCCGCGCCGCTGCTGACCGCCCCGGACGTGGCCGAGGACGTCGAGCTCGCCGACAGCGTCTCCATGGCGATGCTGCTGGTCCTGGAGACCCTCGCGCCCACCGAGCGGGCGGTGTTCGTGCTGCGCGAGGTGTTCGACCTCGACTACGACGAGATCGCCGAGGCCGTCGACAAGACCCCGGCCGCGGTCCGCCAGATCGCGCACCGGGCCCGGGCACACGTCGCCTCACGCAGGCCGCGCGGGGCCGTCTCCGCGACCGAGACCCGGCACGCGCTCGACGCCTTCCAACGGGCCGTCGACACCGGCGACTTGCAGAGCCTGCTCGACATCCTCGCCCCGGACGTCGTCTTCCTCGGCGACGGCGGCGGGGTCAAGCAGGCCGTCCTGAAGCCGGTCATGGGCGCCGACAAGGTGGGCCGGATGCTGACCGCCGGCCTGGGCCGGGTCACCGACGCGCAGTTGGGCCTGGCACAGGTCAACGGCTTCCCGGCGCTGATCTTCCGGTTCGACGGCGAGGTCGACACCGTGCTGGCGGTACGCATCGACGACGGCCTCGTCACCGGCCTCTACGCGGTCCGCAACCCCGAGAAGCTGTCGCACATGGGCCAGGAGACGGCCCTGAGCCGCTGAACGAAGGGAAACGAAGGGGGGACGCGTCACACTCGACACGTCCCCCCTCCGAGCCGTTCACAGGCCGCTGTGCGGCCCCGACTCACCCGCTCACGCGAGCAGTTCGACCTCCGAGACCGTGGCCTCCGCGTCGAACACCAGGCGGTACTTCCCGTACGTGCCCGGCGAGTTCACGCTGAACGCCCGAGTCTGCCGGTCCCAGGTGAAGGACTGGCCGGACCGCTTGTCGAGCGTCTTCCACGTGGTCCCGTCGTTCGAGCCCTGAAGGGTCCACCCGGTCGGCGCCTTGGTGTGGTCGGCGGACGAAGTGAGCGTGTACTGGAGCCCCTTCGTGTCGCCGGTGACCGGCAGGTCGACCGACGTCACCGTCGCGTTGGTCGCCGAGGTGTTGTCGAACAGCGCCCCGTCACCCTTCAGCACGTCCGCACGAGGCGTCGGCGCCTTGTCGTCCTGGGTGATCGACACGGGACCCGCGTTCTTGCCGGTGCCCCACGAGGACGGCTTCGGGCCCATGTCGAAGTTGAGCGTTCCGCCCTCCTCCAGCAGCGAGTGCGGGAGCGAAGTCGACGTCCAGTTGCGGCCGTTGACCTTCAGGCCCTGCACGTAGATGTTCTTGTCGCTGTTCTTCGGCGCCTTGACGACGAGGTCCTCGCCGTTCTCCAGGTGCACGGTGACCTTCTTGAACAGCGGGGAGCCGATGGCGTACTCGCCGCTGCCCATCACCAGCGGGTAGAAGCCCAGCGCGGAGAAGAGGTACCAGGCCGACTGCTCGCCGTTGTCCTCGTCGCCGTGGTAGCCCTGCCCGATCTCGCTGCCGGTGTAGAGGCGGGAGAGCACCTCGCGGACGTTCTTCTGCGCCTTGTAGGGCTCGCCCGCCGCGTCGTACATGTAGATGACGTGGTGGGCGACCTGGTTGGAGTGCCCGTACTGGCCAAGTCGCACGTCCCGCGCCTCGGTCATCTCGTGGATGACACCGCCGTAGGAACCGACGTTCTCGGGCGAGGCCGTCTCCGGGGTGGAGAAGTACTCGTCGAGCTTGTCGCCCAGCGCGCCGCGGCCGCCGTACAGATTGGCAAGGCCCCGGCTGTCCTGCGGGGCGGTGAAGGCGTAGCCCCAGCCGTCGGTCTCCGTGTAGTCGTAACCCCACACCTTGGGGTCGTACTTGGCGGAGTCGACGCGCCAGTTGCCCTTGGCGTCCTTGCCCTGGAAGAAGCCGGCCTTGGAGTCGTAGAGGTTCACGTAGTCCTGGGCGCGGTTGAGGAAGTACTCCGACTCCTCCTTGTAGCGCTTGTCCTTGGTCTTCTTGTAGAGGGCCTTGCCCATCTGCGCGATGCCGTAGTCGTTGACATAGCCCTCCATCGCCCAGGAGAAGCCCTCACCGGTGTCGGTGCTGGTGTAGCCGAGGAACGGCGAGGTCGCCATGCCCTTGCGGCCCACCCCGGAGGACGGCGGCACGACGGTCGCGTTCTTCACGGCCGCGTCGTAGGCCGACTTGGCGTCGAAGTCGACGCCCTTGACGTACGCGTCCGCGAAGGCCACGTCCGAGGAGGTGCCGGTCATCAGGTCCGCGTAGCCGGGGGAGGACCAGCGTGAGGTCCAGCCGCCGTCCTTGTACTGCTGCACGAACCCGTCGACCATCTCGCCCGCCTGAGAGGGCGTCAGGAAGGAGTACGCCGGCCAGGTGGTCCGATAGGTGTCCCAGAAGCCGTTGTTGACGTACACCTTGCCGTCCACGATCTTCGCGCCGGTGTGCGTCGGGGTGTCGGGCCCCGGCATCGGCGAGAACGGGGAGGCGTACTGGTACTTCGAACCGACCTTCTCGAAGCCGGAGTTGGGGTAGAGGTACAGCCGGTACATGCTGGAGTACAGCGTGGTCAGCTGGTCCGCCGTGGCGCCCTCGACCTCGACCTTGTCGAAGATCCTGTCCCAGGTGCGCTGGGCCTTCTTCTTGACCGAGTCGAAGGACGTGCCGTCCGGGATCTCCTGGCGGAGGTTGTCCTTGGCCTGGTCGATGCTGATCAGCGAGGTGGCGATGCGCAGCGTCACGGTGCGGTCGGCGCCGGCGTCGAACTTCAGGTACCCCTTGACCCCGCTGGACGAGCCGTCCTTGACGGGCTTGTCGAAGGTGCCGTAGACGAACAGCCGGGTCGCGCCGGTCGACAGGCCCGACTTGACGTCCGAGTAGCCGGTGAAGGTCCCGGTCGCCGGGTCGAGCGTGAGCCCGGCCTGGTCGGTGACGTTGTCGAAGAGCACGTTCGCGTCGTCACCGGGGAAGGTGAAGCGCATCGTCGCCGCGTGGTCGGTCGGCGTCAGCTCGGTCTTGAGACCGTTCTCGAACGTGACGCCGTAGTAGTACGGCCGCGCGATCTCGTTCTCGTGCCTGAACGCCAACTCCCGTGCCTCACGGCCGGTTTCCGGGGTGCCGGAGGCCGCCGAGGGCATCACCTGGAAGGTCTGCCGGTCGCCCATCCAGGGGCTCGGCTCATGGCTCGCGCTGAACGCCTGGATCGTCGGCAGGTTGTCGTCGTTGTTGGCCCGCGCGTAGTCGTACAGCCAGCTCAGCGAGGACGCGTTGGTCACCGGCGTCCAGAAGTTGAAGCCGTGCGGCACGGCGGTCGCGGGGAAGTTGTTGCCGCGCGAGAAGCCGCCGCTGGAGTTGGTGCCGCGGGTGGTGAGGGCGTAGTCCGACAGATGCGCCTTCGGCTTCTCCTTCGCCGCCCGGTCGATCTTCACGTCGTCCAGCCAGCCGCGGAACTTCGCCGGACCCTTCGCGGAGTCGTACGCCACCAGGATCCGGTCGACGGTCTTGCCGGCCGCGACCGACCCGATCCCCGAGACCACGTTGTTCCACTGGTTGACGTAGAGGATCTTCGCGGCGCCCTGCGCCTTCGGCGTCAGACCGAAGCCGTGCTGGTCGGTCGCGCCCAGGTCGCTCAGATAGGTGCCGTCGGTGAAGGCCAGGTCGACGGAGACGTTCGTGGCGTCGTAGTCGAGGTCGCCGTCCGCCATCGACGGGAAGATCCGGTACGACAGTTCGGTGTCCCGCCGCACGGACACGTTCACGTCGAAGACCTTGTTGTACGAGTACGCCTGGCCGTCGGCGGTGTGGCGTCCCGCGTACCGCAGGGCCCGCTTGCCGGTGAAGCCCGCTCCCGCCTTCGCGGTCGGCGAGCCCGCCGGGCCGCGGTCGACCAGCGTCAGCATGTCCTGCGGCACCGGGCCGCCGCTGCCGCCGGTGGAGAACTGGACGTCGGCGAGTTGCAGGATGTCGGAGGCGCCGTTGTTCTTGGTGATGTCGAGGCGGAAGTGCGCGTACTCGGCCGGCTCGGCGAGATCGTAGGTCTTGGTCTGGAAGCGCTCGGAGAAGGTCTCACCGGAGCGGGTGTCGACCGTCTTCCAGTCCTTGCCGTCCGTGGAGCCCTGGAGGGTCCAGTCCTTGGGGTCGCGCTCGTCGAAGTCGTTGGCGGAAGTAAGCGCGTACGTCACGATCTTGGCCGGCTTGTCGAGGTCGAACTCGACCCAGCCGGTGGGCTCGAAGGTCAGCCACTTGGTGCCGGCCTCGCCGTCGACGAGGTTCTCCTTCACCTCGCCGCCGCCGGTGTTCTCCGAGCTGGCCCGGACGTCCGTGACGTGGTCGGACACGTTGCCCGGGATGCCGGTGCTGTAGCCGCCGTCGACGCCCGAGGCCCGCTTGGTCCCGTCGGGCTTCGTGTCGACCGTGTTCAGCCAGTCCGGCGCCGGATCGCCCGCCTCGAAGGAGGACGAGAACTCCCGGTCGGCCGGCTTGGGCTTCGCAGAAAGCGCTGTCGCCGCTCCCTGGGAGCCCACCGCCAAAGCAAAAGCGGCCGTCAGTACGACGGCCGTTCCCCATCTGTGTCTCGTTCTGTACCGCACCATCTCCGGCACCCTCCCTGCGCGATCGGACAACGTTGTCACCTTCCAGGCGCAGAACCCAGTAGTGGGTCAAGTGGCCAGGGATGTCAAGGGTGTTGAGTGTGGCATTCGGGGCCTATGTCGCGGATTTTTCCGGCAAGGCGCCCACAGGGGGCTCATATTTCCGCGAGGTCTCAACTCGGATAAGACCAACGGCCAACCTTGCATTCGATCTTGCTCCGTTGGCGGGAAGTGGACTATACCTGTCGGCGATTCACCCGATGCGTTCGTCATGATCCGCACGGCATGATTCGTTACTCCTGCACGACCCTGCTTGACCTGACCGCGGTGCCGGGAGGATCCGGTTCACCGCCTGAGTCCTGGAGAAGGCGAGGACTTGAGCATGGGATCCACTTCCGCCGAGAACAGCGGTTCCGAGAACAACGACGCGGCGGGCGTCGGCCGCCGCGATCTGATCCGGCGGTCCGCCGCACTGGGTCTGATCGCCGTACCCACGATGAGCTTCCTGTCGGCGTGTGCCAGCGGCGGCGGGGACGACGACTCGGGAGACACCAACGACAGCCAGGGCAAGACGTCCAAGTCGAACCCGTTCGGGGTGAAGAAGGGGACCAAGCTCGACGTGGTCGTCTTCAAGGGCGGTTACGGCGACGACTACGCCAAGGCGTGGGAGGCCAGCTTCAAGACGAAGTGGGGCATCACCTCCACCCACACCGGCACCCAGGAGATCACCGGCAAGCTCCAGCCGCGCTTCAACGGCGGCACCCCGCCCGACATCGTCGACGACTCCGGCGCCCAGCAGATCAAGATCGACGTCCTCAACCGCAACGGCCAACTCCTCGACCTGGCCGTGGTCCTGGACGCCCCCTCGGTCGACGACCCGTCCAAGAAGGTGCGCGACACCGTCATCCCGGGCACGCTCGACCCGGGCCTCCAGGAGGGCAAGATCGTCGCCCTCAACTACATCTACACGGTGTGGGGCCTGTGGTACTCCGGCAAGCTCTTCAAGGAGAAGGGCTGGGAGGAGCCGAAGACCTGGGCGGACTTCATCGCCGTCTGTCAGGCGGCCAAGAAGGACGGCATCGGGGGCCTGGCCCACCAGGGCAAGTACCCGTACTACATCAACGTCGCCATCATGGACATGATCGCCAAGAAGGGCGGTCTGGACGCCATGAAGGCGATCGACAACCTCGAACCCAATGCCTTCGTGGGCTCCGAGGCGGCGCAGGCGGGTGTCGAGGCGATCTACGAGATCGTCGAGAAGGGCCTGTTGATGCCCGGCACCAACGGCCTGACCCACACCGAGTCGCAGACCCGGTGGAACCAGTACAAGGCCGCCTTCATCACCTGCGGTTCCTGGCTGGAGAACGAGCAGCTCAAGCAGACGCCCGCGGACTTCGACATGAAGTTCATGCCGATGCCCGTGCTGCCCGACAGCAAGCTCCCCTTCGAGGCGATCCGGGCCGGCTCCGGCGAGCCCTTCATCATCCCGAAGAAGGCGAGCAACCTGGCCGGCGCCAAGGAGTTCATGCGGCTGATGCTCTCCAAGGAGTGGTCGACGACGTTCGCCAAGGAGGCCAACTCGCTGACCATCCTCAAGGACGGCGTCGACCCGAGCGTCAAGCTGCGCCCGGGCACCCAGTCCACGGTCGACGCGTCCAAGGCGGCCGGTGACAACACCTTCCGCTTCCTCTACACCGAGTGGTACAGCGAGATGGGCACCGCCATCGAGGCCGCGTCCAACGAGCTGATGGCCAAGCGCATCCAGCCCAAGGAGTGGCTCAAGCGCTGCCAGGCCGCGGTCGACAAGCAGGCCAAGGACCCGGCCTCGAAGAAGAACCACCGCGACTAGCAGGAGCAGCACGTCGTCCGGCACCCGCGCCCTTCCAGGAGGGCGCGGGTGCCGACCGGAGCATCAGGGGCAGGAACGCCAATGCGCAAAGGGCAGTACAGGTTCGTCGCGGGATTTCTCTTCGCTCCCGTGGCGCTCTATCTGATCTTCGTCATCTGGCCGTACATCCAGACGTTCGGCTATTCGCTCACCGACTGGCAGGGCGAGTCGCAGACCTTCAATTTCGTCGGTCTCGACAACTACCAGGCGCTTTTCCAGGACGACATCTTCCTCAAGGCGATCTGGCACAACATCCTGTTCCTGGTGTTCATCCCGGTGATCACCATTCTGCTCGCCCTCTTCTTCGCCTTCATGCTGAACGCGGGCGGGCGTTCACGCGCCGGCGGAGTGCAGGGCGTCGCCGGATCCAAGTTCTATAAAATCGTCTACTTCTTCCCGCAGGTCCTCTCGCTCGCGATTCTCGCGGTGCTGTTCAACGCGATCTACCGCAGCGACGAAGGCGGCCTGCTCAACGGTGTCCTGACGAAAATCGGGCTGGTCGACTCACAGAATCCGGTGGAATGGCTCAACGAGCCCAACCTGGTGCTGTGGGCCCTGATGCTGGTCGTCGTCTGGCACGGCGTCGGCTTCTATCTGGTGCTGTTCTCGGCCGCCATGCAGTCCATCCCGCGGGACATCTACGAGGCCGCCCTGATCGACGGCGCGAACCGCTCCCAGTCCTTCTTCCGCATCACCCTGCCCCTGCTGTGGGACTCCGTACAGACCGCCTGGGTGTACCTGGGCATCGTGGCGATGGACATGTTCGTCCTGGTCTCCTCGATGACCGCGAACATGGGCGCGTACGGCGGCGGCCCCGACCACGACAGCGAGGTCATGGCCACCGTGATGATGCGCAACTTCCTCTACTACGGGAAGAGCGGCTACGCCTGCGCCATGGGCGTCGTGATGCTCCTCCTGACCCTGGTCCTGTCCGTGGTCACGCTGCGCGCCACCCGCCGCGACCGCATCGAGTACTGAGCGGAAGAGACGACGATGAGCGCACCTCTCAAGGAGACGACCCCCGCGGGCGGCTCGGTCCCGCCCCGGCCCGCGGTCGGAAAGACCCAGGCGGCGCCCGGCGACCGGCGCGGCGAGGGCACCGTACTGAACGCCTTCTCGCACGGCTTCCTCGCCCTGTGGGGCCTGCTGATCGTGCTGCCGCTGCTGTGGCTCGTGCTGAGCTCCTTCAAGACCGACGCCCAGATCGGCGGCTCCGCCTTCGGCTGGCCGCAGCACTGGTCCTTCGACGTCTTCTCGCGGGCCTGGGACAAGGGCATCGGCGACTACTTCATCAACACAGTCATCGTTCTGGCGTTCTCCGTGCCGCTGACGATGCTGCTCGGCTCGATGGCCGCGTACGTGCTGGCGCGCTACGAGTTCTGGGGCAACCGCCTGCTGTACTACTTCTTCGTCGCGGGCGCGATGTTCCCCGTGTTCCTCGCCCTGGTCCCGCTGTTCTTCATGGTCAAACGGCTGGACATGCTGAACACGTACCAGGGTCTGATCCTGGTCTACGTCGCCTACTCGATGCCGTTCACGGTCTTCTTCATGCACGCCTTCTTCCGGACCCTGCCGACGGCCGTGCACGAGGCCGCGGTCCTGGACGGGGCCTCGCACACGCGGACGTTCTTCCAGGTCATGCTGCCCATGGCGAAGCCGGGCCTGATCAGCGTCGGCATCTTCAACACGCTGGGTCAGTGGAACCAGTTCATCCTGCCGACGGTCCTGATGCAGCCGCAGAAGGGCGGCGATCCGGAGCGCTACGTCCTCACCCAGGGCCTCATCCAGCTCCAGCAGCAACAGGGGTACGCCTCCGACCTGCCCGTGCTCTTCGCGGGCGTCACGATCGCCATGATCCCGATGCTGGTGGTCTACCTGTCCTTCCAGCGCCAGGTGCAGGCCGGCCTGACCTCTGCGACGCTGAAGTAGCACTCCGCACCCGACCGTGCGCGCGCCGCTCCCGGGTCGGGGGCGGCGCGCTCATATGTGCGGGCGCGGACCCCGATCCGGTTCAACCTCTTGACGGGAGGCAACCCGAACGGCTCAGCTTAGAGTTCACTAGTTGGACATAGACGGGGCCTCATCGAAGCGGTCCCGTGCGCAGGAGGTCGTCGTGGAGACTCCGGGGTCGCAGTCGTCACTGCACCGAGCCAACCTGGAACGGGTGGTACGGGCCGTCCGGCTGGCCGGGTCGCTCACGCAGGCGGAGATCGCCAGGACCACGGGCCTGTCGGCCGCCACGGTCTCCAACATCGTCCGGGAGTTGAAGGACGGCGGAACCGTCGAGGTCACACCCACCTCGGCCGGCGGACGCAGAGCCCGCAGCGTGTCCCTGAGCGGGGACGCCGGCATCGTGATCGGCGTCGACTTCGGGCACACGCATTTGCGCGTCGCGGTCGGGAACCTCGCCCACCAGGTGCTGGCCGAGGAGTCCGAGCCGCTGGACGTGGACGCCTCCTCGACGCAGGGCTTCGACCGGGCGGAAGAGCTGGTCAACCGCCTGATCGCGGCGACCGGCGTGGACCGCTCCAAGATCGCCGGGATCGGCCTCGGCGTACCCGGACCGATCGACGTCGAGTCCGGCACGCTGGGCTCCACGGCGATCCTGCCGGGCTGGACCGGCACCAAGCCCGCCGAGGAGCTGCGGGGGCGGCTCGGCGTGCCCGTGCACGTGGACAACGACGCCAATCTGGGTGCACTGGGCGAACTGGTCTGGGGCAGCGGCAGAGGCGTGCGTGATCTTGCATACATCAAGGTCGCGAGCGGTGTCGGGGCCGGACTGGTGATAGACGGGAAGATCTACCGCGGGCCGGGTGGGACTGCGGGAGAAATCGGACATATTACACTCGATGAATCCGGTCCCGTCTGCCGCTGCGGGAACCGGGGATGTCTGGAGACGTTCACGGCGGCGCGCTATGTCCTTCCGTTGCTCCAGTCGAGCCACGGCACCGACCTGACCATGGAGGGCGTCGTGCGCCTGGCCAGGGACGGAGACCCGGGCTGTCGTCGGGTGATCGCCGACGTCGGCCGACACATCGGCAGTGGAGTCGCCAATCTCTGCAATCTGCTGAACCCGAGCCGAGTGGTCCTTGGCGGTGATCTCGCCGAGGCCGGTGAGCTGGTGCTCGGCCCGATCAGGGAGTCTGTCGGCCGCTACGCGATCCCCAGCGCGGCACGGCAACTGTCCGTTCTCCCGGGGGCACTTGGAGGCCGTGCGGAGGTGCTCGGAGCACTCGCTCTCGCGCTCAGCGAGATGGGTGATTCGACCCTTTTGGACGGCTCGCTCGCTGCGGCGGCACCTGCCTTCACTTAGAGAACGGATGGCACCGTTGCCAACCCGTTAAGGATTTACTTCTTGACGTCGCACGTGCGGCCGAGTTGACTTCCAGCCACCTCGGCCGCAACGACGCGGCCTCGTCAGGGAGGTTTCTGAAGTGAACACGCGTATGCGTCGTGCCGCCTTTGCCGTCGCCGCCAGTGCGATGGCGGTTTCCCTCGCCGCCTGTGGCAGTGCGAAGGAATCCGGTGACAAGGCCGAGTCCTCCGACTCCGCCAGCAGCAACAAGGGCGACAACATCAAGGTCGGTCTCCTTCTCCCCGAGAACCAGACCGCGCGTTACGAGAAGTTCGACCGCCCCTTGATCGAGAAGAAGGTCAAGGAGCTCACGAACAACAAGGGCACGGTCGTCTACGCGAACGCGAAGCAGGACGCCACCACCCAGAACCAGCAGGTCGACACCATGATCACCAACAAGGTGGACGTGCTGATCGTCGACGCGGTGGACTCCGCGGCCATCAAGAGCTCGGTCCAGAAGGCCAAGGACGCCGGTATCCCGGTCGTCGCCTACGACCGTCTGGCCGAGGGTCCGATCAGCGCCTACACCTCGTTCGACAACGAGACCGTCGGCAAGACCCAGGGTGAGGCCCTCCTCACGGCGCTCGGCTCCAAGGCCAAGTCCGGCAAGATCGTCATGATGAACGGCGCGGTCACCGACCCGAACGCCGCCCTGTTCAAGAAGGGTGCTCACTCCGTCCTCGACGGCAAGGTGAACATCGGCAAGGAGTACGACACCAAGGACTGGAAGCCGGAGAACGCCAACGCCAACATGGAGGCGGCGATCTCGGCCCTGGGCAAGAAGAACATCATCGGCGTCTACTCCGCCAACGACGGCATGGCCGGCGGTATCATCACCGCCCTCAAGGCCGCCGGTCTCAACGTCCCGGTCACCGGCCAGGACGCGGAGCTCGCGGGTGTCCAGCGCATCGTCGCCGGCACGCAGTACATGAGCGTCTACAAGCCCTACCCCGAAGAGGCCAACACGGTCGCCGAGCTGGCCGTCGCCATCGCGCAGGGCAAGGACCTCGCCTCGGTCGCGCCCGACAAGGTCGACAGCCCGTCGGACAAGGGCATCCCGTCCAAGATCATCGGCGTTGTCGCGCTGACCAAGGACAACATCAAGGACACCGTCATCAAGGACGGCATCTACACGGTGGGCGACATCTGCACCTCGGCGTACGCCGCGGACTGCAAGAAGATCGGTCTTGAGTAAGTAGCCGCAAGTCCCTTTCCAGGTAGGGGAATTCGTTCTTGAATTCCCCTACACGGCTCCCTCCAGGGGGAGACGGGGACCGCACCACCCGGACTCCTCCGGCGCCCCGCACCAACAGCCCCGCAAGCTAAGCGGGGCGCCGGACGGAACATTCCCCCCAAATTTTTCTGCACAACCTCCCGCCGGGTCAGGCGGCGAAGGAGATGGTTCACGTGTCCGCTACGCCCGTGCTGGCGTTGCGCGGGGTCTCGAAGCGATTCGGTGCCGTTCAGGCGCTCACCGATGTAGAGCTCGAGGTCCACGCCGGTGAGGTGGTCGCCCTGGTGGGCGACAACGGCGCCGGAAAGTCCACGCTGGTCAAGACGATCGCCGGCGTGCATCCCATCGATGAGGGCGTCATCGAATGGGAAGGCCATGCCGTACCGATCAACAGGCCGCACGACGCCCAGCACCTGGGCGTCGCGACGGTGTACCAGGACCTCGCGCTGTGCGACAACATCGACGTCGTCGGCAACCTCTACCTGGGCCGGGAGATCCGTAAGTTCACGATCCTGGACGAGGTCGAGATGGAGCGCCGCTCCCGCGAGCTCCTCGACACGCTGTCCATCCGCATCCCCAGCGTCCGCATCCCGATCGCCTCGCTCTCGGGTGGTCAGCGCCAGACCGTGGCGATCGCCCGCTCCATGCTCGGCGAGCCCAAGCTGGTCATCCTCGACGAGCCCACCGCCGCCCTCGGTGTCGAGCAGACCGCCCAGGTGCTCGACCTCGTCGAGCGGCTGCGTGAGCGCGGTCTCGCCGTCCTGCTCATCAGCCACAACATGGCCGATGTGAAGGCGGTCGCGGACAAGGTCGCCGTCCTGCGGCTGGGCCGCAACAACGGCGTCTTCGAGGTCAAGTCGACCTCGCAGGAAGAGATCATCTCCGCCATCACCGGTGCCACGGACAACGCCGTGACCCGTCGTGCGGCGCGCAGCACTGGGGAGATCAAGAAGTGAGCATCGACAAGACGTCCCCGTCTCCCGAGGACCACGTCGTGGAGAACCCCGAGGCGGCGGCCGGTGCGGCCACCGTCGTCGACCCCCGGCTGCTGGTGCGCGAACAGGGCTTCGCGGGCTACCTCACCGAGTTCAAGCGGAAGATGAAGGCCGGTGACCTGGGCGCGATCCCGGTCGTCATCGGTCTGGCGATCATCTGGATCATCTTCCAGAGCCTCAACTCCAACTTCCTGACCGCGGGCAACCTGTCCGACATCTCCGTCGCCATGGTCGGCACGGGCATGATCGCCGTCGGCATCGTGTTCGTCCTGCTGCTCGGCGAGATCGACCTGTCGGTCGGCTCGGTCTCCGGTGTCGCGGGTGCCGCCTACGCGGTGCTCACCGTCACGCACGGCATGGCCGCGTGGCTCGCGCTGGTGCTGGCCATCCTCACCGGCACGGTCGCCGGTGCGCTGCACGGCTTCTTCTTCGCGAAGATCGGTGTCCCGGCGTTCGCCGTCACCCTGGCCGGTCTGCTCTTCTGGAACGGCTTCATGCTCCAGATCCTGGGCGACAGCGGCACGATCAACCTGGACAGCGAGGGCCTGGTGGCCAAGCTGACCGGTTACTACTTCACCGACGTGGCCGCCTCCTACGGTCTGGCCATCGCCGTCGTGGTGCTGTTCTTCGTCACCTCCTTCCTCGGCAACCGGCGCCGCGAGGCCGCCGGCGTGCCGTCGAGGCCGGTGAGCGAGACCATCCTGCGCACGGTGCTGCTGGCGATCGTGGCGTTCGCCGTCGCGGCCGTCTACAACCAGTACAAGGGCCTGCCGCTGGCCGTCGTGATCTTCGTCGGTGTGCTGCTGCTCACGGACTTCGTGCTCCGCCGCACCACCTACGGCCGCAAGATCTTCGCCCTCGGCGGCAGCGTCGAGGCCTCCCGGCGTGCCGGTATCAACGTGGACATGATCCGGATCTCGGTCTTCGCGATCTCCGGCACGTTCGCCGCGATCGGCGGTCTGTTCATCGCCTCGAAGATCGCCTCCGCCAACCAGGGCGCCGGCGGCGGTGACCTCCTGATGAACGCGATCGCCGCGGCGGTCATCGGTGGTACGTCGCTGTTCGGTGGCCGTGGCCGCACCTGGAACGCCCTGCTGGGTGTCCTCGTGATCGTCTCGATCCAGTACGGCCTGGCCCTGGAGGGCATCGCCTCCCCGGTCCAGTACATGATCACCGGTGGCGTGCTGCTGGCGACCGTCGTCATCGACGCGGTCACCCGGAAGACGCAGAAGACGGCGGGACGCGCGTAACGGTCCCACCTGAGCACGACAATGCCCGGCACCCCGCAGGTGCCGGGCATTGTCGTGCCCCGAAGAAAACCGGTCGGGTCATAGGTAAAGGTGTTCTTGGGTACAGCCGATCGCGTGACGTACGACGCACAGCCCGGGCGCGGTCCGCAAAGACGGAACATTAGACTCGACAAGCCCGGCGACAGCTTTTACTGCAAGGAGGCACGGGTGCCGCTGCTGACCCGCATCACGGGACCGCGCGATCTGGACCGGCTCAGCCTGGAGCAGCTGGACCAGCTGGCCGAGGAGATCCGGACCTTCCTGGTCGACGCGGTCTCCAAGACCGGCGGCCACCTCGGCCCCAACCTCGGGGTGGTCGAGCTGACCCTCGCCCTGCACCGCGTCTTCGAGTCCCCGAAGGACCGGGTGCTGTGGGACACCGGGCACCAGTCCTACGTGCACAAGCTGCTCACCGGCCGCCAGGACTTCTCGAAGCTGAAGATGAAGGGCGGCCTCTCGGGCTACCCCTCGCAGGCCGAGTCCGAGCACGACGTCATCGAGAACAGCCACGCCTCCACCGTCCTCGGCTGGGCCGACGGCCTCGCGAAGGCCAACCAGATCCTCGAACGCGACGACCACGTGGTCGCCGTGATCGGTGACGGCGCCCTCACCGGCGGCATGGCCTGGGAGGCGCTGAACAACATCGCCGCCGCCAAGGACCGCCCCCTGGTGATCGTCGTCAACGACAACGAGCGGTCCTACGCACCGACCATCGGCGGCCTCGCGAACCACCTGGCGACCCTGCGGACCACCGACGGCTACGAGCGCTTCCTGGCCCGCGGCAAGGACCTCCTGGGGCGCACTCCGGTCGTCGGCAAGCCCCTCTACGAGACGCTGCACGGCGCGAAGAAGGGTCTGAAGGACTTCATCGCCCCGCAGGGCATGTTCGAGGACCTCGGCCTGAAGTACGTCGGCCCCATCGACGGCCACGACATCGAGGCCCTGGAGTCGGCGCTCGCCCGCGCCAAGCGCTTCGGCGGTCCGGTCATCGTGCACTGCCTCACCGAGAAGGGCCGCGGCTACCAGCCCGCCCTCCAGGACGAGGCCGACCGCTTCCACGGCATCGGCCCCATCCACCCCGACACCGGCCTGCCGATCAAGGCCTCCGGCGCCGACTGGACCTCCGTCTTCGGCGACGAGATGGTCGCGCTCGGCAAGGAGCGCGAGGACATCGTCGCGATCACCGCCGCGATGCTCCAGCCGGTCGGCCTGAAGAAGTTCGCGGACGCCTTCCCGGACCGGATCTACGACGTCGGCATCGCCGAGCAGCACGGCGCCGTCTCCGCGGCCGGCCTCGCCACCGGCGGGGTGCACCCCGTCTTCGCCGTCTACGCCACCTTCCTCAACCGCGCCTTCGACCAGGTCCTCATGGACGTGGCCCTGCACAAGTGCGGGGTCACCTTCGTCCTGGACCGGGCCGGCGTCACCGGCACCGACGGCGCCTCCCACAACGGCATGTGGGACATGTCGATCCTCCAGGTCGTCCCCGGCCTCCGGCTCGCCGCCCCGCGCGACGCCGACCAGGTCCGCGCCCAGCTGCGCGAGGCAGTCCAGGTCAAGGACGCGCCGACCGTGGTGCGCTTCTCCAAGGGCGCCGTCGGCCCTGCCGTGGCCGCCGTCGGACGCGTCGGCGGCATGGACGTCCTGCGCGAGCCCGGCACCGACACGCCCGACGTGCTCCTGGTCTCCGTGGGCGCCCTCGCCCCCATGTGCCTGGAGATCGCCGGTCTCCTCGACCAGCAGGGCATCTCCACCACCGTCGTCGACCCGCGTTGGGTCAAACCGGTGGACGAGGCCATGGCCCCGCTCGCCGAGCGGCACCGCGTGGTCGTCACCGTCGAGGACAACAGCCGTGTCGGCGGCGTCGGTTCGGCGATCGCGCAGGCCCTGCGCGACGGGGGCGTCGACGTCCCGCTGCGCGACTTCGGCATCCCGCCGCGCTTCCTCGACCACGCCTCCCGCGCCGAGGTGATGGCGGAGATCGGCCTCACCGCACCCGACATCGCCCGCCAGGTCACCGGGCTGGTCTCCAAGCTGGACGGGCGCTACGACACCGCGGCCAGCGAGGTCGAACCCGCACGGGACTGACGTACACCGAGATGGGCCACTTTCCCCACCGGCAAGGGTGGTGAAAGTGGCCCATCCGCGTGAATCCGCTCGCGCCGGGGCATACGGACTACGCCCCCTCTCGATCATGTCGAGGACGACACAGCGTGGGAGGTACGCCCGTGAGCAACGCCCTCTTCAGGACGAAGAACATCGAGCAGTCCATCAAGGACACCGAGGATCCCGAACACTCACTCAGAAAGTCCCTGTCGGCACTGGATCTGACGGTGTTCGGCGTCGGGGTCATCATCGGCACCGGCATCTTCGTCCTCACCGGCACGGCCGCCAAGAACACCGCGGGACCCGCCGTCTCCCTCTCCTTCGTCGTCGCCGGAGTGGTCTGCGGCCTCGCCGCCCTCTGTTACGCCGAATTCGCCTCGACGGTCCCGGTCGCGGGCTCGGCGTACACCTTCTCGTACGCCTCGCTCGGTGAGTTCCCCGCCTGGATCATCGGCTGGGACCTGGTCCTCGAACTGGCCCTGGGAACGGCGGTGGTGGCCGTCGGCTGGTCCGGCTACATCGCCTCGCTGCTGGACAACGCGGGCTGGCACCTGCCCGAGGCGCTCAGCGGCCGGGACGGCGCCTCCGGGTTCGGCTTCGACATCCTCGCCGCCGCCCTGGTGCTGCTGCTGACCGCCATCCTCGTGGTCGGCATGAAGCTCTCCGCGCGGGTCACCACCGTCGTCGTCGCCATCAAGGTGGCCGTCGTCCTCGTCGTCATCATCGCCGGCGCCTTCTTCGTCAAGAGCGGCAACTACGACCCGTTCATCCCCAAGGCGCAGGCCGTGGAGGCGGGCGGCAACCTTCAAGCACCGCTGATCCAGCTGATGTTCGGCTGGGCGCCCTCCGACTTCGGCGTCATGGGCATCTTCACCGCCGCGTCCGTCGTCTTCTTCGCCTTCATCGGCTTCGACGTCGTGGCCACCGCCGCCGAGGAGACCCGCAACCCGCAGCGGGACGTGCCGCGCGGCATCATCGGCTCCCTGATCATCTGCACCACGCTCTACGTCGCCGTGTCGATCGTGGTCACCGGCATGCAGAAGTACAGCTCGCTGTCGATCGACGCCCCGCTCGCCGACGCCTTCAAGGCCACCGGACACCCCTGGTTCGCGGGCCTGATCAGCTTCGGCGCGGCGGTGGGCCTGACGACCGTCTGCATGATCCTGCTCCTGGGCCAGTCCCGGGTGTTCTTCGCGATGAGCCGCGACGGGCTGCTGCCGCGGTTCTTCTCGCACACCCACCCGAGGTTCCGCACCCCGTACCGGCCGACCATCCTGCTCGGCGTGGTCATCGCGATCGTGGCCGGCTTCACCAGCCTCAGCGAACTGGCCGAACTGGTGAACATCGGCACGCTCTTCGCCTTCATCATCGTCGCGGTCAGCGTCATCATCCTGCGCCGGACCCGCCCCGACCTGGAGCGCTCCTTCCGCACCCCGCTGGTGCCGGCCCTGCCGATCGTCTCGGTGCTCGCCTCGCTGTGGCTGATGCTCAACCTGCCCGCCGAGACCTGGCTCCGCTTCGCCATCTGGATGGCCATCGGCTTCGTCGTGTACTTCTTCTACGGCCGCACCCACAGCGGCCTCGCCAAGGCGGGCGCCCCCGCCCCGGAGAGCGCCGGCAAGTAGCCCGTCACGTCGGCCGGACCGTGCGCGGACCCGTGACCCGCGCGCCCAACTCCGTGACCCTGCGCCGCAGTTCACGGTCCGCGGTCACGACCAGCACGGTGCGGTCACCGGCCCGCGCGACCAGGTCGACCATGTGGTCGTCACCGCTGCCCGGCGCCGACTCGACGCCGACGCCGGGCACGGACTCCACCCCGCGGGCCGAGCCCTCGACCACGAGGACGATCTCCACGGGACCGGTGTGGCCGGGGAGACCGTCGGCCGCGAGCCGGTCCCGCAGCCGTTCCGCGGCCCCCCCGCCGGTCCCGCCACCAGCCGTCGGGCACCGACCCGACGACGTTGGCGGCGTCGACGATCAGGAGCAGGGGAGCGTTCTCGTCCATACGGCCAGGTTCGCACGGCCGCCGCTCACCGGGGGACCGCCCTCATTGCGCCGGCTTCTCCTCGAAGCTCGCGAAGTACGCCGCGGCCATGTCCTCGTCCGCGTGCCCCTGCGCCGCCGCCCGCTCCATGCGCTCGGCGCTCGCGGCGGCCACGTCCAGGCGTACGCCGTGCTGCCGGCCGGCCTCGACGATCAGCCGGGCGTCCTTGCCGGCGGTGACGACCGCGAACTGGGCCGGGGTCAGCCGCTCCTCCAGGATCATCGCCGCCTTCGCCTTGAGATAGCCCATGTCGAGCGGGCCCCCGGCGATGAGGTCGAAGAAGTGCTGCGGGTCGACGTCGAGGGCCTGCGAGAGGGCCAGCACCTCACCGGTCGCCGCCGTGGCCGCGAGCACCCAGCTGTTGGCCACCAGCTTCAGCCGGGTGGCGGTGCCGGCCGCGCCGTCCTCGCCCGTCCACTGCGTACGCGCGCCTACCGCTTCGAAAACAGGCTCGACCAGCGCCCGTCCCTCGACCGGACCGGCCGCCAGCACGGTCAGCAGACCGGCCTCCGCGGGCTGCCGGGTGCCGAGCACGGGAGCGTCGTAGAAGACCAGTCCGTGCTCGTGGGCGAGCGCGGCCAGCTCGGCGACCCCGTCGAGTCCCGCGGTGGTCGACTGCACCCAGGCGACACCGGGGCGCAGCGCGGGAGCCGCCTCGCGGACGACGTCGAGGGTGCTGGGACCGTCGTAGAGCATGGTCAGGATCACATCGGCGCCCTCGACCGTCTCGGCGGGCGTGTCGGTGACCCGGACGCCGTCGGCGGTGAGCGGCTCGGCCTTGGCGCGGGTGCGGTTCCAGGCGCGGACGGTGTGTCCGGCGCGGGCGAGGTTGCGGGCCATCGCGGCCCCCATGATGCCCGTGCCCAGGACACCCACGGTGAGCTTGTCGGTCATGAGGTCGACTTCCTTCTCGTACGGCGTCTGCTGGGCACCAGCCTGCCTCCTCGGCGTTGCTCGCCCCCACCCGACCGGCCGTACGCGGGTGACCGGCCGGGGCCGGGCCGCGCGGAGCGGCGGGCGCCGCTTAGAGTGAACCGGTGAACGGCGACTGGTTCATACGCGGCCGCGACGGCCGGCTCAGTGTCTACCTGCCGACGGACGAGGCCCTCCTGTGCCGGGCGGAGCGCCTGCCGGGCGGCCCCTGGGCATCCGCGCAGAAGGTCGGCGGCGGCCAGAAGCTGACGGCGGTCCCCGCGGTCGGCCACGGCGCCAACGCCTATGCCCATCTGGTCTCCTGGCGGCCCACCGTCGCCGGCGAGGCGGGCCTGGTGCACTCCACCCACTACCGGCCCCGGCTCGCCGCCCTGGACTGGGTGCCGATCGGGCACCCGAACAAGAAGGGCGCCGTCACCGGTACGCCCGCCGTCGCGGTGGACGCCCAGGGCCGCGCCCATGTCTTCGTGCGCAACCGAGGGCTCGGGGTGAGCATGCTCGGCCAGAAGGAGAAGGGCGGCTGGGGTCCCTGGCGCGACCTCAAGGGGAGCAGGGTCGAGGAGGACCTGGCGGCGGTGACGGGGGAGTCGGGGCTCGTCGAGCTGTACGCGGCCGTCCCCGGCGGCATCGTGCACTGGCGGCAGGAGAAGGCGGGCGCGACACCCGTGCTGACGGAGGCCCTGGAGACCCCGGTGCGCCCGGGCAGCCTGTACGCCCTCGCCACCTCGCCCGAGAGCACCACGCTCTTCTACACCGACCAGTCGGGCGACCTGTGCGCCTGGCGCCCCGGCGGCAAGCCGGCCGCGCTGCTGTCCTCCGCCGGACCCGGCCGGGTCTGTGCCGTGCGCTGCGAACTGGACGGCCACGACTGCACGTTGATCGCCCAGCGCTCGACGAGCGGGCGGGTCGCCTTCGCCGCCTACCCGACCGAACTGGAGTCGGCGGGCGCCTGGTGGACCGAGTCGGGGCCCCAACTCCCCGCGGACGCCGAGGTGTCGCTCGCGGTGGACGAGGAGGACCGGGTGGTGGCGGCGACGCTGTCCCCGTCGACGGGACAGTTGCTGCTCACCCGCCGCAAGGACGAACCGGGCCTCGCGCTCGAGGCCTGGCGAGCGGTGTGAGCCCTTCCGCTTAGTGGCTCTCGGTAACAGGGGACACACAACGTGCGTCGAGGGTTGTACGAATACTGACGTGACAAGGCGCACTTTGAGCGGTGTAGTGAGTTTGTGAAGGCCTTGTTAGCCTTCCTTGAACTGAACTTGTTCGAAA
The DNA here is from genome assembly GCF_044750545.1 of Streptomyces sp. NPDC088794. Lineage (NCBI taxonomy): Bacteria > Bacillati > Actinomycetota > Actinomycetes > Kitasatosporales > Streptomycetaceae > Streptomyces > Streptomyces sp. NPDC088794. The sequence continues at coordinate 84,018 of NZ_JBIVKB010000009.1, read as the reverse complement.
TGCGCGCGGGCGACCACATGGCGCCCGCGCTTGTCTGTGCCGTGCCAACGGGGTAGGGAATGATGTCGTGAGCAGATCCTCCACGGTGGATCTTGTTGTTGTAGGGCTCGGTTACGTGGGTCTTCCCCTGGCCCGCTCGGCCGCGGCGGCCGGACTGAGAGTCGTCGGCCTCGACCGCAACCGCACCGTCGTCGACGGCCTGAACGCCGGCCGCTCCCACGTGGACGACATCATGGACGCCGAGGTCGCCGCGATGCTCGGCCAGGGCTTCGAGGCCGTCGACCGTCCCGAGGTCATCGCCGAGTCCGCCGCCGTCGTGATCTGCGTGCCGACCCCGCTGACCGAGTACGGCTCACCGGACCTCGGCGCGGTCCACGCGGCCGTCGGGGACATCGCCGCCCACCTCGTGCCGGGCAGCAGGGCGGCTATCCGCAGCAACAGCAGTGGCAGAACGGCCCCGACGGGCAAGGCGAGTACGACTACGTCGATCCCGCCTGGCAGCACAACCAGGGCCAGGGGCAGGGCTGGTGAGACGGTGACATGAAGAAGGGGGCGACTCGGTCGCCCCCTTCTTCATGTCCGGCTCCTCTTCCCTACGTGTAGTACTCCATCGCCTCGGCGACCGTGACCACCGGAATGCCCCAGTCGGAGATCGCCTTCATCAGCGTCCCGAGACCCGTCCTGCTGATCTCCGTACTGGCGGCGGGAGCCGCGTCCACCACCCGGTGCAGACAGAGGATCAGCCAGTCGCCGCTGTTGGCGCACCGGTCGAGCCGCCCGCCCGCCGCCGTCAGGTTCGACAGCGCCGTACCGCCGATCCCCGAGCCGTCGTTGATGCCCGTCAGCGCCTTGAGCCGGTACGGCATCGCCGGGGCGAAGGACTCGATGGTCTCGGAGATGATCGAGCGGGCCGTGGTGAAGTGCCGGCCCGCGATCTGGTCGACCGGCACGCCGTCCTTGGTCTTCTCGAACGCTCCGTGCGGATAGGCGAAGTGCTCGCTGCTGAAGCCGTTGCCCACCATCCACTCGCGCAGGGTGCGCAGGTCGTCGTCCACCTGCTGTGCGGTCAACTGGCTGTAGCTCGCGGTGTGCGCGCTCGTCGCGTACGCGTGCCCGCCCATCTCCCAGCCCGAGAAGTTCTGCATGGACCGCATCTGATCGAGCGTCAGAAAGCTGCCGGTGCCGATCGCGTCGGCGATGTTGTAGACGGTGCCGGAGAAGCCGTACGTGTCCATCACGGGTCGGGCGAGGCCGTGGACGGACGTGTGCGAGTCGTCGAAGGTGATCGAGACGACGCCCTTGGGGAAGACGGACGCGGTGTCGGGGATCAGCTCGACGGTCTGGAGGTGGTACGTCACCGGGCCGCCCGCGTTGTCGTACACGGCGAACGACATGTCCGTGAAGCCCGTCGTGGTGGACGGCACCCCGGTGGAGGAGAGCGGGTACGTCCCGGCGGCGCTCGTGACGTCGGCCCACTGGAGGTGGACGGTCACCCACTCACCGGACTGGACGTAGTTCGTCGACGTCGTGGAGTGCGTGTGGAACTGCCACAGGAAGTAGTTCGCGAGCGAGCCGCTGCCCAGGTAGAAGGACAGCTTCGAGAGGTTCGTGACGTCGTCGACGCGGAACACGAGCCGAATCGCCTTACCGGTCAGGCTCGTTGACGTGCCGCCCAGCTTGCGGACGTAACTCTGCTTGCCCGCACCCGTGGTGGTCACCCGTACCGACTGGGTGCCGCGCACGAACAGCGAAGTGTCGTTCACGTCCGCGGAGGCGGTACCGGTGCCGGCACCGCTCCAGCCGTGCCCGGACTGGAACTGCTGGGACCAGGTGGCCCGCCGGTGTCTCGGGCGACGGCCCGAAGGCGCGTACGTCGGTGGGGTGTTGAGGTCCGCGAGACCGGCGGCGACCGCCGGGGTGCCGCTCACCAGGGTGCCGCCGGCCGTGACCAGACCCCCGGCCCCGGCCAGTCGCAGAGCGGACCGGCGGCTGAACCCGCGTGCTGTGCGGGCCTGTTCGTGACTCATCCGTACCCCCCAGGTCAGGACGTGGTGTTGAAGTAGTTCAGGCCGCTCTGGCTGTAGTCCTTGACCGCCGCGTCGACGTCGTCGAGGGACAGCGCGTCCTTGGCGTTGTAGTAGAGCCAGTCGACCTTCATGTCCCAGGCCCGCTCGCCGCTCTTGAACGGCAGGTCGATGAACCAGGTGTTGAAGTTCACCGACATGCCCGCGCGCGGGGCGTACTTGCCGCTGGTGGAGTAGATCTTCTTGCCGTCGACCCGGTAGGTCACCACATCGCCGTCCACCGTCATCACGACGGTGTGCCAGCCGGCCAGGCTCTTGAGCGTCGTGTTGTACACCCGGTCGTCGACGGTGTGCCAGGTGACGTTGTCGAGCTTGGGCCCGTACCGCCCCCAACCACCGTTCGGCATGTACTCGTTGTCGAGTTCGCTGTACGAGCTGCCCTTGCCGCCGATGGTGTAGAAGGTCTGGTTGACGTGGTCGCCGTTCTTGCCGGCCGTGGGGTCGTCGCTGAAGTGGATCCGGGCGGCGTACGTGCCCGCGCGGAACTCCCGTCCGGCCGTGCCGACGCTCGCCTGCTTCGTGCCCTTCTTGGTGCCGTCCGTGCTGGCCCGCAGATTGAGCACCTGTCCGTCGCCCAGCGCGTCCTTCGCGGACGGGAAGCTCACCCCGTCGGCCGACCACGTGTCGTCGATGCCGGGACCGCCGTCACTGGTGCGTACGAGCCAGCCGTGCTTGAAGAGCGCGGGGTCCTTGGGACCGGTGTAGTGGAAGTTGTCGAACAGGACGTCCTCGGGCAGCACCGGCGCCGCGTCGGCCGCGGCGGCCTTCGCCGACTTGTCGTCCCCGTCCGGCTTCTTCCCGTCCGGCTCCTCGCCCCAGGCGAGCACACCGCGCTTGTACGCGGTCACCGTCTTCGACTCCTCGTACGTGGCCTTCTCCGCGTCGAAGGACCGGTCGTCGGACTGCTTCAGCTTCTCGTGGTCGACGCGGTACAGCTGGACGTCGATGCCCTTGCTGTTGGCGCCCGGCTTCAGAGTGCCCGCCGCGTCCGTGAACCTGAGCTCCAGGTAGTGGTCGGCGGTCTCCGTCGGCTCGGTCAGCTCGGTCACGGTGCCCGCGATGTTCGAGCAGCCGACGGCCGCCTGGACGCAGTTGAAGGCGTACGAGCCGCCGTCCGCGGTGAAGTAGTAGCGCAGCGCCACGTCGCTCAGCGGCAGCGGCTTCTTCGACTCGTTGAAGATCTCGAGGGACGGCTCGGCCGCGGCGGCCGTCGCCGGCGTCGCGGTCCGGTACCGGACGGTGAGCTCGGGCGGGTCCGGGTTCGCCTTGCGCCAGATCGGATACAGCGCCGTGGCGCCCGCGGCCACGACGGCAACGAGAAGCAACAGCTTGACCTTGGGCCACACCCGACGTCGGGGTTGTTGGCGGCGGGTGGACGCCACGGAAAATCCTCCGCGAGAAAGAGGAGACGTTCCGATCCGGCTCTGATCAAGAACGTCTGGTGAATGTGAACATTTGATCTGTCTGTGTGCAGATCCTATCCACAGGCGCACGGCAAAAGGGGGCGGGCCGCATGGATCGACACCATGCGGCCCGCCCCCTGCGCGGGAGCGTGGTTACGCCGGGACGCTCGCCACGCCGGGAGCCAGGAACGGCTTGCCGTTCACGCGCTGCGAGACACCCTCACGGTCCAGGTACGGCGTGATGCCGCCCAGGTGGAAGGGCCAGCCGGCGCCCGTGATCAGGCAGAGGTCGATGTCCTGCGCCTCGGCGACGACACCCTCGTCGAGCATCAGCCCGATCTCCTGCGCCACCGCGTCCAGGACCCGGTCGCGCACCTGCTCCTCGGTCAGCACGGAGTCGCCCTGCTTCAGCAGCGCGGCGACCTCGGGGTCCAGCTCCGGCTTCCCGCTGTCGTAGACGTAGAAGCCGCGCTTGCCCGCCTTGACGACGGCGGCGAGGTTCGGGGAGACCGTGAAGCGCTCCGGGAAGGCCCGGTTGAGGGTCTCCGAGACGTGCAGGCCGATGGCCGGACCGACCAGCTCGAGGAGGACGAGCGGCGACATCGGTAGCCCGAGCGGCTCGACGGCCTTCTCGGCGACCGCGACCGGGGTGCCCTCGTCGATGACGTTCTGGATCTCGCCCATGAAGCGGGTGAGGATACGGTTGACGACGAACGCCGGGGCGTCCTTCACCAGGACCGCGGTCTTCTTCAGCTTCTTGGCGACGGCGAAGGCGGTGGCCAGCGAGGCGTCGTCCGTCTGCTCGCCGCGCACGATCTCCAACAGGGGCAGAATCGCGACCGGGTTGAAGAAGTGGAAGCCGACGACCCGCTCGGGGTTCTTCAGCTTCGACGCCATCTCGGAGACGGACAGCGAGGAGGTGTTGGTGGCGAGGATCGCGTGCGCCGGAGCGACCGCCTCGACCTCCGCGAACACCTGCTGCTTGACACCGATCTCCTCGAAGACGGCCTCGATGATGAAGTCGGCGTCGGAGAAGCCCTCGGCCTTGTCCAGCATACCGGTGACCAGGGCCTTGAGGCGGTTGGCCTTGTCCTGGTTGATACGGCCCTTGCCGAGCAGCTTCTCGATCTCGGCGTGGACGTAGCCCACACCCTTGTCGACGCGCTCCTGGTCGATGTCCGTGAGGACGACCGGTACTTCGAGGCGACGCAGGAAGAGCAGGGCGAGCTGCGAGGCCATCAGACCGGCGCCGACCACACCCACCTTGGTGACCGGACGCGCGAGCGACTTGTCCGGCGCACCCGCGGGACGCTTGCCGCGCTTCTGCACGAGGTTGAACGCGTAGATGCCGGCGCGCAGTTCGCCGCCCATGATCAGGTCGGCGAGCGCCACGTCCTCGGCGTCGAAGCCCTGCTGGAGGTCGCCGTTCTTGGCGGCCTCGATGATGTCGAGGGCGCGGTAGGCGGCCGGAGCGGCCCCGTGCACCTTGGAGTCCGCGACGAAGCGGCCCTTGGCGACGGCCTGGTCCCAGCCCTCACCGCGGTCGATCGCCGGACGCTCGACCTTGATCTCGCCCTTGAGGACGTTCGCCGTCCAGACCAGCGACTGCTCCAGGAAGTCGGCACCCTCGAAGAGCGCGTCGGCGATCCCGAGGTCGAAGACCTGCTGGCCCTTGAGCTGCTTGTTCTGGTTGAGGCTGTTCTCGATGATCACCGAGACGGCCTTGTCGGCGCCGATCAGGTTCGGCAGCAGCGTGCAGCCGCCCCAGCCCGGGACCAGACCGAGGAAGACCTCGGGCAGCGAGAAGGCCGCGATGTGCTTGGAGACCGTGCGGTACTCGCAGTGCAGACCGACCTCGACGCCGCCGCCCATGGCCGCGCCGTTGTAGTACGTGAAGGTCGGTACCGCGAGGGTCGCGATGCGCTTGAAGACCTCGTGGCCGCCCTTGCCGATGGCGAGCGCGTCGTCGTGGTTCTTGAGCAGCTCGACGCCCTTGAGGTCCGCGCCGACGGCGAAGACGAACGGCTTGCCGGTGATGCCGACACCGACGATGTCGCAGGCCGCGGCCTCCTTCTCGACCTGGTCGATCGCGGCGTTGAGGTTCGCCAGCGAGGCCGGGCCGAAGGTGGTCGGCTTGGTGTGGTCGAAGCCGTTGTCCAGCGTGATGAGCGCGAACCGCCCGGCGCCGTACGGCAGTTCGAGGTGGCGGACGTGCGCGGACGTCACTACCTCGTCGGGGAACAGCTCGGCCGCACCCTTCAGAAGCTCGGTGGTGGTGCTCACTTGTCCCCCTCGAAGTGCGGGTTCTCCCAGATGACGGTGGCGCCCATGCCGAAGCCGACGCACATCGTGGTCAGGCCGTAGCGGACGTTCGGCTGCTCCTCGAACTGGCGGGCCAGCTGGGTCATCAGCCGCACACCGGAGGCGGCCAGCGGGTGGCCGTAGGCGATGGCGCCGCCGTACTGGTTGACGCGCGCGTCGTCGTCCGCGATGCCGTAGTGGTCGAGGAAGGCCAGGACCTGGATCGCGAAGGCCTCGTTGATCTCGAAGAGGCCGATGTCACCGATGCCGAGACCGGCCTTGGCGAGGGCCTTCTCGGTGGCCGGGATCGGCCCGTAGCCCATGACCTCGGGCTCGACGCCGGCGAAGGCGTAGGAGACCAGGCGCATGCGCACCGGCAGGTTGTTCTCCCGCGCGAAGTCCTCGGACGCGAGGATCGAGGCGGTGGCACCGTCGTTCAGCCCGGCCGCGTTGCCGGCGGTGACCCGCCCGTGCACACGGAACGGCGTCTTGAGCCCGGCGAGGTTCTCCAGCGTGGTCCCTGGCCGCATGGGCTCGTCGGCGGTGACAAGCCCCCAACCGGTTTCGCCCACCTCGGAGTTGGTGTTCCGCACGGAGACCGGCACCAGGTCCTGCTGGATCTTGCCGTTGGCGTACGCCTTGGCGGCCTTCTCCTGCGAGCGCACGGCGTACTCGTCGGCGCGCAGCTTGGTGATGTGCGGGTAGCGGTCGTGCAGGTTCTCCGCCGTCATGCCCATGAACAGGGCGGACTCGTCGACCAGCTTCTCGCTGATGAGCCGCGGGTTGGGGTCGACGCCCTCGCCCATGGGGTGGCGCCCCATGTGCTCGACACCGCCGGCGATGACGGCGTCGTAGGCCCCGAAGGCGATCGAACCGGCGGTGGTGGTGACGGAGGTCAGCGCACCGGCACACATACGGTCGATCGAGTAGCCGGGCACCGACTGCGGCAGCCCGGCGAGAATCCCCGCGGTCCGCCCCAGGGTCAGCCCCTGGTCACCGATCTGCGTGGTCGCGGCGATGGCGACCTCGTCGATCTTCTTCGGGTCGAGTCCGGGGTTGCGGCGCAGCAGCTCCCGGATCGCCTTCACCACGAGGTCGTCGGCCCGGGTCTCGTGGTAGATGCCCTTCGGGCCCGCCTTGCCGAACGGGGTGCGGACGCCGTCGACGAACACGACGTCCCTGACGGTACGAGGCACGATTGGCTCTCCTCCAGGGTGCGGGTTGGCACTGCTGCGGCACGCATCCACTGAGCGCGCGCTCAGCCCCCATGCTACTTATGAGTAACGTAGCTGCCCACCCCTGACGCCCCGAGCGGCGAAGGTCACACCACGGCGCCCCCGAGGATCTTGGCGCAATCTAGACGTTCGCGGGGAAGCAGGAGGCGTTCAGGTGAGATGTCTTTAGGGGCGCGGGGAACTGCGCGAGCAACCCACGACTGCCCGCAGCCGCCCACAAGAGAACCCGCAACGGCGATTAGGCAGAAAGCGCAGCCACCAAAACCGGCGCCACCTGCTCAACCTGCCAGGGCCGAGCCCCGTACCCCGCCAGCGCACCACCCACGGACTCCACGTCCACAACCTTCGGCGGTTCCCAACAAACCCGCCGCACGGTGTCAGGCGTGATCAGGTTCTCCTGAGGCATGCCCAACTGCTCCGCCAACGCGGAAACAGCAGCCCGAGCCGCCGACAACCTGGCCGCGGCCGCCGGATCCTTGTCCGCCCAGGCACGCGGCGGCGGAGGCCCGGTCACCGGCTGCCCCGGCGCCGGCAACTCCACATCCGCCAAAGCCTTCGCACGATCCACCGCGGACTGCCACTGCTCCAGCTGCCGCCGCCCCATCCGATGCCCGAACCCGTTCAGCGCGGCGAGCGCATGCACGTTGACCGGTATCGCCAACGCCGCCTCGACGATCGCCGCGTCCCCGAGCACCTTCCCCGGCGAGACGTCCCGCCGCTGCGCGACCCGGTCCCGCGTCTCCCACAGCTCCCGCACCACGGCCAGCTGCCGACGCCGCCGCACCTTGTGCATCCCGGACGTCCGCCGCCAGGGATCCTTGCGTGGCTCGGCCGGCGGCGCGGACGCGATCGCGTCGAACTCCTGCCGGGCCCAGTCCAGCTTGCCCTGCCGGTCCAGTTCCTTCTCCAGCGCGTCCCGCAGGTCGACCAGCAGCTCCACGTCCAGCGCCGCGTAGCGCAGCCACGGCTCGGGCAGCGGCCGGGTCGACCAGTCGACGGCGGAGTGCCCCTTCTCGAGTACGAAGCCCAGGACGCCCTCGACCATCGCGCCGAGGCCGACCCGCGGGAACCCGGCGAGCCGTCCGGCCAGCTCGGTGTCGAACAGTCGCGTCGGCATCATGCCTATCTCGCGCAGACACGGCAGGTCCTGGGTGGCCGCGTGCAGCACCCACTCGACACCGTCGAGCGCCTGGCCGAGGCCGGAGAGGTCGGGACAGGCCACGGGATCGATCAGTGCGGTCCCCGCGCCCTCACGGCGCAGCTGGACCAGATACGCGCGCTGTCCGTAGCGGTAGCCGGACGCTCGCTCGGCGTCGACGGCGACGGGACCGGAGCCCGCGGCGAAGGCGGCGATCGTCCGGGCGAGGGCGTCCGGGTCGGCGATCACGGCCGGAATACCGTCGCGCGGCTCCAGCAGAGGGATCGGCGCCTCCGCAGCAGAAGATCCGCCGTCGTCCGGAGGAGCGCCTCCGGTGGTTCGCAGTGAAACGTCTGCTGCGGTCTCTTGGGCGTCGGTCACATGTCAAGGGTATCTGTGTATGGACAGCGCCTGCCGACGGAACGTTCCGTCGGCAGGCGCCTGAGGGTCGTAAACCAGTCAGCTCGGTGAAAGCTCCGATTCACGTCCGTGAATGTGAGGGGACGGGGGTCAGTGGATGATGCCGGTGCGCAGGGCCACCGCGACCATTCCGGCACGGTCGCCCGTGCCGAGCTTGCGGGCGATCCGGGCGAGGTGGCTCTTGACGGTCAGTGCGGACAGGCCCATGGAGACACCGATCGCCTTGTTCGACTGGCCTTCCGCGACCAGTCTCAGCACCTCGACCTCACGGCCGGAGAGCTCGCGGTAGCCGCCCGGGTGGCTCGGGGCACCCGGGGGGCGGCGGTGCATACGGGCGGCGGCGGAGCCGATGGGGGCGGCTCCGGGTCGGGTGGGGAGCCCGACGTTGGTGCGGGTGCCGGTGACGACGTAGCCCTTGACCCCTCCGGCGAGGGCGTTGCGGACGGCGCCGATGTCGTCGGCGGCGGACAGGGCCAGGCCGTTGGGCCAGCCCGCGGCACGGGTCTCGGACAGCAGAGTGAGGCCGGAGCCGTCGGGCAGGTGGACGTCGGCGACGCAGATGTCGCGGGGGTTGCCGATGCGGGGACGAGCCTCCGCGACGGACGAGGCCTCGATGACGTCGCGCACACCGAGCGCCCACAGGTGGCGGGTGACGGTGGAACGGACGCGGGGGTCGGCCACGACCACCATGGCGGTGGGCTTGTTCGGGCGGTAGGCGACCAGGCTTGCGGGCTGCTCGAGGAGAACGGACACCAGGCCTCCTGGGGTGCGGGACGGCTTTGAAGGTCACAGACGTCTTCGGCACCGAACGAGGAGTCCTTTAGAGAATGATCACGATCTAGTGAGTAACAATTAGTGCAATTCGGACGTGCGATCGATCATTCGGTGAATGAATCGGTTCGTTCGAGGGTTCACTCCTGACTGAAAGTGGCCGTATCGACAAAGAGACGGTCAATCGGCCACCACGAGTCGAACCCATCGGAACTACCTCGGACCCCTGCGGATCAGCGGGACTGCTGCGGCCCCCGGCGCTGCGGCAGCGTGACCACCGACGCGTCGCCCGGGCCGGCCGGCGGGAGACCCGCCACCTGTGCCAGCAGATCGCACCAGGAGGCCAGGTGCGCGGCCGTGTCCGGAACCCCGCCGAGGCCCTCACGGGGCGTCCAGGAGGCCCGGATCTCGATCTGCGAGGCGGCCGGCCGCTCGGAGAGGCCGCCGAAGTAGTGCGAGCTCGCGCGCGTGACCGTGCCGCTCGGCTCGCCGTACGACAGTCCGCGCGCCTGGAGCGCACCGGTCAGCCAGGACCAGCACACCTCCGGCAGCAGCGGATCGGCGGCCATCTCCGGCTCCAGCTCCGCGCGCACCAGCGTCACCAGCCGGAAGGCCCCGTGCCAGGCGTCGTGCCCGGCCGGGTCGTGCAGCAGCACCAGCCGGCCGTCGGCCAGGTCCTGGTCGCCGTCGACGACCGCGGCCTCCAGCGCGTACGCGAACGGAGCGAGCCGCTGTGGCGCGCGCGTCGGCTCGATCTCGACCTGCGGCCGCAGCCGACTGTTCCGCAGGGCCTGGACCGCTGCCTGGAAAGCCGGCGGAGCCCCACCGCTACCGTCCCGGTCACCCTCCTTGGTGTCGTCCATTCCGTCAGCGCCGTCCGACAGTCGTCCTTGAGCCGCAGCCATGCGGGAAGGTTAAGGGGAACGGAGGGCTCGTGCGGGACTAGACACCCCCTCTTGGGTCCACCGGGCCGCGCAAAACGCCCTGCGCGGCCGTGCGAGACTTGCCCCGTGAGCGCCAACGAGACCCCCGCGGGGCAGCCGCCGACAGCCACGTACGACTCCGCCTTCCTCAAGGCGTGCAGGCGTGAACCCGTGCCGCACACGCCCGTGTGGTTCATGCGGCAGGCCGGGCGCTCCCTGCCCGAGTACCGCAAGGTCCGCGAGGGCATCGCGATGCTGGACTCCTGCATGCGCCCCGACCTGGTCACCGAGATCACCCTCCAGCCGGTGCGCCGGCACGACGTGGACGCGGCGATCTACTTCAGCGACATCGTCGTCCCGCTCAAGGCCATCGGTGTCGACCTCGACATCAAGCCCGGCGTCGGCCCGGTCGTCGCGCACCCCATCCGCACCCGCGCCGACCTGGCGCAGCTGCGCGCGCTCGAGCCCGAGGACGTCTCCTACGTCACCGAGGCGATCGGCCTGCTGACGCGCGAGCTGGGCCCGACCCCGCTCATCGGTTTCGCCGGCGCGCCTTTCACCCTCGCGAGTTACCTCGTCGAGGGCGGTCCGTCTCGCACGTACGAGAACGCCAAGGCGATCATGTACGGCGACCCCGAGCTGTGGGCCGACCTCCTCGACCGGCTCGCGGACATCACGGCGGCCTTCCTCAAGGTGCAGATCGAGGCCGGCGCGAGCGCCGTCCAGCTCTTCGACTCCTGGGCCGGAGCGCTCGCCCCCGCCGACTACCGCCGCTCGGTGCTGCCCGCCTCCGCGAAGGTCTTCGACGCGGTCGCCGGGTACGGCGTCCCGCGCATCCACTTCGGCGTCGGCACCGGCGAGCTCCTCGGGCTGATGGGCGAGGCCGGCGCGGACGTCGTCGGCGTCGACTGGCGCGTCCCGCTCGACGAGGCCGTCCGGCGCGTCGGCCCCGGCAAGGCGCTCCAGGGCAACCTCGACCCGACCGTGCTGTTCGCCGGACCGCAGGCCGTCGAGACCAAGGCCCGCGAGGTACTGGACTCGGCCGCCGACCTGGAAGGCCACGTCTTCAACCTCGGCCACGGGGTCATGCCGACCACCGATCCGGACGCGCTGACCCGGCTCGTGGAGTACGTCCACACGCAGACCGCCCGCTGAGGACGCGTCACCAACTCTGCCGGGGCCGGGCCCGCCTGCCGAACAGCAGGCCGCGCGGTTCCGGCGGCGGGGGCGTGCCCGCCTTGAGCGGCCAGGCGAGGACCATGCCGACGAGGAACCCGACCACGTGCGCCGCGTACGCCACCGTCCCCGCGGTGGAGACGCCCTCGCCGGACGAGTAGATCGCCTGGAGCACGAACCAGAAGCCCAGCACCATCCAGGCCGGCAGCCGCAGCGGCAGGAAGATCAGGAAGGGCACCAGGACCCACACCCTGGCCTTCGGATACAGCACCAGATACGCGCCCAGGACACCGGCGATGGCCCCCGAGGCGCCGATCAGCGGGTCGCCGGAGTCGGCGTTGAGGAGCGCGAAGCCGTACGACGCCGCGTAGCCGCAGACGACGTAGAAGAGCGTGAAGCGGACGTGGCCCATGCGGTCCTCGACGTTGTTGCCGAAGATCAGCAGGAACAGCATGTTGCCCAGCAGGTGCAGCCAGCCGCCGTGCAGGAACATCGCGGTGAACACCGACAGCGGGGGCGACTTGTCGTAGTCCGGCGGGGCCACCAGACAGCCGGCGCCGTTGGCGCCCACTCCGACCTCGCCCGTGGGGACGAGCCTCGGCAGCTGATGGTGGATCAACTCCTGTGGCACGGCCGCGTAGTGGTCCAGGAACGCCTGAAGATGGCACAGCTGCGAGACGCTGCTGTCACCCGCCACGGAGCCGGCGAGGCCGGGCGTGTACAGGAAGACCAGGAAGTTCGCGGCGATCAGCGCGTACGTCACCCAGGGGGTGCGGCGCACCGGGTTCACGTCATGGACGGGGATGACCACAAGGGATAAGTGCCCGGGATGGGCCCCGCGAACCGGTGAACACCGGCACGCGTGCGTGCGTATGTGTCCTCAACTGCCCGCGGCACGGGGAAGGCGGGTCGCGGGGACGACGTGAGGAACAGGCGATGAACGACCGAGTTACTCCTCCGATGCAGGCCACGCCGGACGGCGAGGCAGAGATCTCCATGGTCATCCGGCTCCCTTGGGAAGACGTGGCCCGGCTGGGCCAGGAAGCGGGGCGGCTTGCTGCGCAGATGCAGCGGCCGGTCACGCTCGACGAGGCGGTGAGCAACCGGTTGCGGTCCACTCGGCCTGCGGCCACGCACGCGAAGCCCTCCGGGGAGCAGCCGGTTGCCATGCCGGCGGCGGCGTCGGTGTCCTCGTTGCCGCCGAGGCCTCCGGTGGATCAGGCGCGTCAGGCTATTGAGCGGATCAACGGGACTGCCTGAGGGACATCGCCGTGGGGGTGCTTGTGGATTGCCGGGTGACGGTGGTTGTGGGCTGGTCGCGCAGTTCCCCGCGCCCCCTAGGTTGACTGCTGTACGGCCCTTGTCGCTTTGCGGGCCGCTACTAGTATCGGGTCCCAGACTGGGCTGAACGGGGGTGCGTAGCCGAGGTCGAGAGCCGTCATCTGTTCTACCGTCATGCAGGCCGTGAGGGCTACCGCTGCGATGTCCACCCGCTTGCCCGCGCCCTCTCTGCCTACGATCTGGACGCCCAGGAGGCGGCCTGTTCGGCGTTCGGCGAGCATTTTCACTGTCATCAGTGAGGCGTCGGGGTAGTAGCCGGCCCGGCTGGTGGATTCGATGGTGACTGTCTCGTATTGGAGGCCCGCGCGGTGGGCGTCCTTTTCGCGAAGGCCGGTGCGGGCGATCTCCAGGTCGCAGACCTTGGAGACGGCCGTGCCCACGACACCGGGGAACGTGGCGTAGCCGCCGCCGATGTTGGTGCCGATGACCTGGCCGTGCTTGTTGGCGTGGGTGCCGAGGGCGATGTGGCGCTCCTGGCCGGAGACCAGGTCGAGAACCTCTACGCAGTCGCCGCCGGCCCAGATGTTCTCGTGTCCGCGGACCCGCATCGCGAGGTCGGTGAGCAGGCCCTGGTGGGCGCCGAGGGGGAGCCCGGCCGCTGCGGCGAGGGTGGTTTCCGGGCGTACGCCGATGCCGAGGACGACCACGTCCGCCGGGTACTCGGCGTCCTGTGTGGCCACCGCGCGGACCCGGCCGTCCTCGCCGGTGAGGACCTTGGTGACCTGGGTGTTGTTGACCATGGTGATGCCGAGGTCCTCCATGGCCTCGTGAACCAGGCGGCCCATGTCCGGGTCGAGCGTCGACATCGGCTCGCTGCCGCGGTTGACGACCGTCACCTCGTAGCCGCGGTTGATGAGCGCCTCGGCCATCTCCACACCGATGTAACCGGCGCCGACGACCACCGCGCGTCGCCCACGCGTGCGTGCCAGCGAGTCGAGGAGGGCCTGGCCGTCGTCGAGCGTCTGGACCCCGTGCACCCCCGGCGCGTCGGCGCCCGGCATGTCGGGGCGGACCGGGCGCGCGCCGGTCGCGATCACGAGTTTGTCGTACGACGTCCAGGACTCGGCGCCGGAATCGACGTCCCGTGCGCGTACGCGTCCGCCGGCCACGTCGATCTCCGTGACCTCGGTGCGCATGCGCAGATCGATGCCCCGCGCGCGGTGCTCCTCGGGCGTACGGGCGATCAGCTCCTCGGGAGCCGCGACGTCGCCGCCCACCCAGTACGGGATGCCGCACGCCGAGTAGGAGGTGAAGTGGCCGCGTTCGAACGCGACGATCTCCAGCTCGTCCGGACCCTTCAGGCGGCGGGCCTGCGACGCCGCGGACATTCCCGCGGCGTCGCCGCCGATCACTACCAGTCGTTCGCGCGCAGGGCTCGTGTCCATGTGAACACGCTACGGGCAGACGGCACTTCAGTCCTGTTCGTCGCCCTTCCTGGGAGCGGTGGTGTCAGGGACGGGCGGGGCCGCCGGCAGCGGGCCCAGCGCGGTCGTCAGGGGCGCGGTGGCCGGGCGGCGCGGCAGTCGGGGCCGGATCAGCCGCAGCCACGCGAGCACGAGCAGGGCCGCCACCGCGAGGAACGGCAGCACCGCGCCGAACGCCACCGCCAGCCAGCGCAGCATCGTCACGAACGCGTCCCAGCCGCCGGCCAGCGCGTCCATGAACCCGGTGTCGTCGTCCTTCGCGACCGCCTTCACGGGCGTCTCGGTCAGCGAGAGCGTGATGGTGGCCAGGCTCGTGCGGTCCTTCAGGGACGACTGCTGGGCCAGCAGCGCCTCCAGGTCCGCCTCCCGGGTGCTCAACTCGCCCTCCAGCTGCACCACATCGCTCAGCTTCGTGGCCTGGTCCATCAGCTCCCTCACCCGGGCCACGCTGACGCGCTGCGACTTGATGCGGCTCTCCACGTCGACGACCTGGTCGGTGACGTCCTGGGCCTTCGCGGTGCGCTCCAGGAGCTTGCCCGCGCCCTGGAGGTCGGCGAGGACCTCGTCGTACTTCTCGACCGGCACCCGCAGGGTCACGCGCGTGTGCTCCCGGCCCTCCTCGCCCCTGTTCGTGGTCTCGCTGCCGACATAGCCGCCCGCGTTCTCGGTGGTGGTGCGGGCCTCGTCGAGCGCCTTCGGTACGTCCTTGACCTGCACGGTCAGCGAGGCGGTACGGATGATGTGGCTCGCGGAGAGGTCGGGCGCGGCCGATGCCTTGCTGCCGCTCGCGTTCTTGTCGCCCGCGCTGTCCTGCTCGCCGCCAGGAGCCGCCTCGGCCGCCTGCGGGACGCTCTTCGCGTCGCCTCCGGCGTCACTGGCGGTGGTGTCGCCGCTGTCCGAGCCGCCGCAACCGGCCAGCGCGAGCGTCGCGGCGAGCAGGATCCCGGTCAGGGCGTGGACCGGCCGTACGGAATGTCGTGTGCGCATGAGGCGTACCCCCGAGTGTCATGACCGACTGATGCTCCTTCGACGCCGGGAGGGGCCAGGACGTTGGGGTGGATCGGTTCCGATGAGGTCACGGTCGGGACTCGTGCCGGACACCGGGCCCCGGCGGGAGTGTCAGTGGGGTCTGCGAGAGTGGAGGGCATGAGCGCAACGGGTAGGCGTGCGGGGCACGTCGTCGTCATCGGAGCCGGCATCGCGGGTCTCGCCGCGGCCCACCGGCTGCTGGAGCGCGGCGCGACGGTGACCGTGCTGGAGGCGTCGGACCGGGTCGGCGGCAAGCTGCTGCCGGGCGAGATCGCGGGCGCCCGCGTCGACTTCGGCGCCGAGTCCATGCTGGCCCGCAGACCGGAGGCCGTCGCCCTCGCACGCGAGGTCGGGCTGACGGACCGGCTCCGGGCACCGGCCACCGCGACCGCCTCGATCTGGACCCGCGGCGCTCTGCGCCCCATGCCCAAGGGCCACGTCATGGGCGTCCCCGGCACCGCCGCCGCCCTCTCCGGAGTGCTGTCCGACGAGGGCCTCGCGCGCATCGAGCGCGACGCGGACCTGCCGCGCACGGAGGTCGGGGACGACGTGGCGGTGGGGGAGTACGTGGCGGAGCGGCTGGGCCGCGAGGTCGTCGACCGCCTCGTGGAGCCCCTGCTCGGCGGGGTGTACGCGGGCGACGCGTACCGCATCTCGATGCGCTCGGCGGTCCCGCAGCTCTACCAGGCCGCGCTGACGCACGACTCGCTCACGGAGGCCGTCCGCGGGATCCAGGCCAGGGCCGCGGCGGCCCGGCAGACGGGCCCGGTCTTCATGGGCATCGAGGGCGGAGTGGGCCAACTGCCGCTCGCCGTCGCGGAGTCGGTGCGGGCGCGCGGGGGCGAGATCCTGACCGGGACGCCGGTGCGGGAGCTGCGCAGGATCGACGCGGGGGGCGCGGGCGCGGAGGGCGGCTCATCGGCCCTCGGCCACAGTGCTGACGCGGACGGTTCACCGGCCCGCGGCCGTGCCGGCCTCGCGGACGACTCACCGGCCGTCGGCCACGGTGACGAAGTGGCTCCGCCGCACGCGACCTGGCGGGTCGTGGCCGGGGACCGCGTGTGGGACGCGGACGCGGTGGTCGTGGCCGCCCCGGCCCCGGTCGCCGCCCAACTCCTGCGCGCCGAGGCACCGGAGGCCGCCGGGGAACTCGCGGCCGTGGAGTACGCCTCCATGGCCCTGGTCACCCTCGCCTACCGCCGTACCGACACCGCCCTCCCCGAAGGCAGCGGTTTCCTGGTGCCGCCGGTCGACGGGCGCACCATCAAGGCGTCGACGTTCGCCTCCCAGAAGTGGGGCTGGATCGCCGACGAGAACCCGGACGTGGTCGTGCTGCGCACGTCCGTCGGGCGGTACGGCGAGACGGCGGTCCTGGAGCGGGACGACGCCGGTCTGGTCGACGTCTCGCGGCACGACCTGCGCGAGGCCACCGGCCTCACCGCCACGCCCCTGGAGACCCGCGTCACCCGCTGGACCGACGGCCTGCCCCAGTACCCCGTCGGCCACCACACGCGCGTGGCACGCATCCGCGAGCACGTCGCCAAGCTCCCCGGCCTCGCGGTCTGCGGCGCGCAGTACGACGGCGTCGGCATCCCGGCCTGCGTCGCGAGCGCGTACGCCGCCGTGGACCAGCTGGGCGGCGACCTGAGCGCGGTGCGGGAGCTCACCGCCAACCCGGTGCAGAGCCTGCACGGCGGAGCGGGAGAATAGCCGCATGAGTGACGACGCCCCCACCACCGAGCCCGGCCGCATCCCGAACAAGGGCAAGCTGGCCAAGGACCTCAACGAGGTCATCCGCTACACACTGTGGTCGGTCTTCAAGCTGAAGGACGTGCTCCCCGACGACCGCGCCGGTTACGCCGACGAGGTCCAGGAGCTGTTCGACCAGCTCGCCGCCAAGGACGTGACGGTCCGCGGCACGTACGACGTGTCGGGCCTGCGTGCCGACGCCGACCTCATGATCTGGTGGCACGCCGAGACCGCCGACCAGCTCCAGGAGGCGTACAACCTCTTCCGCCGCACCAAGCTGGGCCGCGCCCTTGAACCGGTCTGGTCGAACATGGCGCTGCACCGCCCCGCCGAGTTCAACCGCTCGCACATCCCGGCCTTCCTGGCCGACGAGACGCCGCGCAACTACATCAGCGTGTACCCGTTCGTACGCTCCTACGACTGGTACCTGCTGCCCGACGAGGACCGCCGCCGCATGCTCGCCGACCACGGCAAGATGGCCCGCGGCTACCCGGACGTGCGCGCCAACACGGTGGCCTCGTTCTCGCTCGGCGACTACGAGTGGCTCCTGGCCTTCGAGGCCGACGAGCTGTACCGCATCGTCGACCTCATGCGCCACCTGCGCGCCTCCGAGGCCCGCCTGCACGTCCGCGAGGAGGTCCCGTTCTACACGGGCCGCCGCAAGGAGATCGGCGAGCTCATCGCCGGCCTGGCCTGATCAACGGGTGGGGTGGGCGGCCGACTTCTCCTTGGACTCGTCCCGGGCGCGGTCGTCCGCCGCGATCGGCCGGGGCGCCTTGTGCGGGGCGCAGGCGGCGTGCCGCACGGGGAGGCGGCCCTCCAGCAGATAGGCGTCCAGGTAGCCGTTGACGCAGCGGTTCGGGCCGCCCGCGATGCCGTGCGTGCCCGCGTCCCGCTCGGTCACCAGCACCGACCCGGACAGCCGCCGGTGCAGCTCCAGCGCACCGTCGTACGGCGTCGCCGCGTCCCGCTCCGCCGCCAGGATCAACGTCGACGGCAGCTCACCCGGCGCGGTCCGCACATCGACCACCTGCTGACGCGGCGCGGGCCAGTACGCACAGGGCAGGTTCATCCACACGTTGTCCCAGGTCTCGAAGGGCGCCACGCGCGCGAGGCGCGTGTTGTCCCGGTCCCAGACCTTGAAGTCCGTCGGCCAGGACGCGTCGTTGCACTCGACGGCCGTGTACACGGCGTTGGAGTTCTCCGACTCGGCCGCCGCCTCCGGGTGCGGTCCGGCCTGCTGGATCAGCGGCTTCGGGTCGCCCTTCAGATACGCCGACAGCGCCTGCGCGCGGTGCGGCCAGTAGTCGTCGTAGTACCCGGCCGTCAGGAACGCGCCCTGCAACTGGGCCGGCCCCACCTTGCCGCCGGCCGGCTCCGCCGCGAGCTGCGCGGCCGCCTTGTCGTAACTGCCCTGCACCGCCTCGGCCGTGGCCCCGAGCGCGTACACCTTGTCGTGCCCGGCCATCCACTCGCGGAAGTCCGCCCAGCGGCCCTCGAACGCGGCCGACTGGTCGAGGTTGTTGCGGTACCAGATCTGCTCCGGGTCCGGGTTCACCGCCGAGTCGAAGACCATCCGCCGCACGTGCGAGGGGAACAGCGTCGCGTACAGCGCCCCGAAGTACGTGCCGTACGACGCCCCCATGAACGTCAGCCGGTCCTCGCCCAGCGCCGCGCGCAGGACGTCCAGGTCACGGGCGTTGTTGAGGGAGGTGTAGTACCGGAGCGCGCTCCCTGTCCGCTTGGCGCACCCGCGCGCGTAGGCCTTCGCCTGCGCGATGCGTTCCTGCTTGTACGACTCCGAGGGGTGCGTCGGCGACTGCGAGGGTGCCTTGCCGAAGTGCTTGGGGTCCTGGCAGGACACCGGCGCGGAACGGCCGACCCCGCGCGGGGAGTAGCCGACCAGGTCGTACGCGGAGCCGATGCGCTTCCACTCCGGCAGCAGGCCGATGAGCGGGAAGTAGAACCCGTCGCCGCCGGGGCCGCCCGGGTTGTAGACCAGCGCGCCCTGGCGCGGCACCCGGCGCTTGCTGTTGCGCGGGTCCTTGTGGGTGGCCCGCACCCGGCTGACGGTCAGTCGGATCTGCTTGCCGCCGGGGCGCGCGTAGTCGAGCGGGACGGAGACCGTGCCGCACTGCATGCTGCCGGGCATGTCCTGCGCGTCTGAGCACTTCCCGAAGTCCACGCCGGCGGCCGCGGCGCGCGCGGCCGCCACGGCGGTGCCCCGCAGTTCGACCGCGCCCGGCCGATCGGGCAGACCGGTGGCGGGGGCGGTGGCGAGGGTGGTCAGCAGCAAGGATCCGGCGGCCGAGTAGAAGGCGGCTGCTCTCATGGCGTATCCCTTCGGTGCACGGCGGCGACAGAAGGGATGTTTCGTACGAGTTCGGGCCAAGGCAAGCACCGCCCGCGGGTGTCGGGCTCAATGCCCCCTATGCGCCCCCGGCGTGTGGTTCGCGCCACGACTGGTCGCGGTGCTCGAAGGCCTCGCGCAGGTCCGGTTCGCCGATCGCGCGGACCCCTCGGACGGCGACGGAGGTGAGGTACGTACGGTCGTCGCCGCCGGCGGAGCGCCGGGTCAAGGCGCCAAGGAGGCGCTGTCCGGCCGGGGAGGCCCAGCGGGAGTACGGGTGGACCTCGACGCGGGCGATCGCCAGGCAGCTCAGGGTCAGCGCCAGCGGCAGCGCGAACCAGAGGGCGACCAGGCCGCGCGGCATGTCCGGCGGGGCGGGCAGCAGCAGCGCCGCCGCGCCGAGGCCGAACACGACGAGCGCCGCGAACTGCACCTGGCGGATGCCCGCCGCGATGCCCCCGCGGCCGTCGGCGGGCACCGCGAGGCCCGCGCTGACCAGCCGGTCACCGAGGCTGCCCACGGCGTCCGCCGAGGCCGTCGCGGCGCGCACCGGGGCGATCCGGCTCTGCCCCTCCGGCCCGATGGCCCCTATCACCGAGCGCTCCATCTCGTCGCGCCCGCGCGGGTCGACGACCGTCGCCCAGCCGGTGCGGGCCAGCAGCAGCCGCTGCTGCCGGGCCATCGAGACCATGGTCAGATCGGCGACCCGCCCGGGGCCGCCGGACAGGAAGGCCGCCTCGTAGAGCGTCAGACCGCGCCCCCGGACGTCCGTGTCGGCATCCGCGTCCACGGCCGCCACGCGTACGGCGGCGAGACACAGCCGGGTACAGGCCGAGCCGGCGACGGCCCAGGCCAGCAGCAGGAGCAGGACCCAGAACATGCCGCGTTTCTATGCCAGGGGCCCGGGAAGCGCCATGCCCTGTTCACAATCCGGACGGAGTGTTGTCGGTATGTGACGTTCCGATTGGCGCGAAACGGTCGGTGGATCGGCTACGGCTACGGCTGCGCGGGCGGTGGGCTGGAGGCGGGCGGCGGGAGCGTGTACGAGGACGACGGCTGCGGCCGGAAGGTCGGGGACGCCGGCGCCGGATCGAGGGTCACCGGGGGCGTGCCGACGAGCGAGGGAGGAGGCGTGGCGGCCAGGTCCCGGGCCAGGGAGCCCCAGTCGACGTACCCGGTGGCTTCCAGCACCTCGATGTGGTCGAGCACGGTCGTGTTCGCGTCGTCGGCGAGCGTGCGCACCAGTGAGTTCTGGGTACTCGCGCGGACCTGGGCGACGACCGAGAACACCTTGCCGTGTGCCACCCGCAGGATGTTGGCGAACTTGCTGTCGTAGTCGACGCCCTGGGCCGCGCCGAGTGTCGCGAGCCACTGCTTCTGCTGGTCGTTGGGCTCGTTGGGCAGCGCGAGACCGAGCTTCGCGGCGACGTCGCGCACCCGCTGGTCCAAGAAGGTGTGCCCCTCGACGAGGTGCTGCCCTGCCGTCCGTACGGCCTGGGTCGTGCCCTTCTGCTCCGCCTCCTGCCCGGCGGGCAGCTCCCACAGGCCGGCCAGCCGCACCTTGGTGATGAACTCGCGGTCGAGCGCGGACAGCGGACCGTAACTGGTCGACACCGTCTGGGCGTTGAGGACGTTCGCGTCCGTGCCGACCCCCGACCGGTCGGCGTACGACCAGATCGGAAAGATCAACGCCAGGAGTGTCGCGGTCAGGCCCATGATGATGAGCCCGGTGCCACTGAAGATGCCCCGTCCTCTGACAGGGGGTCGCGGTCGCATGGCCCCTCCCGGTGCGGCACCGCACGGTTGTGTGCTCAGGGTGCGGATGTGTGCGGAAGTTGCAATGTTACCGCCCGGTCTGCACTCCGATGCCGCGTGGCCCGTCCCCTGCGGCCCCCGCTCAGCGGCGCAGCAGCACCCGCCGTGTCGCCCTGGCCAGCCGGACCCCGGGTCGCCGCGAGCGCGGCACCGGACCCGACCGCTCCAGCCACCACTCCCGCACCTCCTGTCGCGCTCCGGCCTCCTCGACCAGCCCGCCGAGCAGCAGATGCTCGGCGAAGTCCAGGGCGTCCCGCCGGTAGCCGCCGGTCATCGGGTGCCCGTGGGCGTACGCGAGGAAGTGGCCGCGATAGTCCGCGCCGAGGATCTCCGGCAGTTCGGGTGCGACCTTCGCCACCACATCGGCCCGCTTCCCGTCCAGGGCCCGCGCCTGCACAGCCAGCCGGACCCGGTCGAAGCCCTCGGGCACGGGCGTACCGGCGACGAGCGCGGAGAGCAGGGCGGCCTGCGCCAGGGCGAGGCGCTGGCGGGCGGCGGGGGTGACCTGGGTGGCGGGGTCCGTCGGGGTGGGGTCGGCCGGGTCGGCGGGGGTGGCTGGGACGTGTGCTGCGGGGTCGGTCGGGAGATGCGCTGCCGGGGCGGGGTCGGCCACGGCGACGGCCGGTGCTTGCGCGGCGCGCTCTTCCCGGTTTCCGCGCTCCGTACCGACGGCCTCCTGTCCGACGCGCGCAACCCCGTCAGCCTCCCGGCTGGCGGGGACCGGCTCGGCGGCCCCCTCGCCGCCGCGTGCGCTCACCGCCGCTTCCCGGATCTCGCGTGCCACGGCCTCCCGGAACCCGCGGTGCAGCGCCTCCTTGATCGACGACAACTCCCTTTCCAGCTCCGCCGGTTCGGGGAAGTTCTCGTCCCGCTCCAGCAGGACTCCCGGCGGTGAGACCCGGGAGGCGAGGTCGGTCAGGATGTCGAGGACCGGGCGCGGGACGGGGTGGGCGTGGCTGTCGTGCCAGACACCGTCCCGCTCGAAGCCGCCCGCGACATGGACGTAGGCGATGGCCTCCAGGGGAAGCTCGGCGAGCGCCTTGGCCGGGTCCTCGGCGCGGTTGACGTGGTTGGTGTGCAGGTTGGCCACGTCGATCAGGAGCCGTACGCCGGTCCGGTCGGCCAGCTCGTACAGGAACTGCCCCTCGGTCATCTCCTCGCCGGGCCAGGCGATCAGCGCGGCGATGTTCTCCACGGCGAGCGGCACCGGCAGCGCGTCCTGGGCGATACGGATGTTCTCGCACAGGACGTCGAGGGCGTCGCGGGTACGCGGGACGGGCAGCAGGTGTCCGGCCTCCAGCGCGGGGGTCGCGGTCAGCGGACCGCCCGCCCGGACGAACGCGATGTGCTCGGTGACCAGCGGCGATCCCAGTGCCTCGACCCGTTCGGCGAGCGCGGCGAGGCGGCCGGCGTCGGGCCGGTCGGCACCGCCGAGACCGAGGGAGACCCCGTGCGGGATCACGGTCACCCCGCGCTCGCGCAGCCGCCGCAGCGACTCGGGGAGGTGTCCGGGACACACGTTCTCGGCCACGGCCTCGACCCAGTCGATCCCCGGCATCCGCTCCACGACGTCCGCGATCTCCGGCCGCCACCCGATGCCCGTCCCCAGCCTCGTCACTCGCTCCATCGCCCGTCCCCTCCTCGGCTTCCTCCGCGTGTCCGTGCCGTCCCCGTCGACGTGGAGGGGGTATGGCCCCGGCCGTCGTGGCCGAACCGCCGCCCGCTCACCTTCAGAGCAACATTTGAGGTTCGGACGCCCTCCGGGACCACGGGGGCGCGACGCCATCCGGGCCCCCGGGATCACTGCGGGAAGATCTACGGGATCACTGGAGGACGCCCGCCGAGTCCACCGGGTCCGGGCGGCCGGTGTTGACGGTGCCGGGTGCGCCCGGCGACGGGCGGGACGTCGTGTCGATGTCGCCGCTGGCCCCGGCGGCCGGGGCCGAGGGCGCCACCTGACCGGGGACGGGCGCCGGCGGGCCGGTCGGGCTGGCGGTGGTGCCGGCCACCGCCTCGTTGGCGATGGCGTCGAAATCGACCTTGCCGGTCTTCTCCAGGATCGTGATGTGGTCGAGGACGGTCTGGTTGGCGTCCGAGGCGAGCTGGCGCACCAGGGTGTTGCGGGTGGTGTTCCGGATGGTGCCGATGGCCGGGAAGATCTTGCCGTGCGCGGACCGCAGCAGGTTCACGAACTTGTACTCGTACTCCGCGCCCTGCGCCGCGCTCATCTCCTGGAGCCATCCCTGCTGCTGCTCGTTGGGCACGTTCGGCAGCGCCACCCCGAGCTGGGCCGCCACGATCCGCACCCGTTTGTCCAGGTCGGTGTGGCCGACGATGAGATGGTCGCCCGCTTCCTTGATCGCCTGGCTGGGCGCCCGCTCGATCGCCTGCTGCCCGGCCGGCAGCTCCCACAGCCCGGCCAGCCGCACCCGCACGATCAGGTCACGGTCGGCCGCCGTCAGCGGACCCCACTGGGTGTTCACGGTGCTCGCCGCCACGTTCGCCTGTCCGGTGCCCATGCGGTCGGCGTACTGCCACATGGGGAACGCGACCGCGCCGAGGGTGGCGACGAGGGACGTGATGAAGATGGCTGTGCCGTTGATGCGCGGCAAGGGTGCCTCCCGGATGAGACCGACGGGTGCCAGGAGGTACGGGTGGGGTGGTCGCGATGTTCAAAGAAAGGGCAAAGATCTAAAAGGTCGGCAAAGAGGCCAGGTCAGGGTCTAGGGGGTGGCCAGGTCGGGAGGGTTCGAGAGTGAGGTCGGCGGCTCAGGACGACTTCGCGCCGACTCGTAGACCGTCCATCAGCAGCCCGATCAGCCGGTCCCCTTGGGCCCGCCAGTCCCCGGACGCGTCCAGTCGCAGCAGTCCGCTCATCGCCAGCACCACGTCGGCCGTCCTCAGGTCGGAGCGGATCGTCCCGGCGTCGACGCCCGCGGCGAGCAGGGTGCCGATGGTGTCGGAGATCCGGGCGTAGGACTCGGACGCCCAGGTCTCGCCGACGCCGATGGTCCGCAGCGCCTCGGACATGTGCTGCTTGGTGACCAGCAGGCTCGCCAGATGTCTCATCCACTCCTGCAACGCCCGGTCCGGGGGCAGGGTTTCGAGGAGTCGGTCCGCGGCCGAGCACAGTTGCTCCACCTCGTAGTCGTAGGTGGCCAGGACCAGGGACTCCCGGTTGGGGAAGTGCCGGTACAGCGTGGCGATGCCCACTCCGGCGGCCTTGGCGATGCTGCCCAGCGAGGCGTCCTTGCCCGCGTGGTTGAACTCCTCGATGGCCGCTGCCAGCAGCTTCTCGCGGTTGCGTACGGCGTGGGCGCGGACCGGCTGCGGCGGCCCCTGACGTTCCTGCATGTGTGCTCCCCGGGATCGGTGGCGCCGCCCGGCGGACGGCAAGGGCGACCCTGCTTGCTTACCGGAGGTTCCTCCGTTAACGTTGTTACTACCGGAGGGTCCTCCGGTATCTCCCTCACGATACAACCGAACGGAGACTTCCCGTGAACACGATTTCACTCGGCGACCTCACCACCTCCTCCCAGGGCCTCGGCTGCATGGGGATGAGCGAGGGGTACGGCCCGACCAGCTGGGACGACGCGATCGCCACCGTCCACCGTGCCCTCGACCTGGGCGTCACTCTCATCGACACCGCCGACGCCTACGCCTTCGGGCACAATGAGGTGCTCGTGGGCCGTGCCATCGCCGGCCGCCGTGACGAGGTCCAGCTGGCGACCAAGACCGGCATCGACCGCACGGGCAGCGACACCTGGGTCTTCCGCGGCGAGCCCGGCTACATCAAGCGCGCCTGCGACGCCTCCCTGATGCGGCTCGGCGTCGACCACATCGACCTCTTCTACCTGCACCGGGTCTCGCCGAACACCGAGATCGAGGAGTCGGTCGGCGCCATGGCGGAGCTGGTCAAGGAGGGGAAGATCCGGCACATCGGCCTCTCCGAGGTCAGCACCGAGCAGCTGCGGCGGGCGTACGCCGTGCACCCGATCACTGCGGTGCAGAGCGAGTACTCGATCTGGTCCCGTGACATCGAGGAGACGGTGGGGGAGGGTCTGCGCGAGCTGGGCGTGGGTCTGGTGGCGTACTCGCCGCTCGGCCGCGGCTTCCTGACCGGCACGGTGGACGTCTCGGCTCTGCCCGCGGGTGACGCCCGCAGGCGGCTGCCCCGCTTCCAGACCACGGAGAACGAGGTCGTCGCGGACGGAGTCCGCTCGCTGGCCGAACAGAAGGGCGTCACCGCGGCGCAGCTGGCCCTGGCCTGGGTGTCCTCGCGCAGCGAGCACTTCGGCGTCCCGGTCGTCCCGATCCCGGGCACCAAGCGCGTGAAGTGGCTGGAGCAGAACGTGGCCGCCGCGGACATCGAGCTGACGGCCGACGAGATCGCCACGCTGGACGGCCTGTCGGCCCACGTGGTGGGCGGTCGCTACTGACCGAGATGAGTGCCGTGCCCCGAGGACCGGCCCGAGGACCGGCTGGTGGGGCACGGCACTCGCGGTTGGTGGGGGAGCGGGCTTCTGGCCGGAGGGGAGCAGGCTCCCGGCCGGACCGGGCCGGGCCGGGCTGGGTCGGGTCGGGTCGGGTCGAGGCGGGTCGGTGACCGGCGGAGGCGCATCGGACTGGCCGTCCACTGATCCCGCTCGGCGATGCATCGGACTTGTCGTCTGCCGATCTCGCTCTGCGGCATATCGGGCCGGTCGTCGACTGATTCCGCTCGGCGGTGCATCGGGCCGGTCGTCTGCTGATTCCGCTCGGCCGGGCATCTGGCCGGTCGTCTTCTGGTCCTGCTCGGCGGAGCATCGGGCCGGTCGTCTGGTGACTCCGTTCGGCGGCGCGTTGGACTGGCCCTCTGCCGATCCCGCTCGGCGGCATATCGGGCCGGTCGGCCACTGAACCCCCCACCGGCACATCGGACCCGTCGGCTACTGGTCCCGCTCGGTCGTGTCGGTGGCCCGCAGGCGCTCGCGGAGGCCGCCGAGGATCAGGCCGAGTCCGAACTCGAAGCGGCCGTCGAAGTTGACGAACTCCTCGACGGGCGTGGCGAACAGTCGAGGGTAGGTCTGGCGCGCACCGGCGAAGTCGAGCTTCTCGACGGCGCCTTCGGTCCGGCCCTGCTCCTCCAGGGTCTCGCCCAGCACGTAGCAGACGACCGTGGACGTTGCCCAGAGCGCCGAGACCCCGGCGAAGCCCGCCTGTTGCATGACGCCGACGAGCCGATCCGCGAACGCCAGGCTGTGGCGCTGCGCCGCGTAGCTGCCGCCGACGATCCTCGCCCCCTCCCGCTGGGCCAGCAGGGCCTGCCTCAACTGCCGGGCGAGCAGGGTGACTTCGGCCTCCCAGTCACCCGCGCCGCTGTCCACCAGGGCTCCGGCGAGGATCGCCTCCGCCATCTCGTCAAGGAGCGTCTGCTTGTTGCTGAAGACCCGGTAGATGGCGGGCAGTTGCAGCTTGCTCGCGTCCGCGAGGCGCCTCATGGTGAGTGCTTCCAGCCCACCGGAGTCGACGATCTCCAGAGCGGCGGTCACCAGCGCCTGGGCGCGGGTCGCGGGCGGCGGGGGGCCGGTCCGCACGGCGGGGGAGTCTGAATCTTTGGAACCCTTGGACATGTTAACGATGTTATCGTCATTGTTCCGACGAGGCGACAACGGGCCGAGCATGTCAGCTCAGCGGACGCTCCGCACCCCGCCTTGCCTCGCGGGGCGTCAGGCCGAACTCCGCCCGAAACGCGGTGGAGAAGGCCGCGTGGCTGCCGAAACCGCAGGAGTGCGCGATCTGCGCGATCGAGTACGAGTCCCAGCTGGTGCCGGCCAGTCGGCCCCGGGCGAGGAGCAGCCGTTCACGGCGGATGAGGTCGCGCGGGGTGGTGTCGGCGGCCTGCAGCACCTGCTGGACATAGCGCGCCGACCAGCCGAGCGCCCGCGCGATGCCATGGACGTCGAGTCCGTCGTCGCCCGCGTGGCGACGGACGTACTGCCGGATCGAGGCCTCCACCGTGGCGCGCTGTCCGGCGGGGGCCGAGTCGGTGGCACCCTCCGCGGCCAGGCACACCAGGTCGACGAGCCGGTCGCAGGCGATGTCGAAGGTCGTCTCGGAGAGCGCCTCGCGCTCCTCCTGCAACGTGGCCACCAACTGGCGTATGACACGGCCCAGTCCGCGGTCGCCGCTCAGCATCCGCGGCTCGCGGGCCGCCGCCGGGCTGCGCAGGGTGATGCTGTCGCCCGGCACGATGAGGGCGATCGACAGGAAGTCGGCGTCGTGCGCGAAGGTCAACGGCCGGTCGATGTCGCACAGCACCATGGTGCCGGCCTGGATCTCGGCGGCCGCCTGCCCCTGCTCCACCCACGCGGTGCCGGCCAACGGAACGAGGAGTTCGTAGGTGCCCCGGGGGTCGGCCCGGATGTGCCGCGTGTCCCTGGAGACGACTTCCTCGCCGCCCGCGCACAGCGCCAGGCCATGGGCCCCCGACTGCTGCCGGTCCAGGCGTCCGGTCCACGGGGCGGTGCGATCCGGCACACTGATCCGGCTCGCGCCGTGCAGGTCGGTGAAGACCTCGTCCCACGCACCGACCGTGGCGATGTCGCCCGCGTCCGTCCAGAAGTACACACCTCAACTCTAGCCACGGGGCAGTCGGCCCGGCCGGGGAGAGACCTCGTGGCGGTCGGCGTCGGGGTGGGCCGGGCCGGCATGGAACCCTGTACGCGTGGTGGCGGCGCGGACGGCACCGCCCTTGTGGCCTTCCTCGTACCAGGAGTTCTGGCATGCCCGACGCCGACGGTGGCAGTGACCGGTTGATGACTCGCCTCATCGGACACACGCGGAGCTTCGACAAGCTCTTCGAGGAGTACTTCGACACCTTGGACGGCGTGCTCGACACACCGTCGTTCGGCAGCTTCACCCCCGAATGCCTGGGCCTGCTGCGGGAGTTGTCCCTGCGCGGCGGCAAGCGGATGCGGGTCGTGGTCCTTCACGAAGCGGCCGGACTGGTGACGGACGAACCCGCGCCGGGGTTGGCCGCCGCCGCCCTGAGCCTCGAACTGCTCCAGACCCACGGTCTGATCCACGACGACCTCATCGACGACAGCGCCACCCGGCGAGGCGGCCCGACCACCTACTACGCCTACCGCGAGAAGTTCCCCCACCACCCCCGCACGGCACTCGGTCTCACCGTGCTCGCGGGCGATCTTGCCCTGGCCCTGTCCCTGCGCGTGCTCCTCGACGCGAGGACGAGCCTTCCGGTGCGGCAGGCCATGATCGAGGTGCAGACCCGGGTCACGGCGGAGACCGTCATGGGTCAAGTCATCGACCTGGAACGGGACTTCACCGCCGAATCCCCGGACATCGACGTCATCCACGAGGTGGCCGACTACAAGTCCGCGCGCTACTCGCTGCTGGCGCCGCTGCAACTGGGACTGCTGGCCGCCGGTGGGCAACCGGGCCGCCACGACGGGGAGTTGCGGCGCTACGCGCGGCTCGTGGGGATCTGCGGGCAGATGCGGGACGACTTCCTGGACCTGTTCGGGGACGAGCAGGTCATCGGCAAGTCGACCGGGACCGACTTCCGTGACGGGAAGCGCAGTTACGCCGTGACCGCCCTGCTGGCGACCGTCGGCGGTCCGGAGCGCGCGATGGTGGAGTCGGCTCTCGGCGATCCCGCCTGTACCGCGGACACCATCACCACGGTCCGCGAGATCGCCGAGCGGCACGGGGTGGCGGACCGGATGCGGGCGGACATGCGCCGGCATGCGGAGGAAGCCGCCCTGGTGGCCACCGGGTGGCGGTCCCGGTGGCGCGCGGAGGCGGTCGACTTCTTCGAGCTGTTGCCGCACTGGGCGGTCGAGCGGTCCAAGTAGCCGTCGGGCCCGGACCGCCGGCGGATCGGCCGAGCCACCGTCGGGTCAGCCGGAACACCGTCGGGTCAGAGCGTCGCCACCACTTCGATCTCCACCAGGAAGCCGTCCTGGAAGAGGGTGGTGACACCAACGGCGGTGCTGGCAGGCGGTGTTGGGCAGCCTCTGCGCGCCGCGGTGAGCGCGGCGACCAGCTCGCCGGCCTGGTCGGTGGTGTAACCCGCCAGATAGACCGTCTCCTTGATGATCTTCTCGCGGGAGGAGCCGGCTGCCCGGAGCGCCGCCTCGACGTTGTCGTAGGCCTGCTCGAACTGTGCCACGAGGTCGTCGCCGCCCACGAGTCGGCCGTCCTTGTCCCAGGCGACCTGGCCCGAGGTGTAGACGAGTCCGAGGGCCGGCACGGTCACGGCATGGGAGAGGACACCCGGCAGCGGGGGCAGTTCAGGGGGATTGACAGCATGGACCGACATCTTCGTTCCTTTCCGGAACCACAGAGGTGTTGAACGGTGGCCGGAGTTACGCCGCCACCAGGTGCCGTGAGTAGTCGTCGAGCAGGAACGCGTTCGACCTGTTGACCTGGTTCCGCAGCAGAAGTTCCTTGCCGGGAACGTGACTTGCCAGGCGGACGACCCCGTTGCGGAACGCGATGCCGCGTGCGGTCCGCGGTGTCATAACCTTCCCCTGGTCGGGGGCCCACTGCTGGATCTCCCCGATCCACGGGCGCAGTTTCGCCTCGTACCGGGTGAGCGCCCCCGCGATGTCGTCGGGGGTGGCCGCCAGTTCACCCGCGAGCACATAGGCGCCCACCATGGCGATCGTGGTGCCGTGGCCCGACAGCGGCGAGGCGGAGTAGGCGGCGTCCCCCACCAGACCGACGCGTCCGGTGGACCACTTGGGCAGCCTGACCTGACTGCACGTGTCGAAGTAGAAGTCGGGGGCGGTGTCGATCTGCGACAGCAGGGCGGCCGCCTCCCAGGCCATGCCGGAGGCCCTGGCCTTGACGATGCGCTTCTGCGCGTCGACATCGCGCCAGTCGTAGGAGGGCCGACCCGCGCGGAAGCTGAAGAACGCCATCACCTTCGAGTTGTCGAGGATGGAGCGCATCCCGATGGTCCTGCCGGGTTCGCTGTAGGCGACGGTCCAGTCCTTGACGCCGATGTGGTTGCGGGCGGTCCAGAAGGAGACGTACGTGCCGAGGTGGTGGAGGTGGTCGGTCTCCGGGCCGAAGAGCATCTCGCGCAGTTCGGAGTGGAGTCCGTCGGCACCGATCACCACGTCGAACGACTCCGCGGGCGCGGACCTGAACTCGACGTGCACCTTCGCTCCGTCGTCATGGGCCGAGGTGATGCGGTCGTCGAACCGGTACTCGACCCGGTCCCGCGACTGCTCGTGGAGCACCTCGGACAGGGCGCCGCGCAGGATCTCGATCTCGGCGACCGGCCCGTCCCCGCCGAACTGATCGGCCCGCAGCGCCCCCTTGGTGCGCCCTTGGGCGTCGACGAAGGAGAGGCCGTAGTTGCTCTCCCGCGCGGCCCGTACCTCGGAGTCGGCCCCCATCCTGCGCAGGACCTCCCGGGAGACCCCGCGGAGATCGACGAGTTGGCCGCCGGCCCGCAGTTCGGGCCAGCGCTCCACGACCGTGACGTCCGCGCCGTACCTGGCCAGCCACAACGCGAGTGCGGGCCCCGCGATGCTCGCGCCGGAGATCAGAACCTTGAGTCGCCCCATCGGCTGCCTCACTTCGCTGAAGGTGCCGCCGTCGAGTCCGTTAACGGCGTTACCATCGACCGTAACGTTAACGGCGTTATCACGTCAACGGGCGGTGAACATCGACGTCGACGGCTCCCGGAACGCCCGACGGAATCTCGCCGCACCCGCCCGTCCCGCCCCCGTCCGCGCCCATGCTTGGGTGAGGTGTCGTGGACCATGGGGCGGACGGGCGCTGGAAGGGGTCGCATGATTCGGGAGGTTGCCGAGGTGGCACGCGTCGAGGACGCGGCGCTCACCCGGGCGGCTCAGGCGGGGGAGATCGCGGCACTGGGCCTGCTGCTGGAGCGGCATCGGGCGGGGATGCGTGCGGTGGCGCTGAGCATTCTCGGTCCGGGTGCGGACGCCGACGACGTGATGCAGGACGCGGCGCTCACGGCGTTGCGGCGGATCGGTGACGTACGTGATCCGGGTGCGGTGGGTGCCTGGCTCCGGATGATCGTGCGCAACGCCAGCCGCTCCCTGCTGCGGAACGCGGTCGCCACGCGGCCGGTCGATGACCTGCAACTCCCCTCGACGGCCGCCGGTCCCGAGCAGTGGCTCGAGCAGAACGCGATGCGGGACTGGGTCTGGGAGGCGCTGGAGGAGCTCTCACCGGTACTGCGCATGCCCGTGGTGCTACGGCACTTCACCACCGGTGTCACCGCGTACGAGCAGATAGCGAGGGCCTGCGGGGTGCCGGTCGGTACCGTGCGCAGCCGGCTCAGCCAGGGGCGGGCCAAGCTCGCGGCCGCCCTCGCCGCCACGGCCGACGCCCCGCACGCGAATGTCGAGGAGCGGGTCCGGGCCAGCCGCATCGAGGCGCGGGAGACCCTCGACGCCGCCGAGAGCGGGCACTTCGGCAAGCTGCTGACCGAACGCTGGTCTCCCGAGGTCGCGCTTCTGCGGGGGAACGACCGGGTCGGGGGCCGGGACGTCCTCGTACGCGCCATGGACAACGACATCGAGGACGGTGTGCGGCAGAGTCTCGTCCACGCCGTCGCCGGACGGTCGCTGTCCATCTGGGAGATGGACATCATCAACCCGGCCTTCGATCCGGAGCACTGCCCGCCCTCCGTGGCCTGGCTGATGACGCTGGACGACGCCGGTCGGGTCCACCGGTTGCGCCTCTTCCATCCCAGGCCGGTCCAGGTCCTCGAATCCCTTCCCGTCGTGGAATCTGTCATGTGACGCACGCCACGCCACAGGGGCGAACTTCACCCTGTGCGTCGCGTCCTGTCCGTGTCATCACCCTTTTCCTGACACGGAGTTCCCATGACCAACCCTCTTGTCGACCCCCTGGCGACCGGTACGCACACCGTCGACATCGACGGAGTGACGCAGCGCTATCACGTCCACGGAACCGGACCGGTCTGCGTCGCGCACTCCGGCGGACCCGGTATCGACTGGGAGTACCTGCGCATGCCCGCGCTGGAGCGGCACCTCACGATCGTCTACCTGGAGCCGGTCGGCACGGGCGGCTCGGGCCGCCTTCCCTCCCACCCGCACGGATACACCAGGGACCGCTACAGCCGGTCCCTGGAGGCGCTGATCGAGCACCTCGACGTGCCCAAGGTGCAGTTGCTGGGCCACTCCCACGGCGGCTTCGTCGTCCAGTACCACGCCCTGCGCCACCCCGAGCAGGTCGCCGGCGTGATCCTGTACGAGAGCGCGCCGCTCACCGGCCCCGAGCACTCCGCCGAAGCCATGCGGCTGGTCCAGGAGTTCGCCGCGGGCCACTCCGGCCAGCCCGAACTCCCCGCGATCCTGGCCGGGTTCGAGGCCCTCTCCGGTGCCGAGGACGACGAGCGGATCACCGAGGTGCTCAAGGCGCTGGTCCCGGTGTACTTCGCCGACTACTGGGGCCGTGAGAAGGAGTTCGCGCCCTTCCGTGCCGGCGTGAGCGCCGTGTACATCTCGGGTCAGGACGGGAACGGCCGGCCGATCGTCATCGACGACCGCGCGGAACTCGGGTCGCTCACCGTGCCGACCCTGGTCGTCGTCGGCCGGCACGACTTCATCTGCGGGATGAAGTGGGCCCAGGAGCTGTACGGGCTGATCCCCGCGTCGGAACTGCTGGTCCTGGAGAACAGCGGTCACTTCGGCCACGTCGAGGAGCCGGAGGAGTTCGCCGGGGCGATCGCGGGATTCGTCGCCGCCGTCTCGTAGCGCCTGGCCTCCCGCTTCGCAGGGAAACCCTGCTCAGCGCGGTCGTTCGAACCTGGACAGTGCCCGTACGGGCTGTTCAGGTTTGACGCGGCCACGGGCGGGCGGGAGCGGTGATAGTCTCCAAGTGGAGAGATGTTCTCCGCTTGTAGGGAGTCCCCATGGCAAGCCGCAGGACGTTCGGCGTGACCTCAGCGGGCCGGGTCGTCCGTCGTCGCCCCCGCCTCCGCGGCGGGCTCCGGGGCGTGTCCCGCGAGGAGTTGGTCGGCGGCCCAGCGGGCCCACTCCTGTTCCAGGACGCGTTGGCGGATGCCGTGCTCCAGGACCAGTCTGCCGCACACGTTCAGCATGTCCCGGTCCCAGTTCTCCGAGTCCCGCAGGGCCACCAGGGCGTCGTGCTCCTTGGCCGAGGTGTCCGCGTGGTCCAGCAGGCGCTGCACCGCCTCGTCGCGCGGCAGGAGCCCCAGGAAGAAGGTCTGCAGGAGCATCGGGTTCCGCTGCGGCCGGCTCTCCTGGACCTCGGTCAGCCAGCGCACCGTCTCCGCGTGTCCGTCGGGGGTGAGCGAGTACTGCTTACGCCCCCGGGGGCCCTCCTCGGTCACCTTGATCAGGCCTGTCGCGTCCAGCTTCGTCAGCTCGCCGTAGATCTGACTCTGCTTCGCGGGCCAGACGTACCCGAGAGAGGTGTTGAAGATCTTCAGCAGGTCGTAGCCGCTGCCGGGGCGGAAGACGAGGAGTCCCAAGAGGGCGTGACGAAGGCTCATGTTCACAACCCTAACCCCCGGCCCTCCAAAAGTGACAGGTCGAAAACTACCCCTGCGGATCCCGCCTACAGGTCCCACGGACTCCGGGTCGACTTCTGTTCAATATTCCGGTCTTGACATGTTGGATTCAGAGCTTCTAGCTTTCACCTGTCAAAGTTGGAATGTCGAGATGCGAGGTAACACGACGTGGGCGTTATGAGTTATCTGCGGGGTTTCACCCCATGGATCGCGGCAGGGGTCGTCTCCGCCTTCGACTGGCGCTGGGGCGCCGTGGCCGGCTTCGTCGTCGGCGTTCTCCTGCTGGTGCAGGACCGCAGCCGGGGCGTCGCGCTGGACGCGATGGTCCTGGAGATCAGCACGATCATCTACTTCGTCATCATCGGAGCGATCTCCTTCAGCTCGCCCGACTCATCGGTCCAGGACCACGGCGACGTCCTCTCCTTCGTCTGGCTGGCCCTGACGGCCTGGGGCAGCATGGCGGTCAAGAGCCCCTTCACGCTGGGCATCGCCCGTCGCCAGACGCCCGAGGAGTACTGGAACACCCCCGGCTTCCTCGCCGTGAACAACCGCATCACGGCCGCCTGGGGATCCGGCTTCACCTTCATCTTCGTCGTGCTGGCCATCGCCAACGCCACCGACGCCCCGGCCTGGGTCGGTATCACCGCGCACGTGGTCGGTCTGGTCGCCCCCGCGATGTTCACCGCGATCTACCCCCGTCGGGTCCAGGCCCGTCTCGAAGCCCTGATGGCAGCGAACGCAGCGAACGCCTGACCGCACTCCCGAAGGAACTTCCCGTGAGCACAGACACAACCCCTCCGCACCTCGCCGGAAACTTCGCCCCGGTGTCCGACGAGATCACGGTCACCGACCTGGCAGTGACCGGCTCCATCCCGCCGGAACTCACCGGCTGGTACCTGCGCAACGGCCCCAACCCGCACGAGGCGGACTCGGCCCACTGGTTCACCGGTGACGGCATGGTCCACGGAGTGCGTCTCGAAGGCGGCAGGGCCACCTCGTACCGCAACCGCTGGGTCCGCACCTCCACCCTGGAGTCGGGCGCCCTGGTCTACGGCCGGGACGGCGAGATGAACCTCGCCGCCGGCGTCGCCAACACCCACGTCGTACGGCACGCGGGCCGCACGCTCGCCCTCGTCGAGACGTCCTTCCCCTACGAGCTGAGCTGCGAGCCCGGACGCGAGCTGGACACCGTCGGGCCCTTCGACTTCGGCGGCCGGCTGCGCACCCCGATGACCGCCCACCCCAAGACCTGCCCGGTCACCGGCGAACTGCACTTCTACGGGTACGGCGGCCTGTCGGCGCCCTATCTGACCTACCACCGCGCCGACGCCAGTGGTGAGTTGACCGTCAGCCGGCCGGTCGACGTACCGGCGCACACGATGATGCACGACTTCTATCTGACCAGGAACCATGTCGTCTTCATGGACCTGCCGGCCGTGTTCAGCATCGAGCGCGCCATGGACCCCGACGGCGGCATGCCCTACGTCTGGTCCGACACCTACGGCGCCCGGCTAGGCGTGCTGCGCAGGGACGACCCGCACGGGGACATCCGCTGGTTCGACATCGAGCCCTGCTACGTCTTCCACACGCTCAACTCGTACGAGGAGAACGACGGTCGGCGGCTCGTCCTGCTGGGCATGCGCTACCCCCGCCTGGGTGACGGCGTGGCCGTGGCGGACCCGGCCCAGCTGTGGCGCTGGACCATCGACCTCACCACGGGCACGCTCACCGAGGAGCAACTGGACGACCACCCCGGCGAGTTCCCGCGCATCGACGACCGACTCCAGGGCCTGCACTCGGACTTCGGCCACGCCACGGCGGGCCCGGTACCGGAGCTCCAGCAGTACGACCCGGACGAGGCACGTGCCGCGATCCACCGGTACGACCTGCGCAAGTCCAGTGTCAGCAGCCACTACTTCGCCCCGGGACGCCTGCCGGGCGAGGCGGCCTTCGCCCCCGCCGACGATCAGCCCGGCGGACCCGGCTGGCTCATGACCTACGTCTACGACGCCTCGACCGACCGCAGCGACCTGGTGATCCTCGACGCCGACAACCTCACCCAGGAGCCGGTGGCCACCATCCACCTGCCCCGCCGGGTGCCCGCCGGCTTCCACGGCAGCTGGCTCGCGGACGCCTGACACGCAGCACACCCGACAACGGGGAGCCGTTCCTCTGAGCACTCGTGCTCAGAGGGCGGTGCTCACCAACTGCCCGCACGACCACGGTCGGTGAGCACCGCGAACTTCCCGGCGTCCTGACGCCATCACACAACCGACCAGGGACAGACGGGTGTTGGAGGGGTTCTCATGACTCGTGAGGTCGAGAAGATGCCACGCGTCGAGGACGCCACGTTGACCCGGGCGGCCCAGGCGGGCGAAGTCGCCGCGCTGGGCCTGTTGTTGGAGCGGCACCGGGCGGGGATGCGCGCGGTGGCGCTGAGCATTCTCGGGCCGGGGGCGGACGCCGACGACGTGATGCAGGACGCGGCGCTCACGGCGTTGCGGCGGATCGGTGACGTACGTGATCCGGGTGCCGTAGGCGCGTGGCTGCGGATGATCGTGCGCAACGCCAGCCGGTCGGTGCTGCGGGACTCGGTCGTCGTCCGGCCCGTGGACGACCTGCATCTGCCGTCGACGGACGTGGGCCCCGAGCAGTGGCTCGAGCGGAACGCCCTGCGGGACTGGGTGTGGGAGGCGCTGGAGGAACTCTCACCGGTGCTGCGCATGCCGTTGGTGCTGCGGCACTTCACCGCGGGGGTCAGCTCGTACGAGCAGATCGCGGACGCGTGCGGGGTGCCCGTGGGCACCGTGCGCAGCCGGCTCAGCCAGGGGCGGGCCAAGCTCGCCGCGGCCCTCGCCGCCACGGCCGACGCCCCGCACGGCAATGCCGAGGAGCGCGTCAGGGCCAGTCGCATCGAGGCCCGCGAGATGCTCGCCGCCGCCCGCGGCAGGGCACACCGGCCGGCCGCCGACCGCACACTCGTCTCCTGAGGCCGCCCCGCACCACTAGGTCATTTGGCTGAAGCCAGGGCGGACGGACCGGCCTAGCGTGGAGCTGTCTCGCAGGGTCTTCAAAGACAACAGGAGCCACCTCCATGACCACCGTGAAGAACGTCGTCCTCGTGCACGGCGGATTCGTCGACGGGTCCGGCTGGCAGCCGGTGCACCGTCTCCTCACCGGCGAGGGGTACCGGGTCGTCGTCGTACAGAACCCGACCCTCTCCCTCGAAGGCGATGTCGCGGTCACCCACCGGGCCCTCGACGCCCTGGACGGACCGGCCGTACTGGTGGGCCACTCCTACGGAGGCGCCGTGATCACCGAGGCCGGCCGGCACGAGAAGGTCGCCGCGCTCGCCTACATCGCCGCGTTCGCCCCGGCCAAGGGCGAGTCCGTCGGTTCGCTGGTCGCCGACCCGGCGCCCGGCGCGCCCGTGCCGCCGATCCTGCCGCCCCAGGACGGATTCCTGTTCCTGGACCGGGAGAAGTTCCCGGCCTCCTTCGCCGGCGACATCCCGCCCGCCGACGCCGCGTTCCTGGCCGACGCGCAGGTTCCCTGGGGCCTGGACGCCGTCGGCGGCGAGATCACCGAGCCCGCTTGGAGCACCAAGCCGAGCTGGTACCTCGTCGCCGCCGACGACAGGATGATCCCGCCGCCGGTGCAGCGGACCATGGCGGCGCGCGCGGGCGCCACCGTGAGCGAGACCCCCGGCAGCCACGCCGTCTACGTCTCCCACCCCGAGGCCGTCGCGGAACTGATCAAACAGGCCGCCCAGGGCTGACCCAGCGCCTTCGGACAGCATGCGTGGACCTTCGGTCTTCGGGTGACCCCCGACAGCCCGCCCTGCCGAGGCGGGCTGTTCGCGTTGCGGTCATCCCCCTTCGCGGTGGCGGGAGTTGACGTCGTCAGGGGTGGTCAAGGCCGGTGAGCGCGTCGCGCAGGCCGGCCCGCGAGGTGACGTTCAGCTTCGGGAAGACGCCCCGCAGATGCGCGGCCACGGTGCGGGGCGACAGGAAGAGCTGGGCGGCGATCTGCTTGTTGGTCAGCCCGGTGGCCGCCAGCTGTGCGATCTGCCGCTCCTGCGGGGTCAGCAGCGCGTACCGGTCGTCGCTGGGCACCGCGGTCCTGATCGGGATGCCGCTCGCCCGCAGCTCGTTCGCGGCCCGCGCACTCCACGGCTCGGCCCCGAGCCGCTGGAACGTGCTGAGCGCGACCGCCAGATGGACGCGCGCCGCGCCGCCCGCCTTCGCCCTGCGCAGCCGCTCGCCGTACGCCAGCCGGATCCGCGCCGAATCGAACGACCACCGTTCCGCGTCGGGGGCGTTGATGGCCCGCTCGAACAGGTCGTGGTCGATGACGTCGGGGTCGGCCATGGCTTCGGCGGCATCGGTCATCATGGCCAGCCGCGGCGATATGGCGGGGATGTCGGACTTCCGGACCGCCGCGACATGCCGGACGGCCTCGGCGTGCCGCCCGGTGCGCGCCGCGGCCTCCGTGAAGTCCAGGAAGAGCAACAGGGCGTGCGGCATGTGCGAGGGCAGCGTGCCGGGCGGGCCCACCGACCGCAACTGCCGGTAGGCGCCCTCGAAGTCGGCGCTGCCGAGCGCGGACAGGGCCCGGATGTGCGAGGCGTACACGTGCAGCGCGCCCAGCCCCCGGGGGTTCCCCCAGGACACGAGCCGGTCGGCGATGTCCTGCGCGGTGCGGCTGTCACCCCGCGCGGCCGCCAGCAGGCCCTGCAGAAAACGGCCCGACCACGACGACAGCCGGTAGTTGTACGTCGCACACCACCGCAGCCCCTCGCCGGTGAGGTCGGGCACGTCGTCCCACTGCCCGCCGGCGTAGGCGTCGTTGGCCAGGATGAAGAAGGCCTCGATCGCCATGGCGATGGCCCCGCCGCTCCGGCCGTCCTCGATGACCCGCCACAGGGCGCTGCGACAGCCGGGCACCCGGTCGACGTACGCCGCCGACTGGGCGGTGCGCACGATGCGCCGGGGATCGTTCTCCCGGTGCAGGTCGAAGACGAGTCCGTCGAGCGCGTCCAGCACGGACGACGCCCCATGGGCGGGATCACCGAAGGCACCGCGTACCACGGACAGCATGGGGTCGGGGGAGCAGTGCCGGAGCTCCGCCACCACGTTGTCGAAGGACTCCCACAGCTCCGGCCTGCCGCTGAAGAAGCAGACCAGGAGGAGGGTGTGCAGGGCCTCGCTCATGATGTTGGTGCAGGAGGTGTTGGACAGGGAGTGGTTGCGGATCGC
Organism: Streptomyces sp. NPDC088794; assembly: GCF_044750545.1. NCBI lineage: Bacteria > Bacillati > Actinomycetota > Actinomycetes > Kitasatosporales > Streptomycetaceae > Streptomyces > Streptomyces sp. NPDC088794. The sequence goes on along the minus strand of NZ_JBIVKB010000009.1, from coordinate 45,054 downwards.
GCCCACGAGCAGCTTGTGGGCCGTGTCCACATCGCCCTCCCCGTTGAGGAGATGGCTGGCTGCCGCTGCCGCCGCCGCGAGGGACTCGGTGCCCACGCCCGCGGGATCGACGAGCAGCGCGTTGTCCAGCAGCGCGCGGACGTTGCGCAGATCGCCGGTGATGTTGGCGCCGAGACAGGCCGCCTCGGCCAGCATCCGCGCCTTGGCCGTCGCCTCGCCGCTCAGCTCGGAGGCGCGCAGCAGGGTGGTGATGGCACCGACCGCGTCGCCGCGGCGCAGCGTCCCGTAGGCCACTTCGTACAGCAGGGACGCCACCTCGTCGTCCGGGCCGACGGAGGCCGCGGCCAGGTGGCGGGCTCGGCGCTCGGAACCTTCCGGGAACTCACCGGCCAGGGCCAGATGACCCCGCCGGCGCTCCGCGCTCGTCGACAGCTCCATGACCGCGGAACGGGTCAGCGGGTGCCGGAAGACGAGCCGGCCCGTCAGGGAGTCGACCTGCACCAGCCCCGCCTTCTCGGCCGGACCCAGCTCGGTCAGGGCGTCCGCGCTGCTCATGGCCCGCTCCAGGACATGCAGATCGCCCGAGGCGTCCAGCACCGCGAGCAGCAGCAACTCCCTTGTCGCGTCCGGGAGTCCGCCGACCCGCACGGAGAAGATCCCCTTGAGTCGTTCCGACAGCGGCAGTACGGCCGGCAGCGGTCCGCGCTCCGTCTGCTGCGCCTCGTTGAGCGTGCCGGGCAGTTCCAGCAGTGCCAGCGGATTGCCCGCGGCCTCCGCGACCAGCCGCTGCCGGACCCTGGCCGCCATGGCCGGGAACCGCTCCGCCACCAGCTCGTTCGCGGACTCCTCGTCCAGCGGCTGCACCTCGTGGGTGGGTATCCCGGTGCTGCTCAGGAAGGACTCGTCGCCGGTCCGGGAGGCCGCGAGCAGGGCCAGGGAGCTGGTCCGGATGTAGCGGGCGACGGTGCTCAGGACCACGGCACTGGGCCGGTCGAGCCAGGCCACGTCGTCGATGACCAGCGCGACGGGACCCCTCTTCGCGGCGGTCTGGGACAACAGGACGTGCACGGCGTTGGCGATCGCGAGCAGTTCGGTGGGCTGTTCCTCGGAGAGTCCGCGCACCGCCCGCAGTGTTTCCGCCTGCCGGGCCGGAAGAGCGGGAATTTCTCCCGTCAGCGGCTGAAGTATTTGATTCAGGGCGGAGAAACTGACGCTTTCCTCGAATTGCGAGCCCACTACGCGCAGAACTCGGAAACCCGCTTCCGAGGCCCGCCGCGCCGCGGCGTCGAGGAGGGCGCTCTTTCCCACTCCTGGCTCTCCGGTCAGCATCAGCGCGACGCCCCGGGTGGTGGCCGATCTGAAGAGTTCGTCGATGAGCTTCAGCTCAGCCGATCGTCCGACGAGGCGTCCGATCGAGCTCGTGCCGGAGTCGTCGGCCAGGTGCTCGGCGTCTTCCCTGCCTGGTGGTGCGGGGGATGACATGAAGCCTCCCATCGTGGTCGAGCCGAATCATCGACATGATGGGATTGCCGTCGAAAAGTTCGAACCAGATGGAGTGTCCTGCATCACATCGCCCAACACCCCTGCCGCCCTAGGTCATTTGGCCGTAGCTGTGCGGATGGCCGGTTCATAAAGTACGGGTGACCTAAAAGCTGGACCCGGTACTGGGGAACGGAGGCCGTCGTGGCCGCGGACATTTCCGTACGGAATGTAGTTCTTGTCCATGGCGGATTTGTGGACGGATCCGGCTGGCAGGGTGTCCACGAGCGTCTGGTGAAGGCCGGTTACCGCGTCGGCGTCGTACAGAATCCGACCCGGTCCCTGGCCGGCGATGTCGCCGCGACCCGACAGATCATCGCCGCGCAGGACGGCCCGGTGGTGCTGGTGGGGCACTCCTACGGTGGTGTCGTCATCACCGAAGCGGGGCTGGACCCCAAGGTCTCCGCGCTCGTCTACGTCGCGGCCTTCGCCCCGGACAAGGGCGAGTCCGTCGGCTCCCTGATCGCCGACCCGCCGGCGGGCGCGCCGATTCCGCCGATCCTTCCGCCGCGGGACGGCTACCTGTTCCTCGACCGGGACCGGTTCCATGCCTCCTTCGCCGGTGATCTGCCCGAGGCGCAGGCGCGGTTCATGGCCGATTCGCAGGTCCCGTGGGGGCTCGAAGCCCTCAACGGCGAGGTGGGCGAAGCCTCTTGGCGGACCAGGCCCAGCTGGTACCTGGTCGCGGCCGACGACCGGATGATCCCGCCGCCGGCCCAGCGGGCGATGGCCGCGCGCATCGGTGCCACGGTCGCCGAGGTGCCGGGCAGCCACTCCATCTACGTGTCGCAGCCCGACGCGGTCGTCGACCTCGTCGAGCAGGCGGCCACCACCGGCTGACACCTCGGCCGCCCCCGGACGCTCCGGCCCGCTGCAGACCCACCCCCCGGACTGCACGCGGGCCGGAGTTCTCTCATGAGGGCGTGGGATTCCCCGCGATGTCCCGCTTCATGGCGAGCAGATCCTCATTCGGTACGGCGCCGCCGAACCGCCGGTCGCGGGAGGCGAACTCGACGCAGGCCCGCCACAGATCACGACGGTCGAAATCCGGCCACAGGACGTCCTGGAAGACCAGCTCGGCGTACGCGCTCTGCCAGAGAAGGAAGTTGGAGGTGCGCTGCTCACCGCTGGGCCGCAGGAACAGGTCCACGTCCGGCATGTCCGGGTAGTACAGGTACTTCGCCAGGGTCTTCTCGTTGACCTTGGACGGGTCCAGGCGGCCGGCCTTTCCGGCGCCCTGTACTCACGGCGCTGACGCCCCAGGATCCCGCGTACGGCCACGACGTGCTCCTCAGATGATGTGGGCGGTCGATCGGGCCGCGGCCCGCTGGGCGTCGACGCGGTCGACGCGGACGGTCTCGCCGTCCACGACGACGGGCTCGCCCGCCACCCAGACGTCCTGGACCGCGCGGGAGCCGGCCGCCCACATCAGGTTGGAGACGAGGTGGGTGTCGGAGACGTCCAGGCCCGCGGCGAAGTGGGGCCCGTCCACGGCGACATGGACCAGGTCCGCCCAGTTGCCCGGGCGCAGGGTGCCGATGTCGGTCCTGCCGAGTGCCGCCGCTCCCACGGTCGTCGCCATGAGGAACGCGTCCTCGGCGGTGAGCGCCAGCGGGTCGGAGGTGGCGAGGCGCGTGAACATCATCGCGAGCCGGGCCTCCTCCCACAGGTCGAGGTCGTCGTTGCTCGCGGGTCCGTCGGTGCCGAGGCCGACCGGGACCGCTGCCGCGCGCAGTTCGCGCAGCCGGGCCGTACCGGAGGCGAGCTTGGCGTTCGAGCCGGGGCAGTGCGCGACGCCCGCGCCCGCCTGCGCCAGCAGGGAGATGTCGTCGTCGGAGAGGTGGACGGCATGGGCGGCCAGCAGTCGTCCGTCCAACAGCCCGGTCTCCTTGAGGAGTTGAGGTACGGATCCGTGACGCTCGCGCGTCGCGATGTCCTCGGCGAGCGTCTCGGCGGCATGGATGTGGACCAGCGCGCCGCGCTGGGCGGCCTCCTCGGCGACGACGCGCAGGGCCTCCGGCGGCAGGGTGTAGGTCGAGTGCGGCCCGTAGCAGAGCTCGATCCGGTCGCCCGGTCCGAAGCGGAGGCCGTCCGCGTCGATCCACTTGCCGATCGCGGCGACGTCGCCCCGCCAGTCCATGCCGGGCAGGTCGAAGACGGCGGGGGCGACCAGGACCCGGCTGCCGGCCGCCAGGGCCGCGTCGACGACCTGTTCGGCGTGCGCGTACATCTCGGCGCTCGTGGTCACGCCGAAGCGGAGCATCTCGACGCAGCCGAGCAGCATGCCGGCGCGGGCGTCCTCGGGCCGCATGCGTGCCTCGGCCGGCCAGATGGCGTCCTGCAGCCACTCCAGCAACGGCAGGTCGCCGCCGAGGCCCCGCAGCAGGGTCATCGGGGAGTGCGCGTGGGTGTTGACCAGTCCGGGCGTGAGGATTCCGGTCAGGCGGGTGCGGGGGACCTCGTCGGCGACCGGGGGAGCCGCGTCGGCCGTACCGCAGTACGTGATGCGGCCGTCCGGGCCGACGTCGAGGACCGCGTCGCGGATCACCGAGCAGGACGGGTCGGCGGGCAGGGCCACCGGGGCATGGAAACGTCGTGACGTCGACATGGGACGGGGTGGATCCAATCTGGTGCGGGGGGAGGGGGGAAGACGGGTGTCGCCGCACACAAGACGGTAGGCCCGCGCGGGAGTTCGCTCCGCACGGCGTGATCCCTCTCACAAAAGCACTGTGGCCGGTGACGACTGCTGTCGCCACCGACCACGGCCGGCCCCGTACGTGTCCTCAGTCGCGCAGGTCCTTGACGCGGCGCAGTTTGCCCACCGACCGCTCCAGGGTCTCCGGGTCGACGACGGCGACCTCGACACTCACGCCGATCGCGTCCTTGATGCCCCGCGTGATGTCCTTGACGGCGGCCTCGCGCTGCGCGGGCCGGCTGGTGGGACGTGCCTCCACGCGGACGGTCATGTGGTCCATCCGGCCGCGGCGGCTGAGCTGGATCTGGAAGTGCGGGGCGACCGCGGGCGTGCGCAGCACGATCTCCTCGACCTGGCTGGGGAAGACGTTCACACCGCGCAGGATGATCATGTCGTCGCTGCGGCCGGTGATCTTCTCGATCCGGCGGAAGCCGGGCCGGGCGGTGCCCGGCAGCAGCCGCGTCAGGTCCCGGGTGCGGTAACGGATGATCGGCAGCGCTTCCTTGGTGAGCGAGGTGAAGACCAGCTCGCCGCTCTCGCCGTCGGCCAGCACCTCGTCGGTGAGCGGATCCACCACCTCGGGGTAGAAGTGGTCCTCCCAGACGTGCAGTCCGTCCTTGGTCTCCACGCACTCCTGCGCGACACCCGGGCCGATCACCTCGGACAGCCCGTAGATGTCGACCGCGTGGATGTCCAGCCGCTCCTCGATCTCGCGGCGCATTTCTTCCGTCCAGGGCTCGGCGCCGAAGATGCCGACCTTGAGCGAGGTGGAGCGGGGGTCGACGCCCTGGCGCTCGAACTCGTCGAGGAGGGTGAGCATGTAGGAGGGCGTGACCATGATGATCTCGGGTTCGAAGTCCTGGATGATCTGGACCTGGCGCGCGGTCATGCCGCCCGAGGCGGGGATCACCGTGCAGCCGGCCCGTTCGGCGCCGTAGTGGGCGCCGAGTCCGCCGGTGAACAGGCCGTACCCGTACGAGACATGGACCTTGTGGCCGGGGCGGCCGCCCGCCGCGCGGATGGAGCGGGCCACCACGTCCGCCCACATCGAGAGGTCGTTCTCGGTGTACCCCACCACGGTCGGGCGGCCCGTGGTGCCGCTGGAGGCGTGCACGCGCCGCACCTGGTCCATGGGCACGGCGAACATGCCGAAGGGGTAGGTGTCCCGCAGGTCCGCCTTGGTGGTGAAGGGGAAGCGGGCGAGGTCCTCCAGGGACTTGCAGTCCTCCGGACTCACCCCGGCCGCGTCGAACTTCGCGCGGTACAGCTCGACATGGTCGTAGGCGTGCCGCAACGTCGTGCGCAGCCTGGTGAGTTGGAGCGCCCTGACCTCCTCGCGGGACATCCGCTCGGCGTCGTCGAGGAGTGCCTCGGGAAGCGGGTCCCCGCGGCGGGCTCCGACGGGCGCGATCGCCTCGCCGGTCTCCTCGCCGACTGCTTCACCGATCACTTCGCTGCTCATTGCGGCTCCTCATGTCGTGTGCTGCGGAGGGTGCGACTGCGCCCGCGGAACTCGGCGATCACTTCGTCACCACGCAGGACACTCACGTCGTAGATGCCGCTACGGCCGAACCGGATGCGCTCACGCGCGGTGGCCACCAGGACGTCGCCCTCGTGCGCGGGGGCGATGAAGTCGACGTCGGCGGCCGCGGCGACGGTCACGGGTCCGTGACTGTTGCAGGCGCAGGCGAAGGCCGAGTCCGCGAGGAGGAACAGGTAACCGCCGTGGGCGATCCCGTGTCCGTTGACCATGGCGGACGTCACGGTCATCCGCAGTACGGCGGTCCCTTCGCCGTACCGCACCAGCTCGATGCCGAGCTGCCTGGACGCCTGGTCCGCGGCGAACATCTGCTCCACGGGACCAGGTGTCGTGCCGGGTGCCTGGGTCGTCATTTCCACCACCTTGTGGACCGACCGAACATTCGGTTAGCGTGCGACACGGCCAAGTAATCCAGCAAGACCCCTGCATGTCAAGAGGCGGATCGCAGGCCGCGCAGACGCCCCCGTTCACCGATGCCGAGGAGTCCGCCCGATGTCCGACGTCTATCTCGTCGACGGGGCCCGTACCCCGCAGGGCCGCTACGGCGGTGCCCTGGCCTCCGTCCGCCCCGACGACCTCGCGGGCCTCGTCGTCGCCGAGGCCGTCCGCCGCGCCCGCGTCCCCGGCGGGGCCGTGGACGAGGTCATCCTGGGGGCCGCCAACCAGGCGGGCGAGGACAACCGTGATGTGGCGCGGATGGCGGTGCTGCTCGCCGGGCTGCCGCACACCGTGCCCGGCTACACCGTCAACCGCCTGTGCGCCTCGGGCCTCACCGCGGTGGCCTCGGCCGCGCAGGCGATCCGCGCCGGCGAGGCGGACCTGGTGGTCGCTGGGGGAGTGGAGTCCATGACCCGGGCGCCCTGGGTGATGGAGAAGCCCGGCACGCCCTGGGCCAAGCCGGGCCAGGTGCACGACACCGCACTGGGCTGGCGGTTCACCAACCCGCGCTTCACCGCCGCGGACCGGGCCGTGCCCGCCGGATCCGACCCGCTGACCACCAAGCTCACGCTGACCATGGGGGAGACCGCGGAAGAGGTCGCCGCCCTGGACGGCATCACCCGCGCCGAGTCCGACGCCTTCGCCCTGCGCAGCCACCAGCGGGCCGTGGCCGCCCGGGACGGGGGCCGCTTCGACCGCGAGATCGTGCCGGTCCCGGTGGGCGACGGCGAGGTGACCCGGGACGAGGGCCCGCGCCCCGCCACCACGCTGGAGAAGCTGGGTTCGCTGCGGACCGTCTTCCGTGAGGACGGCATCGTCACGGCGGGCTCGTCCTCACCGCTCTCCGACGGCGCCGCCGCACTGGTGGTCGCCAGTGCCGAGGCGGTGGACCGCTACGGGCTCACGCCCCGCGCGCGGATCATCGCCTCCGCGTCGGCCGGCGTCCAGCCCAACCTCATGGGCCTGGGTCCGGTGCCGGCCAGCGAGAAGGCCCTGGCCCGGGCCGGCTGGGAGGTCGGCGAGCTGGACGCCGTGGAGCTGAACGAGGCGTTCGCCACCCAGGCGTTGGCGGTCATGCGCCGGCTCAAGCTGGACGAGGACAAGGTCAACGCGGACGGCGGTGCCATCGCGCTCGGCCATCCGCTGGGCTGCTCCGGCGCCCGCATCCTGCTGACGCTGCTCGGCCGACTCGAGCGGGAGAACGGCCGCCGCGGCCTGGCCACGCTCTGCGTGGGCGTCGGCCAGGGCGTCGCCCTCCTGGTGGAGCGGGTATGACGGCCACGAACGATGGAGCGCGTGGGACGGCCACGAACGACGGAGCGCGTGTGACGGCCACGAGTGATGGAGCGGGTGGGACGGCCACGACCGAACTCCGGTCCTACGAGACCCTGTTGGTGGAGGAACGCGCCGACCGGGTCGTGGTCACCCTGCACCGCCCCGAGGCCCGCAACGCCATCAGCGGCCGCATGATCACCGAACTGCACCAGGTGTGCGAGCTGCTGGAACGCGACCCCAAGCTGCTCCTGCTGACCGGCCACGGCGGTGTCTTCGCGGGCGGCGCCGACATCGCCGAACTGCTGGAACGCGGCCGTGACCAGGCGCTCCAGGGCATCAACAGCCGCCTGTTCGAGCGCGTGCGGCGGCTGCCCATGCCGACCCTCGCCGCCGTCGAGGGCTGGGCCCTGGGCGGCGGTGCCGAACTCGCCTACGCCTGCGACCTGCGGATCGCCGGCCCCGATGCCGTGTTCGGCAACCCCGAGCCGGGCCTCGGCATCATCGCGGCGGCCGGTGCCTGCTGGCGCCTGCCCGAGCTGGTCGGCGAGTCGGTGGCCAAGCAGATCCTGCTCGCCGGGCGTCAACTAGACGCCCGGGAAGCACAGTTGACGGGCCTGGTCATGGACGTCGTACCGGCCGAGAAGCTGCTGGAGCAGGCGCACGCGCTGCTCGACCGCATGGCGCGCCAGTCGGCCGCGGCCCTGCGGCTGACCAAGCTCGTCGTCGACTCGCCCGGTGCCCACCCCGTCGCCGACGACCTGGCCCAGGCCGTGCTGTTCGAAGGCCAGGACAAGAAGGACCGGATGACCCGCTTTCTCGAACGAAGGAGCCGCGCATGACGAACGCACCGAAGACCGTCGGAGTCATCGGCGGCGGCCGTATGGGCGCGGGGATCGCCCAGTCCTTCGCCACCGCGGGATCGGTGGTGACCGTGGTGGAGAGCGGGGCGGAGGCCGCCGCGGCGGCCCTGGACCGGATCGGCGCCGGGCTCAGGAAGGCCGAGGACCGCGGTCGTCTCGACGAGCCGGCGGAGCAGGTGACCCGTCGCGTCACCGTCGTACCGGCCGTGGACGCGCTGTCCGCGGACACCGAACTGGTCGTGGAGGCCGTGCCCGAGGACGCGGCGCTCAAGGCCCGCGTGCTGAAGGCGGCCGAGGCAGCGGTCGGCGGTACGACCGTCCTCGCGACCAACACCAGCTCGCTGTCGGTCGCCGACCTCGCCGCCGTACTGGACCGGCCCGAGCGCTTCCTGGGCATGCACTTCTTCAACCCGGTGCCCGCCTCCGCGCTGGTCGAGATCGTGGTCGCCCCGGGCACCGCCGCGCACACCGTCGAGGCCGCGCTGGGGTGGACCGAGGCGCTGGGCAAGCAGGACGTCGTCGTCAAGGATTCCCCGGGCTTCGCCAGCAGCCGGCTCGGTCTCGCCCTCGGTCTGGAGGCGATCCGGATGGTCGAGGAGGGCGTCGCCGCGCCCGAGGCCATCGACGACGCGATGCGGCTCGGCTACAAGCACCCGATGGGACCGCTGCGGCTCACGGACCTCGTGGGGCTCGACGTGCGGCTCGCCATCGCGGAGTATCTGCACGCCACCCTGGGCGAGCGGTTCGCGCCGCCGCGGCTGCTGCGCGAGAAGGTGGCGCGCGGGGAACTCGGGCACAAGACGGGACAGGGCTTCTACACATGGTGAACGGCCGCACCCGGGAACCCGGGACCCAGAGCTTGCCAGCCCGTGGGGGGTGCACCGTATGATGAACCGAACGAATGGTCGGTAGGGGAAAGGTGGTAGAGATGGCCACGGCACACGCCGCCGCGTCGCCCGACGGCGACGCCGCGCGGGAGCTGGAGTCGCAGTTCGACGCGACGATCGCACGCGACCAGCGGATCGAGCCGCGTGACTGGATGCCGGAGGGCTACCGCAGGACGCTGGTCCGCCAGATCGCCCAGCACGCCCACTCCGAGATCATCGGCATGCAGCCCGAGGGCGAGTGGATCACCCGGGCGCCCTCGCTGCGCCGCAAGGCGATCCTGTTCGCGAAGGTCCAGGACGAGGCCGGCCACGGGCTGTACCTCTACTCGGCGGCGGAGACCCTCGGCATCGACCGGTCGGAGCTGACGCAGCGACTGCTCGAAGGGCGCCAGAAGTACTCCTCGATCTTCAACTACCCCACACCCACCTTCGCCGACGTCGGCGTCATCGGCTGGTTCGTCGACGGCGCGGCGATCTGCAACCAGGTTCCCCTGTGCCGCAGTTCGTACGGGCCCTACGCGCGCGCCATGGTGCGGGTCTGCAAGGAGGAGTCCTTCCACCAGCGCCAGGGCTACGAGTTGTTGCTGACGATGATGCGCGGCACCCGGGAGCAGCGCGAGATGGTGCAGGACGCGGTCGACCGCTGGTGGTGGCCCTCGCTGATGATGTTCGGCCCGCCCGACGACGACTCGCCCAACTCGGCCCAGTCGATGGCCTGGAAGATCAAGCGGCACAGCAACGACGAACTGCGCCGGCGCTTCGTCGACATGACCGTGCCGCAGGCCGCCAAGCTCGGCGTGACCCTGCCCGACCCCGAGCTGCGCTGGAACGAGGAGCGCGGCCACCACGACTTCGGCACCCCCGACTACTCCGAGCTCAAGCGGGTGATCAGCGGCGACGGCCCGTGCAACACCGAGCGGATGGAGCGGCGCCGGACCGCCCACGAGGACGGCGCCTGGGTGCGCGAGGCGGCAAGCGCCCACGCGGCCAAGCAGGCGGCCCGGGCCCGTCAGGAGGCGGCGGCATGAGCGACACGCAGAACCAGAAACAGGAGTGGCCGCTGTACGAGGTGTTCGTGCGCGGCAAGCGCGGACTCAACCACGTCCACGTCGGCTCGCTGCACGCGGCGGACGACCGGATGGCCCTCACCCACGCCCGCGACCTCTACACCCGGCGCAACGAAGGCGTCAGCATCTGGGTCGTGCGCTCGGAGCACATCTCCGCCTCCACGCGCGACGAGAAGGACCCCTTCTTCGCACCCAGCGCCGACAAGGTCTACCGGCACCCGACCTTCTACGACATCCCCGACGATGTCCCGCACATCTAGGGGCTGTCGTTTGGATCAGTCCGGCGTCGCGGGGTCTGGCACGCCCATCTGCGGCGTTGTCGTCACTCGCCATGGCTCCGCCATGACTCCCTCCTCCGCCTTGCAGCTGCACGCACCAGACCCCGCTCGGGTCGGCCAAGAGGTACCGCGTCTCACGGCCGGCCCGATCCAAACGACAGCCCCTAGGAGCCGGGCATGAGCCACGACCACGACGACCACGTCTACATGACCCTGGCCGAGGGGCACGACGACGGCGACGCCCGCTGGGCGTTCGGCACCGGCTTCGAGGACCCGCTGCACGGCGTGGACACCACCGTCCCCGAGGGCGTCGACGCCGTCGAACTGGCCGCCCTCTGCACGGCGTTGGGCGACGACGCCCTGGTCCTGGCCCAACGGCTGGCCGAATGGGTCACCCGGGCACCGGAGTTGGAGGAGGAGGTCGCGCTCGCCAACATCGGCCTCGACCTGCTCGGCCAGGCCCGGCTGCTGTACGCGCGCTGCGGCCAGGTGGACGGCACAGGCCGCGGCGAGGACGCCTACGCCTACTTCCGCGACGCCGACGAGTTCCGCAACGTACGCCTGGCCGAACTGCCCAACGGGGACTTCGCGTTCTCCGTCGTGCGGTTGCTGGTGCTCTCCAGCTGGCGCCTCGCCCACTTCGTCGAGCTGTCCGCCTCGCCCGACCCGGTGCTCGCGGCCGTAGCGGCCAAGGGCGTCAAGGAACTCACCTACCACCGGCAGTACGCCGCCGAGTGGACCGTGCGCCTGGGCGACGGCACCGCGGAGTCCCGCGCGCGCATGGTGGCGGCACTGGAGTCGCTGGCGCCGTACTGGCCGGAGCTGTTCGCCGCGCACGACGTACGCGATGCCGTACTGGGCGACCTCCGGCAGGTCCTCGACGCGGCCGGACTGCCCCTGCCGCAGGCCGAGTTGCTGCCCGGTGCCGGTCGGCAGGGGGAACACACCGACCATCTCGGGCCGCTCGTCACGGAGTTGCAGAGTGTCGCCCGCGCTCACCCGGAGGCGACATGGTGACCGTCCTGGACGACGTCCGCCGCGCCCGGCACCTCGCCGAACAGGTGCCGGACCCGGAGCTTCCGATGCTCACCCTGGCCGACCTGGGTGTCCTGCGTACCGTCACGATCGAGGACGACGGGACGGTCGTCGCGAGCCTCACGCCGACCTACTCGGGGTGCCCGGCCATGGCCGAGATGCGGGCGGGCGTCGACGCGCGGCTGCGCGCGGCCGGCTTCGACCGGGTCGAGATCCGTACGGTCCTGGACCCGCCGTGGACGAGCGACTGGATCACCGCCGCCGGGCGCCGCAAGCTCGCCGAGCACGGCATCGCCCCGCCGTCGCCGGCCCCGAGGCATGCGGCGGGCCCCGTCCCGCTGAACCTGTCGCCGACCCGGCGCACGATCCCCTGCCCGCGCTGCGGTTCGGTCGACACCGAGGAGACCTCCCGCTTCGCGGCCACCTCCTGCAAGGCGTTGTGGCGCTGCCGCAGCTGCCAGGAGCCGTTCGAGTACGTCAAGGAGATCTGATGGCAGAGGTGATGACACCGGCCGCCGGTGCCCCCGCGACGACCGTGCGTCGACGCCGGGCGGCGTTCCATCCGCTGCGGGTGGCCGCGGTGGAGCGCCTGTGCGAGGACGCGGCCGCTGTCAGCTTCGAGATCCCGGACGCGCTCGCGGACGAGTTCGCCTTCAGCCCCGGCCAGTCGCTGACCCTGCGCCGGGACATCGAGGGACGCGACGAAAGGCGCTCGTACTCGATCTGCTCGCCGGCCGGCGCACCGCCGCGCATCGGTGTCCGCGAGGTCCCCGGAGGTCTCTTCTCCTCCTGGCTCGTGCATGAGGTCGAAGCGGGCGACACCGTCGAGGTCATGGCCCCGGTCGGCGCCTTCACCCCCGACCTCACCGCCCCGGGCCACCATGTGCTCATCGCGGCCGGCTCGGGCATCACCCCCATGATGTCCATCGCCGAGTCGGTCCTGGCCGCCGACGACCGCTCCCAGGTCACGCTCTTCTACGGCAACCGCCGCACCGACACGGTGATGTTCGCCGACGAGCTGGCCGACCTGAAGGACGAGTACCACACCCGTTTCCAGCTCGCCCATGTCCTCTCCCGTGAACCCCGCGAGGCCGAGCTCCTCTCCGGCCGTCTCGACGGCGACCGCCTCGCCGCTCTCGTCGACGGCCTGGTCGACGTCAAGGGCGTCGACCACTGGTGGCTGTGCGGCCCGCACGGCATGGTCCTCGACGCCCAACAGGTCCTCGGCGCCCTGGAGGTGCCCGCCGAGCGGATCCACCAGGAGCTCTTCTACGCCGATGAGCCGCCGGCGCCCGTCCACCACGAGGAGAAGGTGCTCAGCGGCCCGGTCAGCGAGGTCACCGTCACCCTCGACGGCCGCTCCACCACCGCCGGACTGTCCCGCGAGAGCACGCTGCTCGACTCCGCCGCCCGCATCCGCCCGGACCTCCCGTTCGCCTGCAAGGGCGGGGTCTGCGGCACCTGCCGGGCCCGGATCACGGACGGCGAGGTGGACATGCGCCGCAACTACGCCCTCGAACCCGCCGAGGTGGACGCCGGCTATGTGCTGACGTGCCAGTCCTATCCGGTGTCCGAGAAGGTGACCGTCGACTACGACAGCTGAACGGGCCCGCTACTCCGGTTCCGGCGCGGGCGGCCTGACCAGACCCATGACTTCCTCCACCAGCTCGTTGCCCAGGCTGGGGGTGGTCAGGGGTGGGTTGTCGGGGCGTTGCCTGAGGCCGTTGAGGAGGACCTCGATGTAACGGCGCCAGATGTCCGGGCGCTTGCCCTGGGTGAACTGGCTGGCCTGACTCAGCATGTGCACCATGACGGGGATGTCGGAGGGATGGACCTCCTCGCGCAGCTGACCGCTCTCCTGAGCCCGGCGGATCAGACCCTCCAGAAAGGGGAGCATGCCGCCGCGCGCCGTCTCCAGGGGCGCGGAGCTGTGACTGCCCAGCATGATCACTTCGTGCAGGCCGCGGTTCTCGGCGAGGTCGGCCGTCATCAGCATGAGGAAGTCGACCAGGCCCTGCCAGGGGTCGGCCTGCGCGAGCGCGTCCTCGGCCGACTTCTGCCGGATGGCCAGGTCGTGCTCGAACAGGGCACGCACCAGTGCTTCCTTGGTGGGGAAACGGCGGTACACCGTGCCGACACCGACTCCCGCATGCCGGGCCACGTCGTCGAGCGTGACCCCGAGCCCGTGCCGGCCGAAGACCTCGCGCGCGGCGTGCAGAATGCGTTCCCGGTTCAGCGCGGCGTCCCGCCGCAAGGGGCGGCCGTCGTCCGGCGGCGTATCTCCCCGGGAACTTTCAGTCATAACCGTATGGTAACCCCGTTGATCACCTCTCTGATGATCACTCCCGCCCAGGTGCGCCGGTTATGATCGCCGGATCGCGGCGCGACGGCGCGCATCGACGAACCCCGCTGGTGCGAAGGCAGTTAATCCACGGAGTAGCGGTGACCGACCACCCAGCAGATGTGAGCGACTTCGAGCCGTTCGTGGACGAGTCGCGTCTGCGTCGTGATGTCGAGTTCCTCAGTGCGCATCCGCGAAGCCGGCGCCGGGCGCCGAACCTCATGACGCGTGCCGAGTCGTATGTGTCCGAGGAGTTGGCCTCGGCCGGCTGGCAGGTGGAGCGGCAGCTCTTCGATCTGCGGTGGCGGCTCGGTGCGACCGACCAACAGGGCCACCGGGCGCTCGCGTTGAAGCCGCGGCTGCACCGACGGCTCCAAGGGGCCAACCTCATCGCGTCGTTGCCCGGCGCCGACCACGCCGGCACCGTGCTGATCGGGGCGCACCTGGACAGCGTCGAGGGCAGCCCGGGCGCCGATGACAACGCGTCAGGAGTCGCCGCCGTACTGGAGATCGCCCGCCTGCTTGCCCGGCTGCCCGTCGCGCCCTCGGTGACTCTCGCGGTGTTCGACATGGAGGAGCTCGGCCTGATCGGGGCGCAGCATGCCGCGCGCCAACTCACCGCCCGGCAGCGGGTGTTGGGGATGATCTGCCTGGAATCGGTCGGCTACTTCGTGGATGGGCCCGACACCCAGCACCTCCCGGCCGGCTTCGCCACCGCCTTCCCCGAGGCCGCCGCGGCCACCAAGGCCCGTGACTCCCGGGGGGACTTCGCCCTCGTCGTCCATCGCAGGACCTCCGTCGCCGCCGCCCGGTCCTGGGAGCGTGCCGCCGCCGCGACCTCGGCCGCGCTGCCGAGCATCCTGCTGCGCGACCCGAGGCCCGACGGACTGCTGGGCATGCTCATCGGGTTGGTGGTCCCACCGGCCAACCACTTGGGCCGCAGTGACCACGCACCCTTCTGGAACCGACGTGTCCCCGCAGTCATGTTGACGGACACGGCCAACTTCCGGAACCCGAACTACCACCGGCCGACCGATGTGCCGGACACACTCGACTTCCGACGTCTGGCTGCCGTCACCGCGGCCACGGCCACCACCGCGGTGAACTGGATCTGACCATGTGCACCGGCAAACAGCCGGGCCGGCCGAGGATGCGGGACATGTGAGTCCTGTGACGGCCGAGGGGTCGAGGGAAGACGTTCAACGGTTGCCCTGGGCACGGTCTTTTGCGGGCAAAATTCCCTCCGTACAGCTCCCTTGACACCGGGTGCACGGCTCCCTTTACTTACCAATCACCAAACGACCAATCGTTCGGTCGGTTGGTCTTCAGCCGATGGGAAGGGCCCGGGCGCCACCGTGTCCCCGCCTTCCGTCGGTCAGTACTGGCGCTGCCGGTTCACCCATCCCGTGACCCTTCGCTTCGGCACGCATTCCTCTCCCCGAGCCCCGTTGAACAGCGTCTGCGGCACCGCTCACCCTGTCAGGAGACAAAAGTGACCATCGACCGAAATCTGTCCGAGGCGGTCAGGCCACAGCGGGTCCGTCCGCTGCGGGTGGCCACGGCCAGCTTCATCGGAACGGCCATCGAGTGGTACGACTACTTCATCTACGGCATGGCCGCGGCCATCGCGTTCGGGCCGCTGTTCTTCCCGACCGTCTCCCCGGCCGCAGGCACCCTGGCCTCGTTCGCCACCTACTCGGTCGGATTCGCGGCCCGCCCGATCGGCGGCATCGTCATGGGTCACTTCGGTGACCGGGTCGGCCGCAAGTCGATGCTGGTGATCTCCCTGCTCACCATGGGTCTCGCGACGGTGGGGATCGGCCTGCTGCCCACCTACGCCACCATCGGCGTCTGGGCGCCGGTCCTGCTGGTCACCCTGCGTTTCGTCCAGGGTCTGGGAGTCGGCGGCGAGTGGGGCGGCGCGGTCCTGATGGCCGTCGAACACGCCCCGGACCGCAAGAAGGCCTTCTACGGAAGCTTCCCGCAGATGGGTGTGCCGGGCGGGCTCATCATCGCCAACCTGGTCTTCCTCGGACTCACCACCAACCTCAGCAGCGACGCCTTCCTGTCCTGGGGCTGGCGCGTGCCGTTCCTGGCGAGCGCGGTCATGGTCATCGCCGGCCTGGTGATCCGGCTGACCGTCTCCGAGAGTCCCGACTTCGAGGCGGTCAAGCAGACCAGGTCCGAACAGCGCATGCCCCTGCTGGTCGTGGTGCGGGAGCACTGGCGCGAGGTGGGTCTGTCCGCCGGCGCCTTCATCGGGATCAACGCGGTCGGCTACATCTTCATGGCCTATCTGCTGGCCTACACGACCGCGGGACTCGGACTCGACCGCAACCTCATCCTGACCTTCACCCTCATCGCTTCGTTCGTGTGGCTGCTGGTCATCCCCTGGGCCTCGGCCTACTCGGACCGCAACGGCAAGCGCGGGGTGCTCATGGTCGGCTCCGTGGGCCTGGTCGGCTGCGCGGTCGTCCTGTTCCCGCTGGTCGACACCGCCGAATCGCCGTTGATCCTGCTCGCGCTGCTGGTGACAGCGGTGTTCATGGGCCTGGTCTACGGCCCGATAGCGGCGCTGTTCTCCGGACTCTTCAAGGCCGAGGTCCGCTACAGCGGGGCCTCGCTCGGCTATCAGCTGGGAGCCATCCTGGGCGGCGGCCTCGCCCCGACCGTCGCCACGGCCCTGTACGACAACTGGAAGTCGACCACGCCGATCACCGTCTATCTCACCGGGGTGACCCTGATCAGCCTCGCCTGCGTCTGGGTGCTCATGCGCAGGGAACGGGCCGACCTCACGTAGCGGCGCTCCGCGGGCCGGGGGACCGCAGCCCGTCGAGGACCAGCGTGACCACGGCATCGGCGAGCACCGGCACGGGCAGCTCCCCGTCCGGTCGGTACCACTCGATCAGGGAGTTGACCGTGCCGAAGATCAGCCTGCTCGCCAGATGCGGATCGATGTCCGCGCGGATGCCTCCGTCCCGCGCCGCCAGGACGACCAGTTCGGCGACGCGGTGGTCGAACTCGCGCCGGCGCTTCAGTGCCCGCTGTTCGGTGGCGCTGTTGCCGTGCACCCTCAACAGCAGCGTCACATAGGGCAGTTCGGCTGCCAGAACCCGCACGCTGCCGCGCACGATGTGTTCCAGTCGGGCGGTCGGTGCCAGCGCGGCGGCCGCGGGTTCGTCGAGGAGGGCGAAGAGGGCGTCCAGGGCCCGGCCCACGGCGAGTCCGAGCAACTCCTCCTTGCCGGAGACGTGGTGGTAGATGCTGGACTTGCTCAGCCCCAGCCGCCTGGCCAGCTCCTCCATGCCGGTGCCGTCGTAACCGCGTTCGTTGAACACCTCGACCGCGATGTCGAGGATCGATTCGCGGTCGTAGTTGGGTCTGCCGCGGCGACCCCGGTCCTGTGCTGACGCGTCGTTCACGAACCCATTGTGGCAAGGGGGCGGTCCAGGGCTTCCCGACAAGAAGAAGTGGAGATATATTCTCCAGATAGTGCGGGGCGAGGGGAGAGGTCCATGGCGGCATCCAGGGCGGCCGGTCCGCCGGCCCGCGCACTCGGAGCCCTGCACACCAAGGTCATGGGACTGCCCCCGGTCCGAACCCGGTACCGCGTCCGCACCGCGCTGCGCGTGCCGACCCGTGACGACGCCGAACTCCTCACCGATCACTACATGCCCGAGGGGGAGGCGCGCGGCACGGTACTGATCCGGTCGCCGTACGGCCGCGGTGTTCCGGTGAACTGGATGCAGGGCCGGATGCTGGCCGCCCGCGGCTACGACGTGCTGGTGCAGAGCGTCCGGGGCACCGCCGGATCGACGGGCACCCTGCGGCCCTTCGTCCAGGAGGCCGAGGACGCGCAGGACACCGTGGCCTGGCTGCGGACCCAGCGGTGGTTCGACGGACGGCTCGCGACGTTCGGCGGGTCCTACTCCGGCTGGGCGCAGTGGGCCCTGCTCCAGGATCCGCCGCCGGAACTGCGGGGCGCGGTCATCGCGGTGGGCCCGCACGACATACAGAAGGCGATCTACGGCACAGGTGCCCTCGCCCTCTCCGACTTCCTCACCTGGAGCGCGACGGTCGCGGCCCAGGGCGACGGCGGACTGCGGGGGCTGCGCGCCCAGTTGGCCGCGCGTCGGCAACTGGCCGCTGCCTGGGCGGAGTTGACCCCCGAGGCGGCTGCCGCGTCGGTGCTGGAGGGCGACGCGGCCGACTGGTTCGGCGAGTGGCTCGACCATCCCGACGCGGACGACCCGTTCTGGACCGACTACCGGGCCGACCCGGCACTGGACCACGTCGACGTACCGGTCCTGCTGGTCGGCGGCTGGCACGACGTCTTTCTCGACCAGACCGTCCACCAGTACCAGACGCTCCGCCGCCACAACCAGTCGGTCACCCTGACCATCGGCCCATGGACACACATGGACACCGCGGCGAAAGCGGCCCGGGTCATGGACCCGCAGCTGCTGCGCTGGCTCGACCGCCACCTGGCCGGCGACAGGACGGCTCCCGAAGCCCCCGTGCGGATCCACCACACCGGGGCCCGGACCTGGCTCGACCTGCCCGACTGGCCGCCGCCCGCGACCGAACGGGCGCTGTGGCCGCGCCGGGACGGCCGCCTGGGCACCCACCCGGACCAAGGAGTAGTGGGGTTCCGCTACGACCCGGCGGAGCCCACTCCCGCGGTGGGCGGCCGGCACATAGCCACCAAGTCGGCCACGGTCGACAACCAGAAACTCGAACAGCGCGCGGACGTCCTCACGTTCACCACCCACGTGCTCACCGACCCCGTCGACGTCATCGGCTCACCCACCGCGGAGTTGGAGCTGACCGTCGACCAGCCGCACGCCGACGTATTCGTCCGACCGTGCGACGTCGACCGGCGCGGTCACTCGCACATCATCACCGAACGCTTCGCCCGACTGCGCCGGGCCCCGCGCGAAGTCACCACGATCCGGCTGGAGTTGGGGGCCTGCGCCCACCGATTCGCCACCGGTCACCGAGTGAGGCTGCAGCTCAGCGCCGGCGCCTACCCACGCTTCGCCCGCAACCCCGGCACGGACACACCTGGGGGCTTCGCCGCTGTCACTTATCAGGTGGGTCTCGCCGGCTCGGTGCTCACTCTTCCTGTGCCGAAGGCGACACAGTGACCGTGCCGGATGCCTCGGGCGCGGTGTAGAAGACGGACGAACCCTGCTTCGTGCGCTGCACCTGACTCCTGGCGACCAACCCCTCAAGGGTCGTGCGCACCACGGTCGTCTTGATGGTCCGGTCCGGGTGTCGCTCACTGAGTGCGGTGGTGACCTCGGCCGCGGAACGCGGCTCACCCTCGGCCGTCAGGTACTCACGGATGATGCTGACCAGCGTGGGCTGAGCCGTCGCCGACGTCTCCGGGACCTTCTTCGCCGCGGCTTTACGGGCGGTCGTGCCGCCCTTCTTACGAGGCGCGGGCACGGTCGCCTTGGCGGCTGCGGGAGCCGAGCTGACGCCAAGTGCCGCTTGTACGTTGGTCAGTACCGCCTGATCCTGCTGCAACGTGGCCAACTGCTCCTGAAGAGCGGCGATGTCGGCACCGATGCGCTCCTGCTCCTTGAGGTTGTGCTCCAGATCCGCGGCCACCTGAGCGGCGTACTGCGATGTCAACCCGGAAACCCCAGGGGTGGTTTCGGACATAACGCTCACAACCCTTCCCGAATGTCGCCGCCTGTGAGGGCGACGGCAGTTACTGCCGCAAACCTGCCAGCTCGATACTACGGAACGAGTCGGCGAACTCACCTCATGAGACCTGCTTCGGCACCCTGCTCCTCGGTGCGGGGGAGGTCCTGCGGGAGCGGCAGGGCGAGGGCATCCAGGTCCGGACTGGCGATGCCGCCGAGGCGGCCCGCCTGCCGGGTCATCATCGACTCGGGCATCACGTGCTGGGAGCGACCGTCGCCCATTGGGTCAGTGTCCTGTGCCCCTTCGTGCGCCGGGCACACCGGAAGTGCCGACAGCCGCGACGCTCACGGTTGACTGGGCTCAAGTCGTTGCGTTCGCGCGCCCGGACGCACCCAATGCCAAGGTGAAGGGTGGGCACCCCTGATGGGCGAGAGTTCGGTGGCGGCCCTGCCCGGTACGTCGGGACTGTGCCGGCTGACCGTACGTGCCTCGGAGAAGTCACTCGACCTGCAACGCATCGGCGGCCCGCCCCTGGACCCCGAGGGAACCCTCCAGTCGCTCGAACTGCGCGACGGTGACGTGGTGTTGCTCCGCCCGGCGACCGAGACCCTGCCGCCGGTACGGTTCGACAACCCGGTGGACGGCGTCTCGGCGACCATCCGCGGACTGCCCAACTCCTGGTCGCCCATGGCCAGTCGGTGGGCCCTGCGCTCCGTCCTGACCGCGGTGCTGGTGGGCGTGCCGGCGCTGCTGGCGCTGTCCGACGGCGACCGCGACGGACGGGCCGCCGTGTGTGCCGGGGCGACACTGCTGCTCCTGGCCGGGGCGGGCGCCGCGGCCCGGGTGCTCGACGACCTGCCCGGCGCGACCCTACTGGGCCTGGCCACCGGCCCGTTCGCGGCACTGGCCGGCGCCCTGCCCACGAGCGCCAGGACCCCGGTCGGTTCCGAGTGTCTGCCCATGGACGCGATCGCCGGCCGGGCGACGACCAGCACCGCACCGGGCCGCACTTCACACTGAACCTGGTTGCTTGAAAGTCACCCAAAGCGCGCCAAAGGCAGACGCATACGCCGAAGCTCCACTCGGTGACGCAATCCTGGAGCATGCGGCCACCGCCTACCTGCAGTCGTGTTCACGCGTCGACGTCGCTCCCCCGGAAGGGCCGCCCGCGGCGGACGTGTCCGTCCTGCTGCTGAACACTCTCAACGAGGAGTGGATGAGGGTCCTGAGACAGGACGCGGCCCGCGCCGAGGGCCCACCCGTCCCGGTGGTCGTGATGGCGGACCGGATCACCGAGCGACAGCTCACGCTCGCCATCGAATACGGGCTCACCAGTTTCCTGTACCGAGGGCACTCGAACCTCGACCAACTGGTCGACGCGATCGTCAAGGCGAGCGCCGGCCGCAGCCATATGCCGGACGACCTGTTGGGGCATCTGATCGCGGAGCTGGGATATCAGCAGCGGCAGCAGACGCTGACGGATCCGGCGAAGAAGGGCGGACTCCTCGTGCGCGAGATCGAGGTACTCCGCATGCTGTCCGAAGGGCTCAACACGGTAGAGATCGCCGACAAGATGAGCTACTCGGAGCGGACCATAAAAGGGATCATCCATGACGCCGTGAAGAGGTTGAAGGTCAAGAACAGGACACAGGCCGTCGCGTACGCGATACGGGTCGGGATCTTCTGAGGTGCTTGGACCGACTCCGCCGAGCGTATGACCGTCGCCGTGCGGAAGCGAGTGCGCGCAGACCTTCGACGGGCTATGGCGTACGTCACACATGGGGCGTCGAACTTTGCGCCGGGGCTCGTGTCTTGGAGGCATGAAGACGGACACAGACCTCGCACCCCAGCTCGCCAACTGCCGTGACTACTGGCTGGGCTGGGGCTCCGCCGAACGCGTCGACGGTGAACTGACCTACTTCCGCAGCGGAATCCCGAACGGTCAGATCAACGGAGTGTTGAGCCTGCGCGACAGCGCCAAGGTGCGGAAGTCGATCACCTACGCCGCCGAGCGGCTGGCCGGCGTCCCCTGGATGTGGTGGGTGGGCCCGGACAGCGCCCCGGGTGTCGCGGCCGGCCTCGCCGAACACGGCGCGGTCCGGCTCGGTGCCACGCCCGTCATGACCGTCCGGACGGACCGGGTGACACCGGGCGTGTAGGTGTCCACGTAGGTGGCCCCGGCGCGCCGCGCCTGCCTCTTCAGCATGGCGTTGAGCGCCAGTTCGCCGTCCCGCATCCACGCGAAGTCACCCGCGGCGAACGGCGCCGTCGGGCTCGTGCAGGAGCCGCCGTCCGCGGGGAAGATGTCCGCGTAACCGACGACCACCACACGGGCGTGCGGGGCGCGCTTCTTGATGTCCCGCAGCACCTCGGCGACCTTCGGGGCGGTCGCGTTCACCGCGTCCTGGACCCCGTCGGTGCCCCCCTCGTTGTACTTGGCCTTGCAGGGCGCACCGGCCAGGTCGGTCGCCGACACTGTCGCGCAGGTCCCGATGATCGTGCTGAAGCCGATGTCGTTGCCCCCGATGGTCAGGGTGACCAGCTTCGTCGACCGGCCGAGCGCGTCGAACTGCGGCGGTGCCGTTCCCTGCGGAGCCGTCATCTCCGCGGTCGTCGCACTGGAGCAACTGACGTCGGTCAGCGTGGCCTTGAGCGAGGTGGCGACGAGCGACGGGTAGTTCTTGCTGGACCGCAGACAGTTGGCGTCGACCTGGTCGGGGATCGCGGGCCCGGAGGCCGCCGAGTCCCCGAGTGCGACGTACGCCAGGTCATGGGTCTTTCCGTGCAGGGGCGAGGCGCCGGCGGCTGGCGCCGTCGCGGCGACACAGGCCAGGGCCAGAACGCCGCTCGCGAGAGCGGATCCGCCGAGACTGCGCGTGCGTGGGGTATCCACGTGGTTCACCCTTCGGTGATGGGCGTTGCTATCGCACGCAGGACGCGGGGGGTGTGGCAAAAGTTCGACGCGGGGCCTGTGTTGACGATCACAGGCGGACTGTCGAGGTCACTTCCAGGTGGCCGGCCGGTGGACGTGATCCGGCAGGGCGCCGACGCGGTCGTACCCCTCGACCGCGACCGTCAGCCCGGGCGCGATCTCCGTGAAGCCCGCGTCGCGCACCAACGGCAGCCCGCTCGTGGTCAGTCGGGGCCAGCGGGCCGGGTCGGCGGTCCGTACGGCGAGCGGGAAACCGGCCGCGCGCCAGGCGTCCCGCTCCTTGTCCGACAGTTCCCACCAAGCGAGTTGGGCGCCGTGACCGGCCTGCGCCATCGTCTTCCCGGCGGTCATGTCGAGGTCCGGGTTCAGCCAGATCACGGGCTGTTCCGTCGGGTCGACCGCCAACGGCGGCTCGGGGTCGGCGAGTTCGGTGCCGGACACCTGGAGCTTGGCCAGGTCCTTGGGCCAGCCGTCCAGCGGCACCGGCGGGAAGACGCGCACCTCGGCCGACTCCCCGCTGACCGTGATCCCGGGCAGCGCCTCGGCCCGCCGCCACTCCGCGCCACGGGCGCGCCGTACGACCTTGCGGATCCGGGCGTCCTGCCAGTCCCGCACGGCCTGCGCCCACTCGCCCTCGCCGAGCGACCGCTCGTCACTGAGCATCACCAGCACGGCCCGCGCCGCGGTCTCCAGGGCGTCGGTACGAGCGGGCGGCGCGGCCTTCTCGATCCGCACGACGAGGGGCAGCACGAACTGCGGCGCCTCGTCACGGGAGGTGGGCTCGTTGCGGAAGGGGCTCGCGTCGGGGGAGGGACCGGCGTCGGGGGAGGTGGGATCAAGGCTCACGACAGCCAAGCCTAAGGCTGTCGCGGTCAGGACCCGATCAGCTGGGACACCTTCACGAACCGGAAGCCCCGCGCGCGCAGCTCCGGCACGATCGTCCGCACCGCCCGCTCGGTCGCCGGGGCCGCGCTCCGCGTGCAGTGCATGACGACGACCGACCCCGGCCGCACCCCGTCCAGCACCTGCCGGGCCACCGCGTCCGCGTCGGTGGCGAACGCGTCCCCGCTCACCACGTCCCACTGCACCGCGGTGACGCCGGTCGCGGAGAGCGTCCGCAGCGCCTGGTGGTCGTAACACCCGCCGGGGAAACGGAAGTACGGCATCGCGTCCGGCACCCCGGCCCGGCGGAACGCGGTGTACGCGCGCTCCACGTCCGCCCGCATCCGGTCCTCGGACACCGTCGGCAGGCCGTAGCAGTCGCCGGTGAAGGCGTAGTGGCTGTAGGAGTGGTTGGCGACCTCGAAGAGCGGGTCCCTGCCGATCGAGCGGGCCTGGACCGGGTACTGCTCGGCCCACCGCCCCGTCATGAACACGGTCGCCGGCACCTTCAGCGCCCGCAGCGTCGCGATGAGCCGCGGATTGTCGAATCGTTCGCCCGAGGCCGCCCGGGCCCCCTGGTCCGCGGTCATGTCGGCGTCGAAGGTGAGCGCGACGGTCTTCCCGTGGTCGCGCGAGCCGTTCTTGAAGACGGGCGTGAGCCCCGCGGGGCCGGGGGCGAGCGTGGGCGGCCAGGACGGGACGGCGGAGGTCGCGGAGGGGGCCGGCCGGGCGGCGGGAGGCGCCGCGGGGGCACCACAGGCGGTGAGCGCGGCGCCGAGCGCACAGGCGGTGGCGACTCTTCGTACTCGAATGATCACCGTAGGAAAATAACGGAGTAAAAGCGATTAATCGGTCACCCACGCGGGGTGATCCTTCAGCCGGAGCGCAGCAGGCGCTCCCGGGCCTTCTCGACGTCGAAGTCGCCCTTCGGGTACTGGGGGTCCAGCGCCTCGAGATGTTCCAGGAGCAGGCGACTGATCGCCCAGTTGCGGTACCACTTGCGGTCGGCGGGGATCAGATACCAGGGGGCGTCCGGCGGGGAGCAGCGTTCCAGGGCGATTTCGTACGCCTTCTGGTACGCGGGCCACAGCGCGCGCTCCTCGATGTCGCCGGGGTTGAACTTCCAGTGCTTGTCCGGGTTGTCCAGGCGTTCCAGCAGACGGCGCCGCTGCTGGTCGTAGGAGATGTGCAGGAAGCACTTGACGACGGTCACGCCGTCGTCGGTCAGGGACTTCTCGAAGCGGTTGATCTGTTCGTACCGGTTGGCGATCTCCTTGGACGGGGCGAGCTCGCGGACCCGGGCGATGAGGACGTCCTCATAGTGCGAGCGGTCGAAGATGCCGATCTCGCCGGGCTCGGGGAGTGCCCGTTTGATGCGCCAGAGGAAGTCGTGCCGGCGTTCCTCGGGCGTGGGCGCCTTGAAGGCCCTGATCCGGCAGCCGGACGGGTTGAACAGGCCGATGACGTGCTTGACCGTGCCGCCCTTGCCGCTGGTGTCCATGCCCTGGAGCACCAGCAGGATCCGTCGCCGGTCGCCCGCGGTGCTCGCCGCGAACAGGCGTTCTTGCAGGTCGGCGAGGTGGTCGGCCATGACGGAGGTGGCTTCGAGCCCCGCCTCCTTGTCCTGCGGACCGCCCGGGGTCGCCCGCGCGTCGAAGGCCGCCAGCTCGATCCGCTCACCGCCCGGCACCCGCAGCAACTCCCGCACGTCCGCCGCGTCGGCGCTCCAGATCCCGCTCTTCCTGTGCTTGCCGTCCTTGGCCATGAGCACCCCTTCCGGTCCGGTTCCTCGATCCTCCGGTGCAGGGGCGGGGCGCGCCAGTCCTGCTCCGGGGGCGCGGGTGCCCCCGGAGCAGGACAGGCGCTACGTGCTCACGCCGCCGTGACCTTCACCGGCTCGGTACCGGCCGCGCTGTGCCGCTCGGCCCAGTTCTCCAGGGCCGTACGGCAGGCGTGGTCGAGGTGGTGCAGCCCGGACAGGTCCAGCTCGACCGGCCGGTCCTGGGGGAGCGCCTCCAGGTCGTCGAGGATCTTCGGCAGCCGCAGGAAGGTCGCGTTGCCCGACAGATACGCCTGGACCGGTCCCGCGCCCTTGTCGACGACCTCCATCTTGAGGTGCGAGGCCTCCCACGCGGTCTTCGCGACCGCCAGCGCGAGCCCGATCAGCACGCCCTCGAACATGCTGACCGCGACGATCGACACGGCCGTGACGACCAGGATCAGCGCCTCACCGCGGTGCTCCCGCCACAGCGACACGATCTCGCGTACGGGGATCAGCTTGGCGCCCGAGTAGACGAGGATGCCGGCCAGGGCCGGGATCGGGATGTAGCCGAGGGCACCGGGCAGCAGCGCCGCGAACAGCAGCAGCCATACGCCGTGCAGCACCCGGGACGCCTTGGTCCGCGCGCCCGCCTGGACGTTCGCCGCGCTGCGCACGATCACCGCGGTCATGGGCAGCGCGCCCAGCATCCCGCAGAGCGCGTTGCCCGCGCCCTGCGCCACCAGCTCCTTGTCGTACTCGGTGCGCGGTCCGTCGTGCAGCCGGTCCACGGCCGCCGCGCTGAACAGCGACTCGGCGGACGCGATCAGCGTGAAGGCGACGACCGTACCCAACAGCCCGATGCCCGCCAGCTCACCGAAGCCGCTGAGCGAAGGCGGCTGGACGGAGTCCAGCAGGCCCTTCACCTCGACCATGGCGACCGGCAGCGAGAACACCGCGGCGACGAGCGTGGCCAGACCGACCGCGGCCAGCGGCCCGGGGACCGTACGCAGCCGCTTCGGCATCCGCTTCCACAGCACGAGTACGGCGATGGTGCCGGCGCCGAGGCCGAGCGAGGCCAGGGCGTCCGTGCGGCCGAGGGCGTCGAGGAGCGCACCGGGGAGCCGGGCTATCTTCTCCAGCCCCGAGACGGGGGCCTTCGCGTCGGCCATCGAGTACAGCTGCCCGGCGATCAGGACGAGCCCGATGCCGGCCAGCATGCCCTCGACGACCGAGACCGAGATGGCCCGGAAGTAGCGCCCCAGCTTCAGGACGCCCATGGCGATCTGGAGCACGCCGGTCGTGAGCACGATGACCCCGAGGGCCGGCAGTCCGAACTCCCGCACCGCCTCGAAGACGAGCACGGTCAGTCCGGCGGCGGGACCGGACACCTGGAGGCTGCTGCCCCGCATGAGTCCGGTGACGATCCCGCCCACGATGCCGGTGACCAGGCCCAGTTCGGCCGGGACACCGGAGGCGACTGCCACGCCCACGCAGAGCGGGAGCGCGACCAGGAAGACGACCAGGGAGGCGGCGAAGTCCTGCCGCAGATGAGGGAATTTCGCTGTCAGGGACATGGGCGCGCTCACAGTGCCGCGAAGGTGTCGGACTGCGGGTCGTGCGCCAGGACGGCGCCCGTGTGGACCTCGTAGTACCAGGCGTGCAACGACAGTTGACGGTCCTTCAGTTTCTTGTCGAGGTACGGGTAGGAGCGCAGGCGCAGCAGCTGCGTCAGGACGTGGCTCTGCACGCCCTCGGCGACGGCCGGGTCCTCGACCGCTCCCGAGGGGCGCGGGGCGGCGTGCGCGAGCCAGTCGCGTACGGCCGGTACGGCGGTCAGGTCGTCGCCGCGCACCAGGGCGCCGACGGCGCCGCAGTGCGAGTGTCCGCAGACGACGATGTCGCGGACGCCGAGCACCTCCACGGCGTACTCGATGGTGGCCGCCTCGCTGGTGGGGTGCTCGGAGGCGTACGGCGGAACGATGTTGCCTGCGGTGCGCAGTTCGAAGAGCTCGCCGGGGCGGGCGCCCGTGATCAGGGCCGGGACGACCCGGGAGTCGGAGCAGGTGATGAACAGCACCTGCGGAGACTGGCCTTCGGCGAGTTTGGCGAACTCCTCAGGGCGCTGTCCGAACGTGCGGGCGTTGTCGATGAGGGGCTGCATGATGTGATGACTCCTCCTGGCGCGCGGCGGCGCGTCGGTGTGGGGGCAGGACAGAGAAGTGTGCGGACGGACGCGTCGTCGGACGACGGTGTCGTTCGGACGGATTCAGCCGCAGACAGATGTGTGTGAGTGGGGGGACAGCTCTGCTGTCAGCAGCGGAAGACCTGAAGTGCCGCTGGGGAGTGGGCTGTCGAGGGTCTCGACGTGCGCGGCGTCCGGGGCGGGACCGGTGGGTGCTCGGCCGCCGGGTCCTGGACCAGCAGCGGGCGTTCGGGGTCTTCCGGTGTGACGTCGACCGCGCGGTGGCGGTCGCGGGTGCGCAGGGGACCGGTCGGGTCCCCCGGGTGATCGCAGTGCCGGAACGTGATCGTTTTGTCGCGAAGTGCCTTGCCGGAGAGGTTGATTCCGGGCTGAGCCTTGGCCTCGACCTGACGGACCGTGTGCGCGGATGCGAAGGAAGCGGTGGGCGCGAAGAACTGGAGGGCGAGCAGGACGGCGGCGAGGGCCGCGATGACGGTCCTGGTCGTCGTACCTCGGAACATGCGCCCCCCTCCGGACACTTCACGCCTCTTGTGCAGACCAAAGCCTGGTCAATGGCTGGTCAAGAAACACGGTAACCCTGCGAAGTCGTTTGCAGGGTTAACTTAACGTTTCGAGCTGAAGAGAGCCTGAAATGTGCGGGTGGCTTGGCGTGATCAAGTCGGTTTACACCGCCGCTAGCGGGTCTCGACCAGCGCCTTGCCGTCGCGGGCCAGCGCGGTGAGCCGGGAGATCGCCCGGAAGTACTTCTTGCGGTAACCGCCGTTCAGCATCTCCTCGCTGAACAGCTGGTCGAACGGCTGCCCCGAGGCCAGCACCGGGACCTCACGGTCGTAGAGCCGGTCCGCGAGCACGACGAGCCGCAGCGCCGTCGACTGGTCGGGGACGGCCTGGACGTCGGTCAGGCAGACCGCCCTGAGCCCGTCGGTCAGCGCGCCGTACCGGCTCGGGTGGACCTTGGCCAAGTGGGCGAGCAGCTGCGGGAAGTCGTCGAGCGAGGCGCCCTCGGTGGCGTACGCGGCCTTCGTCACCTGCTCGTCCGAGAACGGCGTCGGCGCCGCCGGCAGACCGCGGTGGCGGTAGTCCTCGCCGTCGATGCGCAGGGAGCGGAACCGAGCGGCCAGGCCCTGGATCTCGCGCAGGAAGTCGACCGAGGCGAAGCGGCCCTCGCCGAGCTTGCCGGGCAGGGTGTTGGAGGTGGCGGCGAGCGCGACGCCCGCGTCCACGAGCCGGCCGAGCAGGGTGGAGACGAGCACGGTGTCGCCGGGGTCGTCGAGCTCGAACTCGTCGATGCACAGCAGCCGGTGGCCGGAGAGGGTCTGCACGGTCTGCTGGAAGCCGAGGGCGCCGACCAGGTTGGTCAGCTCGACGAAGGTGCCGAACGCCTTGAGGGCCGGCTCGGCCGGGGTCGCGTGCCAGAGGGAGGCGAGCAGGTGGGTCTTGCCGACGCCGTAGCCGCCGTCCAGATAGACACCCCGGGGCCCGACCGGGGCCTTGGGCGCCTTGGCCTTCCCGAACCCGAGGAACCCGCGCTTGCCGCCCCCCACGGAGTGCGCCCCGCCGAGGCCGGCCGCGAACCCCTCCAGGACCCGTACGGCCTCGGTCTGGCTCGGTTGGTTCGGGTCCGGGATGTACGTGCTGAAGCGGACCGAGTCGAAGCGCGGCGGCGGCACCATCTCGGCGACCAGCCGCTCCGCGGGGACGTGCGGAGCGCGAGCGCACAGGGACAGCGGGGCCGGGTCGGCTATCGGGCGGAGACCGGGAGCGGCGGGGGAGGACGACACGGTTCACCATGGTAGGCGCCGTGCCACACTGCACGACATGCGACGCCTGTTCCCTGTGACGGACGAGACAACGACGAGGCCGGACAGTGGTGGGGCTTCGGGGGCCGACCCGGGCGAGCGTGAGTGGACCCTCGCGGAGCTCTCCGCCGCCTACGCCTATCCCGAGGCGCCTGCCGACGGCCCTCCCGTGCCCTACCTGCGGGGCAACATGGTGTCGACGCTCGACGGGGCCGCGCAGCACGGTGGCAAGTCGCAGGGGATCTCCAACGCGGCCGACATGCGGATCTTCGGCACGCTGCGCGGGCTCGCGGACGTCGTGGTGGTCGGTGCGGAAACGGTACGCCAGGAGGGTTACCGGCCCGCACGCGCGCGTGACGACTTCGCGGCGGCGCGGGCGGCGGCCGGACAGGGCCCTGCGCCCGCCATCGCGGTGGTCACCGCGAGCCTGGACCTCGACTTCTCCCTCCCGCTGTTCACCTCGCCCCTGATGCCGACGCTCGTCCTCACGGGCGCGTCGGCCGCCCCGGACCGGGTCGCCGCCGCGGAGAAGGCCGGCGCCCGCGTGGTGATCGCCGGCGACGGCGTCGGCGTCGACCCCGTCCGTGCCGTACGCGCGCTCGGCGAACTCGGTCACACGCGGCTGCTGACGGAGGGCGGTCCCCGGCTGCTGGGTCAGATGATCGCCGCCGGAGTCCTCGACGAGCTCTGTCTCACGCTGTCGCCGATGCTCACGGCAGGGGACGCCCAGCGCATCGCGGGCGGCCCGTCCGTCGCGGTTCCACAACGATTCGCACTGGTGTCCCTGCTGACCGAAGAGGGCTTCCTTTTCGGCCGCTACCAGCGCACTTGAAATTCGTTCAACGGTTTCGCCGGTCCCGAAATCAGCGGAATATACCGTTCCGCTTAGCGTTCGGCGGGCACACTGAATCTCGCAAGTCCCCGTGACACCACGGGGCAGGATGGTTTCCGCAGAAGGGGCGCCCGGTGTTCACAAGCGTATTGATGATCGAGAAAGCCCTGACGTCCGCCGACGTGGAGTTCGTCACCTCCCTGCACGGTGACGAGCAGGTCGCCTTCCATGTGCTGCTCCAGCCCCGCGGCGACCAGGCGGACCGCCTGCTGCGGGCCATCGACGACGTCGCGCTCGGCGAGCTGGACGAGGCCGCCCGGGAGAACGAGGTGCCCGAGGGTGAGGCCGCGAAGGACTTCGGCGAGCGGGCCCTGGAGGTGTCGCTGCAGGCGCTGCACGCGGCCGGCAGCGAGGCGGAGGGCCGGATCGTCGAGGACCACCCGCTGGACGCCCTCAGGGCCCTGGTGGAAGAGATCGGCGCGGACGAGGTGCTCGTGCTGACGGACCCGCACTACGTCGAGGAGTTCTTCCACCGGGACTGGGCGTCCAGGGCCCGGCACAAGGTCGGCGTACCGGTGCTGAAGCTGTTCTCGCACAGCAAGGCGTGACGGCGGCTCGGCGCCGGGCATGACGTGGACCTGACCTGGGGACGGCCTCGGGCCTGACGGGGCGGGGCTTGGGACGGGACAACGGGCGGACGTCACTGATTGTCAGCGGCACGGCATAGGCTTGGCCGCTGAACGTCAGCCTCAGCAGCACGCACAGGGAGACACGCATGGCACCCGGCCTTCCCACCGCCATGGACCGACCGCACTTCATCGGCATCGGCGGCGCCGGGATGTCCGGGATCGCGAAGGTCCTCGCGCAGCGCGGGGCCCAGGTGGCGGGCAGTGACGCGAAGGAGTCGGCTACCGCCGAGGCCCTACGCGCGCTGGGCGTGACGGTGCACATCGGGCACGCGCGCGAGCACCTCGCCGACGACGCGAGCAGCGTGGTCGTCTCCTCTGCGATCCGCAAGGACAACCCGGAGCTGGCCCGCGCGGCCGAGCTGGGCATCCCGGTGGTGCACCGCTCGGACGCACTGGCCGCCCTGATGGAGGGCCTGCGCCCGATCGCGGTCGCGGGCACGCACGGCAAGACGACGACGACGTCCATGCTGGCGGTGTCGCTGGGCGAGCTGGGCCTGAACCCGTCGTACGCGATCGGCGGCGACCTCGACGCCCCCGGCTCCAACGCGCTGCACGGCGAGGGCGAGATCTTCGTGGCCGAGGCGGACGAATCGGACCGCAGCTTCCACAAGTACGCCCCCGAGGTCGCGATCGTCCTGAACGTGGAGCTGGACCACCACGCCAACTACGCCTCGATCGACGAGATCTACGAGTCCTTCGAGACCTTCGCGGGCCGTATCGTCCCCGGCGGCACCCTGGTGATCTCCGCGGACCACGAGGGCGCGCGCGAGCTGACCCGACGGCTGGCGGGCGCGGTGCGGACGGTGACGTACGGAGAGGCACCGGACGCGGACGTACGCGTCCTGTCCGTCGTCCCCCAGGGCCTCAAGAGCGAGGTCACCGTCCTCCTGGACGGCGAGGAACTCACCTTCACGGTCTCCGTCCCCGGCCGCCACTACGCGCACAACGCGGTGGCGGCCCTCGCCGCGGGCGCCGCCCTCGGCATCCCGGCCGGCGGACTGGCCCCCGCGCTGGCCGCCTACACGGGCGTGAAGCGCCGCCTCCAGCTGAAGGGCGAGGCGGCCGGCGTCCAGGTCGTCGACTCCTACGCCCATCACCCGACGGAGATGACGGCGGACCTGGAGGCGATGCGGGCGGCGGTCGGTGAAGCCCGCATCCTCGTCGTCTTCCAGCCGCATCTCTTCTCCCGCACCCAGGAGCTCGGCAAGGAGATGGGCCAGTCCCTCTCCCTGGCCGACGCCTCGGTGGTCCTCGACATCTATCCCGCGCGCGAGGACCCGATCCCCGGCGTGACGAGCGAACTGATCATCGAGGCGGCCCGGGCGGCGGGCGCGGACGTGACGCCGGTCCACGACAAGGCGGACGTCCCGGAGGCCGTCGCGGGAATGGCGAAGCCCGGTGATCTCGTTCTCACCATGGGCGCGGGTGACGTGACGGACCTCGGCCCGCTGATCCTGGACCGTCTCGCGAAGTAAGGGGCTGAGCTTCATGTCGTACGACGTCGAAAAGCCGGACGAGGAATGGCGCGCGGAGCTGAACCCGGCGGAGTACGCGGTGCTGCGGCAGGCCGCCACGGAACCGGCGTTCACCGGTGAGTACACCGACTCCAAGACCAAGGGCGTCTACTCCTGTCGCGCCTGCGGCGCCGAACTCTTCACCTCCAACGAGAAGTTCGAGTCCCACTGCGGCTGGCCGTCGTTCTTCGACCCCAAGGACACCGACGCGGTGGAGCTGATCGAGGACCGCACGCACGGCATGGTCCGCACCGAGGTGCGCTGCGCGCGCTGCGGTTCGCACCTGGGGCACGTCTTCGAGGGCGAGGGGTACGCGACGCCGACCGATCAGCGGTACTGCATCAACAGCATCTCGCTGCGGCTGACGCCCGACGAGGGCTGAGAGGGCAGGCCTGTCGGCGGGCCTGGTCACTGAAGCGAGACGAGCACCGGTACGTCCCGTCCCGGGGTTCAGGGTGTCCATGGCCTTGCCGATCACGCACCCGAAGGCGCGGCCGGAGCCGGTTGCCTTCCTCGGCGTGGTGCCCGGGTCCACTGCCCAACTGCGGTAGCTGCCAGCTGTGTTCGGCCCTCAGGTCCAGCGGGACGGCGCCGTCGCCGCGACGTCCCGCAGTGATGCCGCCCCTCTGGTCGTGGTCGGCGACGCCCGCCTCTTCGTGACCGCTCTGCTGGTGCCCGATTCCTAGGCGGTCACCGCTTCCGCCGCATGGCACGGCCTGGCCGACGGGCCCGCCGAAGCGTCACGGCTTCGGCCGCCCGGTCCCGAGCACCACGACGATCTCGTCGCGGTGCTCGGGACCGCCCTCATGCCGCACGCGGCCGGCCGCTGTCCGGCACGCGCTGGGACGAGAAGTTCTGTTGTGCCCGTGTCAGGCGCCCAGTGCGAGCGTGCCCGCGCCTTGGCCGGGGCTGTCCTCCCAGCGGCGGATCCTGGCCGCGAGCCGCTTCAGGTGCGGGTGCGAGGGAGGTACGTCGATCTGGAAGTGGGACTCGTTCGGGCGGCGGAAGTCCCCTCCCCAGGCCACCACGTCCTGGCACTCCTTGAGAATGTCGCGGACGGCGGCCAGCTGGTGGGGGAAGAGGCCGCCCTTGGCGCCGTCCGGGTACCAGGTGGGGCGGATCGCGACCGCGGTCCCCGAGGCGTGGTTGGTCGCGTAGCCCTTCACAGTGCTGTCCACCGGGCGGAAACCGGTCACCTCGCCGTGGACGAGGGTGTCGATCTCGTAGTGGTAGCGGCGTATGACGTGGACGAGCACGGTGGCCGCCGCACCGATGCGCAGGGCCACGGAGACCGAACTGCCCGGCACCTGGCGGGTCCAGATGGCTCCCGAGGCGTCGGCCTGCGATTCCATCGGCCAGCCGTTGGCACTTGTGGGGAGGGCGCGCGGGCCTTCCTCGGCGGCCCGCGCGGAAGCGGAAGCGGACGCGGGGGAGGGAGCCACGAACGTCGCAAGGCCGGTCGCTGCCGTCAGGCCGAGTCCGGTGCGCAGTACACGACGGCGCGGCGGGTGCGGGGAGGAGAGGGTCATGCCGGTCCCGTCTGAGAGTGGGAGGTGCGATGGGCGGCGATCAGTGTCGTCACAGGCCACGCAGGGGCGCGTTGTACTTCTCGAACACCCGGTGCAGGCCGAGCATCGCGGTGCCGTAGTTCTGGGCTCGTCCCTCGGTGCCGTTGTAGCGGGCCAGCGTGAGCCGGGTGTGCTCCTCACCGGTGACCATGGAGGGCTGGGGAACGCCGATCTCGTCGGCTCCCTGGATCAGAACGGTGGGCACCGTACCGATGTTGTAGTTGTTGTCGTTGTGCAGTTGCTGCCAGACGTTCCACATGTCGTTGTCGTTGGCATCGTTCATGATGGTGCCGCTGATCAGGCCGGCCCGGATGCAGTGGTTGCGTCCGCGGATGGCGGTGGCGGCGAGGATCTGCGCGAGCCCGGTGCTGGAGTCGTTCTTCGTGCTGATTCCGGTCCCGTCGTAATGGTCGATGACCGCCTCGTCGCCGACGACATCCAGGGTGTTGTACATGCGCATCTCCCACAGCAGCGGGCTCTGGATGATGGCCTTGCGCATCCGGAAGGTGCGCGCGAGCTGGGTGACCAGCCCGTCGAAGCTCATCAGGATGTCGAACGCCTGCGTGGTCGACCGGTACGTGAGCACCTGGGCGCCCTCGCTCCCGCCCTCCTCCGGCACACCCAAGCTGTTGAGGAGATACGACTGGACGTCCGCGAGCAGCGAGTTCCGCCGGGACATGTCCATATTGACGTCCAGGTCAGCGGTGATCTGCTCGGGGTTGTAGGTGTTCTGGCCGGCGTCACGGCCGGACACGATGTTGTTGTCGATCTCGATGAGGCCGCTGCCCGCTCCCACCGAGATCGTGGAGATCTGGTCGAAGGCCCAGTCACCGGGCAGCGGATAGCCGAGATTCCCGGAGAACCCGGTGGACATGTCGCAGACGAAACTGGCCGAGGTGTATCCCGCGGCGGCGACGCGGCTGCATACGTTGCGGGGTCCGTAGATGCCCGCCAGGTACCCCTGGCCGTGCTCGTTGACGACGTCCCGGATCGCACGGAAGTGCGGAAGGATGTTGTCGGTGACCTCGTAGTCGAGAGCGTCGAAGTCGACCGCGAAGTAGATACGTGTGCCGGGCTTGAAGCCGTAGTGCTTCGCCCGCTCGATGGCGGCGAAAGCGTCGGCGACGCCCTGCTCGCGACGGAAGTACGCCGCCTCCCCGCCCCAGGTCTGGTAGATCGGGAAGCAGCTCAGACCGTAGGCCGCCATCCGGCCCAGCTCGCCGGACTTGATGTTCTTGTCGAGTGAGGAGTTGGGGACGTTGGACAGATAGCGGCCCACGATCTGGTAGCCCGCGTCCCTGAGCGCCGCCGCCCGCGCGTCGGTGACCTCGGTGACACAGTCGGCCGCGGTCCCCCTGCGGGTGGCGTCACCGGTGGACACCAGCAGCGAGGCCCAGGTCTGGAAGTCCCCTCGGCCGGTGACCGGGAGCTTCGCGAAGTTCTGGAAACTGCGCACCCGTGTCGCCAGGTCGGCGTCGAAGTGACTGTCGAAGAACACCCCGCCACGCTTGTTGAAGATCATGGCAGCGGTGAAGAGGCTCACCCACGTCCCCGACGAGCCCTCCGCGAGGGGGTTGTTCCTGATTCCCTGCTGGGTGCCGGGGCCGAAGACCCCGTTCGCCACGTCGTCACTCATGCCGATCTCGAACTGGATCGCGAACATCAGTGCCTTCTGCACATCCCGTGAGAAGTGACCGTCGCACGGCACGATGAAGAAGTTGCGGCGGCCGACATAGCGGCCGTTCATCCACTGCTGCACCACACGGGTCAGCTCGCTGCCGCCCTCGACGACGACGTAGGCGTCCATGGTGAGCAGCGCCTTGAACACCTTGGGCACGACACCGTCCGCGAAAGCGACGTCGACGCCCATGTTCTGCGTCAACTCGCGTACCGACGCGGCCACGGAGCCGTTGTAGGTGCCGTCGATGCCGCCACCGTCGTAACCCTTGCAGTACAGGGCGGACTGCAGCACCTTGAGGATCTTCTCGTGCTGGGTACCCGCGTTGATGACGGGATGGCGGGACTGGAGGGTGGCGAGCGTCGTCGGACCGAAGCTGTCGGACAGGGAGCCGATGCCCAACTCGTACTGGAGCGCCCGGGTCAGCGCGAACATGACGGGCCAACCGGTGCGGCCGTCCTCCTCGACCTTCGGGATTCCGGCCACGTTGTAGGAGTTGATGAACTTCTGTGCCTCGATGACCATCTGGTCGGCCACGCTGTGTCCTTTCACGGGCTCCTGCGCGGGTGCTCCGCCAGGCGCGGACGTCGGCTGCCACCGGGTGGTGCAGACGACGGGTGGGCGGCTCCGCCGCAGGTCGAGCGGGCGCGCGGTCTCCGGTGCGGGCGGGAACGGGACGGACGAGCCGGCAGGCTCAGCAGCCCGTCGAACCCGCCGTCATGGGCAGGGGACGGGCCGCACCCCCGCAGCCGGCCCGTCCCGCCGTTTCCCGTGACATCCGTCCCGACCCTGTCGCCCGGCACACCGGCAGTCGCTCGCGAACTGCTCTGTATCGGCCGGGACTTTGGGCGCCGCGTCAGCAGCCCGGGACGCCGTCGATCCAGTCGGTGGTGTTGTCGATGTAGTAGCTGGCCATGTAGCCGCGGTGGCCGCTCGGGGTGAGAACCCACACCCAGTACGGGTTGCCGCCGACGCTCTGAGCGCCCTCCTGCTGGCAGTACACCCACACCTGGGCCGGGTTGCTCACCGTGGTCTGCACGTCCGGGCAGTTGGCGGACGACGGGTACAGGTAGCACTGCTCCCCGCCGCCGGCACGGACATTGACACCGGAGGCCCATACGCCGTAGTAGCCCTCGCCATGACCGGTCGCGTGGGCGGCGCCCGCTGTGCCGACAACGAGGCCGGCGGTGGCGACGACGGTGGATGCCATGGCCACGGCGGCGGATTTCAGAGAACGGATCATGAGTGATTCCTTCTTGGGGAGTTGACGGTCGGTGCGGGTCGGGATGCCACACGAAGTCGGCACGCTCCGACAGCGGGAACCACGTGGGGAGAAACGAGAGCGCGCTCGACCCGCGATGGGGGTTGCCGGCCCGGAAGTCACTGTCCTAGGTGGTCCGGAACACGTGGTTCGGGCTGGACTGGGTGAGCCACCCGGACGTGTGCGCGTAGCCGGTGCCGTGCGAATGGCAGGTGCCGTCGGCGAAGGACCAGGTCCTGCCGCCGTCCGTGCTGATGTCCAGTCAGATCCAGCTACGCGGGTCCCGGCCGGAGCCGACGAGCGGGCCCCCGCCGTACTGACAGCCGTTGTAGTGGCCCGAGCGCACCTGGTCGGTGTTGATCGTCGCGACATCTGGCGCGCCAAGTGATCCCGCCACCGCTGCTGACCAGGCCGACCTCGGCAGTGGCCTGCGGCCCATGGAGCGACTCATGAGTTCCCCTCGTCTCAGAAGCAACGGCGTTGACCTACAACCGGCGACGTGGACAGACCCTAGCCAGACATCGGGCGCCGAAGTCCTGACACATGTCAGGGCAACTCTCAGCGCCTCGCTGCGGCCGACGTCCGACGAGCTGCATCAGCTGATCGCATAGCCTCTCCTGGCACGCACACGACAAGGGGAGGAACATGAGAGGCAGAACGGCCTGGGCCGCGGCCGGCGGGGCGGCGGTCCTGGTGCTGACGACGGCGACCGGGGCACACGCGGAGGGGCGGGGTGACGTCCGGGTGGTGAAGACCGTCGTCAACGGCGGCGGCAACGTCATCGTGGGCATCGCGAAGACGATCCGCTACCCGGTCGACATCACCGTCAAGGACAACTCGGGTGCGAAGGGACTCACGCACGTGAGCACCTTCAACAAATCGAGCGCCTACACCTTCGCGACCTGGAACGACGACTCGTCCTGCACGAAGAAGAGCGCGACGACATCGGTGTGCCGGGCCACGCTGACCATCGACCCCGCCTGGATCGCCGACAGCGACGACATCAACTCCAACACGGTCGCCGGTGTCTGGCAGGTCAACGCCACCGTCAAGGCGAACGACGGCGACTACTGGATCTCCGACGACATCGCCGACTACAAGGTCAAGCGGGCCGCCCAGCTCACCACGGTCATCGCACCCGAAAAGGCCGCCAAGAACGCCAAAGTGACCGTCACCGGCAAGCTCTCGCGGGCCAACTGGGAAGACCTGAAGTACCACGGGTACGCCGGGCAGCGGGTCAAGCTCCAGTTCAGGAAGAAGGGCGCCGCCCACTACAGCACGGTCAAGACTGTGACGACGGGCACCGTCGGGAAACTGACGACCAAGGTGACCGTCACCTCGGCGGGCAGCTGGCGCTGGTACTTCCCCGGCACGACGACCACCTCGCGGAAGGTGTCGGCCGGCGACACACTCAACCTGAAGTAGCGAGTTGCGAGTCGGCCCTGCGGTCTTCGCCGTCATACGCGACGATGCCGGCCCGTACGCACCGTACGGGCCGGCATCGACCGCTGACGTGGCCTCGGGGATGGGCACCGCCCACGCGGGTTCTCGCCTCCGCCTCGAACTCGCGCGGAACCGGACGCGGGACCACACACCAATCACCGGGTCGAACGCTCAGTCAGAGGGCCACGCCGCGCGCCTGCTCAGCCGCGGCCGTGCAGCCGTACCGGTAACTCCCGCCAGCCGAGCGTGATGAAGGAGGCCACCTGGCGCAGCTGGTCCGGGTCGGCCGCGAGGCTCATGTCGGGGAAACGCTCGAACAGGGTGGGGAGAACGGTCCGGGCCTCCATCCGCGCCAAGGGGGCGCCGATGCAGCGGTGAACGCCGATCCCGAATGCCATGTGGTCCTCGCCGTCGCGGGCCGCGTCGAACACGTGCGCGTCCGGGCTATGGCGGCCGGGGTCCCACCCGGCGGCGCCGTACGTCGTGATGATGGCGTCGCCGGCCGGGTGGTTGTGCTGACGGCTGACGGCTGACGGCTCCTGGGTCTGTTGGACCTATGGGGGGAGTGCTCCCGCCTCTGTGTCCCAGCAAGCCGTTCCCCTGTGCACGTTGTGCTCTTTCGCCGTTCTGATGCCGATCGGCCGAGGTCCGTCGAGTGCGGGGGAGGATCCTCAGCTCGCTCCGGGCCGCAGGAGTCGGGCCACCGCGGTGACGACGGCTTCCCGGTGCGACGAGACCCGGTTGGGGTCTCCGGGATCCCGACCGTCGGCGCGCAGCAGGCCGACCGGGGTCAGGTACCAGGCCTGCGCCACGGCGTAGATGAAGACCAGTACGTCGACGGCGGTCAGCGGGGCGCTGTCGGCGCTCGACACGGCCGTGGTCTTGGCGAGGTAGGTCTCCATCGGCTCGGCCGCGGACTGCGGCCGCTCCAGCTGGGCCCACATCGCCAGGCGCAGGGTGGTCGGCTCGCGACGGTGGTAGTCGAACAGGTCACCCGCCCACCCCGCCAGGTCGTCCGGTCGGGGCGGCACTGCCGCCGCCATGGAGGTGATCGCCTTGGTCAGTGCCGCTTCGAAGAGCTGGTCCTTACCTCCGTAGTAGGCGTAGATCATCCGAACGTTTGTCCCGGCCGCCTTCGCGATCCGCTCCACCCTGCCGCCTGCATGACCGTGCTCGGCGAACTCGGCGAGCGCTGCCTGCAGGATCCGGGCCTTTGTCGTCTGGGCATCGCGTGGCGGCATGGTTCTCAGTTCTCCAGAAGGTGCACGCCGCGTTTGACAGCGCATCGAGGTGCTCCTAGCCTAACGGTAAATAAGTAGTTACTTACTTACGGGTTGTGCCCTGGGCGGCGCGCGCCGCGCGCCGGGACTTCCGGACGGACCGAGACGCCGTGTGCGGTCGGCCCG
Source organism: Streptomyces sp. NPDC088794 (assembly GCF_044750545.1). Taxonomy (NCBI): domain Bacteria; kingdom Bacillati; phylum Actinomycetota; class Actinomycetes; order Kitasatosporales; family Streptomycetaceae; genus Streptomyces; species Streptomyces sp. NPDC088794. Next base: position 5,475 of record NZ_JBIVKB010000009.1, on the reverse strand, counting down.
TACGGGCACGGCCGTCCACCGACCGCGCCGCGCCCGTTGCGAGGGTCGGAAATGCCAGGCGATGAGGAGCAGAGCCATGACCGCAGACAGGACCGCACTGGTCACAGGGGCCAACCGAGGGCTGGGGCGCAGCACGGCCGGGGCGCTGGCCCGCCAGGGCATCAAAGTGGTGCTCACCTACCGAAGTGGGGCGGACGGGGCCGCCGAGACCCTTCGTCTGATCGAGGAGGAGGGCGGCGAGGCGGCAGCGCTGCGCCTGGACATCGCCGATGCCGGTTCCTTCCCGGCGTTCACCGAACAACTCATCACCGAACTGCGCAACCGGTGGGGCACCGACCGGCTGGACGTGCTGGTCAACAATGCGGGGATCGGCCTGTTCGACGCCTTGGAGAAGGTCACCCTCGAACAGTTCGACGACCTGGTCGGTACCAACTTCCGTGGCACCTTCTTCCTCATCCAGGCATTGGTGCCGCACATCCCCGACGGCGGCAGCATCGTCAACGTCTCCACTTCACTGACCCGCCATGTCAGCCCGGGCACCGCTGTCTACGCGGCCTCGAAGGCGGCCGTCGAGGCCCTCTCGCGCAGCCTCGCCGGTGAACTGGGCCCGCGCGGCATCCGCGTCAACACCGTCGCCCCCGGCCCGAGTGCCACCGACTTCAACGGCGGCGCTATGCGCGACGGCCCGGAGCTGCGTGGCTTCCTCGCTGCCCACACCGCGCTGGGCAGGGTGGGCGACGCCGACGAGATCGGTGACGCCATCGTCTCCCTTGTCTCGCCCGGCCTGCGCTGGGTCACCGCCGAGCGGATCGAGGTCTCGGGCGGCGCCCTGCTCTGACCCGTTGCAGACGCCTCCGGCCTCCGGGACACCACTGCGTGTCCCGGAGGCCGGAGGCACGTTCGAGGCCCCGCTCGCCGGCCCCTCACCGGCGGTCGGCGAGCACCCGGCGCTCCACGGACGGCGCAGCGGCGGTTCGGTCTTCCTGCCATCCGGCCGCTCTGATCCGGGACGATCGGCGTTCCCGCCAGTGCGGCAGCGGAGCGGTGCCGCCGAGCATCGTGACAGGTCAGTGGGGTCCTGTGCATGTTCATCGGCTGTTGATTCGCGGCCCCCAGTCTTGAGTCATCGGCCAGAGCGCACACCGCACGGGCCGACGGCATGGTGGACATGCCGACCGGAGCGGATCCGGGTCCCCGCACACATCGTGGCGGCCACGGGACACCGCACCGGTGGACGCAGCGGGGTCCGCCGCACCAGCGGACCCGGACCATGAAAGAGGACACGAGCCATGACGCAGACCATCCCGGATTCGACTACCAGCGCGTCGCGGGCGCCGACGGTGTGGAGCTGAATGTCGCCGTGGGCGGCTCCGGGAGCCCCATCGCGCTGCTGCACGGGTTCCCCGAGACCCACCTGATGTGGCGGCACGTGGCCGAGGACCTGGCCGCGGATCACACCGTCATCTGCCCCGACCTGCGCGGCTACGGCGACAGTGACAAGCCCGCCGAGACCGGCCCGGACGTCTACTCCAAGCGGACGATGGCTGAAGACGCCGTTGCCGTAGCCCGTGCGCTGGGTCACGAGCAGTTCGCACTCGTCGGGCACGACCGCGGCGCCCTGGTGGCCTTCCGGGCGGGCCTGGACCACCCGGACACCATCACCCACCTTGCGTGCCTGGATGTCCTGCCGACGTTGGACATGTGGGAGGCGCTGCACGGGGTGCAAGCGGCGGTGGGATTCCACCTGTACCTGATGGCGCAGCCGTCCGGCCTGCCCGAGCAGATGATCCAGAACAGCTCGGACGCGTTCTTCTCCTACTTCCTCGACGTCTGGGCCAACGACCCCCAGGCCGTGCCCCCGGCCGTCCGCCAGGTCTACCTCGACGCGTGCCGCAACGCCGTGCCGTCCATCGTCGCCGACTACCGCGCCTCCGCGGGCATCGACATAGACCACGACCGGGCTGACCGCGCCGCAGGACGCAAGATCACGATGCCGCTCTCCGTCCTGCAGGGCGGCCGACGGCGTCCTTCGCGCCTGACAACTCCCATGCCTTGCAGTCGTTGCGGTTGCCGGGCAGCGGCTGGCCGACGGCGACGACGAGCCGGCTGTCGGCGTCGATGACGACCTGATGGTTGGTCGAGTACCGGTAGTTCTTCGACTGCTCGGCCACCTGGTGGTCGCGGGGTGGGCACCAGCGTGCCGTCCACGATCAGCACCGTGTCCCGACGGAATCGTCTGCGGGGCTGGAACGCCGGCGATGGCCCGAGGCGGTCGATGATGCGGTCGGCCGCGGACTTCAAGATCCCGAACAGCGGAGCCAACTACCCCATCGTGAGGTTCGTCCGCCAATACGCGGCGACCAGCAGAACCCGGACCTCCAGAGGCAGGCTCCACGGCCGGCCCTTACGTACTGGATCCGCACCCTGCCGCCGCAACGCGGCTATCAGTTTGCCGAACTGACGTGGGCTCAGCCCGGAGAACGGGGCTGTCCAGGACGGCTTCGACGCCGTGATCACACCAGCCACGCGCGGATCATCCCAGGACAGTTAGGGTGCGCTTCGTTGAACCAAAGGACTGGAGACCGATGATGGAGCGCGAAGAAGCTCTGCAACTCGCGGTGGCGTTCCTGGCGCGCAGCCAGCGCGATGACGAGCCGCCCCTTGCCATCGACGCGGAGCTGGTCCGCGAGAGCAACGGACTCCTGATCGTGCCCTACAACTCCGTGCAGTACCTCGCCTCGCGTGACCCGAGACAACAGCTGCTGGACTGCTGGCCCATCCTCGTCGACCTTGATCGCGGAGACATACGCTTCGGGACCCTCGACGAGCGGCACCTATGGAAGAACCCAACCACCTGACGCGGCTGAGGCCGTCCACGACCGCACCGCGTCGGCCGACACCGTGCGGTGGTCGATCGCCTCCGCCCATCTGGCCCGGAGTGCTTGAAGGGGGTCGAAGGTGCACGGGCGCCCGGTCAGGGTGCTGTCGTCGTCTCAGCCAGTTTCTGGAACTCGCCCAGGTCATAGTTGGCGAGCGCGGAGTCCAGATTGGTGAGCGCGCCGAGGTGTTCGATGAACCCCTTCGGGTCGTACTCGATCTGCAAGGTGACTCGGCTGGTCGTGTCGCTGAGGCGGTGGAACGTGACCACCCCGGCGTGATCGACACCGTCCACGGTGTGCCAGGCGATCCGGTCCTCGGGGATCACCTCGGTGAGTTCCGCGACGAAGTTCTTTTCGGCGCCGGGGAGTTTCAGTTGCCAGGCGAAACGTTGTCCGTCGAGCCTGTCGACTCGACGTACGTGGCTCAGAAAGGTCGGCCACCTGGTGACGTCACTCCAGAGTGCCCATGCGACGGACACAGGGGCCTGAATATCGACAGTTTCGACTAGAGAGGCGGACACTTGACGACTCCTCACACAGGGGCTTCTTCCGGAAGGGCAGTGAATTCCTGCTACCCGGGATGAAACTGCACATGCGTCGTTGTTGAGTGTTGCCCGCGTGAGCCGGGGACTTCGGTCTTTCGGGTCCCCGGCTCACGCCTGGTCACCAGCAGATCTACCGCTGTGGTCTGCTCGCCTTTATCCGGGTCGCGATGAAAACGAAGGCGGTGTAGACCACGGCAAGTCCTATGCCGATCCACCCTTTTGTGTTGCCGCTCAGGACCATTGCGATGCCGACAAGTACCAGGATCACGGAGAGCGCGTAGGTCAGCAGGGCATTTCTGCGCATGGCGGTCTGAGAGCCGTAGGTCGCTCTACCGAATCTGCTCATGGTTGTCTCTTTTGGTGGTTCGGCGTCTCTCACGGGACGTCAGCTGACCGCTTTGCCGACGTCGTAGGCGGCAGTGGCGCGCACCGCCTGGCCGAGGACTTCTGACGCCCCGGCTGTGGTGACGGCGAAGAACCCGAGTGCGAACTGGCAGGCGGTTTCGGTGGCGAGTCCTGCTGCCGCGCCGCCGGCCATCGACAGCAGGTCGTCGGTGTCGCCGTGTACAGGTACGGGTTTTCTTCGTGGCAGGAGGTGTCGGGCTGGGTGAAGCGGCCGATGTAGGCGTCGTCGTAGCGGGCCCGCGGGTGGTAGAGGCCGATGGCGGCGGTGAGGCAGAAGCGTCATGCGCAGGCGCGGCTCCGCCACGTGCTCACCAGCGCGGACCGGCGTGCGCGGGCAGTGAGAAGCCTTCGCGGTGTCGAACGCCGGGGCGGCGATGTCCACTCCGAAGATCGGACGTACCCCGGCGCTCACCGTGGCGGGCGGAGGCCCGGAAGCGTCGTGGAGTGCGTGAGACTCTCCATCGCGTGATTCCGAGCTGCGGGTCGGGGTGGTCAGTCCGTGGCGAGCATGCCTGCGCGGAGTTTCGCGAGGGTGCGGGAGATGAGGCGGGAGACGTGCATCTGGGAGACGCCGAGGTGTTCGCCGATCTGGGCCTGGGTGAGTTCGTCGACGAACCGCATGTGGATGATGCGCCGTTCGCGATCGTCGAGTTCGGCGATCAGGGGGGCCAGGGCGTTGAAGTCCTCGACGAGTTCGAGGGCCTTGTCGTCGAGGCCGATGAAGTCGGCCAGCGCGGCTTCGCCGTCGTCGCTGGAGCCGATGGTGGCGTCGAGGGAGGCGGAGTTGTAGCCGTTGGAGGCGAGGCGCGCTTCGATGACCTCTTCCTCGCTGAGGCACATCAGCTGGGAGAGTTCCTTGGTGGTGGGCATACGGCCGAGTCGGCTGCGGAGCTCTTCGTTGGCTTTGGCGAGTTGGACGCGGGCTTCCTGGAGGCGGCGGGGGACGTGGACGGCCCAGGAGGTGTCGCGGAAGAAGCGCTTGATCTCGCCGGTGATGTAGGGGATGGCGAAGGAGGTGAACTCGACTTCGCGGGTGAGCTCGAACCGGTCGATGGCCTTGATCAGGCCGATCGTGCCGACCTGGACGATGTCCTCCATCTCGTCCTGGTCACGGCTGCGGAACCGCGAAGCCGCGTATCGGACGAGCGTGACGTTCATTTCGATGAGCGTGTTGCGCGCGTACTGGTACTCGGCCGTGCCCTCTTCGAGGACGCCGAGCTGGTCGAGGAACAGCCTGGTCAGCTGACGGGCGTCCTTGGGAGCGACCTGCGAAGGGTCCGCGATCTCCGGCAGCACCACGGTCTGTGCCTCTGCCGTCTTCGTCACCGTCATGTCAGGCCCCTCCGCGTGATCCAGGCTCCGTGTCGCCGGTTCCTTGTCCACCGACAGTGATCGACTTACCCGGGTTCGCAGAATGCATTCCAGGTGTTTTCAGAGCGGGTGTGTCGCTGCCGTCGGTGCAGAGTGGCGGGGCGCGGTGGGGCTGGGGGCGGGGATGCCTGGTGGTCGGGTGCGGGTCGGTGGTGATCCACGGAAGTGGGGGGGGGGGGGGGGTGTGCGGGCCCCCCCCCCACGGGGCGGGGTGGCGGGGCTACGTGGAGCCGGGGGGGGGTGTACAGCGCAGCCCACGCGGGGGTCGCGCCGCG